>DATFWY010000126.1:0-51196 GCA_035258805.1 Blastocatellia bacterium | reverse complement strand
CGTGGTAACCCTCAATTCGATTGCCTGTTTCCTTCTCCCAATAAGTATTACCCTGAAGCGCTCGCTGTTTTGTCGACCACAGGCTTCTGGGGTATCTCGACGAGGTCCGGTCCGGCGAATCTGCTACCTGCCTCTTCGACTATTCCAGCAATCTGCAGCAACAGATCCTCACGCACAGCAAGGAATTCCGAATAATTCGTCGTCAGCACATAGGCAAAGAGTTCGAGTTCAATCGAGCGAACTCCAAAATCAACCAAACGAATGCGGCAAGTTTCGGTTTCAATCTCAGGCGTATCGCTGAGGAGCTTACGAACCCGGTCCAGTATAGACCTGAGTTGTTCAGTGGTTGTTTCATACCGCAATCGCAGGGTGGTTTTAATCAGGATCTTGCCACGCGTAGTGAAGTTTTCAATGGTATCCTGTGATAACACCCCAGCCGGTATCGATAACAAAGTCTGCTCTGTAGTTCGGAGACGTACTGATCTCAGCGTGATGTCTTCGACAGTGCCTGACCGATTCGAGATGGAACAATTGTCACCGACTGCAATCACTTTGTCAGTTAACAGGAAAAATCCGCCCAGAAAATTCTCCACCGTCTTCTGCGCGCCGACGGCGAGAGCGACGCCAAAGATACCGACTCCTGCCAATGCCGTCTGGGTATCGACTCCACTTATGGTGAGGACCACGAAGATGGCGACCAGGATGATAAGCGCTTTGATCAGGCGTTCGCCCAGGACAATTAGCGATTCTTTACCGGTCTGCTTCGCGCGTTGCATCCTTCGCCGCGTATAGGAGAACGACAGCGTCAAAATTCGCCGGATCAACCACGCAACTGCTAAAACCAACAGAGCAGCTACTATACGGCCATAGATGATGCGAAATCGTAGTGAAAGTCGAAGCGCAAACAGGGACAACAGGTGAATAATTAGCGTGAGGACTATTGTGATTGGCCAGCGAAGCGCCGCATACCGCGTCTCCGCACGCTGCCGGCGTACGGGATTCCTGAAGATTTTTCGAGAGATTGTAGCGAAAATCAGGAAAACTAACGAAAAAAGCAAGAGTGGAATGCCGATAGAGGCTGTCCAACCGATCACATGTTCGTATGAGATCCCGAGAATCGTTTTGTCCAGCAGCTCCTCTGGCATTAATCGCTCTATCCAGGTTTTCTCAATTGCGCCGTGGTAGGCTGGAACGTCATTAAGTGTATCTGAAGAGATTAACCAGATTTGGCCTGCCTCTTTGTCTTTTACGCGAACGAGCTCTATTGAGAACTCGCCTTCACCGACCCTGAGCGGTCCGATTTCTTCCCGATCGAGCGCGAGTCCATCGTCAAGGAATCCCTCGGCGGAATCGCTTATGGTCGAAATTGGCTTGCGAAAGTACCGATCCATCAGGTCTTTCAGGTCGCGCACCAGGATCTCGGTATTCGGACGTTGCTTTGAAGTGAGCTGCATATAGCGCACGGCAGAAACAACGTCACCCGAGTTCGCGGCGCGCATTAACCCGGTCATAGTACCGCGCGGCGTGCTTCGACCGAACGGATCTTTGGGTTCTTCTTGTTTTTCAGGTTTTGCAGTTTTTGCTTTGCTGATGCCGGGTATCTGGGCTGCAACCGGGCGGGTAAGAGTAACGCAAAATAAGGTAAGAAAGATCGCTAGAATACCGTAGTTGGTCAATCTGAGCACGAATCCCATGGCGGGTCTCCTACGTCTGTCCCTTTTGGACAATTGATACGTGATTAAACCTCTTCCAAGGTCGTTGAGATACTGCCATACGCTTGGGTATGGTTTTCCATATGAAGACTACACCTCAGATCGACGATAACGTGATGCCCCGATTGGATTTGCGTGTTTCTACGGAGCACAGCAGGTCCTCGGTGAATTTCCCTTGTTGTCCGGTAACCTTTTTCACGGTGCTCATATTGCGATCCCATGCGCGAGCATGGCGTCCGTCAGATCGTAACCCACGATGCTGACTTTCATCGTTTCTCGTCTTCGATGTCGTCAACATCTTTTAACTCTTTATTTCACTCTCTCAACGTCCGGAAGAATCCACCTCTTATCGAAGAAGTCTTTCTGGGGACCGTAAAGCCGAAATAGCACTTCAAACCGACCGCTCTCGTTCGTCGGTACCCAGTTTGATTCCTTACCGTCTGGAGCCTTGGGCCCAAAGTAAAGGTCTACTGAACCGTCAGCATTCTTTTGGAGCTCCGGATTCTGCGAAGACCGGCTCGGTCGCTTCATGTTGCGAATTAGCGCATGTGTTTCCCGGTCATAAAGGGTGGCGGACCAGTACTGCTCGATCGGTGCGTTTGCCGGTACATGAAGTCGGTATGTTCGGGCGCCTTCGAAGTTGTAGCCGTCCTTGTCCTTGATCGACATCAGATAGAATTGTCCCTGTCCAAGATGCCTGGCACTAAAGAATGCGTAAGAAAAGCAAAGCCCTCGCGCATCTGTCGGATAGACATCGGGATCATTGAAGTTTCTGGAAATCGCCGCTACAAACTCCCTCGAGGCCGGCAATGCCCATCGCGCACCTGGATAGAAAGGCGGCAGAAATACATTTTCATATTGTTCCTGAAGGTAAGCATGCGCTTCGGCTGCCGCATCCTTCAGAATAGTTCTTGTTTTTGCATCCGGTGCAAACGTCCTGCCCTTCTCAATGCCGATTGCCTTGAGCTGATCGATCATGAGCTTGTCCCGAGTCAGCCACGGCTCGGATTGAATCATTCGGTCCAGCGATTGGAAGAACCGCAGGTCATAAGGGATCGTGGAGTCGAAGACTACATCCACTGAATCAACGAATGTTGTCTTTGGCGGATTCGCTGCTTTTGAAAGCGGGTAAAGCTTAATCCCTTTAGCGTACTCCACCGCCTTTGCAACGTCTCGATCGCGACCGCTATTGGGGATGGAACGCAACAGTGCGTAACCCTGGTAATTGCCTGAGGACATCGGGATGTAGCAATCCTGAACGGTCTCTCGGTGATTTGGAGGAAGGATCAGGTATTTACCGCCTCTTCCTTTGTCGATGCCAGCGGGCCCGACGTCCTCAATTGCGGTTTGCCAACAGTCCTTCACGCTCCCTACGATGGTACCTCCATTCGCCGGCGGAATCTCGAGTACGACCGGTCCAGCTTCCCTGGTGTTGAAGAACGGCATCAGATAGATAGCGTCGGGGTTCGGTGTCAGCGTCTGGTTTTTCCAATCCGGCAAGCGCGACCAGTAAACGATTTGATTGAACCCACCTTTCGCCTGGCTAACCATAGCCTGGTACATAAGCTCATAGTTAACGATCGGCATTCCCCAGATGACCGCCTCCACTGCGCGACGTTGTATCGTCCGCTCGGCCGACTCCTCCGAAGTACGAGTGATTTCCGCTCGTTCGGCTTGTGCTTTCATTTACGGCTCCTCTTTGCATCCAGCCTGAATGCGTAAGTTCTCAAAGGCAAGAACCCAGATGCAGCTGTTTGGTGGCTCTGCGTCGGAAGATCGACGCGCGGGTCTGATTGGCTTCGCGAAAGCAATGAACGCTAACCACCGAATCGCAATCATTCAGACGTGAGCAATCTCTAATCCGCTTTTTGCGTAAAAGAGCTTGGTGCCAAGTGCCTAATTCTTAAGGTTTAAGCAGGGATCAAAGTTTCGTCCCACGTTGATGGCAACGAAGCTATGGAGTAAGTGCGAAATCTCGTGGAAAGTTATAAGGACTTAGTCAATGCGTAGCATAAAGTATTTGTTTCAACTCGAGGGATCATGCCTGCCTTGACCGTTCAACTGAAGCACGAGACACACAAAGTTTTCGCGTGGGTTTCTTTGTTTGAACGTCGTGACTTAGAGTCTTTGCGGTATAGAAGCCTTTTCCACAATCTACACTTTGTCGGCTGACAAACTATCAAGCACTGTTTTGGCGTCCACAAGGTCCGGCGTTTTGAATCCTTCGGTGTACGTGTCATAAATTGACGCAAGTGAGCTTCGCGCTTCGTCGCGACGGCCCTGCCGTTGAAATAGCCGAGCGAGGCTCGTCGTAGCACGGAGCTCCCAAGCCCTGCTTCGCTGGCGACGGGCCGTCTCGATCGCCATTCGGAAACGCTCCTCTCCTGCGGTATGGTCGTTCGCCTCAACGAGGTGTAATTCGCCCTTTAGACGGTAGAGCTCCGCTTCATCAGAGCGATTGTCATTCTTTTCAAGGACCAACAACGCCTCGTCAAGTGCCTTATGCGCGTCATCGAACCTGGCAGTTTGTGTGTAAGCATCGGCCAGAATTCCGAGGTATGACGGAACTCGGATTTCCGCGCCTGTCTCCCGGAATGCCTTAAATCCCTTAAGCAGATGGGGCAGTGCCTCGGTCGCCCGACCCTGAAGAAGCAAGCCGGCTCCTGTGTGGAATATTCCCAACGCATGCCAGAGTGCGAATCCCTGATCTCTTCCAATTTCCAATTCTTCTTCGGCGGCCGCCTGCATCTCGGCGCCAAGCCTGAAGTAGTTATAAAGGAAGGCCGAAAAATCCACCGCATGGCAGCGACTGAAAGCGTGTCCGATTGATAAAGCCAGCTCACGCGTTTCCCGCTCCAGCTTGCGAGCCTGATCGGGGAATCCTAAGTGCCACAAATTCAGGAAGAGATAGCAGCGATTGGTTACGCCACCGTCGTGCCCGCTGTAAGTGGTCCAAAACTTCGTGCGCTCGCGATCGTCATACTGAAGTGCCTTCTCATGGCAGGGTCGCGACTCCGCGAATCGACCGCGATAAAACAACGTCACGCCCGGCATAAACAACGCCTCCATCGTCACGCCGGGGTCGTTCAAACGTTCGGCGACGGCAATTCCTTCTGCAGCAAGCTCTGTACAGATGCTCAAGTCTCCTCGGACGATTCGCCACTCCCACGCACCCAGCATGACGCCAAACATCAGCTGTTCCTCGCCCATCAAGCGGCACAATTCCCGCGCACGTTCGAGTGTGGGGCCAATCTCGGGCGCCGCGTACCCCAGTGCAGCGATGTAGACGGGGCCAAGCGTAGACAGGAACTGGAGCTCTTTTGCATCGCGACTTAGGCCTTCTGGCAGCGTCCCGATGAGCTCCAGCCCTCTCGTAAGATGGCCGCTCGCCTCAACATTCGCCGACCTCTCCTGGGAACGCAACCCGGCACTTAGCCAATAGCCGATTGCTTTTTCGGGTAATCCTGCTTCCGTGAAGTGATGAGCCAGCAACTCCGGGCGAGTCGCAACAGTTTGCGGGAACTGCGCTTCAAGCACTTCTGCTATTCGACGATGGAACTGCTGCCGCTTCCCTTTGATCAGCGCGTTGTAGAGAGCATCTTCGAGCAGGGCGTGTTTGAAAAAATATGTCGATTCTGGCGGCCGGCCCTTTTGATAGATGATTTCCGCCTGAACTAACCTGGCCAGTTCGTCTTTCAGCGTTGGCTCATCTCGGTTAGCAACGGCGGTAAGCAACTCGTAACTGAAGGACCGGCCGAGCGTCGCGGCGATTTGAGCCAGTTCTCGCTCGTTCTCCATCTGGTCCAGTCGCGCCATTATTAAATCCTGAAGAGTCGCAGGGATCTGGTGCTTTAACCAACTCCCGGTATCGACTCCGACTGGCCGATCCACCGAATCAGACTCCTGAACAATCTTCGTGAACTCTTCGACAAACAGGGGAACGCCGCCCGCACGGTCGTAGACCTGCTCGATCACCGCATCCGACAGGTCGCTCTTTGTCTTCTGTCGCATCAACTCAGCGACTTGACCCTTTGTGAGACGGTTGAGAGCGAGACCGGTCTGGTGAGCGAGTGCAGGCCACGGCGTCTTGAACTCGGGACGAAATGTGAGCAGCGTCAGGATCGAATCGTGCACTCCTTCTGAGAGGAACTGTCCGAGGAATTCAAGCGTTGATGCATCCACCCAGTGCAGGTCTTCGACGATGAATAGAATGGGTCTTCGTTCGGCGCGCACATGTAGCCACTCCTGAATTGCCCGAAACGTTTCTTCTTTCTGCCGGGCAGGCGATAACGATAGTGCCGGGAAATTTTCAGGAGTCGGAAGCGACAGTAATGACGCCCACAAAGGAACATCCTCCGGAGTATCAAGCCCATACCGGTGCAGCCGGTTGAGCAGTAGTTCAAACCGGTTTTCCTGTGGGCTTTCGCGCTCTGTTGCAAGGGCCCGTTCAAAGAAATCAACCGCAGGGTAGAGCCTCGTGTTCTGGAAGTGCGGCGAACACCGCCACTCAATTACCGGTGCGTCAAATTCGCCTAACAGCATCTTTCCCAGGACGTGTTGCTTCATCGTGTGAACAAGTCTCGATTTACCGAGGCCCGGCTCGCCAATCAACAGGACGACCTGGCCCATGCCCTCCTGGACCTGTTCCCATCGATCCTTAAGCAGGCTGATTTCGTGATCGCGTCCGGTAAGCGGGGATAGCTCGGCCGGAGGAACCGCGTCGAGCAAGCTTCCGGTGACAGCGACTCCGTCGACACGGAAGAGTTCTAGCGCGCGGCTAACGCCTTTGATCTTATGACTGCCGAGTGTTTCACAATGGAAGCGGCCTTTGAATAATGCCTCGCTGACTTCGGTACAGGTTACCTGACCTGCTACGGCTACGTCCTCCAAACGTTGTGCGACGTTGCGCGCCTCCCCAACCAACGAGACATCGCCGTCTTTAACTTCGGCAATCGCGGAACCAGTGTGGATGCCGACCCACGGATTAAGCTCAAGTTTGTGCTGGCGGCGAAATGGCTCGCCGATTGTCTTCACCATTTCGAGGATGGCGAGGCCGCTGCGAGCTGCGCGGCGGGCGGCGTTTTCGTAAGCGATTGGAAAACCGAAGCAGGCCAACAGCCCCTTTTCGGTCCGCTGCACGACAGTGCCGCCGAACTGCAGAACTGCCCGATCACAAGTCTCGTGGAAGGTGCTTAGCAAACTAGCCTGGTCCTCCGGATCCATTTCGAGATACGCCTCTGACTCGAACAGCTCACAGCCACAAACCAGAATAGTCAGTTGCCGGCGCTCGGCTTCACGAGCGCGTTGGATTGAACCGGATGTATCCAAAGAAACCGAGCTTGATGGTGTCGTGGACGCGGGGATCGACGTACTCGACGGAATGGTCATGGAATCGGACAGCGTAGCAAGAACGCCGCGAAGATCTTCCGCAAAGTCACCCGCAGTTGTGTATCGGTCCTGTTGTTTCTTTGCGAGCGCCTTTAAACAGATACGTTCGAGGTCGGGTGGAAGCTGAGGTACGAGTTGTCGAGGCGGCTGCGGCTCGTCTTCGATCACCTGCCGCAAAAGCTCCTGAAGCCGTGTTGCCTTGAACGGCAGTCGACCAGTCAGCATCTCGTATAGAACGACGCCGAGGCTGTAAACATCCGTGCGTCCGTCAATGCGGTGGGCCGCGCCCTCAGCCTGCTCGGGTGACATGTAGTTGGGCGTTCCCGAGATCTTGCCCTTAACGCCACCGGTCGCTTCGTCCTCGCCAAGAGCGATACCAAAGTCCACGAGCACTGGCGCGTAATCACTTGTAATTATGATGTTGGCCGGTTTGATGTCGCGGTGAACGATCAGCCGCGTGTGTGCATGGGCTAAAGCATCCGCCACTGAGGCTGTGATTTGTATTGCTTCGGGCCAGGTAGGACGATAACCCCGTAACCAGTGGCCGAGGTCGGTGCCGTCAAGATAATCGGAGACGATGTATACCTGGCCTCTCTGAATACCAACATCGTGAACGGTTACTATGCCAGGGTGGCGAAGGCGAGCGAGCTTACGGGCCTCCTGAAGAGAGACATTGTCTTCGGTCTGCGTCTGGTCTCGTTTTGGACGGAGCACCTTGATTGCTACCGGTCTATCCAGTTGGGCGTCATGCCCGAGGTAGACATCGCCGTAGCCCCCGGTACCGAGGGAGCGCTTCACCTCGTAGCGGCCAAAAACCATAGGTGTTTCCTTGCCGCGATTAAGGAGTCCCAGCGCGCTCTCCGCATCCGGGGTCGCTACGGTTCGTTCGCTGTCATCGATCGACGGCTCTAAAGTTGGAGCCTTTTCATTTGGCTTTTTTGCCGCCGATTTGTCTGAGGACTTCGATTGGCCCGTAAAAAACCGTTTCATACTTATCCTGTTACATTATCGACTATCTGAGTTCACTTCTAATTCGACCTATTTGCCCATGTTGCTCAAAGCGCGAAGCAACGGTTCGTTAGGAATGCGAATCAGTCCGCTAAACGGCCGGTCGAGCTCGACAATCAGGAATATCGCGCCGGAAATCGAGAGTGCCGAAATGATCAAAATGGTCAACGCCGTGACGCTTCGTGGCGCAATCACGCTGAACGTCAGAAAGACGACCACCAGCCATGCGATAAGGACAACCAACAAGGGCCGGGAGATGTAAGTAACCGACTGAGATATCATGAGGGCGCGTAGTTCGGCAATTTGTGCAGTCAGAGCTAGAGTCTGTGTCTTGAGCATTCGTTGGGCGTCGTCGCGCGGCGAAAAACTGCTAATCGCGATGTAGATTGAAGCACCAGCCTGGGTTTCGGGATTGAGTACCGGTTTCGTGCCTGAATCTTCCCACAAATTGTTCACCAATTCCTCTGTAGCCGCGCGCAGATTGACGCGCGTCTCATTTGCCTCGGACCCATAAAGCCCAAGCGCCCGGTCTAATAACGAAATCTTTGCCGACAATTGGATCACAGTGTTCCGTTGAGCGTCGTAATTTGTTTTCGCGGAATTAACCAGGAGACCCAGAATCAATGCGGACATGGTGGCCACCCAACCGACCGCCAATTTCATCGAGTCCTTGGTCTCCGGATTTAAATATTGTTGCGGCATGAAGTGGTTGAGTGTCCGCCCCAACAAACAAGCGACAACGAGAAAACCAGCTACGATTAGAGGTGTAAATTGTTCGCTCATCAGTTTTGAAAGATCAGCCTTTCTGTGTGATCTGTAGCATTGTTGATGAACCTGAAATCGTAATCATCCGCAGATTACGCAGATTACACAGAAGATGACAAGTACGATTTAGCTTTTTTAACTCCTCGTTCAGCGCCGCAAGCTTCAAGTTCAAGCCCCTTGTCACAAGAGAACGTCTTTTCTTTCGGTACGGGCGTAGTGGTGCCGGGCGCCATTGATATTTTTCCACCCACAGATTTCAAGTACAGATTCTTAACAGAATTAGCTGACGCAGCTTGCGAAGGTACGAAGCCTGGTAGGTCTTTGAGAATGATAGCGTGTAGCTCCTGGTTGGCTGGGCGGCCACCAATACAGAGAGTGTCCGCCCAGCCAGAGTAAACGGCCTACTGATTAAAGGTGTGACCCAGGAACGTCCTGGCTTTTGAAACCTCAGCGTCCCACTTCGCCAATTGGTCTGGTGTAAAGAATTTTACGACGCGTTCGCGCAGCGAACCGCGGACTTCCTGGAACTTCGCGATAACATCAGCTCTGGTGACATCCGGATTCTTCGCCCGAATTTCATCCAGTCGCTCACGCGCGGTCTCTAGAGCTGTCTGCAGTTGTTCTTTCTGAGCGTCGGACAGATTCAGATCGGCGGCGAAGCGCCTCAATTCTGGCTCGACGATTTTCGCTACTTCAGGTTTCATACTTCAACTTCCTTTCTACGGTGGCTAAGTAACACCGAGCAGTTTTGCCGGCCCACAATTGTTGGCCGGTGATAACCGCGTATGCTCGGCCCAGCGTTCGGGCCGGGTTTCCAGGCATCGAGTTTGATACCTTAGAACTCTTTGCTCAAACATTCGCTTTTCTTGCTCGTTTGTGAAACCAGGATGAAAGTCTTGCAAACTCAATCCTTGCGCGCACGAGGCTTGATGTCTGCGAGCACGCACTCATTGCTTTGTACTACTTCGATAGATTCTTCGGCGAATGTTGAGCCAGGACATCGATGATCTGTTTTCCCTCTGGCGTTGGTTGAACGGCGCCCTCGCGAATAATTTGAGTCGCGTTTACCTTCTTGTTGTAGATGCTCTCGTTGTCGCTGGAGTCAGACTGTAGGTTTGAGCCTGATAGCGACACGCCGGCAAAGATTCCTCTGGATCGGGAGTACGAAAGCATTTCCGCCTCCATAGTTCCGGAGGTCGAGGCTTCGGCGGTGCGCCCTTTCGGTCCGGCGGCAATAGAGGCATCGGAGCCGAGCTTGATCTTGTTCTTGAGCATCGCATCTGCGCCCTTCTTGTTCATCACCAGTATCACGAAGTCTGTAGCTTCGCCTCCGAACTGGAATCCGACGCTCAACCCGACGAGGCGGTACATCGCCGGTGCACTCCAGGGCCCATCAAAATTCGCTCCTGTGCGACACGACATCGCTCCACGACCGTAACTTCCGCCAAGAAGAAATGAGCTCTTACGGACGGAAGGCAACACAAGAACGCACTCGGCTTTATCCATAACGTCCTTAGGCACGTCGTCGGGTATGTCCAGAATTTCCTTCAAAACTTTCGCGCAATTCTGGAGTCGTTCCTTTTCTTTTTTCTGCGCGTTTGCCGGGAAAGCGAGGGTAAGAATCCAGATAGTGAATGTGGCCATCGTAAGAACGACGGCGGCTCGGCTGTGCGAACGAACTTTATAAGGTTTCATTGGCCTCTCCTTTAACTGACTCCTGTCTGGAGGATACCTCTGGCTTCGATTAGTGTTTCGCCCAAATAGTCGCAAAGGCCGGAAAGAACGCTAAGACTCGAGTGGTAAATCTCGCGCGTCACTTCACGACTCGCCCTTCCGGATCCATGCGCGCCAGGTTGGCTTCAATCCTGTCGACGTAAGCCAGCGTCTCCTCATGCCGCCACCTGGGTACGTCAGGCGCAACTGTCTGGATGCTTAACCAGAGAGCGGGATCCAAAATCTTGAGACGAGCGACGTCCTGAGCTCGAAGCAAAGTTCCACGTCCAGCGTTGTAACTGCCCATCATGAACGAGGCGGAACCCTGTACTCCCTGTTGGTCGGTCCATTGCTTCCACAGTTGTCGGTCGTAGTAGATCCCTGCAGCGATGTTCCATTCCGGTTTATCGATGGACAGGATGTCCGGATTCTTGGAGCGAACCTCTTTGAATGTGGATGGCATAAGCTGCATAATCCCCCGCGCGCCGACAAAGCTCTTGGCATTCATATTGATATTGCTTTCGGCCATTGCTTGCGCTTTGAAGATGCGCCAGTCGTATCCGGGACCGAAGAACCGCTGCGCATATTTTCTAAAGGTATCATCATAGCGGTCGGTCACAACCTCGCCAAAAGCAGTTGAGGCGCTGTTGATTGCGAAGAATGCAATCAACAGCAGCGACGATTTGAGAAACATCTTTTTCATTTCAGAGCTCCTCCGATGATCAGGGCGATTGATACGAAAATGGCGGCTATGAAGATCGAGACCGCGACATTGCCCTTCTTCAGCTCGTCGGGAAAGTGGACCTCCGGGGTAAGCCAGTCGAACACTCGATACGAGATGAACATGAGCACCACCCCGAGGACTGCGTAGAAAAAGTTGAGCGCGATGATCTTCAATTCCATTCAACACCTCCGGTTGCGTTATTGTTGGGAGATTTCTGAACCGTCGTCACCCGAACCGCAGAGCAACCTCCGGCAGCAGACCGATTTTGATTTCAATTCATTTTTGCTTTAAGTCCTGCCATCCTGAACTTCGTATGAAGCTGTTTACCCTTTTCCCAGTGTGTTGAGCAGCATGATTGTCATCCGATGATCGGCGTATTCCACCAGGGGTCTGTTTAGCCGATCTTCCTTCACTCCAATTTTGTTGAGAACCTCAACTAAATGGGCCGATTCCAGCTCAGCGAGCTTAAGATCGCAACAAGCGCGATCAGCAGTAACAGCGCTGATGTGTCATTTTACCTCGGCTCGATTATCACGGCATTCCCCTGAAGATGGTCTTGAAGGATCTTGGGGCGGCGATCGGGAGAATCGACACCTCGTTCGTCGGCATACTATCTGCCACGCTAAATTCGATAGAGAACTATTGCCGGAATAACACGACGAAAAAAGTTATGATGCCGAATCCTGAGATCAATCCCGCAAGCATTAGGGTCAGCGAGTGAGGCAGGTCATACGCGAACCGTTGTCTAATTGCCTTCACGCGGTGCCAGTGTTGTAGTGTTGATATCACCGCGGCTATGACTCCTATCACAATGATCGCTATCGAAAAATCCTGAACGCCCGGCTGTCCGGTCCGCGGCGCTCGGGTTGGACTCCCGCAATTATGCAAACAACGTGTAGATGTCAAGACCAGGGCTGAATAACGAAGCCGCGGTTCGTATCCAGGCCCGGAGCGTTCGCTCGCCGCCATGTGAGTGCGATCTGACGACAGATCAATCGCACTCGGTGAGCAACGGCTGCGGATGCGTGCAACACCCGGCTAAGCCACGGCCTTACCTCCAGGCTCACAGTTAAGCGACGCGCATAACCGGCAGCGTATGACTTGCTCGCTCGGCCGCCACACGCGCCGCGATTTGCTCCATCGTTGAGAAGAGAGCCTTGTAGACCTGGCAATAGGGGTCTTTACGGAAAAAGTCGCCGGTGATCGAGTAGGTGCGGACTGGACACCCACCGTGACACACGGACAAGTAGTCACAATCCGAACAGCTTTCCTCGGTCATCAGTTTTTCCGGTCTCATCTGAAATTTCCGACGGGCTGGACTCTTCTCGAGCAAGTCGGTGAAGCTGGATTCGGCGAAGATATTTCCAAACCAGTAATCGGGGTAACTCGTGACCCAGCAATCGCACTGAGCGACATACCCCCGTGCATCAATGCTGACGAATTCGTCCGCACAATTCTGCTGCCAGATACAGGGCAGAGACGCAATATCGCCGATGAAGTGATTCAGCAGTTGATCAAATGGGCCGAGCTTGACTCCCCCCCTGAAGCCTCGCTCGGCCCAAATGTGAGCAAGATCGACCACGAACTTGCTCAAACCGTGCAGATCCAGAATGCTTTGTAGTTTTGCGTCGCAGGCTTCGCCTCCCGAAAAAGAAGTATTCACCTGGAAATCTGTGATATGAAGCTCATCGACAAAATATGAATAGAAGCGCTCGGCACCCAGCCGAAGTGTTTCGTTGTTCGGAATCGCAATTACACCAATTTGAATCCCGGAGTCGCGCGCTTCGCGAACGTTGCGGTTCCAGATGTTGGTGTACTCTGCCGGCGAACGATTTCTCGCTCTTCGATACAGGTTTGGAAAATCCATCGACGTGCCGACGCTGTTTCCAAACATCTCGCGGATGAGGCGATTCCATTTACCGCTATAGCCGATCATGTTCGACTGCAGGCTGTGTTCGACGATGCGACTACGCGAGGCGGCCTTCCGCGCAATGAGATCATTAGCTCGTTCAAACCATGCCGGAGGAAGCATCATCACTTCGCCGCCCTGCCAGTAGATGGTCAGGGCGGCTACGTCTTTGCGGTCCATGTGATCGAGAAGTTTTTCAATGATCTCATCCAACATTTCGATCGACATGAAGTCGTCGGTCTTGTCCTCAAAACAGTAATCACAAGCGACGTTGCACTTATTGGTTGGCAGTAAGATGACAGAGAAGTGCCTGCCAAACATCAAGCGACCCCTTTCTGTGCTTGCGTAAGGACTGTGATCTCCCCCTGCATTTCCTGCGCGGCCTCTTCCAATGTACCAAAGAGGGACTTCACGCCTTCACATCGGTAAGTCTTCCTCGGCCATTTGAAATAGCTGCCGCAGTGCCTGAAGTATCGACAATCGTAGCATTCGGTCTTTTCAGCTATCATCGAGCTCTGCCAGTCAGCTACGAACGTGTCGAAATTGCCTTCGGCTCGATCGGTTCCAAGCCTTCGGGCAATTGTCTCGCGGCCGTCTTCGGTTACATACCGTATGTTGACAGGGTTTTCTTCTTGTACGTCCCAAAGAGAGCTTTGCTCCGAGTGATACATCGCCAAAAAGGTGCTGTGAAAATACTCAATCGGTAGCGCCACCATGGGATTGTGGATGTAGAAGTTTAGTACTCGGTGTATCTCGTCGATCAGCGATGGATCGGGCTGTCCAATTTCAAGTTTAACGAAAAGTTTTAGCGATGTTGCCACCTTGACCGCCTTGCTGAATCCGCTAACCACAGGAATGCAGACGCGAAGCGGATGGCGATCGAGAAGCTTCGCGTAACGGTACAAAAATGGAAACTCCGTCTGCGGATGCAGCATGAGAAGATCGATTGGGATTCCATTGCCCCAATTGGTCAGAACGTCAACGTTGCCGGTCATCGAGAGGAGTTGCACTGCAACCAGATGATCCAGATCGTAATCCGAAAGACCCATTACCATTTCCACCGGGTCGTAGGAACGAACGATTACGTTCTTTCCTCGATATCCCGAGAACAGACTGATTGGAATGTTGTAAACAACCTCGGTCATGACTTCTTACCCTTGATCAATTTCCGGAAGGGTCTCCTGCAAAAACACCTTCTGTTCTGGTTCGGAACCAGAACGTAACTGGGGCTAAATTCGATTGGTCACTCAATTCAAAGATTTGATTCAGCCACGACGGTTTACCCACGCACCACCGCCGCCGCGGCTGTTTATCCAGCCTCCTCCGCCGCGATTCACCCAACCGCCGCCACCGTTGATCCAGCTGCCGCCGCGATTAATCCAATTTGTGCCGCTGTTAGCCCATGAGCCGCCGCCGTTGACCCAACTTGCGCCACGGTTGACCCAGCCGCCGGCTCCCGCTCCGTTCACCCAGCTCCCTCGGCGGTTGACCCAACCTGCTTGCGCTTCGATAGGACCGGAAGCTGTTCCGAACACGACCGATCCAATCACAATGCTCGACCACTTCATCAGGCTGTGTAAGAAATCTCGCCGGGCCAGCAGCTCGACATCGTCGAGCTCAGCAGCGTCTTTGCTGTTTATTGGATTCTTATCGTGGTCTTCCAAGACTAACCTCCTTCTTCGAAGATCGATCGAGCCATGATGGGAGGCGCTCCGTCCCCGATGCCGCCACTATTGAGTTGAAGACCCGCCGCCGGTGAGATTCGAGAAATGCAGAAGCCTGAAAAGCCAGCGGCCGCTTTGCTTCTCCAAAACAGCTGATACATTCAGCTCGTATTCACGTTTCTTATTTCCCAACGAATCGCTGACCTTGCACATTGCTGCGCCCCACGCTGCGGTCCCTACGACTCCGCCATCCTTCCAATAACAATTTGCGGAGAGCGAGCCCTTGTCGAAGTCTTTGAAGATTTCCGAGTACGCTGTTCCGATCTCTTCGAGGCCCTGGAATTTCTCACCAGGACCCGTTCCAAGAAGAACGGTGCTTGGTCCTTTTGCGTAGAGCTGGATTACACCATTAAGGTCGTGCTGATTCATTGCTGCGTCATGCTTTTTGAGAAGAGCTGCGATATCGGCTGCAGCTTCGCTCTTGGGTGATTGGGCCGATGCCACCGTTACAAGTCCAGCAATGAACGATAACGCCAAGAAAGTTCTTAGAGCGCGGTACAGTAGGGCCGTGTAGTTCATGGGATGGCCTTTCCTTCCCACTCAGCCAATCAACGATTCGGTGTGCGCAGCGTGTGGCAGGACTTTTGTGGAGCTCTTACGACTACGCGACCGCTTTTCCGGGAACAGAGTCCGACAGGACTTCTTCTTTTTGTTCGCTGGCGAACAAAGAATGAACGACTCCGGCGAGGGCGGCGCCCGCAATGGGTGCGACCCAGAAAAGCCACAACTGCGAAAGCGCCCAGCCGCGTACGAACAATGCGGGACCGGTGCTGCGAGCCGGGTTCACAGACGTGTTGGTTACCGGAATACTGATCAAGTGGATCAACGTCAGCGCGAGCCCGATGGCAATCGGTGCGAAGCCTTGCGGTGCTCGTTTGTCGGTTGATCCCAGGATAACCATTAAGAACATGAAAGTGAGAACCAATTCGGCGACCAGACAAGCGGCCAATGAGTAGCCTCCTGGGGAGTGCTCTGCATAGCCGTTCGATGCGAAGCCGCCTGTTAACGTGAAGCCGGCCTTGCCGCTGGCTATCACGTAGAGGACACCAGCGCCAGCGATGCCTCCGGCAACTTGCGACAAGATGTAGGGGAGAAGATCGGAGGCAGGGATGCGTCCCGCTGTAAAGAGGCCAACAGTGACTGCCGGATTGAAATGCCCTCCCGACACGTGGCCGACTGTGTAGGCCATCGTCAGCACTGTCAGTCCAAAAGCCAGCGAGACACCAAGGAGACCAATCCCTACCCCCGGGAAGGCCGCAGCAAGCACGGCGCTGCCGCAACCTCCAAAGACCAACCAGAAGGTGCCCAGGAACTCTGCTCCGGATCTCTTCGCAAGTGTCATATCGTCTCCGCTTTCTTGCGCAAAACCTTCCCTCTCCGGTCATCCTCGGAGTTTGACGGGTCTTGCCTGGATGTTGCGGTCGGAAAGTAAAGAATTTTTGCTCCAGATTGGTGACGATCCGGCCGCTTGTGCTTTTTCCAAATGACTGACGCTGTTGAACCCACGCGAAGTATCAAAGCCAGCGCGAAAGCCAGGTAAGCCAGGATAATGAGTGCGAGAATGAAGTCCTGGACGACCATCACGAGTCCGGGAGCAAACGAATCGCTTAATTCGATCTCGTTCGCAATTGTGAGCTGTGTGGCTCAGGAAGCATTACAAAAGCCGGCGCAAAGAGCGTCTGAAGGAATCCGCCTCTAATTGCAAGGACGCAGTGGCTCGACCGAAGCTGGATCCCTTGCAGACGCTCATTCCACCGGCAACCGAAGTTATTGGGCCGTCTGTAATGACGGTTACTATCCTTAATAGTCAGTGGGTGGTTGCCCAGCAAAAGGAGACCATTGGCGGAACTGCATTCCTATTATTTAGCGACTTAGAATCGCGATTGCTGTGAGCAACTACCCGCGGTAACTAACCGCAATACTCACGCCAAAGAACTCCAGGAGGGATAAGTGTGGTAACTCGTTGCCTTGTTAACCTTTAATTGAAAAAACACGACCGAGAATCCATTGAAAATAAACCAATAATCACGAAGCTGGTGCGGAAACCTCGGAATTTCGTGGAAAACCCCCTGCAGGGTTTTATATTCAACATTGAGCGTTCCTCGTTCTGACGTCAATCTGCCTAATCTGCGGATTCGTACTGTTGAAATACACCTAAACCTGACTGCTTCTCTTATGCAGATTACAGAACGATGATCGCGGAACTTTGAACGTTGAACGTTACTTGAAAGTTAGTTCAACGCTCAGTTATCTTCACCGGCGATGCCAGTCGAAAGCTGAGCCTCGATTCAGCCGGGATCACCGCCGGGTCGCCACGGGTCGAGAGCACCACTGCGGTTCCGGCGCCACCACCTACACCAGCTCCAATCGCTGCGCCTTTTCCACCGCCGGCAATCGCCCCAATAACCGCACCCGCACCGGCACCAATACCAATCTTCTTGGCGTCCTTTTTCTTTGTCGTCCTCGCCTTCGCTACGTAAGCGCTCGTCGAGATCGAGACCGTGCGGCCGTCGGTCAATGTCAAACGGTTCAGCTTTACGGTCATCGAAGCCACGCCTTTGACTCGACCCCCCGGATCGGAGTTAACGATTACTCCTCCGACTGTCGCGCCCTTTTTGGCAATGACCCAGTCGCCGTCAACTATTGCTGTACCGAGCGTACAGTTGAATGTTTCTCCGGTCTTGTTCGATTTTGTGGATAGTGTCGACGTACTAAAAACCGGAATCGATCTCCCTGACGCCAACGTGAAGGTTCTCGGCGGTGGCGGGGGAGGTGGCTCAGGTGTCCCGGCGGGTTGCGGAACCCCAGACTGTACAGGTGCCGTGGACGAACCGGCCGCCGCGGGTACGTCAGTACCGGAAGGCGGGCCAGGCGGCGAAGATGCGTCAGCTGCCGGAGGCGTACTTCCGCCGGCGGGCGATGATGGCGCGCCTTGTTCGGAAGTGTTCGCATTTGGAGGTGAGTTGGCATTGTCACGCGCCGTTTCAGAACTTTGCTTGCCAGCCGGATTCGATGAATTGGACGAAGCCGGTGGATTAGAAGAGCAGCTGAACTGACCCAATATGATGATGGCGAAAACGGACAAACAAATCTTGTTTCTAACTCGATGTCTCATATGTCCTCCGCACGAATTAGTCACCCTTATCCTGTCGGTCTGCTCATCCCGGCCCCCGAAGGACGAATTGTCGCTCATTTGGAGGCGAAATGCTCGTTTCAGATTGCAATCTTAAAGCAAAGATGCGGCGTTGGGTACCGGAGAAATGAAATTATGGTTGGAATCAAGTTATGAACGGATCATCCCAGAGAATCTGATATCCGCCGCGGTCATCTACGAAGACCAATGCGCCCCTGCCGCAGATCGTTCCGCGGGTAATGCCTTCGACCCTCATTTTCTTGTGGAACTTAATGTTGGAGATCCGCGTGACCTCGCCGCGATCATTTCCGTCCCACACGTAGAGTCTAAAGGGCGCCTTGGATGAGCTGGTGGAATTTCCAACGACAACGAGCGAAGCATTACGCGACGAGTCGTACTCTATCGATCGTATGCCCTGTTCGCCATTGCAGTCGATTTGAAGTGCGACGGCCGGCCGCAACTCAAAATTACTTACATCCCACGGACCATCTATCTGCTTAAGCCGCACGCGCAGTATTACTGGCTTACGTTTGAGAACCGGGGTGCGCAGACCCAGCTGAAGAGTTTGATCGATTGGATCCCAGCCCAATGCCTCCAGGTTAAGTCCGCCATCATCGGGGAGGTATCTCGACGCCTTGCCAAGTTCCGGTGCGTTCTCAATCAACCACCCGCGAAAGTCGGGAATAATCTCGGCTACAAAGCGGTTGCTATTATCCGCAGCTATCCGCAAGAACCCGTTTCTCGGTGGAAACACCTTTCCCCGTTTGCTCCGCTTGCGATGTTGCCATTTTTTTCGCTTCTTTAAGCTCTGCGAGGGCAGGGCAAATATGAACTGCTGATTACCACTTTCACAAATTGCAAGGCCCTCGAGATCGTCAAGCGAGCCGTCGATTCCTTCGATCTGATGGCGGATGAGTGGGCAGGCCATACGAGCGTCCGAAGTTAATCGAAGCTCGAACAGTGCATTTCCAATATTGTTATCGCAGAAAAGAAATCTTGAGTCCTCGATGGTAACCAACTCCGAAGCGTTGTAGGGTTCTGGACCCGGTCTCTCACCGAACGGAATTGGTTTGATCATCTGTTTTTTCATATCTGAGGGCTGCGGCCGCCTTCTTTAAGTGGGCGATCGTCGCGATGCCACCACCATTGTCCCCGCATCATGTTGGCAAAGCTTTTGCCGGGGGTCAGCCAGCTCCTGAACATCAGCCTGACAAATCGATTTGTTGTTCGAGCCTCAATCTTTTTTATTAGAAATCTATCTAGCATGTCTTCGCCGATTAGCCAACCGATTCCCAACACAGGCGTCACCACCAGATCTACGTAAGCAGCCGGATGGCGAGACTTTTCGCTCGGCGTAAGTCCAACGTTTCCGATCGATGCTTCGCCAAAAGGTCCAAGCTCAAATTGCGTGCTTATCGCCGCTGCCCACCCGAACGCTTTCAAGCGGCTCATCCAATATTGCCTGCTACGTCCGAATGAGAGCTGATTGGCAGACATGTCATTCTGGATTAATATATTGCCGCTCACCGCTCCTTCAAGCGGATGCCCGATATAGTTAACCAGGAATTCATCACCATCTCTCCAGCCGCGAACGCTCTTCACAGAGTTGAAGTAGTCTTTCCAGAAGGGGCCATGCAAATCTTTGCGCGTGCTGGGCTCGGTTGCGAGTCGGAACGCATTCATGACGGTAGTAAACGTGAGCGATTGCAGAAGAGTATCCGTCCATTGAATGCCCCGTTTTAGTTCGGGGTCAGGTTTAATAGCATCGCCCAGCCAGAAGGGAACACGGTGCCTTTGAGGATACGTTTTCGACGCGAATGGTCGAGTTCGAATGATTTCGCTCGTCCGAATATCAATCGGGACGTCTGCGGAGCATGTATCCGGGATTGATGCTAGCAGCATTGTTACAGCCGGGGTGATCGAGCTTTTGTCTGTTTCGAAATACGCCAGGGTGAAGTTGTTTTCAGTGCGGATTGTTTGCGCTGGAGGATCTGTTGCCGTGCGCTCGCTCGGAGACTGCACGAGCGGAACTCCACTATTCCTTTCCACTGACTGGCAGAATAGCGATCTAGGCGAGAAACATACAGCCACCAGGATGACCAGCGTCATCAAAACTCGATGATATTTCATTTTTTCTGTTCTCAATGGTTCGCAAAAAGGATTCGCATACACGACTCTGAACGTGATCGGGACACAAGTGAATCGTGCTTAGAACCTACGATGGTCGACAGCATCACAGTGCCGCTATATCGCAAAGGTGGGAGGCAAGAAATGCCTGCGCTGAGCGTAACTGATTAGTGCGACTTCCGATGGGATACTCGACTATACTCTCTTAGTATTGTCGAGCTCCGTTTTCCTATTTGATCTGACTTTTTTACTCTACCAGTCGTGAGTCTTCTTACACCGTCCTTCCTCCACATCAGAGTTCCGACATTCGACCTGAGCGAGGCCATCTGTCACTTCTCAGCCAGACTCGTTGGCACTACCAAGATGCGAGGTAATGCACGCGCTCTCTCGCAGCAAATTCCGTGCTAGTGCCTGGCAATGAAAGCAATGCTGGCAGGAGTTTCGCGTGTATTCGGCGACTCTACATTCAAGCTTGAGGTGTCTCACCTGATAATTGGACACTATAGTGCTAACCGGTTGGTGGGAGAGCAGGGTTATTAATTGAGCTGGTTCTATGCCTTCTGGCGAGTGCCGAAATCTACCCTAAGGAAGAAAAATCTGCCCAGTGGAGGTCTTCGAGGCTGAGGAGGAGTGGAAACTCCCGGGTGAGAGAGTCTAGTAGCTCGCAGACCTCCCTGAGCATTCTTGGCGGTGCGACTTAGTCCCGCTGCCTAGTCTATTGAAAGTCGTAGAAAACAAATTCGCGCGAACCGTTCTTGCAATCGGCGAACCATCATGTGCAGACTCGACAATCTACGCTGCATCACGAACCGGCCTTTTTCTTTGCCGCCTTTTCGCGTTGTTGATTCTGTTCAGAAATCGCGAGATACGTCGTGTAGTACTTAAAGATATTGCTCACGTAATCGACGGTCTCACGCCCGATTTCACGAGCGGCTACGATCTCGACATTGTTGAACCACACATTCGGGTTCAGACCGAGTTCCTCTGCCTTCTTCCTTAATCCAGCTACCCGCGCCGGTCCTGCGTTGTATGATGCGAAAGCAAAAAGACCTTTGTTCACTCTATCCATAGGCGCATCTTTGAAATAGCGGTCGAGGATAAAGCGAAGATACTTGATGCCCGCATGAATATTGGTCTCAGCTTGACTGATATCATTAATACCGACGTCGGCAGCGACTTCTGGTTTTATTTGCATGACCCCGACCGCCCCGGCCGGGCTTCGCTTTTGCTGATCCAGTTGCGATTCCTGGTAACCCTGCGCAGCAACGAGGAGCCAGGGGAGGCTATACTCATCGCTATACTTGCGGAAGAGCGTTACCAGAACGCGGAAGCGGTCCATCTGTTCCTGGTCGCGCGGATTCTTGAGCCGTTCGGCGCTGCCCAGATACCTCTTAAACATTATGTTGCCAAAGGTGGTTCCCGTTCGATGAGTGCTAATAAACTGATTAAGAATTGCCTTCAGATCGGGACAGTTCTTTCGCACCGCCCACGCGATGCGCCCACCGCTGCGTAGTACAAGATCTTCACGAGCCTTAACGCGATCGTAAACCTGGCTCCAAAAATCTATAGTGTGCTTGTCAACTACAGCGATTCCAAATACACCGGCATCGACCATCTGAAGGATGTCATCATCTTCGAGCGCCTCATCGACAAGCTTTATCTTCACCGGCGCTTTTGACGCACTGTGAAGGGTCTCATTCAACTTATCGAGGCTTCTCCGATAACTGCTTGACTGTCGGACGTAAACTTCCTGTCCGGAGAGATCGTCCAGGGTTGAAAGCGATGGCGCGGAAGGTCCGGTAACCACCAACTCCTGTGCGTTATCCATTACGGGGTCTGTAAAGTCGACGATTTTTTCCCTTTCCTGAGTTACGGTCAGATTGCCGATGGCGATGTCACCCAAACCCTCGGCCAAAGCGGGAAGCAAGCGATCCCGAGCTGTCGGGATTATCGCAACTTTTAAACCTCGATTGCGGTCCGTTGACTCGGTGTGGAGCCACTTCTCGAGTTCAACCAGGGAATCGTAAGCAATTCCTTTTTGTTCCTTCCCGTCGATAAAGTATGTGGTTCGGTTATAAGCGACCAGTGCGCGCACGAATCGGCGTTCTGTGATTTCGGCCAGATCCCCTGTTGCGGGCTTGTTGAGTTTTTGGAGTTCACTCGTGCCGACATCTGCGAGGGGCACCGGGTTCTCCGATGGGTCAGGGGTTGCCGACGCAGTCGGTTGAACTGATTTTGACGGCTCAGAGTTGGTTTGCTCGTTACTCACCGCTTTCCCGCTGCAAGCTGTCGCCAATGTAAGGAAGATAAGCGCTAGCACAAGCTTCCACAGAAGGAAGTTCTTCGGAGAGTTTTTAGAAATACTTTGAGAGTTATCGATACCGCTCGAAGCAATGAACCCAATGCAGCGTCCGAATCCCACAAGTTTATTCATCGTATGCTCCAGGTCTCGCTGGATGTCTCCTTCTCGACGCGGCAAGGGCCTCACCTCAGTGCGCAGTGGGCAATCGCCGCGCCAAATATTGATCAGTGTTTTGCCTGATGTAGCCTATGAGCAAAGGCTAAAGGAATCTTACGTACCAAATTCTGGAAAGACAACCGCGCCGAGATCGAGTTCCACGAGAAAATATGGAATCCTCTAAATATGGTGGTTCGCTTCTGTGACGGTAAATGATGCAGAGCAAGGGCTGAACGTACGAACCCAAATTAAAAGATGGTAGGAGAAATCGACAAGAGGGCTCGTCACGTAGTCGGCAGAAATAGGTAAACAAATAGTGGCCTAGGATTGTGTTGATATTCTAACCCGGCGAGTAAACGCCCAACCCTTGCCTCGAGACCATGCACAATTCTCTGTCGAATGCAGCTCGGTCGTCTGCGTCCGCCTCACCGTTTCCTTTGCATCGCGGACACACGATTGCCGGTTGATGTACGACTACGAACCGCTGGCCTGCGCAGGCTGGACACATAAGGAGGTTTCTATGCGCGAAGCCTTTACAGTAACCACACAGTTCAAGCGAGTATTCAGCTCCATTACGTAGTTCGTAGATTTGTTTTTTTGCTTTGAGGAGCGATTGAATCGCGCGTTGCAGCGGATCCCGCGCGTTCGAGTGTAAGCCTTCCGGCTCGACTCGTTTTCGTTCCAGAGGTTTGAGCGCATCGCGTATTTGTTGCTGCCCGGCTGTTGTTGTGACGTGGTCGAGTAAGTTTTCAAGCAGTTGGTCTTTGCGGTTGTATTCATCGATTAGCTTGGCGAGGGATGTCAACTCAGGTTCTATATCCTGCGCTGAGCCGCCCGCGCTCAAACTTGTAATGAGTTCATGCAATCGTGACTCAACTGGTTCGTCGAGCCCTAGCGAGGCCAAAACTTCCTGCCCCCTTCCATCGAGTTACTCCTTAGACGGAAAGCTCACGGTGCGGCAGCCTCAATCTAACAACTTAAGTCACCAGGGGTAGCGTCATCAGCTTTCCCGATAATTCAAAAGTACTGCACCGATCACGACAAAACACGCCGGCCAAATCATCGAAGGGATGCGCCGATCTTCCTCTGGTAGCCGTATCTCGAGCCATCTTGACCAGCCCGCCATCACGCCCAACACTGCAAGCGGCACATGACTCAGCTCAGCTAACAACTCTTCCTTAACATTGCCCAGAGCATGTGAATGCGTAAGCAATAACGCTCCGCCCATGGCACACACAAGCGGAAACACGTATGAGCTGTATTTGAGAGATGGCTTGCCGGTTTGAACTCGCCATTCGGACAATCCGAACGCGATTATCAAACAGATGAAGACTCTATGCTGGAGCACCTCCGAATCCGTAAAACTCTCCCAGAATCCATTAAACCCGAGCGGCCAGCTTTCGGGGTCGGCACGAAGGAATAGAAACACTGCGAGCGCCCAAAACAGCAGCGGCCAATTGCGACTCCATGACAGGCGCCCGCTGCGCGCGATCAGCGCCAGCAACCCCATTAGCCCGACAATCAGTCCTGCCCAGTGATGATTGTATTCAGACCACGCCAGATCTGCGGGTGTGTTCGGATGAATTGGTGCCGAGCCAGGTAAATAGGATGGCGGTACCGGCAATCCTGCCGCCTCAGCCTGCTGCCGAGCCCGCAGCCGAGTTTGTAACGCAGGTTCAGAAAGCTGATCAGAGTCCGGGCTGCTTAACCGTGGCCACGTAGGTGTAAAACGCTCGACAATCTCCGCGCCGGTCACACGCGCATAGGACATATCGACGGCCGGAGGTTGCGATGTCAATGATGCCGCAGCCAGAACTACCGTGAACCCAATCCCAATCTCCGCTTCGGCAAATCGCCGTAGTCTTGATGATAGCCACCGTTGATTTGATTGCGCTTGTCGGACTATAAAAAAGTTCAATCCTCCGAGCGGCAAGAGCAATCCGAACAGAACTACCTTCGACATGACCATCACGCCATAGGCTGTACCGTAAATCGCCTGAATCGTATCGATATAAAATATAGAAAGTAGCAAGCCTGCAAATCCGAGTGCTACGACGCTTGTGAGAGCCAGCCTCGAAAACCGCCGGCACAGGGAGCGAGCGATTGGCTCACTCTCCACGCGGCGCAGGCTTATGAGGAGATAGGGTAGGCCTCCTATCCAGATTGCCGTCGCAAGCTGGTGCAACGCTGTGAGAGACGCGAGGCCCAGCCGATGATCGAGACGCGCGGCGGCGTGACTCATACTTACCGACGCCACAAGTATGAAAAGACAGAGTACCGGCAGTAGCGAGGACGCACGATTCGGACCGGTCCAGCTCAAGACTGATACAATCGACGCAGATACCGCTAGGCCCGTTCCTGCCATGAAGAAATCGGCGCCTGCGATCTCGCTCACAGTCATATCGGTTGTTGCTGCGAGGACGCTGGAATTCACACCTATAGCTATCAATTGAGCGACGCCGAGCGCGATAGCCGACCACGCAACGCCCTTCCGACAGGAGGATCGACACCGCTCTAACTCTGACCCAAACGAAAGACGCTGAATCACGAGAAGCTGGAAGACTATGCCCCCGATCACCAGAGATTGAAATGCGAGGGATAATCCACGAAGCAGGACTGAAAGATATCCGAAGGCATCGAGCAGCTGCGCCATGGTCAATTCTTACGTACTTCGAATGAAAACTCGCCGCGGGTTATATGTCCATCAGTAGCCAGAACCTGCCATTGCAGGCGGTAATTACCGTCGGCCAAACCGGTAACCTGAGAGTTGAGAACGTCTGGTGATGGTTGGGGAAGAAGCTCGAGCTTGCGATTGCTTCCGTCCGGAAGGACCAAAGTGAGTCGAGAACGTTGAGCGTCAATACGGGAGTTGAATCGCAGTCGTATCGCAATCTCGGGTCCGGCGACCCTTGAATTAGCGGCGGGCGTAGCCTCCAAAAGGATCGCATGCGCCGATCCAGGCTGCTCAAATAGCATCCAACAAATCACGGCCACACTACTGAAAGTCAGGACACGATATACCGATCTCAAGCTCATGTTACTGCCTCACCTTTTACCAGGAGTTGAGGAGATGCAAGCACAGGAGCGTTAAGAATAAGTAAAGTTTCCTTTGAATTACAAGTGAAGACCGGTGGAAGACAGCGGCGAACCCTCGAGGTAAGTCTCGAGTACCTTAATCTCGGCAATTTGTTCCGGGTCCACCTTGCAAGGGTTGCGATCAAGCACGACTAGATCCGCGAGCTTGCCAACTTCAAGGCTGCCAACTTTATCTTCAAGAAAGCACTGATACGCGGGATAGATTGTCACTGTCTTTAGTGCCTGCTGAATAGAAATACATTCTGCTGGCGTCAAAACGTCCTCAGTCTCGCGGATGTTACGGGTCACTGCGGTTTGCAAATAACGGAGCGGCTCAACCGGAGTTGCCGGCGAATCGCTATGCACTGAAACGCAAATTCCAGCCTCGAAATCTGACGCAAGCGGAACGATCGGGTTTTTGGCCGGAAAACACTCTTTCACAAAGTTTCCCCAGTAAACGTGTCCGATTAGATGGCTGATACAGATGCCCATACGTTTCGCCAGCTGTAACTGTGATTCATCGATCATTGTACAGTGCTCAATCCTGTGCCGGTGGTTGGGCCGGGCGGTTCTGGCGAAAAGAGACTCGTAAACTCTCAGTGACTGGTCGATCGCGTTGGGGCTGCTGGCGTGTACGAGCAACTGCCAACCTGCATCATGCCACGATTGCATCAGGTCAAGAAGCTCAGGGTCTTTATAGTGCAACCGGTAGTTTTCAATACTTGACATGAAGGGCTGATCAAAAGCGCCTACAACGCCGGGCGCTATTCCATCGGACCAGAATTTGATTCCGGCGAAGTACAGACGATCATTCCCCTGCATTGACTTAAGCCCAGCTGTATAGGGCAAGCCGTCGGTCGGAATTACAGCCGCGCGAATGCGTACCGGTGTGTCAGGATCGCTCGCCATCTCTAAAAACAATCTAATCTCTTCCTGACCCCAGAGCGATCCAACCGCAGCATCATATATCGTGGTACATCCCTGTTGCGCCCAGCTCACAAGCATTCCTTTACAGTCGCGAAGTTTCTGCTCAACGGTGACGACCGGAAAACTTCTAGCCAGCGACGCAAATGCGGTCGCCCCTCTTATCTCACCGGTCAGATTTCCACTTGCATCCCTTACGAAGCTTGGCGAAGTGGCGCCAGCACGGTTCTCATTGCGTCCGGCGATCTCAAGCGCTTTGTGATTCACATATGCTACATCCCACGATTGATCCAACACGAAGATTGGATGCCGGTTCGAGATTGCATCCAACTCCAATGCGTTCAACGGCGTTTGTTGTGAATGAGCCGAGGAATCGTAACCGCACGCGATTACCCATTCGGACTCACGCTTCCTCGAGGCCGCCGCTCGCAAGACCTTTTTTAATTCTTCGCGATTTCCTACCACTGGCGGTGCTACATTAACCCAACGGTAGTTTGAGAATGCAGACCAGGCAACGTGGACGTGCGGGTCAACAAACCCGGGCATCAGCGCACATCCCTCCAAATCAACCAGACGGGTTCGAGCGGTGTGATATTGGAGCACACTCCTTTGATCTCCGAGTGCAATGATTTTGCCTTCGCGAATTGCCATTGCCTCGACTTCAGGGCATTCGTCGTTGATGGTCAGAATGGGTCCACCGAAGAATATGATATTCGAGGACTGAATACCGCTGCCGCCATTGACATTCAGACGGCTGTTTTTGTTGACCGAATGGTAAGACACGTAGTACCCGCCACTGTGGAGCTGATCTAAATGTCCGACTTGCCGTGCCTTGGGATTGGGAATCAGTCTACATAAGCCCGACTGGACCGGCAGATAAATCTAACCTGACCCGGCTATGGAGCTTTCGCAAGGTACAAAACAAAACTCGGCAACTGCGTCTCGGCCGCCGGTAGGTATTCCAAAAAGGAAGGAAAGCCTTCGCTCCAACAGTTCTCTTCTTTCTAGCGCTTTATCTGAATGCAGCCGAATGATCGAGCCAATGGACTCCCAGGAGTCGTGCTCTGCGTAGGCAAGCACCGCTCCAAACCGGATTGTTTCTTGAGCAGCCCAAAAGGTCTCTTTGTAGGGAGAGTTTTGCGCCTGCTGAACGTTTGACAGATTTTGGCACCCTTAACAACGCGACACCCTCCTACTAACAGAATCTGCGTCATCTCGTGGAAAGGCTATTGATTGTAAGACTACAAGTTCTGAGTTCCGCCCGGCGATTGGATCGGATTAGCGGAGTGAGATGTTGCGGGGGGAGTCACTTCAGGCATTGACCTTGAATCTTTGGAAACCGTCTGATTTCTGAGGAGAATTCTTATGAAAAGAAGAACCTCATCCAGAGCCGGTTTGAGTAAGTAAGCCGACGCACCTGCCCGGATCGCATCCTGGCGGGCCGTTTCCAGCGGCCAGGCGGAGAAGAAGATGATCGGCCCAGATTTATCGAATCGTCTGATCCGTCTGGACAGCTCGATTCCCGTACCGTCACTGTACCAGTTGTCAAGGATATATAGATCGAAAGCTTCTGAATGCGCGGCCGCAAGGGCCTCGGTTACGCTGGATACAGCAACACAACAGTAACCACGCTCCCTCAACAAGTAGGCAAGCAAGACTCGGTTATCCTCATAACCATCGACACAGAGAATGCGTTTGCGATCTGGAGGCTTAAGTTCCTGCACAGTCTTGCGTCCAATCTACTTACGAGGCACCCTCGCGGAAGCGAGTGTTACCTTCGGCACACGAGATAACCCGAACATCCAACATCAGTAACACGCTCTCGATCGAACCAAGGGCTAAAATCAAGAGACGTATGACGTGATTGGTCAATGTTTTCAGGCAATCAATGCACCATCGGGAACGGAGGGATCTTACTCGAATTAACCCAATGTTTCGGGGCCTTGACGAAAGGGAATTTGTGAACTCTATCACGATTTCTCTTCTACGGTAGATTATGGAAACCGCCAAATGTCGTAGTGTTTCAGGACACTCAAAGTAGGGCCCAGCCTTAAACGACTACTGTGAATTGGATCTTGCGGCGTCATTGACTTCGGTAAGCCGCTTGCTAGAGACTTGAAACACACTGGCAACAACTCGGGGCGAGGCACTGGCATTGTTGATCGAAAGCGTGTAAATCCCGGGGTTGGTTGGATGTGCTATAGATTCTTGGATAGACGTCAGCAATATCGTGGATATTACGATATTTCGCGTTGAGAGGTGGGTGCAGCCGCTGCCCTCTCTTTGACAAACACCAAGAACTGGGGAATTCGTATTGGCGCGACAATTGCGTTTGTTGCCATATTAAAAAAAAACTGCTCGCTAGTTACCCAAGCCTTAAGGACGATTCTTCTGCGGTGTGACTCGTCTAAGGTGCCACGATGCTCGATGCTGAACTGCTGCCCCCAAAGATGAACTGGGGGCGACATTAGGCTAATGAACCGAACCGATTGCTGGTTACGGTTGCAGTAGTGTAATCGACGCAGTTGGCACTGGGATAGAATTGCCGGACGCTTCATTACCAATGCCGTCTGCGTTAGCCTGGATCTCGGATCTCCGAGGTCGGCAATTCATGATTGGCTTATGCCGTCACGAGAACGGACAACCTTATTGCCGTACGCCCAGTCCAAATGTTGGTCGACGGCCACCCAATGCCTTCCAGGGGACGAGGAAGATCTGCAGTTAGCAATCACCGTTGCGTCAAATAAGATCAAAATACGACGAGAACTCCGCCGTGGTTGGGCAGAAACGCAGAGTCATGCCGTCACTTTGTTTCATTCATACACCCCCTCCAACCGAAACAGCAGGAGGATAAATGCAGACAATCAGTGTAGCAGTAGGTTCGATTCTTTTGGTTGAGGACAATACGATTGATCTCGACATAGCGTTGCGGGCTTTTGATCGCTGTGAGCTGTACAAGCCACTTCAGATCGCGCGAAATGGTGAAGATGTGTTGGACTTCATGCAACAATGGGAAGAGGGCCAACCTGTTCCGAGCGTTATTTTGTTGGATCTGGATTTACCGAAGGTCGGTGGCCTTGAAGTCTTACGGCGACTGAAATCGCACGAGGATTTCAAAACGATTCCTGTGATAATGCTTACGAATTCGGGCGACGCGCAGGACATACACGAAGCCTATCAGCTCGGTGCCAACTCATATGTTCAGAAGCCGATGGATTTTGGGAGTTATCGGGAGCTCGCAAACCAGATTGAGCATTACTGGTGTCGTGTGAACACGCCTCCGCGATAGCGGAGTCTGACGCAGTTACGAATCTATTCGTTCGGGTCGATATTATACTTTGCTGCGGCAAAGACTTAGGAAGCGCTGCAAAACGAATGAACGCGCGACTACTTGTTGTTACGTCGTTATCGCGTCGTACGGCTGCTACACCTGTTCCTTAAACTTAGGTTTCGCAATCCCAAGTTTTTTCATTCTTGATCGCAAGGTGTTTGGGTGAACCCCAAGGAGCGCGGCTGCGCCAACCGGACCTTCCACTCTCCAGTAGGTCTTCTCCAGTGTTCGAACTATCAACTGACGCTGACTCCCGTCCAGCGTCTCCGGTGTCTGCGGTACCACAGCTACCGGAACAGGTGATGGAGTCTCAATTGGCGGCTGATATTCGAGACGGTCCAGCAGCCTCAACTGATTCCCCTGCGAGACGATCGAAGCGCGTTCTATGACATTTCGCAGTTCGCGGATGTTTCCTGGCCAATGATAGTTCTGCAAAGCCTCCATCGTCTCTTGCGGGATGGAGTCGATACTTTTCCCGAGCTTCATTCCGAGTTGCGTCAGGAAGTGGCTTACCAGCATCGGTATGTCTTCTCGTCGTTCCCGCAGAGGAGGAACCTTAATCGGGAAAATATTAAGCCGGTAGAACAAATCTGATCGAAATGTACCCTTACGAATGGCTTCTTCGAGATCCCGATTTGTAGCGGCAATTACCCTTACATCAACCTTAATGGTGGTGCTGCTGCCTAGTCGTTCGAACTCACCTTCCTGTAAAACCCTCAGCAGCTTCGTCTGCAGATCGAGTGGCAACTCACCAATTTCATCCAAAAAAATCGTTCCGCCGTTTGCAATTTCAAACCGTCCTACTCGCCTGGCCAGCGCGCCCGTGAACGCGCCGCGTTCGTGCCCGAACAATTCGCTTTCAATCAACTGGGCGGGCAGCGTAGCGCAATTGACCTTCACCAGTGGACGGTGCTTTCGCGGATTTAGACTATGAATTGCGTGCGCCAGGAGCTCTTTCCCGGTGCCTGTTTCGCCGAGCAAAAGAACCGTAGTATCCAGAGGCGCAACCTGCTGGGCTTGCCGAAGGGTCTTCTGCAGTGGCTCGCTCCGCCCGATAATCTCACCGAAGTTATGGGCGACCATTATCTCTTCCTGCAGATAGACGTTTTCGACGCGCAGCTGTTCCTTTAGCTGTTCGACTTCTCTGAGAACGGCCTGCAGTTTTTCTTCGGATCGCTTTCGTTCACTGATGTCTTCTACGATACCGGCAATACGATAAATTTCACCCTGCTGGTTGTAGATGGGAAACACCCGGTGGTGTACCCAACGAACAGCGTTATCCGGACGTATGATTCGATACTCCTCGTCGAATTCTGCTTTCGATATTTTGCCGATCTGAGCTTTTAGTTGATTTTGATCTGCGGGATGGACGCTTTGAAACCAGGACCGAGGATTTTGGTATAGCTCGTCACGCGACCGGCCCCAGATCGTTTCATAAGCTGGACTGACATACACCAGTCGATCAAGCAACCCATCCTTGAACCCTTCTCCCATGAAGAACACTGCGCCGATGTTTTCATTGAGCTGCCTGAAGCGTTCCTCGCTTTCTCGCAGAGTCTCGCGTGCCTGCTGTCGTTCAATGGCTATGCCGGCGATGTGCGTTGCTATATCCAGCAAGTATTCTTCGCGCGGGCTGGGTAGCCGAGGCTCCCGATAGTACATTGCGAACGTTCCCAGCACTTTTCCCTGAGGCGATCGAATGGGTGTTGACCAACAGGCCCGCAATCCGTATTCGGTTGCAAGCGGTCGGTAATCCTCCCACAACGGGTCGGTGTTTGTGTCCCTAACCACCACCTTTTCGCCGCGAAACATTGCCGTCCCGCATGATCCAGCACGCGGACCGATCTCTTGTCCATCGACAGCAGCGCTGAATCCGTCAGGCAGACTTGGGCTTGCGCCCTGCCGTATATGTATACCGTCCAGGTCCAGCAGCAGGATCGAACACAACATCCCTGGAGCCTGCGCCTCTATCAGCAAGACAAGCCCGCGCAAGATATCCGGAAGCGGAGCAGCCGCGGCGATCATTTCCAGGATCTGGCTCTGACCAACTTTAAGCGACTCCTCCTGCTTGCGTTCAGTGATGTCCACCATGAGGCCTCGCAACACCAGATGCCCGTCATCGAGCGTTTCTGCGGTTGCGATACAGGTCAGCCAGACTAAGTGTCCATCGGCAGCAAACATCCTGAAGTCGAATTCGTGATCACCTCGCTCCTGGGCAGCCTTCCTGCAGGAATTGAGAACATGTTCTCGATCTTCCGGGTAAAGATAAGGCGACCAGAAATGCGGTCCACTTGTCAGGGTCTCAACATTATGTCCCAGGATGCGTTCGGCCTGTTTGCTTACAAACGTGAATTGCAAGTTAGGGTGGTCACATTCCCACACGATGCTATCGATCGAATGAACTAGCGATTCATATAGCTGCTCTGACCTCTGCTTTGCCTCTTCCGCCAACTTTCTTTCGGTGATGTCCTGAACGATTAGAACCAAATAGGCGACGGTGCGGTCGGAATGTCTCAAACATTGAGCGGATATGTCCGTGTAAATGATATGGCCATCACGATGAATAAACCGTTTCTCCATTGAATAGCCTTCGGTTTCGCCGAGAAGCGTTTGGTCCAATAAACGCACGTTTTCGGCGATGTCATCGGGATGAGTAACCTCAGTCCAGCTCTTTCCCGTCAGCTCATCGTGCGAGTAACCGAACATATCACACAGCGTCTGGTTAACTTCGATGAATATTGTTTCAGAAGACGTGATTGCCATGCCGGCGAGGGGAAGGTCAAAAAAGGATCTGAGCCGATCTTCTGCCTGCTTGCGTTCGGTGATGTTGCGAACAATACTGAGGACCTTGTCATCGTCACAAGAAACCATCCGGCACTCGAAAAACAGCTCGCTGCCTTCCAGATTTATCGAGTATTCCATGACCACTGGTTCGCGGGAACCTGCGGCGAGCGCGAGTCCGCACTCGAACTTCACGGCGAGCTCCTGAGGGAATATGTCTCTTATTTTTTTACCCAGGAACTCCGTAGGTGGTGTATACAATTCATTCTGATCTCGGGCGTAATACTCAAGATAAGTCCCGTCGGTAGAGTTCAGAAACATCAAGTCCGGCAGTGCCATGAGCATCGCGCGATTCTTGGCCTCGCTCTGCCGGAGAGCGTCCTCAAAGAGCTTGCGTTCGGTTACGTCTCTGATTACTCCGATCACTAACGTCCCCTCCTCGGTAACGAGAGGACTGAGGTTGATTTCTACAGGTATTTCTCTGCCGTCTTTTCGAAGCCCTAGTAACTCAAGCCCGGAACCCATTGGTCTGATTCGAGGATCTTTAATGTACTTCGCGAGATGAGCGACGTGCCGTTCCCGAAACCTCGCAGGCATTAGCACTTCGATGGGTTTACCGATGAGCTCGCTGCGGTCGTAACCAAAAACCACCTCGGTTTGTGAGTTGATCAACCCTATTTTGCCTGTTTGATCAATGATCACAGTTGCTTCGGGCGCCGACTCCAGCAATCCTCGGAATTTATGTTCGAAGCGTCGACGTTCAGTGATGTCTTCGATGATTGCTACAGTGTACAGGGCACGGCCAGCGGTGTTGCGAACTGCGGATGCCTTTATTTCAACCCACACCGGAGTGCCATCTTTGCGAATGTATCTTTTTTGAAGATACATGTGGTTAATATCGCCGCGAACCAGTTGCTCGAAATGATTGTAATTGTCTTCCTGATCGTCTGGATGCGTGATGTCGCGGAAGTTCTTGCCTATCAATTCATCGCGTTCGTATCCGACTATTCGGCAGAAGGCATCATTCACATCGAGAATCCGACCGTCGTCAGCATTTGCCTGGCCGACACCAAGGACGGAGAGCTCGAAGATTGCGCGGTAGCGTTCTTCGCTTTCTCGCAATGCGCTTTCTCGACGCATCTCCTCGGCTCGCGTCTTTGCGAATTCGAGCTTCCGAGCTAATTGATAGAGATAGCCGAGGCTGTTGATGAGGTAGCTGGTGACTCCGAATTCGACCGCGCGCAAAGCTACCGGCTCATCGTTTGGACTAGTCAATAACACAACAGGAATATCGAGCCCCCGGGTTATGCGCAGATCCCTGAGAATTTCCAGTACTGAAAACTCCGGCAGATGACAATCCAGAAGGATGACCTCATAATGCTCCATCACCTGGTTGTTGATCCTGGCGCGCAGTTCGGAGTCTGTGGTCACAACATCGAGATCAATATAGGCGGCGTTTGCAGAGAGGTACTGTCGTGTTACATCGATTACCGCCGGATTGTGTTCTGCGTACAGCACCCGGAGCGGTTTAGCGTGACGAGCAGCTGCCACCCGATAGTGCTGCAAGGCGCTTTGTAACGTGAGCGGCAACCGGTCTAGATAGCCCTGTCGTTTCGCCACGTAGTCGTCGGCGCCTCCCTTGATAGCTGCAATGGCAACCTCTTCGTCTCCAGTACCGGTAACAACAACCACGGCTGTGGGTAGGTTCGTTTCTCGTATATGTCGAAGCAAAGCCAGACCATCGCCGTCAGGGAGCCGCACATCAACCATCACCAGATCCAATGGTTCCGACTCGAGATGTTCGAGACGCGCATAGGCATTTGCGAGGGTCGGCGCCGTTTCAAGCTGAAAGTCTGACGCCTCCTTGCGAAGCCTATAACGGGTCAGATCGACGTCGATTTTGTTGTCTTCGACGTAAAGTATTTGCATATTTAATATCGCTAACGCCGAATCAATAGGTAACTACTTGAAGGCAACCAGCGAGTTATTCGATACAACAGGTCAGTCGGGTATTTCCAGAAAGAACGTCGATCCCCTGCGGGGCTCGCTTTCAGCCCACACCCGTCCACCCATTCGCTCCACTACTTTGCGGACAATTGCTAATCCAACTCCAGTACCTTCGTATGCCACGTCATGATGCAGACGCTTGAATATCTCGAAGATCTCGTTTGCGTGTTTCATATCGAATCCCACGCCGTTGTCCCGGACCCACAAGCGCCATCCGGCCTCACTATGATCGCCGCCAATTTCAATGTGAGGAGATGCGTTTGTTCGGGTGAACTTGATGGCGTTATCCAGGTAGTTTCGAAGCGCCTGCGAGAGCGCGCCGGGATCGACGAGCGCAAGTCCATAGTCGCATTTTGTCGTAAATGTAACTCGACCGTTATTAAGAGTCTTCTTCTTTTCTTCAATCAGATTGCGGATAAATGATCTGAGCTCTACGTTCTGCAGGCTGAGCGCCGAGTAATCTACCCGCGAATAAGAAAGAAGGTCGTCTATCAACCGGCTCATCTGTTGAGCTGAAGAATGAACATTCAGCAGCAGGCTTCGTCCTTCGCCTTCCAGCCGGTTTAGATAATCTTCTAACAGCAGACTGGTGTAGCCCTCGATACCGCGCAACGGGGCCTTCAAATCATGCGCAACCGAATAAGCAAACGTCTCCAGCTCGCGGCTCTTTACAGCAAGCGCAGCGGTTCGCTCGGTTACCCGACGTTCCAGTTCGAGGTTTAGTTTGTTCAGAGCGTCAGAGGTCTGTCGACGCTCGGTTACGTCTTCGACGATCGCGATAAGATAAACGGGTTTCCCCTGGTTATCGTGAACAGTCGAAACACTTTCGGTGACCCAAATTAGACGGCCATCTAACCGGCGGAACCTCGACTCCATTTGAAGTTGTGAATGTTTTCCAGCGAGTAGTCCTGATATCAACGCGCGGCTGGACTCCCGGTAGTCATCCGCAGTCACATCAAAAATCGTTAGACCAATTAGCTCCTGCTTTAAATAACCGAGCATCTGCTCGTAGACCGAATTTGTCGCAATATACCGGCCTTCTGTATCGGTGACAACGATACCCACCGCCGAATTATCAAAAATCAGACGCCAGCGCTCCTCGCTTTGCTTCAGTTCATCTTTCGCTCGCCGCTGTTCGGTGATGTCACGGCCGACGCCCTGGCACTCGATCACTCGACCATCGTCATCGAAAATCGGGTGACTAACCCAGTGCAACCATCCGATTCCACCGTCGCTTAGCAGCACTTTGTGCTCAAACACTTCCTCGCGCGGATTCTCAAACAATGACTCGATATGTGCTTTGACGGCTTCGCGAGAATCTCTCGGGATCAGATGAAGTACCTTGGCGCCAATGAAATCCGCGCGTTTCCTATCGAAGTAGCGGCAATACGCATCGTTCACAAACGTCAGCGTCGTATCCAGTTTATATCGAACGACCAGCTCTGTCTGGGTCTCCACAACGCTACGGTACCTGGCTTCACTTTCAAGCAACGCTTGCGCGGTTCGGTGTCGTTCAGTTATCACCGCCGACAGAAACATCAACGGTACCGCCATTATTACAAGATAGGCTTGCATTGAGATTACATTCTCGATTGGCGACAAGCCTGTAAATGGACCTACGTCGTGAATTGAACCCCAGATCACAATGAACACAGTTGTCAGTAGAGAACAGCTGAGAGCGCCTGGCCCGAATCTCACCGCCGTCCATAGCATAAAGGGAAGCGGCGCATAAACCAGCACTGCAGTGTTTCCCCACAGTGGAGCGCTCGAGGTGAATGCTATATATCCGACGCCGAGCAGGCCGATTGCCAGAAGCGCTCCCTCCACCACCCGCGAGAAGGGAACTTTCCTTAATGAGTTCAGCCCTCTATCCACGGTGATTAGAATCACCGGGATCAGGGTCAGAGCCGCCAGAACATTGGATAGCGTGCGCATCAACCATAACTGCCAATAACTATCGGTCCCCCATCCAATGAGCTTTACAAAACCGGCATCGAGGAAGGACGAGGCGATCGGTGCCAGAAAAACCGCGATCGTGGTGAACACACTCACGCCCTGAAGAGCATCGAAATGCAACTTCTGTCCGGTGAGTTTCCGGATGAGACCAGCTCCCAGTAGCGCTTCAAAGCTATTACTGACAAACCAGCAAAGTACCAGCTCTGTTGGTACTCCTGAATTTAGCTCGACGGCCAGGTGAGCGGGTAATGCAGCCAGCAGCATCGCCCACCACCATCGTGTCGGCGCAAGTAACAATGCAGCCAACAGAATTGCATTTGGCGGCCACAGTGTTGAAATCGGATGTGGCGAAAAAGTGACCGCAAACCCAACCCTGGCTCCGAGGTAATACGCAATACTGAGTGCAAGCGCGCCAAGGGCTACTCGTGAAGGCCGCCACTCACCTTGACGACTGGATGTGTTCACCAATGGCAGGTGACCAATTACAACATCGCTCATATAGACCCTGACCGATTTAGCTTATATCTGGTTCGAAATGTCTTCCCGCTCAGACATTCGACCAGTTTATCGACTGCATCAAACATCCTGAGAGAATCGACTAAGTGTTCCTGAGTTCCGTCGGAGGATTACTGTAGATTGGTCGCAGGTGGCGCGAGCGGGAAGGTAAAACGTCAGTGCGGCAAAAGCAGGTTTGTGGCCCGGTGAAAAGGGCGGTAGTTCAGACATTACACCGCTTCTGTGCAAGGTCCCGACCAGAGCGACCCAAATCAGCGGCATGAGAGATACGACGCCTTCCAATTCTATCCTCCGACTAAAAAAGCTAAGCTTCGGGCTGAGGTGACGGTGTGTTTCAACAATTGACCTGAAGGAATCACCCCAACTGCGGGACAGGAGTTATGGGCACAGCACTCGGCGCGAATCGCACAGACTTGAGTGATTGGGCTCATTCAAGTTCCCGACGATTTCTTAGGGCGACGCTATTGTGTCGCCCGCCTCGTTAGTTTTGAGCAAACTGAGCTTATTCCTGTCTGAGCTTCTTATCAAGCAAATTTTTGTAATTCCTGGGGAAGAGGCTCGCTACATCTATTATTAGACACACTCGACAAGTATTTTCTTCAAAGTTAATACACCACTTCTCATCTGACTTCGAAATCTCGTAGAAGCCATTAAGCGTCGTATTTGCGCCGCTTAGCGGCCTAAATGATTTGTTAGCAGGAATTTCGTTGAACACTATTTTGTTGAATCAAAACAGCGTACTGATTATCCCTTCTCAGTTCCTTGGAAGTGTTGTCAAATCTGCGCTATGGTTGGATCCCTGCTTGGCCCCTCGGCTTGCGCTTTCCATTGAACTTTGTAACCCGGGGACCAAAGCAGGAATGCCTGAAGCTTTGCGGCAAACGCCTTGCAAGCGACCGCGCTTGGATTATGACTCTGGCTCGGCGCATGGTTAAGACTGCGTCGCCGCGCTCGCGCAGTTGACCAAACCGCGATGTACGATCGATACTTAGCTGTTTTGGAATATAAGCCGTCACTCGGCAGTTGAGTAACCTGGACCTCGAGAAAATATGATTGCAACTGCTCCAAAGGCCAGTGCGACACAGAGCAGGTTGCTTTCGGCTGTTTCGGTTTCACCGGCAGAGCTTCTTTCCTACGCCAGAGAGATCAAGGTTGCGGCGGGTCAAACTCTTTATGACGGCCATACACCTATTTCGCATTGCTTTTTTCCTGAAACCTCATTGATGTCGCTCATGTCTTACACTGAAAGCGGTGAGAGCGTGGCCGTCGGAATGGTAGGAAATGAAGGAATGCTCGGCATCGCAGCGCTGTTTGATGAACAGCTATTGCCCTACCGTACGACTGCCCAAACGTCAGGTACAGCGATTAGAATGCCAGCTGCGAAGCTAAGGGAGTGGCTGCGAAAAGATCTGGTATTCCGAGACGGTGTCATTCACTTCTTACATGCAGCATTCACGCAAGTGGTTCAAACAGCCGCATGCAATCGCTTCCATGTTACCGAGCAGCGGCTGGCCAGATGGCTTTTGCTTGCCCAGGACAGGTGCAATGTGGATAAGATGCCGTTTACCCATGAGGGACTCGCCGGCGTTCTTGGAACCGATCGCGTTAGCATTACGCGGTCTGCTCGCAAGCTCAAGAGCGAGGGCGTTCTCAACTATACCCGAGGCAAAACCGCGATACTGGACCGTCAAGGATTGCTCTCTGTGAGTTGCGAGTGCTACACAATCATAAAGAAGGTTTACGATGCCTTAGCAGAAATCTGCTCTCTCAAAAAATAGTTAGAGTAGCAAACGCCACCGACAGCCTGCCTCCCTCCTGCTAGACTCACATAAGAAAAACTAAATCAGGTCATCAACTATGAAAGATTTTCTAAGACCTGAAGCAGATCTTCAGGTAGCTGCAAAAGACAGGATAATCGATCAGATTCCAATCATACACGGATGCATTCAGCTCGTTTTGTTAAGGTATCCGGGAGATGCGTTCCTGAATGAATGCATGGGCGGCGTCTTACAAGCGCTGGATCGATTAACTGACCTCGTCTTTGAAGAAGAGGTAATCACCCAGATAATGCATTAAACCTTACAACACCTTCACTCGCCGAATAGGTTGTCTCGAATCCAATACAATTCTTCGGATCAAGGGTTAGAAGAGGTATCGCCTTGCACCCAAGTCATGACACTGTCACATACCCCATTATAGTTCGCGGCAAGGATGTCAACGGACAACGATTCGTTTGGACGACGACAGTCAGTAATCCCGGCAAGTCAACATTGTATTTCTCGCTCGATTGTAAAATCTTTCAAGGATCAAGATTACTGGTACTCATCTCTTTACCAGTGGTTGGACGGTTAGCCATCCGATGCGAGACAAGACGGGTCGATGTTCGATCCGATGGCACCTACGCCGTGCTTGCGAAGATCACGCGCTACCGATCGATCAGATAAGGTCGCTCATCCCTGTGACCGCTGTCACTTCATATCAAAGCTCTGCGTAAATTTCCGCTGACATTCGGTCATATTCCTCAGCTTTCAAACCGCGCTTTTGATAGATACTTCAATTAGGTGGGCACGTTCATTGCTCCTTTGTAAGGAGAGAACTTGCTGAGGAGGCTCGAGCGGGCTCATGACAGCCACAGTGCGAATTGTTTTCGACCGGACTGGGCGTCCTACTGATCTCGCCTCGAGACCTCCCGTTAAGATTATCCACTAGTCGATACCTTAAAGAATGCCGGTTCTTATGCAAAGTGATTGAAAACTTCCGGCGGAGGAAACTCACAATGAAGATATTACTGGCAATCGATGGATCTACCTGCAGCGATGCAGCCGTTCAGGAAGTAGCTTCGCGACCCTGGCCGCGCGGCTCGGAGGTCAGGATTATTTCGGTGATCGAACCTGCGCTGATGCCGACCGTCGAATCATGGGTGCCCCCCGACGAATACATTGAGAGTCTGGAAAGAACCTCCGAGGCTCAGGCGCAAAACGTAGTCAGCAAAGCAGCGGACCGAATTCACAATGCCCAGGGCGACAATCTCCGCGTCATCGCGCAGATCATTCGAGGTCATGCAAAGCATGAAATTAATGCCGAAGCGGAAGACTGGGGCGCAGATCTGATTTTGATGGGATCTCACGGATACCGAGGATTGACCAAACTTTGGCTTGGATCAGTCTCACAAGCTGTTGCGTCAAACGCCAAATGCTCGGTTGAAATCGCTCGCGATCGGCGCTGCGTCTGACTGAGCGGTTAGGTATGGAACTCAAACGATTCGAATCTGGAGACCATATCTAAGAGACACCGTGCTGCGGCTCTTACGAGGCGAGCATTGAAACAAAGAATGAAGATCCTAATAGCGTACGATGGTTCAGAGTGCGCCGATGCTGCGCTATATGGGTTGGCGGGCGGGCCTGCCCGATGAAGCAAACGCATTAGTTGTCTCGGTTGCTGAATCCTGGTTTCCTCCTGCTCCCCCTTCAGTCTACGAGTCAGTAGAGCCGCAATTTGCCGAAACTGGTTATGACACTGATCCAGCGGATCTGAGCAAGACGCGACCCGAACTTCTCCACGAGGCGCAGGAGTTGGCTTGTAAGGCGGCGAATTGGGTCCAGGCGAGCTTTTCTCATTGGGATGTTAATGTCGAGCCGCTTTATGGTTCTCCCGCATCCGAGCTGCTGGCGAAATCAGATCAATGGAAGCCCGATTTGATTGTAGTTGGGTTCACACGGGCGATCCGCGATTGGCCGATTGTTCCTGGGTAGTATATCTCACAAGTTGGTTACTGAGGCGGCCTGCTCAGTCAGAGTAGGAAGACCGACGGACAATTCCGATTCAGCAATGAGGGTACTGATTGGCGTCGATGGCTCGAATGGAGGAGCAGAAGCGGCACGCGTGGCGGCTGGTCGCGAGTGGCCCAAAGGAACTGAGATTCGCTTCGTGGCGGTATACGACCCAGTCACGCCCACTATGGCCGGCCTCGTAATTCCCAAAGTTGTTCATTGGGTTGACGGGGAAAATCGAGCGACCATTCAACTCGCACTTAAGATGGTTGAATCGCTTGAGAGGCAATTCCGTAGTAACAAACTCTCGACATCGCATCTCGTCGTAGCCGGCGAACCAAAGCGGGTTCTGTTGGATGAGGCTCATCGGTGGAGAGCGGGCTGCATATTCGTAGGCGCGAGAGGTTTAAGCCGAATCAATCGTTTTCTGCTCGGAAGCGTTTCCGCAGCAGTCGCAGCACGGGCTCACTGTTCCGTGGAAGTAATACGCTCCACGGAGCGCGCTTCCGGATTACAGGAATTCACAGATTGCGGAGATTACGCATAAGGCAAAGCATCGCCCGTTGGTCGATTTGATTTAGATCGGAGGTAAGAATACGTGGAAAAAATGAAGGCGAACGTCTTTAGAGGCAAAAACAAATTTTCTATTGAAGAGGTCGACAAACCGCGCGCGAAGGCCGGCCAAGCCGTGATCCGAGTCACTCTCACCACTATCTGCGGCACCGACCTTCACATCGTGCGCGGCGAATATCCAGTAAAGCCAGGGTTGATCATTGGACACGAACCGGTTGGAGTGATTGAAGAACTCGGCGATGGGGTCGCCGGCTATGAAGTCGGAGATCGAGTCCTTGTCGGCGCAATCACTCCATGCGGACAGTGCCGCGCTTGTCTGTCGGGTCACTTGTCTCAGTGTGGACACGGAGGTGACTACGAAGCGCTCGGTGGCTGGCGCTTCGGCAACACGATAAATGGCGCGCAGGCTGAGTACCTGCTGGTGCCCAACGCGCAGGCGAACCTCGCGAAGATTCCTGATGAGCTGTCCGACGACCAGGTCGTTCTTCTCGCCGACATAGCTTCGACGGGATTCAGCGGTGCTGAATCGGGTGGAGTTCGCATCGGCGACTCGGTAGTGATCTTTGCGCAAGGACCGATAGGACTGTGTGCGACGGCCGGCGCAAAGCTGATGGGTGCGTCGCTGATTATCGGCGTGGAGTCAGACGAGAATCGTCGGGCGATGGCTCACAGGATGGGCGCCGATATGACGATGGATAATCGCGAGGTTGATGTTGTTGGCGAAGTGAAGAAGCTGACGGGCGGCGGGGTCGACGTCGCGATTGAGGCGCTCGGCATTCAGCAGACTTTTGAAAGCGCTTTTCGGTGCCTCAGGCCTGGAGGAACGCTGTCGAGCCTCGGCGTGTATACAGGGAAGTTGCAGATGCCCTATGAGGCATTTGCTGCGGGGCTCGGCGATCATCGCATCGTGACCACTCTTTGTCCTGGAGGGAAAGAAAGGATGCGAAGGTTGATGTCTGTAGTGAAAACCGGGCGCCTGGATCTGACGCCGCTGCTCACTCACACCGTACCGCTCGAGAAAATCGAAGAGGGATATAGGATTTTCGGTGAACGGTTGGATGGCGTCCTTAAGGTAGCGGTGAAGCCGTAGGGCGGTCGGAAGAAGGCAGAAGGCAGTAGGCAGAAGGCAGTAGGCAGTAGGCAGTAGGCACTAGCTTGTAGGAGCTCGGCAAGATGTGACACTAATCACTGAAACGGGTGATTAGTATCATAGTTTCAAGAGAACCAGGCTCTTATAATCTAAGCGATATTAGGTTTACACAATCTGGTTTTTTCGGGCGCTCAATCGATTTACTGAGTCCGCTCGTGCCTTTATCTAACGTATGGAGAGTTACCATGACGGTCACTGAAGTAATTAAGCACTGCCGGCCAGAAACGACGTTGGCGCAGGCGGCGGCGCTTATGTGGGAAAACAATTGCGGCGTGTTACCGGTCTTGGCTGAAAATAATAGCGCGATCGGAATCATTACTGATTCGGATATTGCCATTGCGTTAGGAACACAAAAAAAGAATGCCAATGAGATCACGGTGAAGGATGCAATGTTTGGAAACCTTTTCGCCGGGTCTCCAAAAGACATTCAAATCGCACTCAATATCATGCGGAAAGAACGGATCCAGGGACTACCGGTACTCAATCAACTCCATCGGTGGATGACGAACGCTGAGTAGTCTCAAACGGTCGAAGAAATAGTATTGCTACCTCGAACTGAGGTTGCGCAGCGGAGGCTTTATGTCGGCGAAGATGCAAACTAGAACTGATTCCGAAATTCAGCAGGCTGTCTGGCGCGAATTGAAATGGGATACCAGGGTTGCGGAAACAGAGGTGGGCGTCACCGTAGAAGACAGTCTCGTTACCCTGACTGGAACGGTGGACAGTTACGCAAAGAAACTAGCTGCGCAAGAGAGCGCTCATCGAGTCCGTGGTGTGCTAGATGTCGCCAACGATATACAGGTGCGAGTTCCAGGAAGCCTTTCACGAACCGATGCTGAGATCGCCCAGGCCGTGCGCAATTCGCTCGAGTGGGATGTCTGGGTTGACGAGCAGAGAATTCAATCCACCGTTTCGAACGGGTTCGTTACTCTCGAAGGGGAGGTAAGACTATTGCGAGAGCGAGAAGATGTCGAACGTGTTATTCGAAGACTTGCTGGTGTTCGTGGCGTGACTAAGGAGATTGAAGTGAAACCCGAGCCGATCAGTTCCGTAGCCGTGCGCAAAGCGATTGAAGAAGCTCTCGAGCGCCGAGCCGAGCGAGAGGCCCAGCACCTGAAGGTCGAAGTAATCGACGGGCACGTGAAACTATCCGGGCGCGTTAGGTCGTGGGCTGAGAAGCGAGCGATTTACGGGACAGTGAGCCACGCACCTGGTGTGCGGTCGGTAGACGAGAACCTCTTCGTCGATCCAATGTTTTGAACAATGGCTTGTTTATGCATGTGACAGAGAAGCATCCTGGAAATATCAGATGGTTAATCCGAGATATTCGGAGACCCGCAAATTAGGTCTGTGCTTATGGGCGAGAGTCGCGTCAGCTCAGGATCTGAGATTAATGATCATCGGGAACTTGTTGTGAGCGCTATTCTGATTGGCGGCAACGTTCGACGGTTTGGAAGCAGATTTCGCCTCCACCGACCCAAACACGTGAACGGCGCGGGTAGTTGGCGCTGGTCTTACGCCATTGATTTGGTAGAGGCCCCTCAGGCTAGTAGATTCCACGAAATATAAGAGAATACTGTCTATTTTGACAGGTGGAATGCGAAGATTTTCAACGGTTAAGGGTGATCGCGCACTCGCGGAGAGATTTACTCGTGAGCTATTTTTTCGGGGCTTACGATGAATCTCATTTCCCAAACAGAACACGTACGTAGCTCGCGTACTGCGAAGTTGAGCTCTCAGACAGAACCCGTGATGCCGAAACCGAAGACTATTTCGACCTGGGATTTTGTTCGGGAGTGTTCCACAAAGTCTGAAAAGTCTTCAAATTTTCTTGCTAAAACCACAAAACTGTAACTAATTACAGTTGTGTTGCATGGAGTTCACACATATACTCCAAAATTGCAGGGACGAATGCCTCCTTACTCATCGTCGCTCGCGCGATCCGAGTACCCAGGGGGAAGAGAATTGGTGGTTTTGCTGCTGCCGTCTCTTCGCAAGTTTGATTCCTGACGTCCTCAACTGAAGGACGTCGTATGCACTCCCTGGGTCTCGCGAGTCAACGGTGTTCTACGGAATGGGAGTGGGTCGCATTTGCATCGACCAGAGTTGTACGCTCCTCCTTCTGTACCCCTTCTCGTTCCTGCAGGTCACTCGCGAAAGCCACCTCGTAGACGTCTTGTGAATCGAACCTCATCGGCCGTGTGTGGAAGCTCTCATTCGGCTGGTGTTTAGCTATGGTTGAAAGGGATTTGAGAGAGATGATTCGATTACTGGTAGCAGAGGACCACGAAGCAATGCGTGAGAAGGTGGTGGGAACCCTGAAAGCTGAATACATGGTTGACGCGGTTGGGGATGGCGAGGAAATGCTTGATGCCGAGTCTAGAATCAGCCCAGACGTCGTCGTTCTAGACATATCAATGCCGGTTTTGAACGGAATTGAGGCCGCGACTCGCTTACGGCAGCGTGCCTCTAAGGCTAAAATAGTCTTTCTTACCGTCCACGACGAACCGGAATACGTTGAAGCTGCGCTGGCAATTGGCGCACACGGGTATGTCATCAAGTCGCGGCTGGCCAGCGATCTCTGTCTCGCGATTCGGGAGGTGATGGCTGGCCGACGCTTTGTCTCTCCTACTATTTCAATCGCGCCTGGAGAAGACAGCTTGCTAGGCGCTGTGTAATTTCTTTTACGCATTACGGCTTGCATTACACGCTCCGCCTTCTTAACTGCTCTTTTTCTATCAGTTTTCCCGTCACCTGAAGTAACGACCTTTATACTGTAATTCTTTCGCTTAGGTGCCTGTCAGAATTGACAGTACCTCAACTGCCCGATAGACCGTAAACTACCGCCGCACCGTTCGATTGTCGCTAGGCCTGAAGCCCGGCCGGCCGACAAACTGAGCATCATTCACCGACTTGACCGCGACAGGCACGGTTTTAGTGGAAGTCGCAGCAGATGCGCATTCCTAACACTGGGGGATGGGCGAGCTTGTCAGAGACTTCCAACCGGAACGGACCAAAACAATGATCACAAGAGAATGGTACGACCCTTGCTTATCCCAGGAGAGTTCGGCCACTTCCTTCTTGCTAAATTTCGAGCACTGCTTCAGCTTCCCGCCGCGGGCTTGGACTGGCATGCTCGATTGTCGAGATCATTGACGAGTATGGCAATAACACAGCTCGTTAGGGTTCGGACAGTAACAAAGTATCCGAAGAGATTGGGCGGTGTAGTCAGATTAAGCAGGCGCCCGGTGATGGCCCTTATTCCTGGGATTAGGAAGGGAGCAGGAGCATGAAACGCCCACGCATAGTTCTGGCAGATGATCATTCGCTTCTTCTGGGAGCTTTTAAGAGCTTTTTGGAGCCGGAATTCGAAGTCGTCGGTACGTTCTTAGACGGCCGAACTCTTGTCGACAATGTAAAGGACCTCCACCCGGATGTGATTGTGCTCGATATCGGCATGCCGTTGATGAATGGCATCAGCGCAGGACAAAAGCTCAAACAAGAAATACCAGCGGTTAAGCTGATATACCTGACAATGAACCAGGATCCCGATCTTGCGGCGGAAGCATTTAAACTGGGAGCATCCGGCTATCTCCTAAAGAGCAGCGCCGCATCCGAACTGGCATTTGCAATTCGAGAGGCCTTAACGGGACGTTCGTATGTCACGCCGCTGATCACTGAGGGGATGGTCGGTTCGTTTGTACAGAATCTCAAGCGCAAAAAGCCGACTCACAAACTTACTCTGCGACAAAAGGAAGTGCTCCAGTTGCTGGCTGAAGGTCGTTCTATGAAAGAAGTGGCCGCAATCTTGAATTTGACGCCGCGTACGGTCGCTTTCCATAAGTACACGATGATGGAACAGCTTAACCTCAAGACTGGCGCGGAGCTTATCCAGTACGCGATTAAGAATTCGATTATCGGCGCGTGAATGGTAACTAAAAGTGACTACCGGGGATGTTAATGTCGGAACATCTCCCAGGATCTTGTTAGAAGGTTGAAACTCTGGGATAGCCTTCTCTCCCGTGCTTCTCAGAAATTGCGCTTTTCCTCTCGGCATACCTGTCTAACTGGGATAAAGTCCTCGCTGAATTCCTGGTGGCGGATCAGTCGGGTTCAAAATCCGATAAGCAGAGTCTCCAAAATCCAGTGGATAATCTAAGAAAGAAAAAAACAATTTGGTGGTGTGGTGGATCGATTAAGTAGCCCGCTTGACGTTCTCACCAAAGACTTAGGTTCAACTGATCTTATTTTGGCTTGAGAATTGCCAAGAAGAGACCGAGGATTGGGTTGCCTTGCCGTCAAACTGAGAGCCGAAATGACAGGATACGGCCCAAGTATGCTCAGTTGAGTTGTCCATCCAACCCGGGTGCCCACACTTAATAGCGAAAGGGAAACCGACAAGAGCTAATGCGGTCATGTTCTTTTAGGGTTTGGACGCTTGTCTGCTCGATCTCTGTACTTCTCACTGCGAACAGCCACGCGTACCCGCAATCAATTTCAACTATTCAAGGCCGAGTGGTAGATTCGGCCGGTGCGGCTGTAGGCGGAGCGAAAATCGTCGCGCTGCAACGAGCAACTGGCTTGGAGAGGGTTGCGCAGACCGATAGCGAAGGCAATTACCAGATTGCCTCAGTGCCAATCGGTATCTATCGAATCCAGGTCCAGGCACAAGGCTTCCAAACACAGATCGTAGAGGACCAGACGGTTGAGGTTGGCAGGTCCCCCGTCCAGGATTTCCAATTGGTCATCGGAGACCTCACCCAGGAAGTGACGATTAGTCCCACATCTCAATCGATAGAGAGGACAACAACATCGGTTGGCCACATAATCGACCGGCGAATGGTACAGGAAATCCCGCTGAACGGACGCTACTTCCTGGACATCGGGCTCCTGGTACCGGGTTCAGTAACACCGCCACGTGGTGCGTTCTCGGCTTCTCCAATGCGCGGCTTGGGTTCATTAGCAATCAACACAGGCGGTAATCGGGAGGAGACCGTCAATTACTTCGTCAACGGTGTCACGCTCAACAATCTGACGTTCAGCACGATAAGTTTTCAGCCTTCAATCAACACGATACAGGAGTTCAAGGTCGATAACTCAACCTTCAGCGCGGAGTATGGGCAGAGCTCCGGAGCGGTAGTCAACATAGCCACGCGTTCGGGCGCAAACGACTTCCACGGTGAAGTGTTCGAGTTTATTCGAAACGATGCGCTCGATGCGCGAAACTTCTTTAACTTTACTTCGGGCGAGCCGCCGCCGTTCAAACGAAACCAGTTCGGCGGGAGCGTTGGTGGACCGATCATAAAGGACAAACTGCTTTTCTTCGCCTCGTATGAAGGTCTGCGTCAGCGACAGGGGCTCGACCTCAACAGTCTGGTTCTAAGCGATTCGCAGCGCGCTTCGGTTAACGATCCTGTTATTTCGAAATTGATCGAGTTGATTCCGCGCGCGAATACGGTTGATTCATCCGGGAATTCGCGCTTTGTGGGGTCCGGAAATGCTCCGGTTAACGCCGATCAGTGGTCGGCAGACATTGGATATAATCTGACGAATAAAGACCGCCTGCATGGTTATTACGATGTCTATCATACCGACGCACGCGAGCCTACGGTTTCAGGCACAACCGTACCAGGTTTCGGCAACTCAGTCCGCGTGCTCCGTCATATCTTTACGCTAAACGAGACGCACATTTTTGGCCCTGCGCTTGTTAACGAGGCGCGGTTTGGCTTCAACCGATGGCGTTCTACGAACAACCCGACGACGATGCTGAATCCGGCGGATTTCGGAATCAAGAACGGGATCAATGAGTCCATCGGCCTGCCCCAGATCAGCGTTGCTGGCGGAGCTCTCAGTTTTGGTGGACCGTCCGCCCAGCCATCCGGGCGCGGCGACACGACCTTTGTCGTTTCAGATACGCTGAGTTACCTGTGGCGCTCACACTCTCTCAAGTTTGGCGGCGAGTTCCGACAATTCCTGAACAACAACTTCCGACAAGGAACTGGGCTATTCACTTTTCCGACTCTTGCTTCGTTCATTGCGGGAGCCGCTAGTTCCTTTAGCCAAACGCTCGGCAACCAATCGAGCAGTATTGCAGAAGGCGCGCTCGGGTTCTTTGTGCAGGACAATTATAAGGTGCGCCCGAACGTGACGCTGGAGCTTGGGTTTCGTTACGAATGGAATATAACGCCCAGCGAGCGCTACGATCGGTTTATCGTTTTTGATCCTGCGACCGCTTCGCTTGTTCGTGTTGGAACAGACATCGATGGTGTGTACAAACAGAACAATAAAAACTTTCAGCCCCGGGTGGGGTTTGCCTGGGATCCGTTGGGCGATGGAAAGACGTCAGTGCGAGCGGCGTACGCTTTATTGACGGACCAGCCAATGACGAGCATTGTGGTTCCGACTGCAGCGAATCCGCCGCTGGCGATCCCGCTCACGTTCACCGGCACCATTCGGCTCGACAATGCCATTGATCTGGCCGGCGCTGCAGGTCTTGCCCCGCAGTCAATAGATCACGGATTCAATAATGCTTATATGCAGTCGTGGAATCTGAATCTGCAACGCGAGTTGACCCCCAAGCTGGCTGGGATGGCCGGTTATTTCGGTTCAAAGGGATCGAATCTTATTCTTCGGCGCAATATCAACCAGCCGGTGAATGGAGCACGACCGTTTCCGAACTTGTCACAGTCGAGCCCAATACTACCTGGCACATCGGTGGGTAACATAACTGAGGTCGATGGTACGGGGAACTCCAGCTACAATGCGCTATGGGTGGCGGCAACCCAACGACTCACCCATGGACTGCAGTTTAACGCCTCATATACCTTCTCCAAGTCTCTGGACTACAACTCGTTCAGCACAGGGGGTATCATTGCGCAGGATAGCTACAACATCCGAGGAGAACGTGGTCTGTCGGACTTCGACGTGCGCCATCGCTTCGTTGTCAGCGCTATATATGACTTGCCGTTTCGCGGCAATCAGTTTGTAGAAGGTTGGCAATCCGCTGTGATCGTGCAGTCACAGAGCGGAAGCCCGGTTAACATCGTAACGAGCATCAATACAGTCAACGGCGTGCCGGGGACGCTTCGTCCTGACGTCACCGGCCCAATAACGGTTATCGGAAGCGTAGAGCGATGGTTTGATACGTCGGTCTTTACTGCGGTTCCGAGATTCGGTAATCTTGGTCGCAATGTTGTCATTGGGCCTGGATTTAACAATACCGATTTTTCAGTCATAAAGAACACCAGGCTGAGCGAGAGAATTCGTATGCAGTTTAGGGCGGAGTTCTTCGACCTGTTCAACCATGCTAACTTTGGACCGCCCGGGAATGTGGTGGGTACGCCGACTTTTGGCCGGATCACCGCCACGCGCTTTCCGACCGGTGAAACGGGTTCGTCGCGACAAATACAGTTCGGGTTGAGACTCGTATTTTGAGATAGATCTGGCAGAAAGAAACCAGAGGGACTCATAGGTTCCTTTGTCACGATTCGATGGCCGGAGGCTAGCCTCCGATGACAGATATGAGAACATTCAATCGAGCCTTCGCTGCGGTGCTACTTGTAGTCAGTGCAGTATTGCTGATCCCTTCGGAAGTTAGATCTCAGCAAGATAAGGCTCCCAAAAGAATCCTGGTCCTTTATTGGTACAACAAAGACTTTCCCGGCAACGCGGTGAGCGACCAGAGCATTCAGTCAGTACTGAACTCGGAACCTCCGGGCAGCATTGAATACTACTCTGAATACCTTGAGACAAATCGATTCCCGGGAGAGGATCAGGCGATAACCCTACGTGATTATCTGCAGCGAAAGTATGCTCAGCGGCCAATAGATGTAATTATTGCTGGAGCGGATGCGCCAGTAGAGTTCTTCCGCAGGTACCGCAATGAGCTTTTTGCAAATACCCCGATTGTTTTCCTCGCCGCCCAGTCTCCTCCCGAGCAAGAACTCAAAGCCGGGTCTGGAATGACTGGGATTGTTAATCACCAGTCCTACAAAGAGAACGTCGATCTCATATTGAAGCTACATCCGGATACTGAGAATGTGTTCGTCGTTAGCGGGTCGCTGGAGCACGACAAAAGACATGAAATACCTGCCCGACAGGAACTTCAGGACTATGAAGGCAGAGTAAAGATTACGTATCTGACCGATCTGTCGTTAAGCGGATTGATCTCGGAAATGAAGAGCTTGCCGAGGCATTCAATTGTCCTTTACGTATGGCAGCAGGGAAGCGATGACGACGGTAAGGTCTTAGAAAGCTTTGACTTTTTTTCCGCAGTTACAAGTTCGGCGACAGTACCAATATATGGACAGGCTAGTTGGCACGTGGGCAAAGGCGCCGTTGGCGGATACGTTCGTAGCCCTGAGTCTACTGCGAGCAGGGCCGCGGAAATCGCATTGCGTATCGCAAACGGTGAGCGCGCCCAGGATATCCAGATCGAGAAGAGCCCAGTAGC
>DATFWY010000125.1:0-24843 GCA_035258805.1 Blastocatellia bacterium | reverse complement strand
CTACTGCCTACTGCCCATTGCCTACTGCCTACTGCCTTCTGCCTCGCGGGTTGTTATGACTCTGCAACAAATGTATACTGGCCCACACCGAAGTCTTAGAGGAATCTTGAGCGGCAGTCTGTGAACTTCGAGGAGCAGTGGAACTCGAGACTCCGCACCCGCAGTAAAGCAAGTCGCATACGAGTCGGAGGAATAGATGAGTAAGCCCAAGCGGTCAACTGATCTCTTCATGGGTGCAGGCATTGTTGTGCTTCTCGTATCGCTCGCAATATGCGCCGCGGCTCAACGAAAGAGCGCATCCACGCGAGCCGACCAGTCCCCGATGTTCACCGTGGATCCGCTTTGGCCGAAGCCCTTGCCAAACCATTGGGTACTGGGTTCGGTGACCGGCGTCGCTGTCGATTCTCAGGATCACATCTGGATCACCCATCGTGGCGCGGATTCGCTGGGTAACAACGAGAAGGGCGCGATTCTAAACCCTCCCACAGGATGCTGCGTGCCTGCGCCGCAGGTACTCGAATTTGATCAGGCAGGTAATCTAATTGGTCACTGGGGCGGCCCTGGCCAGGGTTATGACTGGCCCCAATCTACAGGCGGGATCGCTGTCGATCAAAAAGGAAATGTGTGGATAGCTGCTGCGGGTCAACCTGAAGCGGCTGCGAGAGCTGCACCAGCCGCGCCCGCCGCCGCTGCGCGTCCCGCGGCCCCTAAACCGCAAGACGCGCAGGTTCTAAAGTTCTCACGCACAGGCCAATTCCTGTTACAGATCGGCGAGGCTGGAAAGACCGAAGGGAGCGACAGCAAGACCGGACTCAATCGACCGGTCGGCGTAGAAGTCGACCCGGCGACCAATGAAGTTTACGTGGCAGACGGCTTTGGAAATCGGCGTGTGGTTGTATTCGATGCCGATACCGGCGCGTACAAACGGCACTGGGGTGCCTACGGGGAAAAACCTGACGACTCCAATCTTGGCCCTTATGATCCCGATGCGCCGGCTGCGAAGCAGTTTCGCACCGTGAGCTGCGCCGCGGTGTCGAAAGACGGACAGGTTTACGTTTGCGATCGACAGAACGACCGTATTCAGGTTTTCCAGAAGGATGGAAAATTCGTAAAAGAAGGCTTTGTATCAAAAACTACAAAGGGTGACGGTTCGGTATGGGATATCGCGTTCTCGAATGACCCGCAGCAGAGGTATCTCTACGTTGCGGACGGTCACGATAAGAAGATTCATGTGCTGCGTCGCGATACCCTGGAGGTCGTTACGAGTTTCGGCGATGGCGGACGACTCCCCGGACAGTTTTATGGCGTCGGAAGCGTGGCAGTCGATTCCAAGGGAAATGTCTATACCGGCGAGACCTACGAAGGAAAGCGCGTGCAGAAATTTGTTTTCAAGGGAATGAAATGAACCAGGACATAGGACCGATAGGACGGATAGGACAGATAGGTCCTATAAGTCCTATTCGTCCTATACGTCCTACAGGTATTCCGATGAAAAAACATAACATTTATATCGGCGGTGTTTTGGTCATCCTTCTGACTGCGCTTTTTATCGGTCAAAACATGCTGGACAAAACAACAGTGGTCGAAGGCGCGGCGGTAATGGCTCCAAGGTTCGAAGTGGACCCGCTTTGGCCCAAACCTCTGCCGAATCACTGGTACATCGGCATGTCCATCGGAGTAGCCTGCGACGCCCAGGATCACGTCTGGATTGTTCATCGACCCGATACCGTCTCCGCAAACGAAGCCGCCGCCGATCAGAAGACCGGCGACTGCTGCTCAAAGGCGCCTCCGATTCTCGAGTTTGACCAGGCCGGAAATCTGATCGGACATTGGGGTGGCTCGGGCCAGGGTTATGAGTGGCCTGAATCAAATCACGGAATTACCATCGATCATAAGGGTAATGTCTGGATTGGCGGTAACGGGACAAATGATGCGCAGATCCTGAAGTTCACTAAGGATGGCAAGTTCCTTGCGCAGTATGGCCACGCAGGCAAGAACGCGGGCAGCAATGATCTCGACAACTTCGGTCGGGTGGCCAAGATTTTTGTCGATCCCAAAGCCAACGAGGCTTACATATCCGATGGGTACCTGAACAAACGTGTAGTGGTGGTCGATGCAGATACTGGCAAGTTCAAACGATATTGGGGAGCTTATGGAAACAAGCCAGACGACAAGAATCTCGGCCGGTACGATCCTGACGCACCTCCTGCTCAGCAGTTCCGCAATCCGGTCCATTGCGCGGAACTCTCAAACGATGGATTGTTATATGTGTGCGATCGGGTGAATGACCGGATTCAGGTCTTTCAGCCGGACGGCAAGTTCGTCAAAGAACAGTTCATCGCGAAGCGGTCGCTGGCGGATGGTTCGGTTTGGGACATTGCGTTCTCAAAAGATCCGCAACAGAAATATATCTATGTTGCCGATGGACGAAATCAGAAAGTCTATGTCATTCAGCGCGACACGCTCGAGATATTGACCAGCTTCGGAGATGGAGGACGGCAGCCTGGTCAGTTTTACGGCGTGCACAGCATCGCGACGGATTCAAAGGGCAACATCTACACAACTGAGACATACGAGGGTAGACGCTTGCAGAAATTTGTCTACAAAGGGCTCGCTCCCGTAACGAAGGTAGATCAGGGAACCGTGTGGCCGGGAGGGACGAAGTAATCCTTTTTGCGTCTTAGCCGCTTTGCGACTCTGCGTTTAAAAGTGGCATTCGAATTCTTAGTAATTGAAAGTCAGCTTTTAAACGCCAAGGCGCCAAGTCGCGAAGACGCAAAGGCACGAGCGACACAAGAGGAGGCGCATATGATTCACAATTCAGCATCACGCCGATCGTTCATCGGTACAATGGCAACTGCTTTGGGCGTCGCAAGCTTGCGTCCGTCGCTTGATATGTTGGCACAAGAGAGACAGCGACAGGGCGAACCGGGTGAGGAACACCCCGAGGAAAACTATGACGAGATGGCAAAGCTCGCCAGCAACGAGAATTGCTGGGGTCCGTCGGACGGTGTGATCAAAGCGATGACAGATGCCTTCAAGTATGCCAACCGTTATCAATACCCGGACGGCGGCATTGTCGAAGCCATCGCCAAACATCACGGCTTGAAACGCGATAATGTGATACTTGGCGCAGGATCAGGAGAAATCCTGAAAATTGTCGGCGAAACCTTCACACAGGATCACAAGCGGATCATCGGCGTAGATCCGAGCTATGACTCCGTCTACCGGTTCATCACCAACATCAAAGCCGACGCGATCAAGGTCCCGCTGTTGAAAGACTATCGAATGGATATTCCGGGAATGATCCGGGCGACAAAGCTCAACTATCGCGATGTGGGCTTTGTCTACATCTGTAATCCAAACAACCCGACTGGAAATATCATTCCAAAGAACGAAATCAAGCTGCTTCTCGACAGCATCCCCGCAGACGTCCCGGTTTTGATCGATGAAGCGTACCATCATTTCGTCGACACTTCGGACTATGCCACATCGGTTCCTTATATAAATGAAGGAAGGCAGGTGATCGTAACGCGAACGTTCTCAAAGATCGCGGCGCTTGCCGGGATGCGATTGGGTTACGGACTCGCTCCGAAAGAACTGATAGATCGCATGCGTACCTTCGGCGGAGGCAGCATCAGCGCGGTGGTGAAATACGGTGGCGTAGCAGCTCTCAAAGACGCTGCGTATGAAAAGAAGATCAAACAGATGACCATCGAGCTGCGAGAGAAGACCACCAGGAATTTGAGAGCGTGGGGCTATGAAGTAATCCCATCCGAAACAAACTTTTTCATGGTTAACGTGGGGAAGGATGTTAGCGCGGTTGCGGACGACTTCAAGAAACGGAAGGTGCTCGTGGGTCGGAAATTCCCGCCGATGAATAACTGGTTGCGCGTATCGGTCGGAACCGAGCCCGAGATGACCAGGTTCATGGCTGCCTTCAAAGAGCTGTTTCCTGCGGGTGGCATTCCGAAGCCCAAGAAAGAAGCAGCCAAAGAAGCAAAAGGGGAAACTGGAGCCTGAGGAAATCTGACGATACGAAGTCCGATGCGAACCTGACGAGCTGCGCCGTCTAAAGCACTGTACCAAAGAAACGAATCTAGAGTTGTCGCGTGGCTTAAATAACGGAGGAAGCGATGTCACAGAGACTATTTCGATCTATGGCAGTGATGCTGTTTATTGCGGGATTGGTATGGGCGCCGTTAAACGCGGTCGGACAGACTGCGAATAGTACCGGTACTGCTCCCCGTGCTACAAAGAGGGCTGCTCCAGCCATTTCAGCAGTCAACGGCACGTGGTCTCCGTCAACAAAGAATGGTGATTGGCCACACTACACCGGCGATCTGACAGGTGCTCGTTATTCACCGCTCGATCAGATCAACGCAGAGAACTTCAACAAGCTTGAAGTAGCCTGGCGGTTTAAGACCGATAACCTCGGTACTCGACCGGAATACAAGCTCGAGGGCACGCCCCTGGTGGTTGACGGCATACTCTACGCAACCGCTGGAACCCGCAGATCCGTGGTGGCGCTCAAAGCGGACACCGGCGAGTTGATCTGGGTTCACACTGAGTTTGAAGGGAAGCGCGCGATCAATGCTCCACGCCAGCTGTCCGGTCGCGGGCTTTCATACTGGAGCGATGGCAAGGGCAATGCCCGGATAGTGTACGTTACCACCGCATATCGCCTGATCTGCCTCGACGCCAAGACCGGTACTCGGATTCCCACATTCGGAAAAGATGGAGTGGTCGACCTCAAGGTTGGTGTTGTTCACGGCTCCGGCCAGCAAATCGATTTGGAAAAAGGTGATGCCGGCCTTCACTCGACGCCCACAGTGGTGAAAGATGTTGTCATCGTTGGGATGGCGATGAAAGAGGGCATGACCGTAACGACGCACGACAACGCCAAAGGCCAGGTCAGGGCGTTTGACGTCAGAACTGGCAAGCAACTCTGGGCGTTCAATACGATTCCCAGGCCCGGAGAGTTTGGAAATGAAACCTGGGAAAATAATTCCTGGGCGACTAACGGGAACACCGGTGTTTGGACCCAGATAAGCGTCGACGAAGAGTTAGGCCTGGTTTACCTTCCAGTCGAGTCGCCGACGTCGGACTTCTATGGTGGTCACCGCCCTGGGAACAATCTCTTTGGTGAGAGTCTGGTTTGCGTAGACCTCCGAACTGGCCAGCGGAAATGGCATTTCCAGATCGTGCATCATCCGATTTGGGACTACGATCTTTCCTCCGCACCTTTGCTGGCCGATATAAACGTGGATGGCAAAACTATCAAAGCTGTAGCTTTGCCTACAAAAGAGGCATTCCTCTACGTGTTCGACCGGGTGACCGGCAAGCCGGTCTGGCCAATAGAAGAGCGGCCGGTACCTAAGGGTGATGTGCCGGGCGAGTGGTACGCCCCAACGCAGCCTTTCCCGTCCAAGCCCCCTGCCTACGCGCGTCAGGCTGTGACCGTCGATGACCTGATTGACTTCACTCCAGAAATGCGCGAACAAGCGGTGAAGGCACTCTCTGTTTACAAAATGGGTCCGATGTTTAATCCACCAGTGCTCAGCAAGGTTGGTGGACCACTTGCAGCGCTTACGATAGGTACGACCAACGGCGGAACAAACTGGCCCGGCGCCGGTTACGATCCGGAAACCCATACCGCATACCTGCCTGCTTCAAACTCCAGCGTGGCCCCAATAGGTTTGATCGAACCGCCTCAGGGCTTCTCGGATATCAAATTAGTCTCAGGACGCGCCGGGCAACCGTTCCGAGTCAGCGAAGGGCCGGGCTACGGTAGCGCTGCAGACTATCCACAAGAGCCAAGACGTCGCCCAGCTCCCGCTGCCGCTCCTGCAAACACTGCTTCGGCGGCTCCGGCTGCACCGGCGCCAGCAGGAGCGTTGAGTGTGCAGGGCCTTTCGATCCTTAAGCCGCCGTACGGGCTGCTATCGGCAATAAACCTGGATAAAGGCGAGCTAGTATGGCAGGTTCCACACGGCGATACTCCGGACGTGGTGCGCAATCACGCGGCGCTGAAGGGAATGAATATTCCAAAAACTGGTCAGAACGGGGCCGTAGGATTGGTTGTTACAAAAACCTTGGTCATCATGGGTGATCCGCAGGTTACCACCCAGCCCGACCGCGGGCGAGGAGCAATGCTGCGCGCGTATGACAAGAAAACTGGCAATCAGGTTGGTGCCGTTTACTTGCCGGCGCCACAAAGCGGATCGCCGATGACATACAGAGTCAATGGAAAGCAATACATTGTCGTAGCGGTGAGCGGCGGGTCTTACTCGGGTGAATACATCGCGTTCGCTTTACCATCAACCGAGTAGGTGGAAAGAGATTAATGTCGATCAAAGGGAAGGTCCGAAACGCAGCGATTGTTGTAACTGCGCTGTTTTTGATCGCGGTCCTTAACTCAAAATTGGACGCGGGACAATCTGACAAGCCAACGAGATCCACGTGGGAAGGCGCTTACACAAAAGAGCAGTCGAAGCGCGGCGAAACCCTCTACGCGCAGCATTGTTCGTCTTGTCACGGCCCTGATCTTGCGGGTAACGACGAAGCGGCTCCGCTAACCGGCGCAGCGTTTCTTGCAAATTGGGATGGTCTAACCGTTGCTGATTTGGCTGAACGGGTTCGCGTGTCGATGCCGCCGAATAATCTGGGCAAGCTTAGCCGGCAACAGATCGTTGATATCCTGAGCTATGTGCTAAGCTTCAATAATTATCCGGCGGGGAAAACGGAGCTTGATCCAAAAGCCGAGTTACTGAAACAAATCCGCATCGAAGCTACAAAGCCGAAATCCGACTAACTTTTGCGTCTCTGCGGCTTGGCGGCCTTGCGTTTAAAGCGGTGCTTCAAATTCTTAGAAATCAAAAGTCTGCTTTAGACGCAAAGCCGCCAAGCCGCAGAGACGCGAAGCAAATCATATGAACACCGATCCAAAGCGTGAATTGTTCCGTCACACTGTTGCCACGCTGGCCTACCGCGGTGGTAAAGCCGTGCGCGGTGCACCAGAATCGTTCGCCAATTTCCGACCGTCAGAGACCAGCCGCACTCCGGCCCAGATTCTTGCACACATCGGGGACCTGCTCGACTGGGCGTTGTCGATGGCTCGGGGCGCCGAAAAATGGCAGAACTCGGAACCACAATCCTGGGCAGAAGATGTTGAGCGCTTCCATACGAGTTTGTCTCGGCTCGACCAATATCTCGCGTCAGGAGAAGAACTGGGCACCACGTGCGAGAGGCTTTTCCAGAGCGCGATCGCCGATTCGCTGACACACGTAGGACAGCTGGCCATGCTGCGACGAATCGCGGGCGACCCAATCAAAGGCGAGAACTACTCGAGGGCAGACATAAGGAGTGGACGAGTCGGGCCCGAACAGACTAAACCTCAATTCGAATTTTGACTGAGTAGCACAAGTCAGGTCTTCGTGGCGATCAAAGGATTGGAGGTGAGACTAATGGCCAGCAAACAAAAGCCCGAAGTTCGAAACTCCCCGAGCGCTGAAGAAAATCATATTGCTCGGGCATTCGTCGCTGTGCTGGTTGCCGTTACTTGCCTCTTTCTGTTCGACGTGATCAGTTCTCAAGCGACCGTTGCGCAGGAACGAGCGCAGGCTGCGGCGCCTCCGACTCCGACCGATGTCAAGCCGGGCAGCATCACCCTCGATGACGTTCCATATCCCTATCCTGTCGCTTATCTGCCGATGTCTATGTATGGCCAGGATGTGCGAATGGCATATATGGATGTTGCGCCTGAAGGACAAGCCAACGGTCGCACGGTAGTCCTGCTGCACGGAATGAATTTTTTCGGCGAGTATTGGACCGGCACCATCGACGTGCTTCGTAAGCAAGGTTACCGAGTAGTGGTGCCCGATCAAATCGGGTTTGGACGATCGTCGAAGCCGATCATTCCTTACAATTTTCATGACATGGCGCTGAACACTCGCAAGTTGCTGCAGCATCTTGGAATCGCAAAAGCGGCGGTAGTCGGTCATTCAATGGGCGGGATGCTTACGGCGCGCTTTGCCGCGTCATATCCCGACATGACCGAGCGAGCGGTGATCTACAATCCGATTGGTTTAACCGATCCGCGTTGGGAACGTCCGTGGAGAAGCACCGAAGAGGCATACAAACAGACGCTCGGTTTGACTTACCAGCAGGCATATCAGGGTATCGCGCGATACTTTGTCACTGGATGGAAGCCGGAGTATGAAAAGTACGTTCGCATACATTACGCCTGGACGCTCAGCGGCGATTGGCCGCGGTTTGCGATGGTCCGCACATTGGTTCAGCAGATGACCTATGTGGATCCGGTTGTCTACGATTGGCCGCACATAAAAGTGAAAACGCTGGTTTTGGGCGGGGACAAAGACGGCGCGAACTTTCCGGAGCGGGCAAAGCACATCGCTGACACAATTCCCGGCGCGGAGCTGGTATTGATACCGGGGATCGGCCACGTACCGCACTTCGAGGCGCCGGATCTGTTTTACAAAGCGCTGCTCAAGTTTTTGAATTCGGAATCATCAGCGCCTGCGCAGAAGCCGGGAGCAAACGGATAGGATACCATCGGGCTTAGTCGATTGAGTTTCAGGTTCAGCCTACGACGATAACAGATTGGTGAGATACCATCGGCTAAAGCGCGATGGTATCTTAAGACTTTTTAGACAATCTTGTTGGTGGTATTTCCGCTCTTCAGAGCATCGCTCCGCTAGAGTGGCTGGTCCGGACTCGCAAGCGTGCGCCACATATGCGCTACTGGACTGTTATCATTCCCAAGCCCTTCCTTAGGTTGCTTGAAATGCCTTCCAATGATGTCGATGAATGGATCCATTGACACTCTGGCATTCGGATCAAATGCATACAAATCATTAACCGTGATTAGCCGCGCGTTCATATACCATTTGTGGTTGCGAGCATACGTGTAAGCGGCCTTGATATGCGGTGCGGGTACATAGTCCTTGCCGAAGATCCGGTTGTACATCTCGGGATACTCATAACCCGCCGCAGAATCCGGATAAAACCTGAGAGCCTGATGATATCGAATCGCCCAGCTCACTCTCTCGGAGACGTAGGGTTCAATCATTTGTGCACCCCACCATCCGTGATCCGGCTTCATCAAGCTGAGCACGACATCGTGTAACAGGCACGCCAGGACCGTCTCCTCATTCATTCCGGTCTTGAGGGCCCGCGTAGCGCTTTGAAGGACGTGATTGGCAGGCGCGAATCGCAGCTTGAAGAAGTCCAGCAACGTGGGATTAAGCGGCATCGGCTCGAGCTTGTTCGCACCAAATACTCCGTCGCCTGAACCACCCAGCACAAAAACGGATCCGACGCCTCTCCTGTACGATCTCTCAGGCGATTGAGCAGTTCGAGCGCCGACAGCCTGATCGAGGCTATCGATCATATGGTGTTCGAGCGCATCGGCGAGCGCTTCTGACGACATCGCCTCGATCGCGACCGCGCCACCAAGCGCGGTGATGAATGCTCTTCGTTCGATTTCCATAAGATCTTCCTTTGCCTCGAATCAAAGATGGCAGCTGAGGTGTCTCTGCAATGCGACGCCTACGTTAACCGGATTACTTCAGCATGGCCATGCACTCGATCTCCACGCGAGCATTGTTGACCAGGCCGCTGGTGCCAAACGCGCTTCTTGCAGGTAATCGTTCTTTCTTGAAATATGTCACGTAAACGGTATTCATGTCGGCCCACTCTTTGATGTCTGCGAGCATCACCGTGCACTTGATCACGTGTTCCATCGATGAACCGTTCTTCTCGAGCACAGTCTTGATGTTTTCCAGAGTCTGTTTTGTCTCTGGCCCTATTCCTCCGGCGGCCAGCTTGCCTGTACTGTCCGTGCCGAGCTTGCCGGAAAGATAGAGAATGTTCCCGACTCGCACGAATTCCGAAAGAGTCCTTGCATTCGGGTTCGAAGCGCTCTGAAACTCGACCGAGCCCTGCGCCGGCGCTCGCTCATCCTTCTTTTGCGCGTTCGCAGCAAAGGATAAAACACAAATGATTGCTACGATTGCTGCCAAAGATTTGATCCTTTTCATTCCCTCTCCTCTCTTCACAAATAAATCAGATTGCCGATTTTATTTCTCCGCTCTTTGCCATGCGAACGATGTGGTCCGACGCTCGAAACGCTAACGCCTGGATCGTGCACGTGGGTTGACCGCGACCCGATGTTACGAAGCTGCTGCCATCACAGATAAATAAGTTTGGCACATCGTGTGCGCGGTGGTATTTGTCCACAACGGAATTGTGCGGATCGTTACCCATCCGGCAGGTTCCAAGCAAATGGTAACCGAAAGTTTGATTTCGTAGCTCGCGAGCCCACACCTTCTTAGCTGCGGTCGCCTCGAGGAGCTCCTTGCAGCGCGCCTGGAAGAACTGCATCGTCTTCATGTCTTCGGGGTGGTCTTTATAAGTGACGCGAACTGCTGGCAGGCCATATGCATCCTTCACGTTTGGATCCAGCGATATGCTGTTGGCTTCTACCGGAAGCGAAGTTGTATGGCCGGACGCATTAACCGTGCGTGTGAAACGCTCCCGCAGCATTTTCTTGAACTCCGGACCCCATCTGGGCGCATCCGCCTGAAAACCGCGTAGCGCGAACTGCATCGGATACGACACGAATCTCATATCGATACCACCACCTCCGTAGAACCCGCGCTTTGGATCACTGTCGTAGAAGTCGTGTATCACTCGACTGACAGCAACGCTCTTGAATTCGTTTAACGGGTGTTCGTACAAAGCGGAGGCCTGGGCGTGACCGTTGAACATCAGGTATTTTCCGACTTTGCCGCTGGAGTTTGCGAGCCCGTGCGGAAACTGCGGTGATTTTGACATCAGGAGCAATCGCGGGGTCTCAGCACCATTCGCGCAGACGATCACTGCCTTTGCGCGCTGGAAGTGCTCCTGGCGCTTCTCATCGAAATACGTAACGCCGGTTACTAATCCTGCCTTGTCGATTTCTATCTTTCTGACGCAGCTGTTAGTTCGAATCTCACACTTGCCGGTCGCCTCCGCTTCGCGGATTACTGTTGCGAGCGTCGATGACTTTGCTTTTGCCTCGCAGCCGAAGTACTCGCAAAACCCGCAGTGCAGACAGGCACTGCGACCGCGATAAGGCTGCGAGATAATCGCAAGCGGAGCCGGGAACGCGTGCCAGCCCAGTTTCTTCGCTCCGAGTTCAGCGAGGGCGCCCGAGGATTTTATTGGAAGAGGCGGGACGGGATAGGGCTTCGAGCGAGGCGGATCGAACGGGCTTGCGCCAGCGAGACCTGACACGCCGAGCTCCCACTCTGTTTTTGTGTAGTACGGCTCGAGCTCGGCGTAGGTGATTGGCCAGTCAGCGAATCCCGATCCGGCAATCGAGCCCCATCGACTGTATTCGTTGAAGTCTATTTCGTGGAAGCGCCAGTAGTTCGCTGTGAAATGAACAGTGCCTCCGCCGACCTGCCGGCCATAGATAATCGCGGGCTGCAGCTTGGCTTTTTCTTTCACCGTCGCCCGAAAGGTGTTCGGCTGCCGGTTGTAATCATTCGTGATCGCGCGCTGGCGCATGTACTTCAACTCATCATGGTCGAAGTCCTGTTCTTTCAGGTAAGGACCCTGTTCGAGCACCACTATGCGGAACCCAGCGGCAGATAACTCCTTTGCAATAATCCCGCCGGCAGCACCAGCCCCGATGATCACAAAATCGATGTCAGCATTGGCATCAAATTTCGCCTGCGCCTTGCTCATGACTGCGATCCTTTATTAGCGAGATACTCAGCGTCGTAATAACCGAAAGGTGATTTGTAATGAAACTGGTCTTCGAAGCCCAACAGCTTCCATCCGGCCTGGTTGTGATTCCCGCCATACTCGGGATTGGAAAACATTCCCAATATAGTCATTGTACGAGCCAACTCAAAGAACTCTGTCTTTTCGATTGACTTGAGCAATTGGGTTTGTTGGGCGGAGGTTAAGTCGGAGAACTTCCTGGCCTTGCCGAAACGCTTTTGTGTCTTTTTTTGAAGTTCACTTAACCCTTTCATATAGGCAGGACGCTCGTCAGACGCGAATGTCGCGAATGCGCGATCGATGAAGAAGACTACGCGAGCTTCGCGTGCGCCGGGTGTATCGTCTGTCGGGATGATTTGCTCTGCTATGGCCTCCACTTCTATTGATTGTTCTTTGGTGAAGGATTCGAACTTCGCGGATTCCTGTGTTTGGGCAGCGCGGTGCGCGTGTTGCTGTGCTGCGGCAATCTCGGGCAAGTGCGAAGCGATCCAGGCTGAGCCCAGGCCCGCGCACGATTTGAATATGAAGCGCCTCCGCGAGAGATCTCTGTCTTCCATTAATAAGAACTCCGAAGTGACTGGACGTCAAAGGTAATGATCAGTGTGTATCACTGTTCAATGAGCATTTCAAGGTCAGCCAGGGGTGGAAGACCGACTCCTTTATCATCTGCGTAATCTGCGGATGAACCAGAACTGATGTCTCAGATTACGCAGATGATTAGAACGACAACTAGGTTGGTGGATCAGTCTCCAAAGCTCGATGATTCGACGCATGTAACCTTTCCGACTGCTGAAACGTGTATACGTCAGATAGGGAGGTTCTAATGATGCAATCAACTCTAGATAATGAAGTTATCGTAATTGGGGGCGGAGTATCAGGGCTCGCCGCGGCGGCGTTTATCGCAAAGGCAGGTAAACGGGTTTCGGTTTTCGAACAATCGCAAGCCCTCGGCGGGCGCGCGCAAACCAAAGAACAGAACGGCTTCTACTTGAACCTTGGTCCTCACGCTCTATATCGCGGCGGGCGAGGCATTGAAGTGCTGCGCGATCTCGGCGTTGAACCGAAGGGTCGAGTGCCCTCGGTGTCAGGTGCGTTCGCAATCAAAGACGGGGTAAAGCATACGTTTCCAGCTGGCGCTGTGTCGTTATTTACAACAAGTCTGTTTGGCCTTTCGGCGAAGCTTGAAGCAGCTCGATTTCTCGCCTCTATCGCGAAGATAGATTGCGAGCACTACATGAATGTGAGCGTGTCAGAATGGCTCGATCGAACGATCTCACACAGTGAAGTGAAGGATTTTATCCTTGCGGCATTTCGAGTTGCCACTTACACCAACGCTCCTGATTTGATGAGCGCCGGTACCGCGCTCGCGCAGCTCCAAAAGGCCTTCGACAAGAGCGTGCTTTATCTTGACGCTGGTTGGCAGACGATTGTGGACGGCCTCCGAGACGTAGCTCAGAGCGCCGGTGTGAACCTTCAAACGGGCGTAAGAATCGATGCTGTCACTCGTGACGCTGATGGCTGGGTCAACGGTGTGCGACTATCCGACGGTACCAGGATTCCGACATCCACAGTAGTGATCGCGTCAAATCCGGCGGCAGCCGTCCAGCTTGTAGAAAACGCACGTGATTCATCGCTGTCGCAATGGGCCGAGACGGCAATTCCAGTGAGAGCGGCTTGTCTGGACGTAGCTCTCAGCAGGCTTCCAAAAGAAAAGGCGACATTCGCGCTTGGGATCGATCGACCGCTTTATCTTTCGGTCCATTCGGCAAGCGCTCGCCTAGCGCCAGATGGTTCTGCTTTAATCCAAACCGCGAAGTATCTCCCGCCGGATGACCAGGATTCGGCGGAGGATGTCGAAAAGGAGCTCGAGGGATTGCTCGATCTTGTACAGCCGGAGTGGCGCGGGCTGGTTGTTTATCGCCGGTTCTTGCCGGAGATGACAGTCGTGAACTCTCTGCCGTTGGCCAGGCTTGGTGGTACGGATGGACGACCCGATCCAGAGGTGACCGATATTCCAGGGCTATTCATCGCCGGCGATTGGGTTGGAAGCGAAGGCATGCTGGCCGACGCTTCACTATCGAGCGCGCGAAAGGCGGCAAAGACTATCGTGTCTTACAAAGCCGCTGCTGCAGCAATATCTATTTAGTATGGTAACGCAGCGTCTGCTAAAGTTGTTGACATTTTGTCAAAGGAGAAATTGTGGGAATAACAAATACTGAGTCAGGCACTAACATTCACGAAGTTGCTGACGGAATTTATCGCATAAACACACCGCTCAGCGTGATTCCCGGCGGGTTCTCGCTTAACCAATATTTGATAGTGGATGAGCAACCGCTTCTTTTCCATACCGGTCTGCGTAAGATGTTTCCTCTAATCCGCGAAGCAGTTCAAAGCGTAATGCCGGTCGAGAAGCTTCGATTTGTCGCTTTTTCGCATTTTGAACAGGATGAGTGCGGGTCACTCAACGATTGGCTGGCTGCGGCACCCGATGCGATTCCGGTTTGCAGCAAGATCGCGGCAATGACGTCTATCGATGATCTAGCTGTAAGGGCTCCGAGAGCGCTAACCGAGGGGGAGACACTCGAGCTCGGATCGCACTTCGTGAGATGGTTTGATACCCCACACCTGCCTCACGGATGGGAGTGCGGTTACATGTTCGAGCAAAAGACTAGAACACTGCTGTGCGGCGATCTTTTCACGCAATCCGGAACCGGGACGACGCCGCTAACCGAATCAGACATACTAGGTCCGAGCGAGGCGATGCGAAGTGGGCTTGATTACTTTTCGCATGCTCGCAACACACGTGAGATGCTGGAGCAGCTTGCTGCGTCAGAGCCTACAACGCTCGCCTGCATGCACGGCAGCGCGTAGCACGGCGACGGATCAAGTTTGCTTCGAGCTCTTGCGGATGAGCTTGAACGAGAGAGGTAGGATAGTTGCCCAGGAAAGGACTCTGCGCACCTCTGAGAACTCAGCGCCGCTGCGGTGATTATTCAAGACTTCGTTAACACAACGGGGAGACGCGAAGAATGCTGAGGTGCGCAGAGAGAACTCCGGCTCGTTCAGATAGGCGGAGATATGTCTGCATACGCGCAAGCTTTGGAAACTGATCGACGTTTGTTATGGGGTTTGTGTTACCGGATGACTGGTAACGCTGCCGATGCGGACGATCTGGTTCAAGAGACTTTTGTGAGGGCGATTGAAAAGCCTCCACAGCGTACAAATGAACCGCTACGACCGTGGTTGATGCGGGTAGCAATGAATTTGAGCCGTGATTTGCTGCGCCGGCGAAGGAGTCAACGATATGTCGGGCCCTGGCTTCCATCACCTGTGCCTACGGATGAAGAGAGTCCGGCGTCTTACGAACCTCCCGCGCCGACTGAAGACTCCCCGGTCGCTCGATATGACTTAAAAGAGAGCGTCTCATTTGCCTTCCTTCTTGCATTGGAGGCGCTTTCGCCTTCACAACGTGCGGTGTTGCTGTTGCGTGATGTTTTTGAATATTCGACCAGCGACACCGCCGAGGCGCTCGACCTCAGCGAGACGAATGTGAAGGTCCTTTTGCTTAGAGCCCGACGAAAAATGAAAGAATATGACAAGCACCGGGCGATGAGCGGTGCGCTTCGAGAGCAAGCAACCAGCCGGGCTCTTGAACAGTTTCTGCTTTATTTGGGATCCCGCGACGCGGCGGGCCTCGAACGGTTACTCGCAGAAGATGTAGTGAATTTGTCGGATGGAGGTGGCGAGGTGAATGCGGCGCTCCGTCCAATCGTCGGCAAATCGAAGGTTCTGCGATTGATCCTCGGATTGGCTAAGAAGAGCCTGGTCAATCCGCGCTTTATTGTTCGCCGGCTCAACACGCTTCCGGCGATACTTGTTGAGGACTTTCGAACCCCGAGCACCGCGGCAACCAGGTACACCATCCATTTCGATGTAAACGCCGAAGGGCGAATTCGAGGATTGTATGCCGTCTTGGCACCGCGCAAGCTCACGGCAGTTTGAGATATTCGCTGTGATTCGGGTGAAAACGTCAGCCTGCGACCAACTTTTCTATAGCCCATGTCAATGAATTTACATTAAACGGTCTGACCAGCACTTCATCGGCACCGGCGGCGATTGCCGCTTCACGATTGGTCTCTCCGGTTCGCGCTACGATCACCAGCGGGATCGATCTTCGATGTGCAAGCGACCTGATTAATTTGATCAGATCGACAACTGACTCGCCCTTAAACGAATCGGTCAGAATCACAGCGTCGAAGGATTTGTTCCCGGCCAACCGCGCAACGGTGTCCCAATGATTGCCACAGGCCTCCACTCTCCAGCCGCGTTTTTCAAACATTTCAATGAATAATCGCGACAAAGTGTCGGAGGCGCCGATGACCAGCAAAGATTTCATAGACGAAAGACCGGGCCTTTGCGCCAAACTTGGAACTACTCGAGAGATTTTCTGATCTCTGAAACGGTTCCCCATAGAGTCTAATGTCCCTTCATCCGAGACCCGGTTTAATGAGCAACACTCGCCTGTGTGTTACGAACCAACCATCCTTAGACTCAGAATATGGCCTGTGTTTAGTCAAGTATTCCTGAATATCTTTGACAACCAGCATCCTATAATTGTTGTCGGGATGTGTCAATTAAGCATCTTTAGTGTAAAGTCGAAAATATTCATAACTCAATAACGGAACGGAGAACCTAGATGGCGGGTCCAAAGAATGAGCTCAGTGAATACGTAAAGCGCGTGATGAAGTTGAAGGGATTAACGCAAAAAGACGTCCAGCGAATGTCCGGCTGGAAGATCACCGACGGCTATGTCGCAAGCATCACCACCGCTCGCGCCACAAATCTTTCCGTCGATAAGTTGCTAGCGCTCGCGGACGGCTTAGGCGTCGACTATGACGAGTTGTTTCACGTAGCCTCAGGGTCCGAAAAAGCGACTGACGGCAGGGCCCGCAGTACGCCCGATTCGTTGATCATTCTGGAGACGGTGCAGCAGGTGGTGATGAGCCCTATCGTTACTCAAATCCTTCACGAAGTGGTTAAGTTGTCGAACGATGAGAGGGCTGGCTTGCTCGAATATGTTAAGAAACTCAGTTCGACAAAGCGGAAATCCCGCCGCAAAGGCAAGCCGGAGTAGCGCCAACAGCATTGCCGTACGACGACGACTAGCTCAGCGCGTGGGATGGCTCTACTCCAGATATGAGTATTAAATTACTCGCGGCCAGCGTGCTCCAAATACTTCGCGCGCTGACCGCGATAACTACCAGCTCAATCCCCTGCCTATTGGCGATCTAACTTTTGTCTAAGGCGCATTCTCAGATAATTGCGAAAATCATCGCCTCTTTCAGCAGTTTTTGTAACGCCCAGTCGCCTCTTATGGTTCTGGACGCTTGCCGTATCGCGCTCGCGCTCAACCTGACTAAGTGTCTTCGTTGAGACAGCGTGGTGAAACCACTTCATCGTAACTCCTCCCTTAAGTCAGCAACTGCATCCGCTCGCATCTACTCGCGCGCTTTCCGAAAGATCCTCCTCAAGTTTCACAAACTTCCCGAGTTTGAGTTTGTGAAGGGTCTTGTTTCCATTGCGCGACTGACATTGAATGACTGAGACTTCGTCTTCGTCGGCAACGCCGGCTTGCTCGACAGCTTTCTTGATTTCTGACCACGTCATGATGAACACCCCCATGATCCCGAGTATCGGATTCCACTCTTGCTTATCCGCGCTTTGTTCCAGAGAAGCGCGGTTGCCGGTGCAAAACCGGTAACAATTCAAGGCTAGCAGCGCTCTTGTAAGTTTGGGGTTAAACCTTCATAAAGACTTCGTAAGCGTAGAGGAAGCGCACCAAAGCCAAGTGTCAACAAACAGCATCGAAGGCAGATAGCGCGAGTAGTGGCCGTTTGTCGTACAATGACTCGTATGCCGCGGAGCGCGCTCAAGTCAAAATGGGCTGGCTACCTTTCGGGCGTCTTAGGAATTGCAGTTGTCACTGCGGTGCTCAGGCTGTTCGGGTCCACTATCAACTCCACCACCGTAGCGCTCGCTCTGTTGCTGGTGGTTCTTTTTGTCGCAGCGACGTGGGGCTCTCGCCCGGCAATCGTCGTCTCGATATTCGGCGTTTTTTGCCTTAACTTCTTTTTTCTCCCTCCGGTTCACACCTTAGATATAGCTCAGCCGGATAATTGGATCGCTCTAATTGCGTTCCTGATTACCGCGGTGACTGCGGGAGAGCTTTCTGCTCGCGTCACGCGACGGGCTGCCGAAGCCGAGGCGGCCCGGCAGGAGATCGAACGTTTATACGATGAACTTAGAACGGCTTTTGAGCGAGCGAGCCACGCGGAGGCGTTGCGACAAAGCGAAAAATTGAAATCGGCCTTGCTTGATGCGGTAACTCACGATCTGCGCACGCCGCTCACTTCAATAAAGGCGTCGGTTACCACTCTACTCGACGATCTAAAGACAAGTGCGGCCCATCCAGCGGCTCTTGACGATGCAGGTCGCAAGGAAATGCTGGAGGTAATAAATGAAGAATGCGACCGATTGAACAGGTTCATTGAAGGTTTGGTCGAGTTGGCGAGGATCGAGGCCGGTGAACTTCAATTGCGACGGCGCTGGGGCACAATCGACGAGATGATTGAGATGGCCCTTGCTCGCGCAAACCCGCTGGTTGCTCAGCATCCAGTTCACGTCGACATCCAGAATGACTTGCCCGTTGTCCTGGTCGATGCCCGAGCGGTAAGCGAAGTCATTTATACGCTGGTGGACAATGCAGCCAAATACTCACCCAGTGGAACAATCATTCACATAACTGCGATTCGTGCCAACGGTGACATGATCAGAACCACAGTCGAAGATAGAGGGGTCGGCATTGCGCCGGAGCTTCGTGATCGTGTTTTCGATAAGTTTTTTAGGGCGATTGGAGAGGACCACGCGAGCCGAAGCCAACCACCAGGTACCGGAATGGGACTCTCCATCGCAAAGGGAATCGTTGATGCGCACGGCGGGCGAATATGGATAGAAAGCGGCGCCGCGGGGATGGGAACTCGTGTCGTTTTTGAGCTGCCGATCGGGGATGAAGAGGAAGGCAATGACTCGACGGTGAAGGTAGTGAGTGAACCCACATTCGCTGGGGCAAAGAAGTAACCGTGTTACAAAAACAACGCATTCTTATCGTCGATGATGAGCCGCAGATTACGAGGGTGTTGCGCACCGGACTGACGACTCGTGGTTATGAGGTCCGCGTCGCCGCTGATGGTGAGAGTGCGATCGATACATTTAACGACTGGCATCCCGACCTGGTGATAACCGATCTTTCAATGCCGAACATGGATGGCATCGAGTTGTGCGGACGACTGCGATTGATGTCGCAGATTCCAATCATCGTCTTATCGGTGAAAGGAGAAGAAAAAACAAAAGTGGAAGCGCTTGATGCCGGAGCCGACGACTACGTGACCAAGCCATTCGGAATTGAGGAGCTCCTCGCGCGTGTTCGAGCTACGCTCCGTCGATCACCGACGAGCTCGACCGAAGATGAGGTCGTTCTGGACATTGGACACTTTCATCTGGATTTTGCGAGTCGCGGCGTTTCAGTAAATGGAAAAGACATTCACTTGACTCCGAAGGAGTTTGAGCTGCTCGCGCATTTGATAAGACATGCCGGAAAGGTGTTGACGCATCGAAAGCTGTTGACTGCTATCTGGGGCGGAAACTTTGCCGAACAAACCGAATATCTTAGAGTGTTCATCGGTCAGCTCAGAAAAAAGGTCGAACCCGACCCTGGAAGTCCCAAATACATTCTCACCGAGCCGTGGATCGGCTATCGCTTTGACCCCGGAACTTAGGGTTCCTTCCAGTTCCAAATCTTTACGAATTCCTTATGAAATCTTTATGCGACCTTTATCGCTGAGGGCCTAGGATCTTTTGCGGGTGTGCGGTTCTTCGCAATCGAGCCGTTTTGTGGTCCCACTCGTTGTAAGGGCTTAAGCTACTGAGTTTGGCGCCGGGCTTTATCGCTGATGGCTTCGGCCATTCAGGGAGTTTATCAAAACAGCTGGTAGTAATCTTTATGCTTTGGGTCGGTCGCGAATTAAGAATAAGAGATACAAGTATCGTGTGCCGGGGTTGTGCGTGGCGAGGACAAGGAGCGGAGCTTTCAGCAGGACTCGTCCGAATTACCGCGACCGCTATGTACTTCTACGCTTACCGATGTCCTGCATGCCTCAACTACGATTTAGCGAAGCCGGCCCGACTGTTGCCTTTCAGGAAACATCCGGAAACAGCGAAAGAAGACGAACAGGAGACTCTAACGAAATCACAGCAAGCGTTACCCTGATCACCATCTATTGAGCATGGACAAGTCAAGGACAACAACAGAAACCGTAGCATCCCCGAAACGCGTTAAGGTAGTGGTTGCGACGACGGTAATGCTCTCCTTCATATCGTTCTGGCGCGCAGCGGCAATTGTGCTGAATGATCTGGGTTCATCGGCCTACTACGTCGGCGGTATTGCAGAGCAGGCAGTTGGAAGAGCTGCGCCGTGGTTTGTCCTCGGGGTGATGCTCTTCTCTTATGCGGTGCGATCAGTATATGTCGAATCGTGCGTTATGTTCACGCGAGGAGGCGTCTACCGTGTAGTCAAGGAGTCGATGGGTGGCACGCTCGCGAAAGTGTCGGTCTCAGCTCTGATGTTTGACTACATCCTGACGGGGCCAATTTCTGGCGTCTCCGCGGGACAGTACATAGTTGGACTAGTAGCGCAGACAGTGAGTTATTTCGGACATCCCTGGAGTCCCTCAGCAGAAGAAACAAACTATTTGGCCGCAGGCATCGCGATTCTGGTTACGATCTATTTCTGGTGGCGCAATACCATGGGGATCCACGAGTCATCGGGAGATGCCTTGAGGATCATGTATGTAACCACTGCTATGGTGGTGCTCCTGATTGTGTGGGCAGGCTATAGCATCATCTCTCAGCCGGACAAGCAAAGATTGCCGCCCTCTCCAACACCACACAACCTTGCATTCAATCGAGATGCAGTAGGTTGGCTGCCCGATATAGCTCCGGGAGCGCTCCGAGAGCTGCCGCCTGATGTCTCAGAACCGGCGACAAAGGGAGAGACTTCGAAAGAGTCTGAGCCACGGCTTGGGCTCGCGACTACCGCCGGCGCCTTCCTGGGTTTAATCGGGATACTGATGGCATTCGGTCATTCCTTCCTCGCGATGTCCGGGGAAGAATCGCTGGCGCAAGTAAATCGAGAGCTGGAGCACCCTAAACACAAGAATCTCATGCGCGCCGGATTTGTGATTTTTGTGTACTCGTTATTATTCACATCACTTGTGTCATTTTTCGCGTACGCGCTGATTCCAGATGACGTCAGAATAACGACGTACAGGGATAACTTGATAAGCGGCATCGCAATGTATCTTTCCGGGCCCCTGCCGTTGAAGCTTCTTTTTCAAGCGTTTATTGTGATTGTTGGGTGTCTGATGCTTTCGGGCGCGATCAACACATCGATTATCGGATCGAATGGAGTGCTGAATCGAGTTTCGGAAGACGGTGTTATGACCGATTGGTTCAGGGCACCCCATAAAAGATTCGGCACCACCTACCGGATGATCAATCTGATCGTAATCCTGCAGCTCCTGGCAATCATTTTTTCACGCGGAAACACCTATGCTTTAGGAGAAGCGTATGCATTCGGTGTCATATGGTCTTTCTCATTCAATTCTTTATCGATGCTCGTTCTGCGGTTCAAGGACAAGTCGCACCGCGAATGGAAAGTACCTTTAAACATCAAGCTAGACGGTAAAGAAATCCCGCTCGGACTGGGAATAATCGCAGTGCTGCTGTTTTCGGTAGCAGGAATAAATCTGATCACAAAGGAAGTTGCGACCATTGCCGGTGTGGCATTTACGATTGTGTTCTTTATCGTGTTTACCGTCTCCGAACAAATCAATCAGCGAAAACTCGACAAGTCAGCCGCGGCTCTCGATCAGTTCACACTCAACTATCAGCCAGATGTAAGCATTGAAACGATCGGCGCGCGACCGGGCAGTGTGCTCGTAGCAGTGCGCGATTTCAATACCTTGTTTCACCTCACTCATGTACTCGAGCGGACGGATACCGAGGAGCAGGACGTTGTGGTTATGACGGCGCGGCTAATAACCGGGCCGGATGCCGGCGAACGTGATTTATACGAAGCCAATCTGTTCACGGATTACGAACAGCGTCTATTCACTCGAGTTGTAGCGCTTGCAGAGAAGCAGGGTAAGCCTGTTGAGCTGGTGGTTGTTCCTGCAGCTAACGTTTTTGATGCGGTAGCGCAAACCGCCCTACGTCTTGATGCTGGAGTCGTTGTTGCAGGACGATCTTCGAAAATGACTGCGCAGGAACAGGCTCGCGAGCTCGGCCGCGCGTGGGAGAGGTTGCCTGAAAAACCGCGACGTCAGGTATGGCTAAAGATCGTCTCTCCCGACAACCAGGAATACACTGTTTTCCTGGGTGCCCATGCGCCGGATTTCACTGACGACGATTTGCGAGTTATTCATAACATCTGGCTGAAGGTGAGCCAGATCCCTGCTCGAAAAAGAGTGCGTCATCGAGATGTCGTGCGAGTGGCGTTGGAGCGGCTCGAGAGAGATCTGCAGGGACAATCGGATGTGATGCTCGACTTTTACAAGTTGGAACACAAAGACCAGGAGCAGTCGCGCATCGACCGTGGCAAGACCAGTAGTGCTGGCGGTAACAGCCCGTCTCAGTCAAAGTAAAAACTCCCCACTGAGATCCTGAGCCAATCCTTGCACATTCGTGCTTATCGACGACTCGGAAAACGGATTTCCGCTGGCTATCGACAATCTTCCAGAGCGCAATCGGATCTTCGCGTGTCACAGAAACAGCGCATTCTAATTGCCGATGACGAACCGGGGGAGGGAACTTACTCCGAACAGAATGAGTATCTTCGCGTGTTCATTGTTCAACTGAGAAAAAAATCGAACCCGACCCCGCCACTCCCAGATATATCCTGACTGAGGCTTGGATCGGCTATCGCTTTGACTCCGGAACTTAGCACTTCTCCGCTGCAATCCTTACGAAAGCTTTATGAATTCTTTATGCGCCCCTTATCCAGGAGGGCCTAGGATCTTTTTCGGATCATATGCTTTGGGTAGGTCGTGAATTAGAAATCCGGACTAGGGGAATCGTGTGCCAGGAGTGTTCATGGCGCGGCGCGGGGGCGGAGCTCTCGACTGGGCTAGTGCGTATTAATTCGACTGCTATGTACTTCTATGCGTACCGCTGTCCGGAATGCCTGAGTTTCGACTTAGCGAAGCCCGCAAGACTGCTGCAATTCAAGAGGCGGTCGTCAACGGCAAACGAAGAAGAACAGGCACTTCACCCCAATCACAACAAGCGGCGCCCTGATCACAATCGACCTAAAAATGAAGAATTCGAGAACCTCAACAGGAACCGTAACACCCCCTAAACCGGTCAAGGTAGTCGTCGCTACAACGGTAATGCTCTCTTTCATATCGTTCTGGCGCGCGGCGGCGATTGTACTTAACGACCTCGGCTCTTCTGCCTATTACGTCGGAGGAATTGCAGAACAAGCGATCGGACGAGCGGCGCCATGGTTCATCCTGGGAGTGATGCTGTTCTCTTACGCCGTCCGCGCTGTTTACATCGAATCTTGCGCGATGTTCACCCGCGGCGGCGTTTATCGGGTTGTTAAGGAAGCGATGGGTGGAACGCTGGCCAAGATGTCGGTTTCGGCTTTGATGTTCGATTATATTCTGACCGGCCCGATCTCCGGAGTTTCCGCCGGACAATATGTCGTCGGTCTCATCGGTCAGACGGTGAATTACTTTGGGTATTCGTGGGACCCATCGCCAACGCAAGTCAACTACATCGCCGCAGGAATCGCTATTCTCATCACCATCTATTTTTGGTGGCGGAACACGATGGGAATACACGAATCATCGGACGATGCCCTGCGAATAATGTACGTGACTACGGCGATGGTGGTAATGCTGATCCTGTGGTCCGGATACAGCATCATCACTCAACCCGATAAACAGAGGCTCCCGCCTGCCCCTGCGCCACACAATCTGGCGTTCAACCGCGATGCGGTTGGTTGGTTGCCCGATATCGCTCCTGGTTCGCTGCGCGAATTGCCGTCCCAGCCCGCTCCGGCAACTGACTTAGAACCCGAGAAAAAGGAAGCCGAGGTGCGCTTCGGGTTTCCGGTCAATGCGGGCGCCTTGCTCGGGCTGATCGGCATTCTCATGGCATTCGGGCATTCGTTCCTTGCGATGTCTGGAGAAGAGTCCCTCGCCCAGGTAAACCGAGAACTTGAGCATCCCAAGCATAAAAATTTGATGCGCGCCGGCCTGGTTATCTTTGTGTACTCGCTGTTGTTCACGTCGCTTGTATCCTTTTTCGCTTACGCGCTTATACCGGATGGGCTGAGGATGGATTACAAGGACAATCTGATCAGCGGGATCGCGATGTATCTTGTTGGGCCTTTATCGCTAAAGCTGTTGTTTCAGGGATTCATCGTAATAGTGGGTTTCCTGATGCTCGCGGGCGCCATCAACACTTCGATCATTGGTTCCAATGGAGTGCTAAACCGCGTTTCAGAAGACGGAGTGCTAACCGACTGGTTTCGAAAACCGCATAAGAAATTCGGAACGACCTTCCGAATGATCAACCTGATCGTCCTGCTGCAGCTACTCGCAATAATTGGCTCTCGGGGCGAAACATACAAGCTCGGGGAGGCCTATGCGTTTGGGGTAATCTGGTCATTCGCCTTCAAAGGCCTGGCGATGCTGGTGCTGCGCTTCAGGGACAAGTCTGAGCGTGAGTGGAAGGTACCCTTCAACATCAAACTGGACGGCAACGAAATCCCGATTGGCCTGGGTGTAATCGCGGCGATTCTCTTTTCAGTTGCCGGGATTAACCTTATCACTAAAGAAGTGGCCACGATTTGGGGAGTGAGCTTCACAGTTGTCTTCTTCGCAATTTTTCTCGTTTCCGAACGCATAAATGAGCGAAAGCTCGACA
>DATFWY010000124.1:0-25860 GCA_035258805.1 Blastocatellia bacterium | reverse complement strand
AAAAACCTACGGCCTCCTAAACTCCGACGGAAGAGAGTTCATCCAGCAGTGCCTTGGCTTCACGCAAATCTAATGTATCGAATCCCTCTTTAAAGCTGGCATAAATCTCCGCAAGCAGCTGCCGCGCCTCATGTTCCTTCGAGCTCTTCTGATAGAGGCGAGCCAGACTTGTTGCCGCGCGCAACTCCAATGATTTTGATTTCTGCTGTTGAGCAACATTAATAGACTTATGAAAATTCGCCTCGGCTTGAGCAATCGCTGTAGGCTCTACCTCGATCGCGATTCCGCCAGACGCCGCTCGCGAAAGCAATTCAGTCGTAGATCGCATCAGTAACAACTCACCCTTCACCCGGTATATCTCGGCGACGTAGGAAGCATCTCGGTTGGTGTCTGCTAACTCGAGCGCCTCTTCCAATCCGCGCAGTCCGTCCTCTGTTTGTTGTGCTTTCCCCAAAGCTTCGGCCATTAAAGTCAGGGTCTGCGGACGTAATAGCTCAGTACCGGTCGCTTCATATTCAATAAATCCCTGGCGCATCTGTTCCAGCCCTTCTTCGAGCCGCCCTTGCTCGGTCAGTGTCCAGCCGCGCAGAATGGTCGCTTGTGCCGCATACATCACCAGCCCGTGTTCTATGGATACTTGCAAAACCGCCTCAGCATACTTTTGTGAGATCGCGGGCTCTCGACGAAGCTGATGAAGAAAAGCAGCGAACAGGCGTGAATGCGCCAGACCATGTGGTTCGCGTAACTCACGCGCCAGCCTAAGCGCCTCCTCCATTCGCACCATCGCCTGATCGGAATAACCCAGGAACCATAGCGACCAGGCAGCAAAGCACCGCATCGCAACTCCAGGATTCTGTGCGTACAGAAAGGCATCATCAAGGTGTCGCTCAGGATCGTAAAGCGAGAACGCCTTTTCGAAACGCTCCAAGGCGGGAGCAAAGTCCCCAAGGTGCATTAAGGTGACCTGCATTACCAGGTGAGCACGCATCGCCAGGCCCGGGTACGGCAGTCGCTCAGCCAGATTAAGAAACTCCTCGGCGAGGTCATGCGCGGTTGAGAGCTCGGCTTTCAATACATAGTAAGTCCACAATCCCCATAGTACTTCAGAAACATCGGGGGTATCACCCAATTGTTGGCATAGCTCTCGAGCTCTTAAGTAGAGGCTTCGTACATCGGGAGATGCATATCCGTGGGTCGCAATCAAAGGCACGCCGAGTGTGAGTTGAAGACAGAGTTCCTGCTCGGCCCGCTCCTGGCTGTCCGGTACACTCTCGAGCATCTCGAGACCTCTGCGCGAAAGCCCGACCGCCTCGCGATAAGCAAATCGCCGAATGGCGTTGTCTGCCGCCTGTTGGAAGAATTTCGCCGCGCGTTTATAGTCGCGGCCCTGCTCGAAGTGCCAAGCGAGCTCGGCCGCAATTTCTCTGGCCCGCTCGCCGTAGATTTGCTCTCCGCCTTCCCCGATTCGGCGATGCAGCTGCGCGCGCTTTGAAACTGATAACCCGTCGTACAAGACGTTTTGATACAAGGCATGTATAAAGCCGTAACGACCAACTGCTTCTCCATTTGGCAACACATGCACACCGCAATCTCGAATAAACTGCCGTTGACGAGATAAAGCGTCGCACCTACCTTCTACAAGCTCACGGTCTTCTCCCAGGCCCGCCATAACCGCGTCGACTGAAAACTCAGCGCCGGCGACACTCGCGGACTCAAGTGTTCGCCGGGCATCTGCATCAAGGTGATCGATCTGTTTTTCGATCATCTGCTTGATGCTGTCCGGTACTCCAACCTCCGCCTTATTGATGCCTACAACCAGCTCCCATCGACCTTCCCGCTCGACAATCAGACCCTCTTTCACCAGGTAGTCGACCACGTTAACCATAAACAACGGGTTTCCGTCGGTGCGTTCGTGTATTAACCTTGCAAGCACGGTGGGAAACCGGCCATCCGGAAATCTAACAGACAAGTATTCCGCGACCGCATCTTCAGTTAAAAATTCGAGAGGCAGCTCTTCGCACTGCTGCTTGGACAGCAACTCCTGCTTAACTGCCTTGAGACGATGACTGCTAACGATCAACTCGGCGGTGCGGTAGGTCCCGATTACCATGAGGCGTCCGGGATGGCGTTGTCGCGCCAGGTAAGAAATCAGATCGACCGTCGAATAGTCGCTCCAGTGCAGGTCTTCGAGTATAAGCACCAGCGACATATCTGCGGTCAGCGCTTCCAACGCATCTCCCATCTCTCGCAACATACGCTCGCGCGTCGCTCCCAGCGCTTCTCGATTTAGCTGCTCGCGATCTTCAGTGTCGATCAGTGACGGCATCTGCAGCAGCCACATCGGCGCATGCGTACGCAGAATCTCGACAACCTGTGCTTGACCTCGACAGAGCCGCCCGATCGCTTCGAGCATCGGCAAGTAAGCTTCAGCGGTGCCGTACTGCTCCAGACATTGCCCTCTGCAAATCCGCACACTCGCATCGGCCGCGATGCTGCGTGCGAACGCGTCAACCAGCGAGGTTTTGCCGATTCCGGCTTCGCCGGTAACGAAGACTATCTGCCGTTCTCCTCGGAGCATCTTTCGATACCAGCTCTGCATAAGCGAGAGTGGTTCGCTACGGCCAACAACTTTCGAGGGAGAGTTTTCGACCTGAATAGATGAGGAGAACGCCGCTGCGGGGCTTTCGATACTCCGGTCATCCACAATCATCTCGCCGTCTGCAGAGATCCTACCGATATATCGATAACCACGACGGTGCGCAGTCTCAATGAAACGAGGAAACTTAGGATCATCATCCAGGGCTTCTCGCAGTTGTCGAACGGTGACTTTGAGGACGGCTTCGGTTACAAAGGTTTCAGGCCAGACGGCGCGAAGGAGTTCATCCTTTGTGACGAGCTGCCCGGCACGTTCCGATAGATAATTGAGTACCGCGAAGGCTTTGGGTCTGAGCTTTATCGATTGTGAGCCTCGCCATAGACACTCGTTGGCCGTGTCCAGACGGAAGGGATCAGCGGTTATGCGTTTCTCGCGCCCCACTAAGATTACCAACGTTACAAAAATCTTACCGCAAGTTAATGACTTGCGGAGAGGTCCGGACTATTGTCTACCTATGCAGAAGGGATGGCAATACAAAGGAGCGTTTGTCATACAGTTTCGCCCTGATTCCGATGTTGGGGCCGGACACTTCGAAGGCCGCGTAGAGCACGTCTCTTCGCACAGGTCGATGCGCTTTCAAACACTCGAAGAGTTACTTCGCTTCATGGCAAGCGTGCTGGATGAAGCACGGAAGATGGAAACGTAAGAATCGAACCTGCAATACTGAACTACTGCACCTGCCAGGTTCAGGTCCCATTACCGAAACGTTACCGCACGATTACCGCAAGTTTATGACTTCCTGCAGGGCTAGCAGTATTCTCCACGCTGAGTGAGGAATCGTTAAAGAGACCTGCGTTACACGAACATCCGTCCTCCAAGAATGATGGTTCACGCAGGTCTCACTCCTCACTCAAAAGAAAGCCACGGAGCAACTGCCTGACCTTCGGCACTCGAGGAGACATTGATGGCAACAAAAAGAGAACAGATTGAACCGTCAAAGTTCGAGGAGCTTGATGCAGATCAGTTGAAAGATTCAGTGCGCGAGATGCTGCTTTTGATGAATCCACTCGAGCGCGAGCTGTTCATCAAGACCCTACAGTATGAGATGTTCCGCTCGGGTTTGAACATCAGCGCTTATCTGATACCTCTCGGCATCCCGGCACGATGCGCGGAGGAGCTGACCCCGAGTGAAGTCGGCCACTTGATGAGATTCTTCAAGATAAATGTACCCTCAGCGGTGCCAGCCCTTGCGCGAGTGCTGGACGAGTGCCCGGTTATCGCAACAGGATTCGAGCAGATGTCGGCCTGGTTGCTTAAGGCAATGAGCCAGGAGGCCTGGAGCCGAAATAACGGTTGATGCTGAGGAGAACGTCGATGAACAAACGTAGCAGAAGGTACTTGATCGCAATACTACTGTGGCCAATTGCGCTAGTGTCATTGATCGGGACACAAGTGCGCGGCCAGACGCGAGCCGGCAATGGGCCGAACGTAGACATAGTCGAAACGCAGGTGTCTTCCGGTGAACAGTGTTCGAGCTTTCTGTCAAAGCAGATCGATAGTTCCAGGAGCGATATCGACCGCGGAGTCTCGAGGCAATTCGAGAGGGCGTGGCGAGACTCCGGCAACGGCACTACCGGCCGCGAGATCGTCATCTTGATCTTTCGTATGTGGAACGGTCGCTATACAGCTAAGCCGCAGGGTTACACTAATCAGTACAAGTGCTGCACATTCAAATGGAATCCCTCGGCAATAGCAATAGTGCATACTCATCCGAACTGCTGCGATCCGAGACCAGGAGAGGGAGATAAGCTGGTGGCCGACAAGTATGGTGTGCCCAACTTCACAATTACAAGCACTGGGATGTACGAATACGATCCAGCAACCAGGAGGACGAATAAAGTGCTGGACGGACTCGATTGGATGAATCCGTCCGTGCTTCTGATGTCAAGAGATATCCAGCATCTCAAACCTTTCCCCTTGTTAGGTCCTTGAATCAGCGTTGTTAACCCCATCGCAAATTCAAATCCAATAACTTAATTCAGAGGGTGAAGATTCTTTGTCGCCCTAAAACCAGAAGTCTTTCTACAAAAGGAGAATTAAAATGAAATCAAAACTCGTCATTATCGGATTGATGATTTGTTCGGTGTTTGCCTTGTCGGTAAGCGCACAGATAACAACATCCAATCAACTGGTAGTTTTGCAAGACGACAAGTCTGGCGACCACCTGGAGATTTCCATTGCTACCGGTGAGTATAAGTTTGAAAGCTGTAATAACAACCTTGCGATTAGTGGAAGTGGAAAGGTTGGAGTAAGCGGTTGCACGGTTGAACTACAGGATATCTCCGACACTCGTCGCGTAGTGGCAGAAGTTGACCTCTGTTCTGCCTCAGGCAAAGCAGACGTCGTGTTTGTGAATGAGTTCTCAACAAGGCCGAAAGATGAGCCAGTTGAGTTTGTTCTGAGTGATTCGAATACGCGCGACAGCGTTTTCGACTGTCGGCTCAAGCAGGAAACTAAATAGTTTACGTATGTCTGAGCAAAATCTTCATACTGAAGCAAGTCTTGTTCGGCATCGGCTGAAGTTCGTTCCCTGTTATATCTCAAGAATACGAACTTTCGCCTAAAGGAACGACTACAAACTGCGTCGTGTCTTTGCGGCCCTTTGCGGCTTTGCGAGATATATGACATTCACAATAAATTTTTCGCGCAAAGCCGCAGTGCCGCGACGACGCACGCAATTTTATAGTGGAATTGAGTCATTGATTCATTGGGTCATTGATTCATTGATCCATTGATTCATTGATTCATTGATTCATTGCTCCATTGATTTCCATTTCACTCCCAACAACCAACTGCAAGCAATAGATCAATGACGCAATAAATCAATGAATCAATGGTTCAATGACTCATTTCAGTTATGGTTGCCGGTATGGCCTCCTGGTGTCGTGCTCCCTGAATTCATTTCGTATGCGGTCGATATCGCTCTGAGTGAACCGACGGTTTCGACCCCTTCGCGCATCCATAAAACCCTGGGCGAAGCCACGGCGGAAGATATCTCTAAATGACGCTCTCGGCCGCATGGGATCTTCCCATCCTTCCGTCCCTTCGCGCCAACGCTGAAGTTCTCGATAGCTTCGATAGTTGCCTTGAGCCGCGTCGTCATAACCCCGACTGTAGCCAAGCGCGAAAGCGAACCGGCTCATATGGCTTCTCGTCCACCTATTTTGACTGTCGTATTGCCCTTGTGCTGAAGCGCTTGTGATGGTTGCACATACGGTTGCTAAAACTGCCAGAGAAAGAACGATCTTCTTCGCGGAATTAATCAAATTCATTGCTCACCTCATTCAACTGCCAACACAAGAGGCACGCCGCTACGAAGTACAGCCGATGTGCCAGCCGTTATCTTCGATTATTCGAGGATACTGAATTCGAAGTGCTACAAAACGGTACACCACTGTCATTGCTGGACTGTTTTTTGAGGTCGCTTTTAGTGCGGAACAGGGGAGTTTAAGTGAGTATCAAAACCGGAAGCCTTCCTTACCGAAGTAAATATACGCTTAGATCGGGACGAAAGTCCCAGGGCAATTATCCGGATGATAGCCAAACCGGGACGAAACGCCCATGCCCCGGAGACGGAGAAATCAATATTATAGTTCAGCGTTTAAGGTTTAAACGTTTAGCGTTCCGAAGTCAGGGTTCTTTGCGCCTCTGCGGCTTTACGTCTTTGCGCGAAACAAAGTGCATAAGAATCTAAGAATCAGGTTGCGCGCAGAGACGCAAAGCTGCAAAGAACGCTGAACTCTGAACGTTAAAACGCTGGACTTAATCCGAAAGGTTTGGATTCATGGTGTGCGAGAAAAAAGCGATCATGCCGGGAGATATCGAACTCGGCGAATTCCGCCAAGTCGGTCGTGAGGTCATCGACGCAATAGCCGATTACCACGCCAATCTTGCCCTCTGCAACGGTCTCCCAAACGTCACCCCGCAACAGGTCGCTGCTCGCTTCCTCGATGATCTATCGGAAAGCGGCGAATCGGCAGGGGCTCTGCTCGCTGACTGGCGCGAGCGGGTCGCTCCGCTGCTGACGGCAATTGGTTCGCCGCGGCACTTCGCCTACGTAAACGGATCGGGTGCTATGATTGGCATTCTCGCCGATGCGCTTGCGGCTTGCACAAACCCTAATGCCGGTGCGTGGAAGCTTGGACCTGCCGCAGCCGAAATCGAACGACAGTGTTTGCGCTGGATAACAGAGTTTATCGGCTACCCGGAGGATTCCGGCGGCATTCTGGTGTCAGGGGGGACGATGGCGAACTTTACTGCTTTGCTGACCGCCTTGCGCCACCTCGCCCCTTATGACTCGACCGAGTACGGATTACAGGACTCGGCACGAACAGAACGGTTTCTCGTATACATGGCCGATCACGGAGGACACGTATCGGTTACGCGCGTGGTCGATATGCTCAACCTGGGCAGAAAGTCGTTACGCCTGGTTCCTAGCAGGCCTGATTTCAGCATGGACACCGCGGAGCTCGAACGAATGATAACCGAGGATAAGGCACGGGGAGATCTGCCGCTCTGCGTGTTCGCTCAGCTTGGCTCAGTCAACGTTGGTGTTGTAGAGCCCATAAGCGAGCTTGCGGATGTATGCGATAGACATGGCGTTTGGCTACACGGAGACGGCTCGTGTGGATTGCTTGCAGCCGGTTTACCAGAAACGCGACCCCTGTTCAAAGGTATCGAGCGCGCCGACTCGCTCTCCTTCGACGCGCACAAATGGCTGGGGGTTCCGAATGACTGCGGTGTGGTGCTGGTACGAGAGCGCGAGCAGTTGCGTCGTGCTTTCTCGATCGCCGCGCCTTATCTCCGAAGCAGCCTCGAGACCGAAGACGTTGCGCTCGATTTTCTGGAGTACGGCCCGCAGATGTCACGTGCTTTTAGGGCGCTGAAGGTCTGGATGGTGCTTCGATTCTTCGGCAGGCAAGGCTTGCGTGAGCTGTTTGCTAAAAACATCGGCCTGGCTCGCTTGCTACACGATCTGGTGCGCGAACATCCGGATTTTGAAGTGCTTCATGAACCTGTTCTGTACCTGTATTGCTTTCGATATGTTCCTAATGGTCTTGCGGAACGTCGCGATGAGCCGGAAGTTCAGACTCAACTCGATCGGTTGAACCAGGAGATTGTTGACGAAATACAACGCAGCGGACTTGCAATGATAATGACGACGCGGATTCGTGGCCGCGTAGCTATCCGTATGTCCATCTGCTCTCAGAGAACAATGAAAGAGGACATAGAAACGACGTTTGAGGCGATCGCCCACTGGGGACGTCGGCTTTATCCGCCACGGTAACCTGAAAAACTAACAAAAGAAGTGGTTTGTATCGGCGCGGTGAGCGCGTCTGAGTAAGGTGAGGTGTGTCTGAAATTGGGGAAGGGAGAAATGCGAGATTTTGATGAGACGAAAAGACGCGAAATAACGATTTACCTAAGAGGGGGTAAAGAACCAGTGAACTCGTTACTACATGAAGGCGATGCAAATCACTTACCACGTGAATCCAGAAAAGTTGAATTAACGACTAAGGAGCAAAAACAATGTTTAAGAGAATCCTGTTCTTCGTTTATGGAAGCATTAGCTATCTGATTTTTCTCGGAACCTTTCTCTACGCGGTCTGCTTCATCGGCAACTTCGGCGTGGCCAGGACTCTGGACGGTGAAGCAAGCGGATCGTTCGCGGTCAGTTTCGCGATAGATGCCGCGCTCCTGGCGCTCTTTGCCGTACAGCACAGCGTGATGGCGCGCAAATGGTTCAAAGATTGGTGGACCCGGGTTGTGCCAACCGCCATCGAGCGTTCTACCTATGTGCTGTTCTCGAGTCTCGCGTTAATCCTGCTGTTCTGGCAATGGCGGCCTCTTGGCGGGACGGTATGGTCAGTGGAAGATCCGGTCGGCCGTCTCGCGCTCCGAATCTTGTTCGCTTTCGGATGGGGACTGCTTCTCCTGTCTACATTCCTGATCAACCATTTCGATCTGTTCGGGCTGAGACAGGTCTGGTTGTATCTGACGGGTCGGCCTAACACCGCATTGCGGTTTGTGACGCCGGGTCCATACCGGCTGGTGCGCCACCCGCTCTATGTAGGCTGGCTATTTGCATTCTGGATGACACCGGTGATGACTCTGGCACATCTGCTTTTTTCGGTGGCAACAACTGCCTACATCTTGCTCGCGATCCAGTTCGAGGAGCGAGATCTCATTCGCGATCACGGCGAGAGGTATAAGGAATATCGACGAGCGGTGCCAATGCTGATTCCCTTCACCGGCAAACGCAGTTCGACCCGAGGCTCTGGAATCGTAAAGGGAGAGGAAGGACCAGTTGCTTCTTGATTTACTCATTGGAGAATCTCACCCACCCGGCGGAGACTGATGATTTCTGGTTTCTAATTTCATCAATCTTTTTCTGCGTAATCTGCGGAATCTGCGGATGCTTCTTGTTTCATTTAAGACGACTGATCCGCAGATTACGCAGATTTAAGCAGATAAAGCGTGGGATTTATGATTTTTCACAAGGCCTCCGCCGTGGATGAGACTTCTACTGTTTCTTTTCCCTCACCGCTGGCCTAATCCTTCATTCCGAGGCATCATATCTCCATCAGTACGCAAGAGCTGCGTAGCTGACAATTCCACAAGGCGTTGCTAGGCGGAGCCGCCTCTCTCTTGGTTTCGATTGTACGTTAACTCTCAGATCAACTGGACCGTCATTAATAGAGGAGAAAACCATGTTCTGGGAAGCCCTGATACAGGACTTAGTCTACAGCGCAAGAATATTGCTTAAGAACCTTGGCTTCACCGCTACCGCCGTCTTGACGCTGGCGTTGGGAATTGGCGCAACCACTGCTCTCTTCAGCGTCGTTTACGCGGTGTTTGAACCAATGCCTTATCCGAATCCCGATCAGCTTGTGATTGTCTGGTCGAAGATACGAGGAGAGAGGGGCTCGGTTTCCAGCGGAGATTTTGTCGAGTGGCGCCAGCGCAGCACTTCTTTTCAAAGCATTTCAGCCTGGGCGGGTGCTTCCTTCAATGTGGCTACCAATGACAGGCCGGAGCAAGTTAATGCATCACAACGCACACCTGGCTTCTTCACCATGGAGGGTCTCCCAATGTTGCTTGGCCGAGATTTCCTCCCTGAAGAAGGTCGGCCCGGCAGTGATCACGTAGTAATCATGAGCCACCGTTTATGGCTCAAACACTTTGGAGCGGATCCGGACATCATCGGCAAAGATATCCGCATGAATTCAGAACCTTATACCGTCGTGGGGGTAATGCCGCCGGGCATCTATGATCGTTTCAATTCTCAGCTGTGGGTTCCGTTAGCTTTCAGACCGGAACAGACTAACCATGACTCACACAACATGCTGGTGATGGCTCGGTTGAAGGACGGCATCTCGCTCGAACAAGCGCAGTCAGAAATGAGCGGAATCGCGGAGCAGCTGGAGAATGAATTCCCGAAGACGAATGCAAACTGGGGTGTAAGCGTTGAGAAGCTACATCTCGACTTTGTTACCGACAAGACACGACGGAATCTTTGGCTGCTGCTCGGCGCCGTAGGGTTCCTGTTATTGATCGCTTGCGTCAATGTAGCCAATCTTCTATTGGCGCGAGGAACCATCCGTAAGCGAGAAGTAGCGGTGAGAGCGGCATTGGGTGCGTCGAGGATGCGATTGTTTTCTCAGTTTCTAACCGAGAGCCTGGTATTGGCGTTATTCGGTGGAGTAATCGGGATCGTGCTAGCCAATTGGATTATCGAGGCTATTCAAGCAGTCATGCCGCCGGTCGGCACGATGTTGCCTTCTGAAGCCGACATCAGAATCAGCGTTCCCGTATTGATCTTCACTATTGTCGTTACGACCGTAGCCGGATTGCTTTTTGGGTCCGCTCCAGCATGGCAAGCGGCGCGATTGGATCTCAACGACGCACTCAAGTCTGGCGGCCGTACCGGCGCCGGTGGCGCGAGACGCGGCGGCCGGCGCGCTCTGGTAGTAATAGAATTCGCGCTGGCCCTGACGCTCCTCGCCAGCGGTGCCCTCGCTCTAAAGAGTTTTTGGAATATGACTCGAGTCGATTTCGGCGTTCGTACTCGAGATGTCCTTTCATTTCAGTTACCGGTGCCAGCAAGGAGACTGAGCGGAGCAGACAATATCAGAGCGTATTACCGCCAGATGCTTGAAAAGATCGAAGCGGCGCCAGGAATAAGACGTGCCGCAGTGATGACCGGCATCCCGACTCGGGGAACCTTCTTCGGCACGCGATTCAGCATAGTTGGGCAGCCTCCAGTTGAGCCGACCGAGCGACCGCGGGCGGGGCTTCAAATGGTTACTCCCGGTTATATCGATACGGTTGGGATTCGATTGATCAAAGGTCGCGGCATAGAGGAGCAGGATACTGAGACAAGTCCGCGTGTTGCGATTGTCAATGAGTATCTAGCAACCCAATTTCTTCCTGGAGTCGATCCGATTTCGCAAAAGATTTTAATCGAGGAACCGGCTCCCGGTCGGACACAACGACAAACGGTGGAATGTCAGATTGTGGGGATATTTGTCAGCGCAGTAAGTCCGGGATCGAGAGAAGAGATTCCGGAGATCGACCTCTCATTCTGGCAAACTCCGTGGCGGCAGGCTTCGATTGCCGTACGCACCTATGGCGATCCCAAAGGTTCGATCAGCGCAATCGCCTCGGCAGTTAACACAGTAGACCCGGATCTGCCGCTTGCTGGCGCGAAAACGATCGACCAGCTCATCGACGACGCGGTCGCCATCGATCGATTCAGCGTTGTGTTGTTTAGTAGCTTTGGTGTGCTGGGTCTGCTGCTTGCGGCGGTCGGCATTTATGGTGTGATGGCATTCGGGGTTTCGCAGAGAACTCACGAGTTCGGCGTACGCATGGCTCTCGGCGCACAGGGGTCAAATATCGTAACGCTCGTCTTGAAAGAAGGGGTGATTCTTGCGGTTGTTGGCGCGATCCTCGGTCTGGTCGGCGCTTACTTTGTAGGTCGTGCGATGCAATCCACGCTGTATGGCGTGGGGGCGTTGGACTTTCAGGCTTTTGCCGCTGTCTCAGTGTTGTTGCTGATTGCGGCGTTGTTAGCATCTCTGCTGCCGGCTTTGCGAGCAGGCAGGGTGGAACCAGTTGTCGCTCTGAGGCACGAATAATACGTTCGGTTTAACGTTAAACGTTAGAAATCGCCCTTTGCGTCTTTGCGGCTTTGCGCGAAACCCCAACTTGAAGACGACAATTCAGGTTTTTGCGCAAAGCCGCAAAGACGCAAAGTAGGTTTACCCTGAAGTTCAACCATTCCTCTTTTTAGAACGACTAAAGTCTATACTACGCGATTCTTTGCCTGCGTTTGAACCCCACGCTTTTATCCTAAAAGCCCTTTAAACAATCCTGAAAACAAATTAGAACGAAGTTAAGACTTCTGCTCGACAGTTCTACTAAGGTCCAAAGCGGAATTGACGGATTCAAAGCACAGACCAGAGAACACAACCCAGGAGGTAACCATGAAACAGCAGAAGTCTCGCATCCTAGTGCAACTTGCAAAAGCCCTAAAACGCAAGCATATCCAAAGGCTCACCCCATCATTAATCATAATGGCCGTTTTGGTCGTAGCTGCAGTTACTCAGTCTCAAGGACACAATTGCAATTCACCGCGAAACGGCACAATTCATCCGCTGAACTCAATGAATGATTCGGCCGGCAGGTTTCCTTTAGATGCGGTGTCGTTAACGTCCAGTTCCGACTGTCTCGCAGGCAAGCCGTACTGCTATGACACACCAATCCATCTAAATTCGCCAATCAATACACCCTGGTTTGAAGGCAAGCCGGCTCTATCAGCCGATGGACTCGAGTTGTATTTCGTATCAGATCGCCCGGGCGCTCTTGGTGGTCCTGGGGATCAGGACATTTATCTCAGCCGACGCCAGTCGATCAATGACGACTGGGGCCCACCGGAACGAGTACCCCCTCCGATCTCCAGCCCGTTCTTTGACATAACTCCGACGATATCCCGCGATGGGCTGGCACTTTACTTTGGCTCGAGCAGACCGGGTCCGTTCAGTCCGCCCTTGCCGGATCTGTGGGTCTCTCACCGGGCATCGACGAACGATCCCTGGGGCGAGCCTGAAAATTTAGGATCTGGAATTAACACGCCGCTCTTTGAAGCTTCGATTAGCGTCAGTGATGACGAACTGGTCGCCTATTTTGCAGGGGTCACTCCGGAATTCGTATTCAAGATCTTCGTATCTAAGCGTGAGTCAAAGGATCAGCCATTTGGTCCAAGGGTGTTGGTTGATCCTCCGATCAACTTTGATGGACACGCTTATGGTCCTGAGCTAACTCCGAACGGCAGGACTATGTTCTTCTCCGCAGGGATTGATAATCCGTTTGCGCATGGCGCCATAAACCATTTGTACGTGTCTGAGCGTAAAAACCTGAACGAGCCTTGGGGTAATCCGATTTATCTGGACACCATCAATTGTCTGAATTGTTTTGAAGGTTTGCCAACAATCCGCGCGGACGGAAAAGAGATTTGTTGGACGGGCGACCGCGGCGATAGCCTTGGTGACAAAGATATTTACTGCGCCCGGCGAAGGTGAATCGCTTCCGCGTTCAGCGTTCGTCGTTCAGAGCTTTGCGTTCTTTGCTGATCTTAGCGTCTTTGCGCGAACCCTGTCTTACAACTCGCTGTACATCGTTTCGCGCAAAGACGCCAAGATCCGCAAAGAACGCAAAAAACCTAACGCTGAACCCTGAACGTATTATGGCAGTCCCACTAGCTTTACGAGCCTCTCAAAACGCGGGTCGGACCGCAGTGGGTCGAACACAGGGTTGATCTTCAACATACCCATTTCCCACAATCGTTCGTCAAAGGCTTTCTCCAACAGCTCAATAGCTCGATTCTTATCTCCAAGACCAATGTAAGCTATAGCGACAGGCGCAGAAGCAACATACTTCTGCTTTGACTCTTGTCCCAAATCATCGAGTATCTTTCGTGCTTCCTTCTCTCTTCCCGCAACAGCAAATGCATACCCAAGCAACGCTCGTGAATCCGGTTGGTCCTTCGCTTTCTGGAGCGCAGAGATCGCCTCTTGATACATACCTTTCTGAACATATGACAGTCCCATAATCATATGGGCAACCGCGAAATCAGGATCGAGCTCTAGAGTCTTTTGCGATGCTGCAATAGATCGGTCGTATTGACGCGCAAGAAATAACACGAGTCCAATATTGGAGTTAATGAAGAGCGAAAGAGGGTCTATCTCTTGCGCCCGCAAAGCTTGTTTTAACGCTTCGTCGTGGCGACCGGCGAACGACAAATACTGGGAGTACCAGTTATATACAGGCGCATAGTTTGGGCTTCGCTCTATGGCTTGTTTGAATTGGTTTTCCGCTTCCGCCCAATTCCAATAGTAAGTTGTCAGGATGATCCCGAGGGACGCGCGCGCTTCGCCCAGTCTGTCGTCAATCTGTAGAGCTCGAACCGCCGCTTCCCTCGCGCGCGAGTGGGATTCGTTCATCGGCATTAAGCCGGAGAATCCGAGCTGGACGTAGGAGTCAGCAAGCCCTGCATAAGCGAGTGCGTAGTTTGAATCTTTTTCGAGCGCCTGCTGGAAGTAGTCGATGCTTTTCCTGAAATCGGCTTCGGTAGATTTATTCAAGAAATACCGGCCCCTCATATAGAGCTGATAGGCATCAGTATCCGCAGTGTAGTGCTTCGTCAGTGATTCCCTTTCTTCCCCAGTAATCTTTACCGCAAGTGCACCAGCAACACGTTCGGCAATAGAATCCTGTACCGAAAAGAGATTTGTGAACTTCTCGTCGAACTGATCGGCCCAGAACACCGATCCGTCTGCGACGCGAACCAGCCTGACCGTTACCCGGACCTTGTCGGCTGATTTCTGTATGTTCCCTTCCAGCACCGCATCAACTCGTTGTTCTCTTCCGGCAGCGAGTTCGTCGTTGTCGAGCGCAGTGTATTTACGAACGGCACTGGTCGGCCGGACGATAAGCTGTCGAATATTGCTGATCCTGGTAATTAAAGTGTCAGCCATGCCCATTTGGAGGGACTCATCGCTACTGTCCGATGCCAATGGTTTGAAGGGTAATACTGCTATCGTTCGGATCGCATTTTGGGTAACTGACTGTCGCGGCCGGAAGTAGTAAAACGCAAATCCGAGAGCCAGAATTGCCGTAACCACTAACGCGAGTCTCGGAATTCTGATTCTTCGAGCGGTTTTGCTGATTGATCCTCGTGAATCCTTATCGCCGATCTCGGCTGCATCATCCACAGCCTCGCTAGATCTGATTTCAGGTGCCAGGGAAGGCATCGCAACTTTAGCCACAAAGCGATAGCCACGTCGCGGTACCGTCTCGATGTACTGGTGAGTAGAATCGGCTGACAATAACTTGCGGAGTTGCGAAACATTGTTTGACAAGTTCGCCTCTTCCACAAAAGTGTCCGGCCATAAAGTCTTCATCAGGTCATCTTTTTCCAACAGATGGCCCTGGTTCTCTACGAGCAACAGAAGCAGATCAAACGCCTTAGGAGTAAGCGTTACACTCTCGCCCTCAAGTTGCAGCAAACGCTCCGCAACATCGATCCTAAAAGGACCGAATTGATAAAACTGCCTTGCCTTCCTGCTCATCGCCATTGTTCCTACCTATAGATTCTGTTTTAGCAATTGTGAAAGCATAGCTTTGGCGTTTCTGAGTGTAGAAAATAAATCCCACAGAAAACGGTCTGCCATGTGGGCGAGAGGCAACGGACTAGAACTGTTAAATCCGACTTCGCTTGGGTCTGCGAACAGATCGCAGGTGAGGCCCAAATGCAGGATCAATTTTACTCTCGGTTGTTTTTTGGTAGCAACACACCGACATTGGGGGTTGCACCGCTTCAGGAAGAAATGTTGAATTTGCTCACGAGGTCCTGGCTCGAGGTTTACCAAAGAGCGCACGCAATTCATCTTTCGCGGCTTCAAGGCGCTTGCGCTTCTTATCGGAGAGCTGGGAACCAGCCCGGTTGATGTAGAACGTCAGCATCGACATTGCTGACCGGAAAGGATCGCTCTTTCGGCGTTTACTGCGTTCAGCGGATTTTTTAAGCGAGCGGGCAATGCTGCGGGGATCATCCTTTGAAAATACCCCTTGTTCGAGGTCGAGAGCATTGCTCGTAGTGGTGACACGCTGAGACCAACGTTTGCGTTTTGGCGTAGTCATTAGATGCAGACCTCCTGACTCGATCTGGTTCAGATAGACCACTCAAATGTAAGAAAAACGAATGGATTTCCTATCAAAGGACGATTCGTTCGGATGGTTTAAACATCCGCGCCATAACTGGAGACAAGCGGTATGCCACGTGGGGGTTGGGGGTTAGGGGTTGGGGATTGGGGTTCGGGGATTTAGCATTATTCATAGGATCGCTTTCATTGGAAAGGATTGCGACGAAATGGCAAATTTCCAATCCCCAACCCCCCAATCACCGACCCCCAGCTCCCAACAAGTCCTGATCATTGGCGCGGGAGTCGCCGGTCTCGCCGCTGCCCGTGCCATCGCCACTGCTGGGTTCAGCGTTACCGTCCTGGAAGCACGCGATCGAACCGGAGGTCGGATACACACAATCCGAGATCCGAAACTCGCGGTACCAATCGAGCTCGGTGCAGAATTCATTCACGGCAGGCCTCCGGAGACTTTTCAGTTAGTTCAAGAAGCTCCGCTGCGCATTTGTGAATTGCCGCAGCGGCATTGGCAGATCCACGACAGTCTTTTAATCAAGTCCGCGGAGTTCTTTTCAGATCTGATGGAAGTAATGAACGGGATGGAGCGGATCAAGGACGGCGATCTTTCATTCCGCAATTACCTGAATCAATACTGTAAGAACGCTTTGGATCAAACCAGATCGGCTGCAACAATGTTTGTCGAAGGGTTCAACGCTGCTCGTGACGACATCATCAGTGTCCGAAGCCTTGTCCAGCAAAACCAGGCTGAGGATCAGATTGAAGGCGATCGGCAGTTCAGGATTCTGAATGGATATCAGAGCCTGGTCAGTTACCTCGAGGGCGAAGCGCATTCCGCCGGTGCTCGCGTACTTCTTAACTCAATCGTTAAAGAAATCCGCTGGAGCCCCAACAGCGTTAGCGTGACCGTTGACGGAACGAACGAAACGCATATATTTCAGGCGCACTGTGTAGTGATCACTCTGCCATTAGCAGTATTGCAAGCTGACCTGGAAGAGCCAGCCGCGGTGCGGTTCATTCCAGCGCTCCCGGAGAAAACCAACGCTATGAGATTCCTGAGGATGGGAGAGGTTCTAAAAATCAATTTGATATTCCGAGAAGCATTCTGGGAACAGCTGAAACTGGATTCAAAGGAAGGTCGTCAATCGCTGATTGATTTTAGTTTCATTCATTGTACCGATGAAAAGATACCAACGTGGTGGACTCAACTCCCGGTGAGAACTTCGATGCTGGTCGGATGGACCGGCGGAGCATTGGCCGAGCAATGGACTGACTGTGATGACCAGAAAATTGTTGAGGCTGGGTTGAGCTCTCTTTCCAAGATTCTGAGAATACCCAAGTCACGAATCGAGAACTTACTTCTATCGTCTCATTTTCACAATTGGAGTCGAGATCCATTCACGAGAGGCGCTTATAGTTACGCTGCAGTGGGAGGATATGACGCGCCGGCGGAGTTAGCCAAATCGGTTGAAGATACACTATTCTTCGCGGGAGAAGCGACAAATACTTCGGGCCATATGGGCACCGTACACGGCGCGATTGCGACGGGTATACGCGCAGCTCGCGAAGCAGTAGCAAGCTTGGGGCGGCGCTCTCAGGAAACAAAGCCCTGAATATCACGCAGCCGTCGCTCCAGAAATCGACGCTCACTCTCATTCGTCGCGAGCGACAGTGCGCGCGTGTAGCTCGCAGCCGCTTCCGCCTTCGCCCCAAGCCGTCTCAGTAAATCAGCACGTGCTGCATGCAACAGATGGTATTCGTCGAGATCTCCCGATTCAGAAAGCGCTTCGATCAATTCCAGCCCGCGCTCGAGTCCCTCCGACATCGCAACCGCCACGGCCCGGTTCAACGACACGACTGGCGAAGGTTGTATCTCCTCGAGTCGATCGTACAGCCTCACGATTTGCGGCCAGTCGGTGTCCTCAGCACGCCGAGCCTGACAGTGAAGCGCGCCAATTGCAGCCTGCAACGCAAATGGACCAAGTCCTCCGCGAAAAGCTTCCTCGACCAGAGGCAGCGCCTCATCAATCTGTTGGCGGTTCCATAGACTTCGATCCTGTTCCTCTAGTGTAACCAGATCACCGGCTTCATCCTGCCGTGCGTTGCGTCGGGAGTCGTGCAGAAGCATAAGAGCAACAAGCGCCGTTGCTTCACCAGGTGTATTTGGCGCCATCAAATCCATAATCACTCGCCCAAGCCGGATGGCTTCAGCGCAAAGATCCGCCCTGATTGCGGGTTCACCGTGGGTCGGAGCATAACCTTCATTGAAGATCAGATAAATCACCGTCAAAACGGCACCGAGTCGGGCCGGCAGGTCGCCCGTCTCAGGGACCTTGTACGGTATTCCTGCATCACGAATCTTCTTCTTTGCGCGAACAAGTCGTTGGGCCATCGTTGTGGTTGGGACGAGAAACGCACGCGCTATTTCGTCCGTCTCGAGACCGCCCAATGTTCTAAGAGTCAGCGCAACCTGTGCCTCCAGCGCCAACGCAGGGTGGCAACAAGTGAATATCAGGCGTAGACGGTCGTCGGGAATTTCATCAGTGTAGTACTCTGGCTCTTGAATAGTCGGGCCGAGCCCGGATTCTACATAGGATTCGAGTTTCTCTTCGAACCTCGTGCGGCGGCGGATCCGGTCGATAGCTTTATGACGGGCGGTTTGTATGATCCAGGCGCGAGGATATTCGGGAACGCCTTCGTTGGGCCACTGATTTACGGCCGCGGCGAACGCTTCTTGTGCGGTCTCCTCGGCTAAGTCAAAATCGCCTATGAGCCCAATCAATGTGGCTACAATGCGGCCCCAATCCGCGCGATAAACCGCATCGATAGCTGCATTTGCTTCGGGGAGCATTCTCGTATGATAAATAATTTTTGCGTTGGGTGTCGATCCTGGGACTCGCCGTTCGACTTATTGATGGAGGGATACGAAAATGAAATATATGTTGCTGGTATATTTGGATGAACAGGCGCTTAGCGAGACAGAGCGAGAACACTGCTATGTCGAATCCGCGCAGCTGGCGCGAGATCTTCATTCCAGAGGCAACTATCTCTCCGCAGGCCCGCTTCACCCGATTGCGACAGCCACCAGCGTGCGCGTCCGCGAAGGAAAGCGGCTTGTGACCGACGGTCCGTTTGCGGAAACGCGAGAACAATTGGGTGGATATTACCTGATAGAAGCAAGGGATCTCGACGAAGCGATGGGTATTGCCGAACGCATCCCAGTAGCTCGAGTGGGCACCATTGAAATCAGGCCCGTTTTGGAAATCTCTGGTTTACCTACGGCTTAGAAGGACCGTAACTAAGTAGACATTTATCGGTTTTATTATTACGAACTGTCGGAAGGCAGATTGAGGGGTGGTGTTTGTAAACCATGGGTGCTGTGATGAATTTTGAACTGAACAAATCTAATAAAGGTAACTATGGTTGGCTGGATCTGCAGCGGATGAATCTTCCATTTACCACGATGAATAGGACTTATAGTACCAATAGGACCAATGAGACCTATAAGACCTATATGACCGATAGCGCGAATGCCGCGAAACAAGATTACCCCTCGTCTTTACCTGCTCATTTGCATCCGAACGTGGGCGACGATAAACGCACACGGATCTCATAATTTTTGCTGGTTTTGAAAAAACTTCCAGAAAATGTCGATTCAATGACCTCCCGTTCGATTTACCCATGGAAAACTGATTTTCAAGGTTCAAAACAAGGAGAAATATGGGCACTAAAATTTTTGTGAACCTGCCGGTAAGAAACCTGAACAAATCCGTCGAGTTCTTCACAAAACTCGGGTTTTCGTTCAATCCTCAGTTCACTGACGAAACCGCCACTTGCATGATCGTGAGCGAAGACATTTTCGTAATGCTTTTGACTCATGAAAAGTTCAAGCAATTTACCCCCAAGGAGATTTGCGATTCATCAAAGAGCACCGAAGTACTGGTCGCACTGTCTTCGGAAGGCCGAAAAAACATCGATGAAACGGTTCGCCAAGCTATTGCCGCCGGCGGCACGACTTATAATGAGCCGCAGGACTACGGGTTCATGTATTCTCACGGCTTTCAGGATCCTGACGGCCACATCTGGGAACTCGTTTACATGGAGCCCAGCGCAATAAAACAAACCGCATAAGGAACCGAGAGACAAGTTATGAAATATATGTTGCTGGTTCACCACGACGAACAGGTCATCAAGGACCTGGGAGAGTCCGAACTCCAGAAGCTGCGCGGTGAGTCCGTGCAACTTGCGAATGAGATTGATGCGAGCGGGAAATATCTGGATGCGGCTCCCCTGCAACCGGCATCGACAGCCGCCTGCATTCGCGTTCGAGATGGCAAGCGACTGATCACTGATGGTCCATTCGCGGAGACTCGTGAACAGCTCGGCGGCTATTTCTTAATCACTGCGGAGAGCTTCGAAGAAGCAATTGACATAGGCGGAAAGATCCCGGGAGCGCGTATTGGTACGGTTGAAGTTCGGCCGGTTATCGAGCTCCCGGGCCTGCCGAAAAAGTGAAAAATTTTGCTGTCAGAGGCAGAGCGACTTCCTGTGTAGCCGTGGACCACACTAATGCAAATTTTAAAGGAGACCAAAATGCAAAAGATCTCACCGTTCCTGTGGTACAACGACAACGCCGAAGAGGCCGTCAATTTTTACACGTCAATCATCAAGAACTCTAAGATCCTGTCTGTCGCAAGGTACGGAGACGCTGGACCGGGTCCAAAAGGTTCGGTGATGACCATTAACTTTCAGATTGAGGGACAGGAGTTCATTGCGTTCAACGGCGGCCCGCATTTTACATTCAACGAGGCAATCTCGTTCTCAGTAGGTTGCGAAACCCAGGCAGAAGTCGATGAACTGTGGGAGAAGCTCTCTGAGGGCGGTCAAAAGCACGAATGCGGCTGGGTGAAAGACAAATTCGGATTGTCGTGGCAGGTCATTCCAAAAATCTTAGGCGAGATGCTGTCAGATAAAGATCCAGAGAAAGCAAAGCGAGTAATGGAAGCCATGCTTCAAATGGATAAGATAGACATTAAGACTTTGAAGCAGGCCCACGCCGGAAAATAGATTTTTGTCGAGAATCAGTTCGATAAGGAAAAAATGATGCAATCCAATTCTGAAAACCCATCAAAGAAACGACTGTGGACCGGACGCATAATGACCGGTTTCGCAGCATTGTTTTTATTTGCCGACGGAGTGGCAAAACTATTTAAGCCTGCAATGGTCGTCGAGGGAACGGTTTACCTCGGCTACGCGGAATCGGTTATCGTGCCCCTTGGCATTGTCCTGGTAACCTGCACTCTACTTTATGCTTTCCCACGAACTTCGGTTTTGGGAGCTATCCTGCTTACGGGGTATCTGGGTGGCGCAGTTGCTACGCACACGCGCGTTGGTGATCCGTTGTTCAGTAACGTTCTCTTTCCGGTCTATCTAGGGATACTGATCTGGGGCGGCATTTATCTTCGCGATAGCCGCATACCCGAGCTTATTCCGCTTCGGAGTCGCCAGTGACGATGGTCGGAGCATTGAAGAAGGACGTTTCACTAACCCTCAAGAGGCTTTTCCAATGAGAAAAACCATTTCGGATGCAAAAGCCGTCAAGGCAGCCCGCGTGAACACCATTGATGACTACCTGGCTTCCGTACCGTCGGAGTTTCGGACCGCTCTGGGTAAGCTTCGCAAAACGATTCGGGCTGCCGCACCTAAAGCGATTGAGGTAATCAGCTACCAGATCCCGGCTTACAAACATCGTGGACTGCTCGTTGGTTTTGCCGCAGCAAAGAACCATTGCACTTTTCACATAATGAGTGTGAAGGTGACAAACGAGCACGCCGCTGATCTCAAAGGCTACAAGATCGGTAGAGCATCCATCCGTTTCACTCCGGATAAACAACTTCCTGCTGCGTTGATCACAAAGCTGGTCAAGGCGCGCATCGCTGAGAACGAAGCGGGACGGAGTTATCGGAACGGCAATTGAGTTCGATCGTACAAAATCTTCAAAGGAGACGTTTCTATGAGATCGTCACACTCCCCGAGAATTTCTGCGTTTGCACTTGTCGCGCTGTCCGTTGTTGTTGGAGGCAACGGTTATGCAGCGAAATCGAGATTTCATCTACCGGTGGAAAAGAACCCTGGCATTGAAATTGGTCACAATGGAGACATTGCCGAAATGGTCGAGAAACGAGATGTCGTGATTACGCGAACGTTCGACGCCCCAGTTGAACAAGTCTGGAAGGCGTGGACGGAGCCGGAGTTTGTTATGCGCTGGTGGGGTCCGACCGGCTTTACGTCACCTTCTTGCAAAATTGATTTCCGTGTTGGAGGTAAATATTTATTTCACATGCGAGCGCCCAAGGACTTCCAGGGCGGGCAGGACTTCTATACTGCGGGAGTGTACAAGAAAATCGTGCCTCTGAAGCTGATCGAGTTCACCCAGGGACTCGCGGACAAAGATGGTAACGCGGTTGATCCTGGTTCGATGGGGATGCCGCCGGATTTTCCAAAGGAGATCCCCAGTTCGCTTAGCTTCAAACGAGCGGGCGCCAAGACTGAACTGACTGTCACCGAATATGGTTGGACGGTTGGTCAGATGAGAGATCTATCAGAAAGCGGTATGAATGAATGTCTCGACAAACTTGCGGCAGCGCTGGCGAAGCGATAGTTTGCGACGGCCTCCGGCCTCAAAAAAAGGAGAATCAAAATGACTATCTTTGGCAAACCCCTATCCGAATATTTTGCATTCAGTAAGCCGTTCCTGGGTTTGATTCTGATTGTTGCGCTTGGACGCCTTGCGCTGTTTTTTGCCGGTGTGCCGAATTCTGCTGCACGCTGGTTGAGCGTCACCATCGCGATTTGGCTCGGCGTTCTGTACTTCGGAATTAAAGTCCACACAAGTGGCTTCGGCAGCTACAAACAATTGCTGCCTATCTGCTACTTGATGAGCGTTACCGCTCAGCTGGTGATCGTTCCGTCAATCATCCTGGCTATTCTCACGGGCCACGACAACATCTATAGCATCCCGGAGAACTTCTTCGGCAACGACGGGAAGACCTGGCTCCACGCTGCTGCCCATATCTTTATAGGAGGACTAAGTCTAGGACCCCTGATGAGCTGGCTGTTCGGATCGATTATTATGTTTGTAACTAAAAAGGTCACCGCTAAGGAAAGCGAGGCAAAGACGGTGCAAGCATAATTCAATCCTGGTTCCGAACTCCATCAACTTTCCAGTACACGCTTCCGTCTGCTCTGTCAAACGGTTAGCAAAGAGCGGTGCAAAGCGTGTACTCTTGAGCTTCTGAACAAAACTTAAAGGAGATAAGAATGAGCGGAGTAAGGGTGCTAGTCGGTACACGCAAAGGAGCTTTTATCCTGACGGCCGATGGGAAGCGCGATCGCTGGGACGTCAGCGGTCCACACTTCGCCGGCTGGGAGATTTATCATATGAAGGGTTCTCCGGTGAATCCGGATCGGATATTCGCGTCTCAAACCAGCGGGTGGTTTGGTCAAATCATCCAACGCTCGGACGACGGAGGCAAAAACTGGATTCAACCCGGAACAAAGCCCGGTGAACCAACCACCACACCTGAAGGCATGCCGATGGGCGAGAGTAACAAATTCGTATACGACACGTCGCCTGAAACCGGAAAGCCTTTGACCACCCACCAGTTTTACGACGGCACAGCGCATCCATGGGAGTTCAAAAGAGTGTGGCATCTGGAACCCTCGCTGACTGATCCCAACACCGTCTACGCCGGGGTGGAAGATGCGGCTCTGTTTAGCACCCAAGACGGCGGTCAAACCTGGCATGAACTGGCAGGATTGCGAGGCCACGGTACCGGCCCTCACTGGCAACCTGGGGCGGGTGGAATGTGCCTGCACACCATTATCCTCGATCCGAGCGATCCGAAGCGCATCTATATTGCTATCTCAGCCGCCGGTGCGTTTCGAACCGACGATGGCGGCGACACCTGGAAGCCAATCAACCATGGGCTTTTCTCGCAGTACATACCGGATCCAACCGCAGAGGTTGGTCACTGCGTACATCACGTAGCCATGAATCCCTCCCGCCCAGGCGTTTTGTTTATGCAGAAACATTGGGACGTGATGCGCAGCGACGATGCAGGTGATAATTGGCGAGAGGTTAGCGGCAACCTGCCGACTGACTTTGGCTTTGTCATAGATGTTCACGCTCACGAGCCAGAGACTATTTACGTCGTCCCTATCAAGAGCGACTCGGAACACTATGTGCACGATGCCAAACTGCGAGTGTATCGAAGCCGCACCGGAGGAAACGAGTGGGAGGCGCTGACGAAGGGACTCCCCCAGAGCAACTGTTATCTGAATGTGCTGCGTGATGCGATGTCTGTAGACTCGCTGGACCCGTGCGGGATTTATTTCGGTACATCCGGCGGCCAGGTTTATGCATCGGCAGATGCGGGAGACAACTGGGCGCCAATCGTTCGGGATCTTCCGCCGGTGCTCTCTGTTGAAGCACAGGTGCTTAAGTAATTTTAGTTCCTGAGTATTTTGAAAGGTGATGAGATGGTCCGAGTCGTACTTCCATATCATCTGCGGAATTTGGCGAAGGTCGACGATGAAGTACAGGTGGATGTTAAGGGGCCGGTGACAATACGGACAGTGCTGGATGCATTGGAGGCGAGCTATCCGATGTTGCGAGGCACTATCCGCGATCACGTCACCGGCACACGGCGACCGTTCTTGAGGTACTTCGCCTGTCAGGAGGATTTGTCCCACGGATCGTACGATGAGGCCTTGCCGGAGGCAGTGGCGACTGGCGCTGAACCATTCCTGGTGCTGGGAGCGATCGCCGGCGGGTAGCGGCTTTGGTTTCTGATTTCTGTTCTATCATCTGCGTAATTTGCGGATGATCTCATTTGGCTTTTTCTAATCCGCAGATTACGCAGATTTCGCAGATGAAAAAAACCAGAGACCAAAAACCAGAAAGCAAACACCAGATACCGTAAACCAATAACGTTGTGGCGGATCAAACTCCAAATATTTGGGAAATGAGTGATCTGTGCACGCCGTGGTGCGTCCACGTGGTCGCTACATTGCGTATTGCCGAACACATCGAAGCAGGTCATTACGACATCAACGATCTTGCAAACGTCGCGCAGTGCGACGCGTATTGTCTTCAGGCGGTTCTCAGGCACCTTGTGAGCAAGGGCGTGTTTGTGGAACCAACAACCGGCGAATTCGCGTTGAATGAGTCCGCCCGAGGGTTGCTTGATCCAGGTTTGCGCCTGGCTTTGGACCTCGAAAGCCTCGGCGGGCGAATGGCGCATTCGTGGGCTACATTACTGACTTATGTGCGAACCGGAGCGCCGGCGTACCGCGAGAAATTCGGCTTGCCATTTTGGGAAGACCTCGATGCACATCCGTCGATCGCGGCTGACTTTGACGCACTCATAGGCCCAGCGGGGCACGGCAAGCCAGATCCGCATTTCGAAATCACCGGTGGATGGGATTCCGTACGCACGGTGGTGGACGTAGGAGGCGGTACCGGGGCGATGCTTGCCGAGATTCTCCACGCTCGGCCGTCGATCCATGGAATCCTGGTTGACCTTCCGCGTACGGTTGCCCGTTCGTCCCAAATCTTCACTCAAGCTGGAGTGAGCGATCGCGCGAAAGTCGTCGGTCAGAGTTTCTTTGACGCGCTTCCAACAGGGGCCAATCTCTATCTTTTGAGAGGCGTGATCAACGACTGGCCGGACAAGGAAGCGGAGGCGATTTTGGCTCGCTGTGCTGAGGCGGCGCGTCCTGCGGGCCGCGTTGTAGTGTTGAAGGGCATCAGTCCTGACGAGAATCCCAAGGGCTTAACGATCGAAATGGTGCTGGTTGGAGGCAAGCAGCGAACGTTGAGTGAGTTTCGGGAGCTTGCGCGAACTGCGGGACTGAAGGTTGTGTCAGCAGGCCAACAGAAGAGCTATTATGTCGTTGAATGCCGTCCGATGTAGCGTAGAC
>DATFWY010000123.1:0-34987 GCA_035258805.1 Blastocatellia bacterium | reverse complement strand
GTGTGGATGAACGTATGCTCGTACCCGATTATGTGGCCGCGTGGCCACCAGGCATTGATGTACGGATGACTCGGATCGGTTGCGAGAATCGTCTTAAAGCCGCTGTTTGGGCCCTCCTCTATGTAAAGTTCCAGTTCGTTCATTCGCTCCAGATCGAACGCAACACTTCCCTTACTGCCGTTGATTTCAAATCGCAAATGGTTCTTATGGCCAGGGGCGGATCGAGAAGCTTCAATCGTGCCGACCGCTCCATTTTCAAACTTGAGCAGGCTTATCGCCGCGTCATCGACATCAACGGGAGCCTTTGCGGTGCTGTTTGGCAGGGGCCGCTCGGCTATGAAAGTCTTAAGCAATCCTGCAACTTCAGAGATCTCGCCGACCAGGAATCTTGAAAGGTCTGCGGTGTGAGAGACGAGGTCTCCAAGCGCTCCTGATCCCGATCTGGCCTTTTCAAGCCGCCACACTCTAGGGAAGTCCGGGTCCACAAGCCAGTCCTGCAGATAGCTTCCGCGATAGTGATAAATCTCACCAATTTGGCCCTCGTCGATAAATCTCTTTGCGATGAGCACTGCCGGAGCGCGGCGATAATTGTGACAGAGCATGTGGATGCACGCGTTGCTCTGAACGGCCGCCAGCATTTGCTTCGCCTCATCCAGCGTGTTCGCCAGGGGTTTTTCGCAGAACACAACCTTCTTCGCCTCAGCAGCCCCTACCGCTATCGGCATGTGGGCGTCTCCAGATGTGCAGATATCAATCACGTCGATATCCTTGCGCCGAACGACTTCTTCCCAGTTGGTTGCTTGCTCTTCCCAGCCGTACTTTGCGGCTGCCTGTTTGACCGCCGCCTCGTTGCGACCGCAGATAACCTTCATCACGGGTTCGAATGGAGCATCGAAAATTCTGCTCACTTGCCTCCAGGCATTGCTGTGAGCTCTGCCCATGAACTGGTACCCGATCATCGCGATGTTGAGTTTCTTTTTCATAGCGTGCGAAACCTACTTTCAATCTCTTGGCGTGTCAAGATCCGCCGAAGAAATTCCTTCTGCGCAATCTGTGTAATCTGCGGATAAGGTGATCGGCGGACCCCGAAGACTCGACAATCTTCCTTGACTTTTGCAGGCTGTGTACTAAGTTTAGAGGTGCATTCTCGAAGCGTTTATTCATCTAGACAATCTTCTTTAACAAACACCCTTTGTCGGGAGGAATTACAATGTCAGAAAACAAAAACGAAATTACGCGCAGAGAAGCTATTAAAACGCTTACGGTCGGCACTGGGATCGTCGCTACCTTGCCAGTGCTAGGCAGCAGAGTTGTCGGCCAGGATCAACCGGCGCACGACCATACACACGCCGCACAGGCGACGACAAGCCCAGCACCGTACAAACTCAAATTCTTCACTGACGAGGAGAACAAAACGATCATTGAGATGTCAGAGCAGATCATTCCCTCAGACGACTCTTCACCGGGAGCAAAGGCGGCGATGGTTAATGAGTACATCGATTTGATCGTCAGCGAATCGCCAGCCGATGTGAAACAGACCTGGCGGGACGGTCTTGCTGCAGTCAACAGAAAGAGCACCGCAATGTTTGGCAAGAGCTTCGTTGAAGCGAGCCCCGATCAGCAGGTGCAACTGCTCAAAGAAATCAGCAAGAACGAACGGAACTCGACGACTGTTGAAGAAAAGTTCTTCCGTACGGTCAAGAATGCGACCATCGACGGCTACTACACATCCGAGATTGGTATTCACAAAGAACTGCATTACAAAGGCAATTCGTATTTGAAGGAGTTTGTCGGCTGCACGCACCCTGAACATCAGGGCAAATAACAGGCTTCAGACGGCGAAGCCTTGATCGTTTCTTGTTTGCGGGCAGAGAATTCAGGTCGTTGAAGCATTGCACTCCTGACTCGACAAAACGGAACAATTGTGAAGAACAGACTAATTCTCACTTCCCTGATCGTGAGTCTGGTTGGTTTATTTCTCACAAGTGGCCTTGCCGGTAGCAACCTGGAGATTACGATCAACAACAACCCTGTTCCACGCGCCAAACCTAACGTCCTGTATCTTACTCATTCTGCTGGCTTTAAGCATGATGTACTTCCCCTGTCCCGACAGATTTTAACGGACATGGGAGAGCGCTCTGGGGCCTTTGTAACAACGGCTACCGACGACTGCTCGTTGTTGAGCCGCGAGCAATTGAAAAAATTCGACGCAGTCGTGTTCTACACCACTGGCGAACTGCCGATTTCGGACGAGCAAAAAACCGCATTCCTAGATTTCATCAAGTCAGGCAAAGGCTTCGTCGGTATCCACAGCGCGACGGACACCTTCTACAAGTGGCCCGAGTATGGCGAGTTGATAGGCGGATATTTCGACGGTCATCCCTGGCATCAGGATGTAACAGTCAAAGTTGAAGACAATCATCATCCTGCAACTCGGCATCTCGAGAAATCATTTAAGATCAAGGATGAGATTTATCAGATGAAGAACTTCTCGCGGGATCGAGTGAATGTGCTGATGAGTCTCGATACGACTTCTGTAGATCTAACGTTGCCGACAGTCCATCGCACAGATAAAGACTTTGCACTCGCATGGTATCGCGAGTACGGGAAGGGCCGCGCGTTCTATACCGCCCTGGGACACCGAGCCGAGGTCTGGCAGGATGCGAGATTCCAGAAACACTTAATTGGCGCGCTTCGCTGGGTTACGCGTCAGTAAGATCTAATAGCTCAGCTCGCCTTTGTAAACCATCTTATCCACTTTGAAGCTTACAAGCAGCTTCTGTCGGTTACTTTGTCCTCCCGCACTGCGGTCAACCAATGGAATCTCAAACTCGAACCGAATATCTTTGTCGCCTTGGGCGATCACTGGTTTACCATTGACCTCGCGAGGAAAAACAAACTTGGCGCCGGTCCCATCCGAACTGGGAGGAAAGTACTCGCGCAAAGGAACTCTCCCGAGTCCCTGGCTGATCAGATAAGCATCCTGCTTAATCGAATCCGTTCGGGCATTGGCTAGGAACTGTCTCATTTCGCGATTGGCGTCCTGGTCATTAGAAGCGAACTCCAGAGCGACTATCACCTGGCTGTTTACATCAAGGTTTAGCGCACGCTTGAAGCGTGAATCGAACTCCACGCGCTGCTGTGGTGTCATGTCGTCGTACTTGTTAAGTAACTGCATCATCCGTACGTAAGCTTCTCGGACCGGGCGCGCGGAGAAGAAGCGCACGGTAAACTTGTTGAAAATCTCTCTCTCTCCTTTAAGTCCCGCATCACGCCCGACCAGAGGCGTACTCAACGTTTGATTCCGCGCCCACGGTGACTCGTTAATCATTATGCTGACCTGTTTTGAGTTCCATTTTTCGAAAGGCGCAGTCCAGAAATCCTGACCGAACAAAACGGTTGAGTTAAGAACTATGAGGAGAGCGCCAAGACATGGTTTTTTATAAGCGCGCATGAAAGCCTCCGGCCTAATATTTCAGCAGTTTAGTGTGACTCTGATTATAATGATCTTAGCACGACAGGCCTCAGCCTAGAACCACGCATTGTCACAAGCGACTGAAGCTTTTGAACTAATATTTTACTTGATACAATGGCGAAACTAAATCCGATCAGTTGAGTAAAAAAGCATGTTGTCTGCGAGCTATTGGGCGCATATGTGGAGAGCCTTAGGTTGCGCGGTTCTTATCATAATAAGTCTATTTATAGCCAACGAAGCCGTTTACAGCAGGCAAACCACAAGTCAAACCGTTCAACTAAAGGAAGCAGCGCGGTACTTAAAGGAAGGTGAGTTCGATAAAGCCGAGCAGTTACTCCAAACGCTATCAAAAACTAAGGCACTTCCGGAGGCTTTCGAGATGCTTGGTTTACTGCGAGTCAAGCAGCAACGACTCAAAGAAGCAGAGTCGTTTTTCCAAAGCGCTATTCGTCTCAATCCGCGACTCGCCAACGCCTATGTCAACCTCGGCTATTTATATAAGCAAACTAATCAACCAGAGCTTTCGCTTAGGAACTTTCAAACTGCTGCGACGCTTCTTTCTAACAATTCAGAGCCTCTTTTTAACATTGCTTTGCTGCTTGCTGACAGCCGTCAATTCGATAAGGCAATTCAAGTGCTCGAGGCGATACGAATCAACGCTCGGCCAGACGATTATTGGGATTTACTCTCACGCTTATATCTAAGCGCTGGTAATTTCCCGAAAGCCGAAGATAGTCTTCGCAAGGTCTTAGCACGTAAACCGGATTCGATTTCTACTCTTCGTCAGCTTTCCGGTGTTGCGCTCAAGCTTAATGAACCTCAACGTGCGTGGCAGTACCTGGGTGATGCAGTGCGATTGGCTCCTAACTCCCCTGATCTGCTTTATGAGTTTGCGCAGCTCAGCCTAAGAAATAATCTGGGTCAGGAGGCCGTAATCGCGACACGAAAGGCTCTCTTTTTGGAACCCGACCGCCACGACTTCTTGCTGTTCCTGGGGAACGCGTTGTTAAACACCGCGAGTTTCCACGATGCGCTCACTTATCTCAATCAATACGTGCGTCTCAAGCCGGACGATGCTTCAGGACAGCTGTCTCTTGGATGGGCACTGTATCTCGAGAAGGATTTTGACGGCGCTCGCAAGCATCTGGAGGAGTGCCTGCGGTTGAGTCCAGACCTTATAGATGCTTACTACCATCTTGGGATGATTGCATATGAAACCGGCGATCGGACTCACGCGCGGGATTTTTTCACCAAAGTAGTCGATCGTAAATCCGACCACGCGAGCGCACTTTTAGGGTTGGGCATGATTTACTCGTCCGAACAGCAATATGAGAGGGCGCGGTTATCGTTTGAGGCTTCGGCCCGGGCTAACGGCGATGAGCCCAAGGTCCATTACCAACTGGCCCAGGTTTATAGCCGATTGGGTAATCAAGATGCGGCTCGTCGAGAACAGGGCCTCTATGCCGGAGCACAGAAAAGAGTAGAGGAGAGAAAAAAGCTAAGCCAAAGCTTACCCTTTTCAGCCGCTGCTATAGATCGCTCGAAACCCAATCAACATTGAACTGCTTTCATGAAACCAGTTTTTACGCTAGCCGCAATTCTCACTGCCGTGCTGCCGTATTTGCCGCCTAAGACTCAAGCAGGTCCGGAATTCGTACGCTTTGTAGACGTCACTCAGGCCAGCGGCGTTCGGTTTAAGCACAATACAGCGCCTGAAAAGAAATACATCGTAGAATCGATGAGTGGAGGCGTAGCCTTATTTGATTACGATAACGATGGCTGGTTGGACATCTACCTTACGAACTCTCTTACCGTTGATACCGCTAACGACGCAAAGAACTCCCGCAGCGCACTATATCGCAACAATCGCGATGGCACTTTCACCGACGTTACCGACAGATCGGGGCTGGGGTATCCGGGTTGGGCAATGGGTATAGCAACCGCTGACTACGATGGTGACGGATGGATCGACGTTTACATAACTTGTCTGGGTCCAAACCATCTTTACCATAACAACGGTGATGGTACATTCACCGATGTCACTCAAAAGGCGGGTGTTGACGATACTAGATGGTCAACTGGGGCAGCGTTTGGTGATTACGACAACGATGGCAATGTCGATTTGTTTGTCGCAAACTATGTTGATTTTCGGATCAAAGACTTGCCTGAATTCGGCAAAGGTAAGTTCTGCCAGTTCCGCGGGGTACCGGTTCAATGCGGTCCCCGTGGACTCCCGGGAGCCGGTGACTCGCTTTTTCACAACAACGGAGATGGGACGTTCACTGAGGTGTCGAAGAAGGCTGGCGTATCAGACCTAGATGGCCGATTTGGGATGAGTGCGCTGTGGACCGATCTTGACGGTGACGGATGGATGGATCTCTACGTCGCCAACGACTCGGGCCCGAATTTCCTGTATAAGAACAACCGTAACGGGACATTCAAGGAAATCGGTCTGCTATCTGGCTGTGCTGTCGGAGAGGACGGCAACGAACAGGGCTCAATGGGGCTTGCCATAGGAGATTACAATCATGATGGATTGCTGGACATCTTCGTGACAAACTTCTCCGATGAGTACAACACTTTGTACCGTCAGGAAAAGGGGATGTTTTTTTCCGATGTCTCTTTTGCCTCAAAGCTAGCTCAAGTCAGCATCCCGTATGTAGGCTGGGCCACCGATTTTATAGACTTCGATAATGACGGATGGGTAGACCTTATGGTGGTAAACGGTCACGTGTACCCTCAGGTCGACAACATAAGCGTAGGTATAACGTATGCCCAGCGCATTCTCTTGTTTCATAACGAACACAATGGCACCTTTTCGGAGGTTGCAGCAAACTGCGGCGATGCATTGACAGCCCGACGCGTGAGCCGCGGAGCGGCTTTCGGTGACATTGATAACGACGGCGATGTTGATGTGGTGATAAACAATCTCGACGGTTCTCCAGTAGTATTAAGAAACGAGGGCGGCAATAAAAACAACTGGATAAATATCAAGACCATAGGCTCAAAGAGAAATCGTGAGGCGCTGGGAGCACAGGTCACAGTCAAGGCCGACGACCTCGTACAAGTCAAAGAGGTCTATAGCGGAGGGTCGTATATCTCGCAAAATGATACTCGACTTCATTTTGGTCTCGGTAAGAAAACGAAGATTGATTTGATTGAGGTTCGATGGCCCGCTGGCAAGACAGAAGCATTTCGAGACGTGCCTGTAAACCAATTCGTAGTAATCCAAGAGGGCAAAGGTTTGTCAAAGGCGATAACAACGTCATCCCCACAGAGTAATAAGTAATAGACCTAGAGTTGCCCGAGCGGAGCAATCCCCGAAGAGCAATTGTATGGACACTCTGATGCGGTAGCTGCAGTCATTACGGAGGTTCGAACATGCGAAACGTACTAATTCTTGTAACAGCCCCGGCGCTGTCGGTCCTCTTGTTCATAAACATCCATTATCAGACTTTTGCTCAGCAGGAGAAATCGGACGCAATCAAGCTTCGTTCCACGGAAGTCTTAGTGGATGCAGTGGTCGTTGATCGCAAGAATCGGCTTGTTACCGATCTATCTCCGCGAGACTTCCAGGTCTATGAGGACGGCGTGCTGCAGGAGGTCACTTCTTTTCGCGTCGTACGGGGCGCCAATTCAGAGTCATTGCGCGAGGGCACCGCTACCGCGAATGTACAGCCAACACGCGATGACGCAAAACCTGCTGTACCTCGAGAGATGCCACCCAATCTGACAATAGTTTTGCTGGATTACTCCACCACGCAGTTTGAACATCAAAAGCTGATTCAGAGTGCTTCAATAAAATACGTGGAGCAGAAGTTACAACCACGTGATCTGATGGCGGTATTCGTTTTAGGTTCGGGTCTGCGGCTTTTAACCGATTTCACCAACGATAAAGCGAAGCTAATCGAGGCGCTGAAAAAGACGGATCTCACCGGCTCGGCGCTGGCGTATGATCGCTCAAATTCAAATGTCGTTATCCGTGCCGGCCAAGCTCCGGGCGTGCAGTTTCAGGAGAACACGTATGGAGCCGCCCCGTCGGGGCAGAGTGCGGCGGCACAGGCTGCAGAGTTCGCGAATAGATTTGCCGGATTGGGAGCCGCAATCATAGCTCAGCATCTTGGGTCACTTGAGGTCGCTATGCGTTCTGGTATGGATCGCCGACAGAGTCTCGGCGTAATCTCTGCCATACGCGCCATTGCGGCGGGCGTGAAAGGAATCGAAGGCCGCAAAACGCTGCTGTTATTCTCCGAAGGATTCGTAGTAGGACCCTCCACTGAAGAAGACCTTTATGCAGTGGCGGGCGTTGCGAACCGAGCTCAGTTGGCCATCTATAGCATTGAGTCTCAGGGGCTGCTGGCCAGAGACCTGAGGGGAGACCTGGTCCCACGTGACGATCTCACGAGCGCCATTTCGAACACATCAACCAACAAGATACCAAGGGGAGGCGAAACAGGGTTTGATCGCGCACGGCAGGCGGGCCAGGATCTGCCCGAAAGCGCTCTGCGTTACATCGCCAACGCTACTGGAGGGTTTCTGATCAGAAATACCAATGATCTAAGCGTCGGTCTCGATCGCGTGGACCAGGAAATGAGAAGCTACTATCTCCTTTCATACCGCTCGCAGAACGAAAAAATGGACGGACGTTTTAGGCAGATCCGGGTGTCCGTAAATAAGCCGGATCTGTCCGTTCGAGCGCGCAACGGCTACTATGCGATGCCCGCAGGACTCGAGCTTTTGACGCCACCTGAGTTTCAGCTTATAGAGCAATCTCGAAAGGGCGATTCTGCGACCAAAATACCTGTGTTCATGCGGGTTGGCGGCTTTCAGGAAGGCAAAGAACAGTACCGCGTTCCGGTGATTCTTGAGATTCCATCCAAATCTCTCCGATTTGAAGTCAATCAGGGGAAACGTTCGGCTCGCCTCGTGATTTTGGGGCTGGTTCGTGACCGCGCGGGCGCTCTAGTCAAGCGGTTTGGCGGCCCCGTGCAGGTGGAAGTCACCGAATCCGAATTCGGTGTTTTGAAAGCAGGAAGCGTTAGCTTTGTAAATCATATTCGAGTCCCCGCCGGGGCCGATTATTCGTTCGAAGTATACGTTAAGGATTCGGCGTCGGGAATGGTCGCGAGTAGTCAAAAGACGTTACATCTTCAGCAGACAGATCCTGGTCTAGCCATAAGCGAAGTCCTGCTAGCCGCCGAGGTCGACAAACCTTCAGCCCTTGATGACCAATTTCTGACAGTCAACGGTGTGAAGATTTTGCCTTCGGCACGCTGTCAATTTCACAATGGAGACAATCTGATTTTCTATTTTCAGATTTATAACTCACGGTTTGACCGAGAGAACAAGAGATCGGATATTTCGATTGAACTATCACTGATACGGGACGGGAAAACGATGAATGTTCGACTTCCTAACTATCGGCTATTAGACCACGCTGGCGTACCTGATGCACCGATAACTTTTTCTCGTTTTCTCCACCTCGTCGGACTGACGCCTGGCGATTACACTCTATCCATTGATGTTCATGATGCGATGGGAGATCAGAGAACAAAGGGACAAGCAGTGTTTACGCTGGTGAACTAGGGACGCCAAAACCTTCTAAGGAGAATTACCACGCTCCTTAGCTTTCAGTTCACGGTAGCGAGACATTGCATCTTCCGCAGCACTCTGTCGGCCTGCTTTCTGATATGCCTGGGATAGCTGATAGTAGCCGTAAGATTTGTTCCGATCTAACTGCACCGCTTTTTCGAGCAGTCTAATGGCGTCATCAATGCGATTTTGTTGAAGGCGAATTTTACCGAGCTCGTAGTAAGCATCCACATACGTCTGATCGAGGCGGATTGCTTCGGCGAATTCCGTGTCTGCGTCTTCAGTGTGCCGTAATGAGACAAGGCCAAAGCCCAGGTGGTAATGAGCCTTTGCGTGAGCCGGATTGCGCCCAAGTTCTTTGCGGAACTCATCCACTGCTTCCGCAAATTTGTATTGCTTCAAGAGCGCGAGGCCGGCAAAATAATGGGCATCAGGCAACGACGGATTCAGGCCCAGCGCTTTCTTGAACTCATCGTCAGCGCCGGCGTAATCCCCCGCCAGTGCGTTTGCCCGCCCCATCGCCAGATGGACTTCGGCAACTTGCGGATATCTCTGAAGCAAGTTCCGAATTATTTGTGCGCCACGGGCCCGATCACCTGTGCTCGCAAGTGAGAGTCCCATAGCAAATAATACCTGAGGATCATTAATACCTGAGTCGACTAATTCGCCGAGTTGCTGTGCGGCGCGGGCGTAGTCGTCAATAAAGAAGTAGCTGAGCCCCAAGAGCACCCGTATAGGTAGTCGATCTGGTTGTCGCTTGCGCGCTCGCTCAAGTGGCGCAATCGCTTCACGAAACTGTTCACCCCTAAATCGAGCGAGACCCAAATTGTAGTCGATATCCGGAACCTCGGGATCCCAGTTGACTCCCTGATCGAAATATCGGGCGGCGCGCTTGAAGTCGGACTGTCCGGCCGACAAAAGACCTAGCTGATTATAAGTATCCCCGACTAGGTGAACATAAGTCCTCCTGATTTCCTCGAGCTTTGCCGTCTCACTGTCATCCAGACTCCGTGGCTCAACGATAATTGCAGGCTGGCTCGGACCTGTTAAGGCGTTATTGAATCCTTCGGGAGTATCGGAACTGCTCTTCAAAAAGGATTGCAACACCTCGACGCTCTGGCTTGCCTCCTGGGCCTTGTAGCTTGCCGCCAGATCGGCGTGCGTTGAGGCCTCGTGCACTTTGCCCTGTCTGCGCAGTGACTGGGCTAGCAAGTAATGTGCTTTGGAAATCTGGTAATGATTGCGACTGGGATCAGGAGTGAGTTCAATTGCGCTCTCCAGGATAGGGATTGCCTTGAGATCCTGTCCTAGAAGCGAGAGAGCCTGCCCGAGGAACAGCGGGGCGTCCGGCTTCTTAGGGTCCAGTGACATGGCTTTTTCCAACAGGGGAACCGACTCCTCTAACCGCCGCTCGCTCAAATAAACCAGGCCTAGCAGGTAATTAGTCAGATAGTCATTCGGGTCGCGACGCAATTCAGTCTGGAATTCAGCGATCGCCTCCGGCATTTTGTTTCTCCCTTGCTGTGATAAATAACTCAGGCCCAGATAATAGTGGACGTGCGGGTATTGGCCATCCAATGCGGCCGCGCGTTTGAATTCAACGACTGCCTCGTCGAGCATGTCGGCCTGACGATAGACAACGCCGAAGAAAATGTGTAGCCGAGGAGAAGAGCCAATATTATTCAACATGCGGGCGAAGATTTGCCGGGCGTTATCCAATCTCTTTAGTTTCAAATAGGCCATTGCTAAGGTAGTAGCGATGTTGTAGTCATCCGGCGCCAACCGTTCGGCTTCCTCCAGTTCAAAAACCGCAGCATCGTTGCGACCCATACCAAAATACAGCTTTCCAAGCATATGCCGGGCATCGCGATGAAATGGTTTTTGCGCAAGTATAGACTGAATAGCATCGATGCCCTTCTGAAACTCTCCTTTTCGCATATACACTATCGCCAAGCCCAGAAGCGAATCATCCGAATCAGCCTTGGCTTCCACTGCTGACTTGTATGCAAGTTCGGCCTTTTCCAGATTGTTTAGAGCCCGATAGATGCCGCCCAATTGCTCTAACGTCAATCCAAGTGCTTCACGAAATTCGCTAGCAGACCGAATGACCTCACCTGCTTGTTGTAGCCTTCGAGCTAGCTGTAAGTGCTCATTGATCTCAATCGAAACAGTCTTCTGCACGAATGAGAAACTGTATGGCTGAATTCCGAGAAGTAAAATCGATAAGGAGGTACTCAAAAATCGAGAGATGATTCTGGCGGCAGACATCAAGACTTCCCCTGCAGTATTCTTGCGATTTATCGAACTGTTCTGGAAGCCGAATTATAACATAAGAAAAGGCGCACCGAGCGAAAGCTGGGTGCGCCCGAAACGAATGTTCTACTGCTGAATTAGAAGTAGAACTTTAAGGCGAATTGGATTTCGCGAGGCTCTCGCGCCCTCGTTGGCCGTCCAAAATTAGCGTTGGTGTTGCAGGGATTGGCGCACACCAGGCTATCGGTCTTGGGATCATACGAAATCGTATTCGCCGAGAAGTTCGTATCGACGTTTAGGAACTGGGTGTGATTCAAGGCATTGAAGAACTCGGCTCTGAATTGTACTGACATGCCTTCCCGAGGAAGCGGGAAATTCCTGTACAACGCCAAGTCAACATTGTTAATCGACGGCGCCCGATCCAGACCTTTTGGAGCGTAGCCGAGGCGACCTAATGTCGTTGGGAATGCAAACGCATTCGGGTTCAGCCACTGGTCTGCGTTGTGAGCTCCTTCTGGGTTACCAACAAGATCCGGCCTATCTCTGAAAACGCCGACCAAGTCGGTACCAAGAGTGACGTTTAATGGGACCCCGGTCGCGTATGAGTAAATCCCAGTTCCCTCCCATCCGCCTAGAATGTGTCTCACATAAGGATGATATTTCTCAAAGGTCGGTAACCTGTAAATCGCATTCCAGCTCAGGATGTTTGTGCGATCATAGGTTCCCAGTGAGCGATCGTAGTTCGGATGTTCGGGATCCGAAAGCCTGGTACTGTCACCGCCCCCGCAGCAGCTTATGTCGGCCAAGGCGAGCAGCTTAGACCAGGAATACGATAGCTGCGTAGAGAAACCCCTCGAGAATCGTTTCACGAATTGAACTTGCAACGCGTTGTAGGACGAGTTTCCAGAGTATGATTGGTAAATTAAGGAGCTGCCTCCCTTCAATGGGGACAAAAGCCTCAATTCATCTCCGTTGAGGGCGGTATCCGTATCGAACTGTTCTCTCGCATATTGCGCCCTCAGAGGGGAAGGAACGTAATTCAAGTCCTCGTTAATCGGGAGATGGTGGCCTCGGTTACCGACATAGCTAACTTCGATCTTGGCGTCCTTAAACAACTCGCGCTCAACGGTCAGGTTCCACTGATAGCTACCTTGGTTCTTACCCGCAATATCAGCGGCAGCATTTGGAGTCCCGAGGGTGCCGCCAGGAGGCGCTCCGGGAATGGTATCTAAGGGTCTTCCAGACCCCCAATCAATTCTTGCTACGAAAGGAGGATTCGCCAGAAGACCTTGAATCGGATTACTAAGATCAGAACGACCATAGAACATTCCGACGCCCGCTCTAATCGCCCACTTGCCAGCTCCAGTTGGATCCCACGCCACACCAAATCTCGGCGCAATCAGGTTGTGAGAGTTTTTCCTGAGTGCCCGGCCCACATCGACGCCCCTCAAGTTTGCCTTCCCTCCCGGTATGCCTTGATCGGGCAATGACAAATCCTTCGGGAAAATCATGCCATTAAGAGGCGTTGCTCCCAATTTGGGGTCATAAAGGGAAAGCAAGAAATTACCTATCCGATTGTCATCCTGATAGGTTTGCGGCAGATATGTGTATCGGACTCCATAATTCAAAGTCAAGCGAGGTCGGATTCTCCACGTGTCGGCGGCATAGAACTCGTAATCGCGCCAGCGTACTAGAGACTCCGGTACAGTTGACTGCTCGTCAGCGCCGCCCCAGTAAGCCCCTTTCAGGAGCAGATCCGCAAGGCCATTCCCTGTAACTTGCCCTCCATTGCCTGGAGCATTTGGATCTCCCCAACCACCACCGACGCCCGCGCCTCCTGGTACGGCCGTTGGCCCCCAGAATTGCGGAGTTTCGGCGCTCTGGGCACTCTTCTCGTCCTTCTTGTTAGTGCTGAACAGCGCGCCGAACTTTAAGGTGTGCTCCTTATAAGTTTTGGTCACATCATCCTTGAAGATCCAAAGATCCTGACCATTCTCCCAGGGGAATGCATTCCAAAGGTTTGCGCCGATTCCCGGAAGCGGTGCCCCCCAGAACGTGGCGTGTGCTCGATCCGCGGGTCCCGGAAAGACTTGCGGGATCTTCGAGTTGATCTCATTGTTGATGTCCTGTCCTAATCCGGGCGTTATGAAAATCCGGTTGTTCGCGTAGGAGAATTGGAACTCGTTGACGAGAGTCGCCCCAAAGGTTGAAGTCAATCGGGCTGCAGCATTCTTCGAAGGCTGGTCCCAGGTGGAGTCGACAGTTGGGAAACCGGTATCGCCCCATAGCCCACCTTCGGCGCCGAAATTTGGCGCCGGATTTTTCCAGGCATCCTGCGTGTACCTCAACATCAAGGTGTGTTTGCCGTTGATATTCCAGTCACCGCGAATTTGCTCTTGCCTTGTGGGGATGGACGTCACAGGAGCCGCTACCCAGTTATTAACTGTCTTATTATTGGTCGGAAGCGGGTATAGCTTCATTAGCGACAATCCAGCGGGACTGAGCAGGTTCGCAGGAATCGCATTGTTTGGGAACGCGTTCCCGGTGAAGGGATTCGTAGGCGTAGGAAGGTCGCCCGAATGAGGACCGCTGAAGTTGCCCTCGCGCTCTAATAGAGTGGGAACGGTCGACTGCCGCGCAACACCTCGGAGTTCACGACGCCACTCCTCTGACCAGAAGAAGAACGCTTTATTCTTCTTTATCGGTCCTCCGATAGTGTAGCCAAAGTTGTTGAATCGCAGCTCGGCCTTTGGTGCTCCACCTGCATTCAGGAAGAAGTTAGTCGCATCAAGCGCATCATTACGAAGGAACTCATATACGGACCCGTGAAACGCATTCGAGCCCGCCTTCGTAACAAGGTTGACCTGGGCTCCTCCTGCGGATGCCATCTCCGGGCCATAGGAGTTATTTTGAACTTTAAACTCCTGGATCGAATCGACAGAGGGATAAACCAGAATCGTGCGTCCCGATCCGTGATCAACGTTATCTACGCCGTCGACCAACCATGCATTGGCGTTCGCCGGGCTGCCGCTCATAGAGATGTCCACGCCCGCAAGCAGTCCTGTATGTGTTGTTATTGAATCGCTCGGAGAAGCACCCGGCACCAGCAACGTCAACTGAACAAAGCTGCGGTTGTTAAGAGGCAGCTCTTTCACCTGCTCCGAATGGATCAGACTGGATACTTCTCCGGTTGTCAGTTCTACCTGGGCGGCTCCACCCTGTACTTCCACCGTCTCGGTCACCTGCCCTATTTCAAGTACAGTCGGCAGTACTTTATCCTCAGCTACGTGCAGGTCGACATTTTTGTGCTCCACTGTCTTGAACCCCGTAGCCTCGATCTTGACGGTATAAATTCCAACAGGCAGCACTTGGATGCTAAAGGAACCGTTGCTCTTGGACGTAGCTGTTCTCTTGAGACCTGTCTTGTCGTTCGTGACCGTCACCTGGGCGCCAACGATTACCGCGTTCTTTTCATCGACCACAGTTCCGCTGATATTACCGTCCTGTTGGGCTTTGACGGTCGACGCACAGAACAAGATCAGACAGATCAGAGACAGCTTCACAACTAAACCTCTGCCCATCTTTGCCTCCTTCAATACGATCAGGAATGGTATTTTCGGTTAGGAACTAAGTGCTTGCGTCTAGACCTTTGTTTCCCTGTGGAACGAAGGCTGTCGACAAGTTGCTGCGCAAAAGGATAGACAACAGACGGTCTTTAGACAAACCTCTATCGCCGTGAATCCTTAAATATTGCTGACCAACGCTTAAAGCTGCGTGAGAAGTTGCTTCCGGTCCTCAAAACCAGATTACGCAGATGATAATGCGATATTACGCCGACTCTCTTATACACCTTCTCGGCCTTGCCGGGGGAGTAAATAGGGGTATAATACTTCTGCTCTTTTTCCTAGAGGTATTTAGCTCAGGAAAAGGAGTAGTTCCTCACCAGTCCCTGTAACGCCCATGTAACAACGTTAAATACCGATGGAAATCGATAAGAAAGATCGATTAGCCCAACTAGAGCGCATCCTGCACAGCCGCGCGCTCCATGGCTCTGAGAGCCTTCGATCCTTCTTGCAATTCGTCGTGGCCAGGACCATAGACGATCACGAAGACCAGCTCAAAGAATATACGATTGCAACTGAGGTATTCGGTCGAGGCGATAGCTACAACCCCAAAATCGATTCGGTTGTTCGCGTACAGGCCGGCAGGCTTCGATCCAAACTACAGGAATACTACGCGACCGAAGGAAAATCGGACACCATCATCATCGATTTGCCGAAAGGTCACTATAAGCCCGTATTCCTTTCCACCGACGCAGCAAACAACCAATCTGACTTCGCCGTTTCGCATGGGACTGCTACCAGTGGCGCCGAGAATGTCTCAAGCCGCTTTGCAGCGCCGGTTTCAAAAACGTTAGAGAGAGCATGGTTAGTCGGACTCAGCACGGCTGTGATTTTGCTTATCGTCACTACAATGATGCTGGCATTTTCTAATCTCAAATTCCGAAGGTCCGCTGAGGAAAACACTTCATCCAGCGCGAATCGGGCCTACGGATCCAGCTGGGAGCCGTTGCTGGAGAGCTCCTCTCAAACCCTATTGGTTCTCGGTAATCCGCCGGTTTATCGCTTTACAAACGCCATGGACCCGCCTGTAGCTATGGCCCGCTCGATTCCCCTAACGCCCGAACAAACCAACAACCTCGCCGATGAGCTTGGAAAGACGTTCATTACCAAGAATAATCCGGCGCCCAAACTGCTGCTATGCCCGGATGAGTATACTGGCATGGGGGAGGCGATCGGACTTCATCGATTGACTGATGTCCTGCGAACGGCGGGAAAGAATGTCGTAGTGAAGCAAAGCCGTACCGTTAGCGCCGAGGACCTGAAGAATCACAACGTCATCTTACTCGGGAGCATATTTGTCAATGAGTGGTCCGGTAAACTGCCTGTTAGAGAGGATTTCTTATACACCGGCAGAGCAACGATTGAAAACAATAATTTGCTGCCCGGCGACGATACCGAATACAAACCGAAGTTTGATCCTGCGACCGGTAGGTTGATAGAAGACTACGCACTAATAACAGTCAAGCCTAATATTTCGGGGAAAGATACCGTGATTGTTCTGGCAGGCATTCACAGCGAAGGAACTCAGGCAGCAGCAGAGTACTTCACTTGTAAAGATTGCCTGGAGATCCTGCACGAACGGCTCAGACAATCCGGATCGACTTCCGAACCCGCAAAGTATTATCAAGCGCTGCTCAGGGTGGCGGTCGATAACGGGATTCCCACCACTGTTAATTTGATTTCAGTTCACATTCTAAAATAGGACATATGGTCGTATAGGTCCTAAATTGTGCTGGTAACCTTCAGCAGTGATCGAGGCTGATCTGGGCTCAATCCCTTACATTCAGCCAGCAGAGCCGCAAACATCTGTGCAGGAATAATGTAAGGAATCGGCGAAAGTTCTTCGCTAACCGGTTCCGGGATTCTGAGAACGCGTGTAGATCGCGCGAGCGACGCTCTGTCGCTCGAGATAACAACCGTTTCAGCGCCGAGTTTCGTTAACCTGGCCAAAAGCTGCTTCATCCCTGCAAGTGTTTTTCCCGGTGGAGCAAAGAGAAACACGGGAAAGTTACGCTCGACCATCGCAATCGGACCGTGCAAGAAGTCAGCAGATGAGAATCGCTCGGCAACCACGTAGCAGGTTTCCATGAGCTTGATCGCAAACTCATAGACATTTGCATAATTCAAACCGCGACCAACCACAACACAGTGTTCCATAAAGGCATACCGCTCGACAATTTCTTCGACCTGCGGACGCATCGTAAGTGACCGCGCGGCGAGTTCTGGAAGACGCGAGATCTCCGCTCCTCGCTTGCTCCGGTTCAAAGCAGATGACAGAAGGTGAAAAATCATAAGCTGGCCTGTGTAGGTCTTTGTCGCCGCCACGCTGCGCTCTCGTCCTGCATGGATCAGAAAGGTTTCGTTCGCGATCCTGGCCATCGTGGAATTAGCCTCGTTGGTAACTGCAACAGTCGTCACTCCACGACGTCCGACCTCCTCGAGGACCATGTTAATATCGCCGCCCTCGCCCGACTGTGATATGCCTATCACTAAAGCATCCCTCAGATCGAGCTTCGTCTTGTAAAGCGTATGGACGGCAGGAGCGCTGAGTGAAACTGGGATTCCCGTGCTGATCTCCAGGAGGTAACGTCCGAAGAGTGCGGCATTGTCAGAGCTTCCCCGAGCGACCAGCACAATGAGCCTAATGCCTCGTTTCTTAAGCGAACTCGCGAAACGCGCAATGCGGCCTGATTCACGTTTTATTATGCGCTCGAGTGCAGCGGGCTGTTCCTGAATCTCGGAAAGCATCAGTGACATCGGTTTACAATCGAATCAGTACTGTCTCCGTGACCATGGTATCCAACTCTGTACGGGCGTCCCTCCGTGGGCGCCCCTCATTGTAGATCCGCAGTCCCGAACGAGGGGCACCCACGGACGCCCGTACAGCCGATTAACGCGAACCGCCTTTGCTGCTTTTTTCCGCAGCCAATGTTCGCACCCGCTCTTTCCACTGCGATTGAGGAATCTGTCTCAAGTTCGCCAACTCCGCAGCCAACACAACAAGCTCCCTGACCGCCGGGATGATGGCGAATTCGACTTCCGCCTTCGGCTGCGACGCTTTTTCGAGCCTGTCCATCTTTGTCTCTCGCCACTGTACCGGCGGCGTTACATCTGCAGTAATGTATGACAATGCCTCCAGACCTATTGTTCCAATCTCCGAAAGATCGCCGGGAAGCTGTTCGGCTTCGCGTAGAATCGGAGCTCTATCAATCATGGCGTCGAGAGTCGGCCGTACATCGCGCCACTCGAGAAGGATCGACTTAATTCGGTCTCTATTACGGCCCAGATGAGGTGCATCAGACAGCATGCCATCAAGCAGCGTAGAGAACCGTCGGGCCGCCTCGCTGTCCGGGCGTGCTGCATCTATCAACCGTGTTAACGGAGTCAGCATGGTTGCCGGATGTGCTTGGGTGCGCCGATATTCCTTTACAGGTTCAACCACCGATACAAGCGTCTTGAGGGGGCCTATTTCTTTTGTCCCTGTCAGGCGACGCAGCATCATGTCGGTATTCTTGTTGTGTGTCAGTCCAAGTTCTTCAAGCTGGATGCTCACCGACTCAAGCCGCCTGTACATATCATCAACATCATTCACAGTACTCTTTGACCATAATCGTTCGGCTATTGCGGCGGTGCGCGGCCAAATTCGGGAATCTATTGTTTCAGGACTGACCCACTCTCCCCACATCGTCGCCTCACCTCCGAGAATGTGTCTCAATTCTTGTTCTGTTAGATTGGCGTCGGGAGCGACCGGATCCACTTTGTAGTGCTCCCTTGTTGAGAACATCAGATCAATGTAATAGCCTGACGATAGGATGCCGTCGTAACCCTTTCGCGCGGCGTCCGCAAGGGAAGCCGGCCCTCGCCACGATTGAATCACCGCATCTTTCGGCAGATCGGGATGTAATATCTCCTCCCAGCCGATCATTTTCTTACCGTTTTTTTGAAGAATTTTCGATACGCGTTGATTGAAATAGGCTTGAAGCGCGTGATTGTCCTTTATGTTTTTCGCCTTCATGAAAGCTTGAATCTCCGCATTGCTGCTCCATTGTTTGCCCTCGTTTTCATCGCCGCCGATATGAATGTAATCGTCAGGGAATAGGGCGGCGATCTCGGCGAAGAAATCTTCCAGGAACTTATAAGTTTGCTCGCGTGTGGGATCAAAGGCCGGGAGCATAATGCCAGCCTTTCGTTCGATGGTGTACGGTCCGGGTGCGCTTCCGAGTTCAGGGTGCCCGACCAGCCAGCTGGTGATGTGACCGGGCATATCGAATTCGGGCATCACTCGAATTCCGCGGTCGCGGGCATAAGCGATCACTTCACGAATCTGTTCTTGAGTATAGAAGAGGCCATCGCTTCCCATCTGGTGAAGTTTGGGGTAGCGCTTGGATTCGATTCGAAACCCCTGATCTTCAGTGAGATGCCAGTGCAGAACGTTGAGCTTAACAGCGGCCATTGCATCCAGGTTTCTCTTGAGCACTTCCACTGGTTCATAGTGGCGGCCCACGTCTATGAGCAGCCCGCGCCATGGAAAACGCGGTTTATCCTGAATACTCACTGACGGAAGAAAGTATCCCGACCGATCGCCTTCCAGGAGCTGCAAGAATGTTTCGAGGCCCCGCATCACTCCAGTTACGGTCGCGGCTTTGAGAACGGCTTGTTTGTCGGAAACATCGAAAGAATATGACTCATCCTCTCCTAGCGAAGGCACGGGTTTACCCGGCCCGCTGCACTGAATCAAAAGGGTGGCCGATTCGGGGTCGGACACCGCCGCACGAGAGAATTCAAAGCCAGTCCGACCTTCGAGCCTTCGAGAAATGCGATTAATGGCGGCTTCGAGTCTTGCGTCGGAATGGCCCTTTACAAGTGCGGTGAAAGACGAATCGATTTTTAGCCTTCCGGTATGAAACGCTACACTCGCAGGCACCGGCATCAAGCGATGCTGTCGAGAGCCTGATCCGCCTGAGTCGGACTGTGTCGCCGATAAGCAAAGCGAGCACAGAAGAAGCAAAGTTGTTATAAGCTCAACCGTTTTCATAATGCCTCACCTTAAATGATTAGGCTTCAAGTAGTAACGAATTTATTCGTTCTGATTGCAGCCGGTTCTGTATTGGGTTCCTTCTCATCATCTGCGTGATCTGCGTAATCCGTGGATGGATTCGGTAGTCTTTGAAGAATCCAACTTTCAATGCACAAATCCGTCCACAGATTACGCAGATTACACAGATGATAAACACGACTAGCGAAAATTTCCTTACCAGGTGGACAACAATTGTCGCTTAACTCAGACTGCCGAAGCGCGGACATTATAAGGATGGCTCGTTCAGATTCAAACCCTGCGGAACCACTCTGGCCATCTGAGATGCTCCTTGCACGTGCACGCTGACCTGACTATGATCGCGAGACACCGATTTTCATTTAAACTCGGCTCGAAAGGAGCACAAATGGATCAAATTACCCGCAGAGAGTTTGCCGGGATCTTAATGGCAACTGTCGGAGGCATCCGGTCGTGGTCAGCTGATAAAGTCAAGCCCTCAGTTTTCGGCGGCATCGAGGTCGGCGTCCAAAGTTACACCTTTCGCGCCTTCAGTATAGATAAAATGATAAATGCAATGACGAGCGTTGGTTTGAGCAGTGTTGAACTCTGGGATGGGCACCTCAACCCGCAAAAGGCTACTGAGGCTGATTTCAAGGCGATCAGGAAAAAGTTTAACGATGCGGGAATTAGAGTGAGCGCGTATTGCGTTAACTTTCCTGAGAACTCGAGCGACGATTATCTTGATCGTGGATTTAACGGAGCTCTGCTGCTGGGTACAAACGTGATGACCGCCTCGGTTCAGAAGAGCATCATTCCTCGCCTCGATCGTTGGTGTCAGAAATACAAGATCAAACTCGGACTACACAATCATTGGTTTGGTGATGCGTGGTTCAAAGGCGACCGGACAAAAGAATTCGAGTCACCCGACGATTTGATGGGTGCCCTGAATGCTTCATCCAACTACCTCAGCATCAATCTTGACATAGGCCATTTCTCCGCAGCGGGATTTGACCCGGTCAGTTTCATCCGGCAGCATCACGATCGAATCGTAAGCCTGCACATCAAAGACCGTGATCGGGATAAAGTGCACACCTACCGGCAATTTGGTCAGGGTGCAACGCCGATAGCCGAGACAATGAAGCTCCTCAAGCAGATCAAATTCAAATACGCCGCCAACATCGAATATGAGATGGACGAAAAGGACCCGACGAACGGCGTTCGTGAATCGTTTGAATATGTAAAACAAACGCTCGCGTAGCTGGGAGTCTGCGCATATCAATCTCGTATCGTAGACCACCAAGTCTGCGCCATGTCCACCGTGAGGTAATCCATGGCAAAGCAAGAAATCTTCGATGCAGTCATAGTGGGGTCGGGGGCTACAGGTGGGTGGGCAGCAAAAGAACTTACCCAGAAGGGTCTTCGCGTCGCGGTCGTCGAAGCCGGTCGAAAGCTTGATCCGCTGAAAGACTATAAAGAGCATACGTGGCCGTACGAGCTGAAATTTCGAGGTTTCGGCGACAAGCAGGAAATGGAGCGAACACAACCTATTCAGAGCAAGTGCTACGCTTGCAATGAATATGGCAGGCAGTTTTTCGTTAACGATCTGGAGAATCCTTACACCACGCCACCGGACAAACCGTTCTACTGGATCCGATCTCGTCAGGTCGGAGGCCGCTCAATTCCCTGGGGTCGTCAGACCTATAGGCTTTCCAATTATGACTTCAAAGCCGCAAGCCATGATAGCTATGGCGATGACTGGCCAATCAGTTACGAAGATCTCGCTCCTTACTACGACAAGGTGGAAGAATTCATCGGTATAAGCGGGTCTTACGAGAACCTCCCACAGTTACCCGATAGTCGATTCCTGCCCGCGATGAATCTTACCTGCGGCGAAGTAGTACTGAAGAAAGCAGTCGAAAAGTTTAACGATCCACTGCGGCGAGTCATCATCGGCCGGTGTGCGATTTTGACCAAACCAATTCATCAGGGAACGCCTGACGCGCGCTCAGCATGTCACTGGTGCGGTCACTGTGATCGAGGTTGCACGACGAAATCATATTACAGCAGTCCGGCTTCTACGCTTCCGGCTGCGGAGCGTACTGGCAAAATGACGCTGTTAACTAATGCGGTTGTAAGCCACATCACCGTCGACCGGAACAGCGGCAAAGCCAGCGGCGTTCATTATGTCGATACTGTGACGCGCAATCATCGTGAAGTGCAGGGTCGAGTGGTCGTTCTTTGTGCTGGCACTCTCGAATCGACGCGGATCTTGCTTAACTCGACATCTTCACTCTATCCAAATGGAATAGCGAACAGCTCAGGCGTTCTCGGACATTATTTGATGGACCACGTGGGTGGCGGTGGAGCAAACGGCAGCCTGCCTATGCTGGACAAAAGCACGCTTGTACAGGACGGCCGAGCAAACGGCATTTACATTCCCAGGTTTCGAAACATCAAGTCGAAGCACGATCGCTTCATAAGAGGCTACGGATTTCAAGGCGGCGCGGGGCAGCCGCTATGGGATCACGCGAAAGGAATGCCCGGGTTTGGCTCGCAGCTAAAGAAAGCGGTGCGGGAGTACCATCCATGGGGCATTGGTCTCGGCGGCTTCGGCGAGTGTCTCGCCCGGTTCGAGAACCACGCGAAGCTTGATAAGAATGTTGTCGATTTCTGGGGCATACCCGTGCTGCATATCGAAATGACTTTCGGCGACAATGAGCGCGCGATGGTCAAAGACATGGGTGAGACCGCAGCTGAGATGCTTGAGGCGGCGGGGGCTAAGGACGTTCGCGTGAGTTTCGGCCCTACCTCTACGCCGGGCATCCTGATTCACGAAGTGGGAACGGCGAGGATGGGCTCTGATCCGAAGAAATCCGTGCTCAACAGATTCAATCAGACGCATGATGTCAAGAACCTCTTTGTTACCGACGGGGCATGTTACGTTTCCAGTGCGAATCAGAATCCTACGCTGACGATGATGGCAATCACCGCGCGAGCGTGCGACTACATAACTGAGGAGCGACGCGGCGGTCGCTTGTGAATGTCAGACGGAGATCGCAATGTCAGAAAAGGGCAGGACAATATTTATCTTTCTGTTGGCTCAATTATTCATCCTAACAGCTTCAACAACTCCGGCATTCCAATTCTCAAATGAGCTGAAAGTAAGTGTTAGAAAAGCGGTCCCTGCACCCATCGAACCTTTGAGAGCGATTAACGGGCAGATGCAGGGCCGCACTGTCGCGGGACAGTTTGTCCGAAATGGTAAACCGACCAGTTTTTCGCTCACGATCACAAGAGCTGAAGTTGTCGGAGCGAAGTTAGAACTGCTGGGAGCCTTTCAAACCGGTCCCGGTTCGCGAAGCACCCGGAACATCAGAGCAAAGATCGCCGGCTCTATGTCGATGGCCGCCAATCCGTGGCCGCACGCATCTGATAGTGATGAGACTCCTGACAACATCTCCGGTTGCGGCGTGTTATTCCTGAGTCTCGAATTGCCGTCAAATTCGCGGGCCGCATTGGGCGTCGCGCGCCCAGTCCAGGTGGGAGTCGTGCTCGCGCCTTTGGATAATAAGTTGGGTGAAGAGATCAACAAGAGGATCTGCGCGATAACGCACGGACTCGACGGCAGGAGCGACACTAAACAACTAACCGCGGCGCTTGCTGATTTGAATAGCGTTCTTGCTAAGTAACGTCAGGTAAGATTCCTAACCCCCCCCACCGGGCATGATGATTCACCAACTGTGTTGGTTGAATTACGCTATGCGTTTTGGCTTCTGACAATCCGTCCGAGGCCGGTTGTTAGTTTCAACAATGACTCAGGTTGCGCGGCGCACGCTTGGCTGCTCGCGATTGATTTACCGAGGCTAATCTTACAGACGGAGATGCGAGTGCGGTGCCCGCTCTGGTGAAGGTTCTAACACTCGTCCCAGGAGTTCCGATACCTTCGGCTGCTTCATTCGACCGAGGTAGAAACGCTCGCCTTGGTTAACGAGGTAATAATACCAAAGATGCTTGCAGGGATGAAATGGGGTTGAGAGTATGGGTCCTATGGGTCTTATTGGTCCTATAGTTGTGGCATTACCGGCAGTCCAAGCTACATTCCAGATGTCGTTAACAATGCCTCCGAGATAAGAATTCTATTAAGAAGCACCTGAGCCTTGAAGCACGAACGGCACCAGCCATAAAGACAACGGTCGACTAGATGATACGCAACGTTCTCGTCATCGCTGACGAAGTTGTGGCATTCTTTACATTCCCACAGCCGAACCAATCCACCGGTAGTCCGAACAATAGCTGAAGCCATTTCAGGTTCCCCTTTTTTCTCGCAGCCGACATAGGCGCTCCAGCTTTTAGTGTCCCACCAGTTGAAAACATCACCCGGTTGGGAGTTAGCGGTATGGGGGTTGGGGCTCGCAGCGCTACCCAGCGTCCAGGCCAGATCCCTGCGCTGCGCGCCCTAATCCCCAACCCCCAACTCCCAATTGTGATGTTTCCGTGTATTGCATCACTTTCATTTGGACTGTTGTTGAGCCAAACCATCTTGAGGATGAAGCCGGTGAACGCAGATTCCAAAGCACTAACAGAACACAAATTAATAGGTACATCGGCTAAGCTGAAAATGATTTATTCGACGCGCAGGCGATTTGATCGAGTTGCGGGACATCTTTGGACCATAATTCCAGGACTTCTCTCTCTGGTCAGCCGCCCCACACAACCAAAGGCCCGCCTCTTTCGTACGGTGACGCCAGACCCAGTGTTGGGTCATGTGCGGTTGACCGGTTTGCTGTCTGAGGTGAGCGGCGCGGACACGATTGTATTGATCGTCCATGGCCTGTCCGGTAACGCGATGAGTCATTACTGTGCGCACGCCGCCAGAGCCGCGGTACGTGCGGGCTATTCTGCGTTGCGATTGTCGCTTCGAGGCGCTGACTATTCCGGTGAAGACATCCTCCATGGCGGAATTACTCAGGACATCTGGGCGGCCCTCGCGGCGCCTTTGATTGCTGAGTATAAGCACGTCCTGCTGCTTGGATACTCGGTGGGCGGTCACGTCGTCCTGCGAGCAGCCGTCGAGCAGCTGGACAGGCGGGTTCGCGGCGCTGCGGCGATATGCCCTCCGTTGGATCTGAATCATGCGACCATCGCGTTCGACGATCCGACACGAGCTCCCTATCGAAGTCACATCTTTCGCGGCTTGAACAGGGCGTATGCGGCTACCGCTGCACGCGGTCGAGTTGCAGTGCCACTGTCAGTTGTGGAGCGGGCTCGAACCTGTCGTGAGCGCGACGCGCTTACGGTGGTCAATCGCTTTGGATTTCGTAATGTGGATGATTACTACGCGCGCGAGAGTGTAGCCCCGAGGCTCAAGAATCTGCGCGTTCCCTCCCTGGTCGTTTCGAGCCGTCATGATCCACTGGTGCCGGCTGAGACAGTAAGGCCTGCGCTCGAGTCTGCCTCTCGCGCGCTTTCAGTAGCGTGGGTTGAAACGGGAGGGCACGTCTATTTCCCGAAGAGTCTGGATCTCGGCCAACCTGGTCCGACTGGGCTGGAAGCTCAAGTTATTCGGTGGCTAAGCGAGCAGTGATTGTTTTCAACTACAACGCATAAAGAGAAAAACCAAATGCAGAACATCGAAACGCGGCTTACATCGTTCGGGGTGGGCCAGAATGTCCCGATGGGTCTTACGCGGATGCTGAAATCGGTAGAGGCCGGTCTGCCTGATGACATTTCTTTTGAGCTGGAGTTTGGTGGCGAACTGTTTCGCATCGGCAACGGAGCGGTAGCTTTCCGGGTGCTTGTTCACAACACGCGGGGCGTGAACGCGCTGAGCTCGCTCGATGAAAAGCGGATCGGCGAAGCCTACCTTAATTGTGACATTACCATCGAAGGTGATCTGGTCGCAGCGTTTGATCTGCGCGCGAGTCTTACAGATCGGCATTTCTTGTTTTACCTGTGGTCGACTTATGGGCAGCGCTTATTCTTTGGCCAGAAAAGGAAGGACAAACAGTGGATAAGCGAGCACTACGATAACGAATCGGATTTCTATTTGCTGTTCCTGGACAAGGTACACCGATGCTACTCACATGGTTACTTCAGAGATGCTGGCGAGACCCTCGATGCTGCGATCCGTCGGAAACTGGATACCGCCATCGAGGCCTGCAGGATCAAACCCGGCTCGCGAGTGCTTGATATTGGAGCTGGATGGGGCGCTTTTACAGAGCACGCAGGCAAGCGTGGAATTCGGGTGACATCGCTTACGATTTCTGCAGAATCAGAGCGCTACGTCAACGATTTGATTGCCCGAGAACAACTGCCTTGCGAAGTGATACGCGAGCACCTTCTGGAGTATCAATCAAAGGAGCGATACGACGCTATAGTCAATCTTGGAGTTACTGAGCACTTGCCTGATTACCAGGAGACGCTTGCGCAGTATAGAAGATTGTTGAAGCCAGGCGGTCGTGTGTTCCTCGACGCGTGCGCGTCTCGCGTCAAGTATCCCTTCTCGTCATTCGTGCTCACGCACATTTGGCCCGGGAACACGACGCCTATGAGTCTCGCGGACTATCTCACGGCGCTCGCGAAGACGCCTTTCGAGGTGATTTATGTTCGAAACGATCGGCGCAATTATCTTTTGACGACGAGACACTGGGCCGAGAACCTGGAGAATCACCGGGAGGAAATCATCGCGAGGTGGGGTGAGCGGTGGTATCGCCGATTCCGGCTTTATCTTTGGGGGTGTGTTCACTCGTTTTCGAGAGATGAGGTCAGTGCATATCGGCTATTGCTTGAGTTGCCGTTAGAGTAGTAACGAATGTCCAAAACCACTCACTTGCCAGGGAGTGTACAACGCTCAAGTAACCCATGGGGTCTTCAGACTCTCAGCGCTCCTCCTGTTCCTCTTCTTCTTCAGACTCAGTTCGAATAGTCCCCAGATCTTTCGCGAATTCGACTTTGCGCCGTCTCTCTGCCGATTCAAAAAATCGTGCTTCGAACTGACGGCGTTCGCGATCGCTTAGGCCGCCCCTAACGTATTCATCAATCAAATCGATTTCAACCGACTGGATCAGCTCCGCGTAAGCAGGATCCTGAAATGCGCGCTCTTCTATTTCAACCTGCTGTTCTTCAGGAAGATCGCCCAACAGGTAACGATTCAGAAGGGCTATATGGGCAGGATCGTCTTTAAATCTGTTCATCTACATATCAGTGACGAGGCCTGCTTATTCATCACAAGGAGCAGCATGTTTGTCAAGCATTAACACTCATTGATCACATTGCCAGCCGACAATATAATTGCCGGGCCTTTGAAGGTTGTTTAGAAGGGTGCTTACCAGGAGGTGCGCGGCGAATGAATCACTGACGCGAGCGCGCGCCAAAGAAAACTAACGAGGAATAGGGCCCGAAGCGTCACAGACGGCAGCCTTGCTTTCATATGGTCTCTCCAGACAATCACTTATACGAGTTCAAACCTTTTGCCCTCGATGCAGCCAACCGGACGCTGTTTAAAGATAACGAAATCGTCCATCTGACGCCGAAAGCGGTCGAGACTCTGCTGGTGCTTGTACAGCATCGGGTTCAGGTAGTAGAGAAAGAGCAGCTGCTCAAAGAAGTCTGGCCTGACAGTTTTGTCGAAGAAGGCAGTCTCTCCAGAAACATTCATGAACTAAGAAAAGCTCTGGGAGATGATTCCTCCGAACCACGCTACATCGCCACCGTACCGAAACGCGGTTATCGCTTCATCGCGGCGGTGACAGTACTCATCAGAGAAAACCCGGAAATGAGGGTTTCTGGGATTGACGGCGATACCACCGTAATTGAAAAGCACACATTCGCAAGGGTCATCAGCAACGAATTTGAAGGATCCGATCAGCCCTTCGAAAGCTTGCCAGGCGCAACAACCGCCAGAGGGGAACGCCTCGACTCTAGCGTGGTTGAAAAAAAGGTTCAGTTCAGGCGCGGCATCAGTGTAGTGATTACGCTTCTTCTCGCCGGGCTTACAGTAGCGGTCATCTATTTGGTGTTTCTGCAAAAGTCCTCGAATCGCGAGCAGGTACCTCCGGCTTCAACGTCACGAGCAAAAAGCACATTAGTTAGATTGACGAACAACAATGCCAAGGATGGGACGCCAGTATGGTCCCCCGATGGAAACAAGATAGCTTTCTGGAGCAATCGCGACGGCAAGAATGAAATTTACGTGATGGATTCCGACGGCTCGAATGTAAAGCGCCTCACCAACAATATGTCCGACGACAACAATCCGAAATGGTCACCTGACGGACGCAAGATACTCTTTGATAGCGATCGCGACGGCAATCTGGAAATTTACGTTATGGAGGCGGACGGAACGAATCAAACTCGGCTCACAAAAAACAACGCGTCTGATAGCGCAACGTCGTGGTCCCCTGACGGCAGCAAGATTGCCTTCGCCAGTAATCGCGACAATAGCTATCCGCACAACTTTGATATCTATGTGATGGACGCTGATGGCTCGAACATAAAAAAGATAGTCGATGATCCTGAATATGACGCTGAGCCGAGGTGGTCTCCCGATGGTCACAAGATTCTGTTCGTAACCAGACGACATGGCGATTTCGATGTTTACGAGATGAACGCCGATGGAAGCGGGCAAAGAAACATGACCCCGGACTACAAGCAGGGCAATGGCGCGGGAACCTGGTCTCGTGACGGGAAAAGAATCGCGTTTGTAAGATATATCAATAATAAAAATCAAATATACGTAATGGACGCTGACGGCGGAAATCTCCTGAATGTAACGCACAACTCTGCGAATAACAGCGCGCCATCGTGGTCACCCGACGGCTCGAAACTGGCGTTTGAAACTGATCGAGACGGCAATTTCGAGATATATGTGATGAGCGTCGATGGCGAGCTGCTTCAGGTCACCGACGACCCTGCCGATGACGCATCCCCAGACTGGTCCCCGGACGGGAGTAGGATTGCATTCCAAAGCAATCGCGGTGGCAAGCAACATATTTACAAAATGAATGCTGATGGAACTGGAGTGATCCAATTGACCAACTCGGATGGGGACGACACCGAACCTTGCTGGTCGCCAGACGGCAATCGAATTGCTTTTACCAGCTCGCGAGACGGCAACCGCGAGGTCTATACCATGAGCGCCGACGGCAGCAATCAATCTCGACTGACTGCGGAATCGGGTTCTGACTTTAATCCAAAATGGTCGCCTGCCGGAAGAATCCTGTTTACGAGCTACCGGGACGGTCAGAACGATATTTATGTAATGGATGGAGATGGTCGAAATGTTACCCGGTTGACAAAGATGAAAGCTGGTCAGGGATCCTGGTCTCCGAATGGGAATAAGATTGTTTTCATTGCACCCAGCCTCGAGGAAATGCCCGGGCAAAGTGAGCTTCAAAAAAGAGTGGCCGGAGTTTTGCCGTTGGAGGTGTTCACTATGGATGCTGATGGCGGTAATGTCAGGATGTTGACAAAGAGTCTCACATCAACCGGAGTACCCTGCTGGTCCAGCGACGGCACAAACATCGCGTTTTTCGTTGATTTTTTGGACGACACCGGAAACATCTTTCAGATAGATTCGGAAGGCAACAACTGGAAGCGGATAACGGCGGGACCCAAATTCGATTTTCGCCCGGCATTTTCACGCGACGGTTCGAAGCTGGCGTTTCACAGCAATCGCGACGGCAATTATGAGATTTACATTTTGAATCTTCGCTAGCGTTGCGCAGCAACGAATGCCGCAAGCCCGCGCCAGCGGACGACAGCGTGGGTTCGAGTCATTCGCGACCCATTATCTCAGACCGGAGGACTCTGGTGGAGACGCTGCCGCTCGCTGGCGCGGGCTTACAATCATTCGCTCCTGCTTTACCCAAGGCTCGCGGACTCGCCCTGACACACTGACGCCGCAAATTGATTTGAAACACTCCTCTCTTCGCGCATCTTCTGAGCCTGGCCGTAAGTCATCGAGCGCCATAACAATTCCGCGGGTCCAAACCTGAAGCGCGTCAACCACCAGCTGCTTAACGGAACCTGGATGATCGACACCGCAATCGCCAATAGCAGTCCCATCACCGGAGTAACCCGATCGAACAAGTCGAATGCGATACACAGCGGTATGAGAAGCATCGATTGCAACAGGTAGTTTGTTAGAGCCATCCTGCCGACCGCACCGAGAGGCGAGAGAAATCGCTGCCAGCTTTGCCGTTGCAACAGCAATAATAATGATGAGGAATAGAATGCGGCGAATCCCCACGCATGCAAACTCTTCAGCAACGTCGGCAGGAAGAACATCCAGATCGGCGGACGGGACTTCGCCCACGCTCGAATCAAGAATTCTATTCCCGCGTCTCCTGCTACTCCCAAAATCAAACCGCCAATAAGAGCTCCAAACAGCAACCTGCGATGTGGTCTCAGGTCCTCGAAGAATCGTCGCCTGCCCAGATACATCCCCAAACAGGAACATCGGAATCGACGCCGGCCAGATAGTAATCGCGGTGGAATACCAGTATCGAACCCAGACAAAGTTGCTCGAGAGATGGCTCATGCCCTCTGTGTCGGGGCGGCGCGGGAAGGGTATGCCGGACATCCCCCAGACAATGCGAACGATTTCCGGAAAAAATAATCCGATCAATCCACATACAAGCAGCGGCCGATTAGATGCCTTACGCAAAAGCGGAAGAAGAAACCCAATCGTGGCATAAGGCACCAGTATGTCTCCATTGCGCAGCAAGAGAGCATGAACGAGACCGATTGCAATGAGCGCCAACAATCTTCGCACGTAAAATGGAACGACATTCACGCCACGATCGGAGGCTCGAGCGAGCTGTATTGAAAAGCCCAGGCCGAAAAGGATAGCCAGAGTGGTATAGGCTTTTTAATCGACTAATACTGTAGCACCCACTCGACTATGCGATCAGCCTGACTATACGTTCGTTCTGGAGGGTTTCCCAGATTCCACATAGCATAGGCCAGCAACACGCCCAACATTGCGAACCCGCGCAGAACATCCACAGCGAGAATGCGGTCACCTGGTTGGACGGGCCGTAGAAAGGCGCGCTTATCCTCGATCGATAAATCTCCGTCAAACATTTGGATTCGAATTTGGGAATTCACCATTAGCTTTCTCTCTGCTTTTAGAAATGTCGACGAATCTCAATTAGATAGTGACGAGAATTCGAAAGCATAACGGCGGTAGCGATATTAAAAAAAAACCACCCGGGGCAGAGCCGTGGGTGGTATTTAGGAGTTTTCGCACAACTCTCCCGCGACTGCCTCAAGTGACTTTGCAAACTCGAGCTTGCGTCGTCTCTTTTCTGACGCGAGAAATCGCTCCTCAAATTGACGGCGCTCAACCTCCGACAGCGCTCCACGTACGTAATCGTCAATCAAGTCGCATTCAACTGCTTCAATCTCAAGCAAATATCGTCGATCGCGGAAAGCGCGCTCTTCGATCTCCACCTGCTCTTCCTCTGTCAGCTCTCCAAGCAGGTATCGAGTAAGCTGAGCATCGTCCGAAAGATCGTCTCTCATATCTCTGTCCCTTATGTATGAGTGACGAATTTCAGCCATCCATCACAGAATCTCCGAAGTACGCCGACAGAACATTCGGCGTAATCTACGAAAATCTGCGGGCCGACACCGCTATCTCATCGCCTGACAGTGTTCGTGACCATTCTCAGCACAGCGCTGAAGCTCTTCTCTGATCCGCAACGCCCGCATCCTGAGAGTGTTGACCGAAATCCCCAACCGCTCGCTCAATTTCCTTCTGCTGTCAATTTTCTCCCCTTTTTCGCCGTGATAATACTGGAGAATAAGCTGACGGTTTTCATCAGATAGGTGTCGCAAACAGCTTCGTAGCAACTCGATACGCTCATCAAAATCTTCGGACGATTCAGATTCAAATTGTGATATAGGCATCTCGGTTAGCGCCTGCTGCTCCCGAATGCGTTCTCGATTGATTTCCAGCAAAAGCATCCGCGCCACTCCAAGGTAATAACTGGCCGGATTGCGAATCTCTTCCTTTTCAGAAACACGCTTTGCAATTCGATTGATAGTCTCGTCAGCATGATCCTCCGGGAATGGAGTACCCCGCCATTGGAAGAATCGAATCAGGTTGCTGCGAATCTCGAGATACTTTTCACTGGCAGTGTCTCGATCTTCGTCCAGGCTGGTAAGCAGTTTATCGAAGGCATCCTGCGTTAAAACCCATCTGCGACGAGGCGTGGGCGCAGCATGCATTTCTGGGAAAATACAATTCTGAATAGTCAAAACTGATGAACTCATTTTTTTAAGCTCCTAATATTTGAATCCCGGTGGGGGGTAACGATTTCAGACACACAAAAAGAGAACCATTTGGATCCTCTCTAAAATGCACGGAACCGGTCTCGACCCAGCGATAAATCACTCGCATTGGGACCTTGGCTAAGACGGCAGCTTGTTCGGGTGCAACCATAAGCGCGTCGCCAGTGGAGCAATCGGCGCAGAGCGGGGGTAGTGAACCGCTCGCCGTCCTGACAACATAGAACTCGTGAATCTCTACTGTTTTTTCCGTCCGGCGACCTTTTGACACGATGTTTTCTCCAAATCCGTAACCGCTGTTCGACTTATTGCTGTCGTGACCAGCGGGCAATATAATTGGCAAGACTTGTAGGTTTGAGAACGTCCCTTCATCGGCCTCGCCACGCGCCAGACGATAAACCGGGAGCTCTCGAAAGTCTTTTTGGTTTTCTTAAGTTGCGCTGAAAGTTCTCTTACCAAGTTCTTACAGACTTCTTACTGAGCTGTATGCTCTTGCAGGATAACCACTTATACGAATTTGAGCCCTTCCTGCTGGACGCGGGCAGCCGGATTCTTCTCAAGGATGGCGCGACTGTCAGACTGACCCCAAAGGCCTTCGAGACTCTACTTGTCCTCGTGCAACACGGCCTTCAGGTGGTCGATAAGGAGCAACTTCTCAGGGAGGTCTGGCCCGACAGCTTTGTCGAGGAAGGCAGCCTCTCCCGAAACATACATGAATTAAGGAAAGCGCTGGGCGACGACTCGTCCGTGCCGCGCTACATAGAGACGATCCCAAAGCGCGGCTACCGGTTTATTGCGCCGACGAAGAGATTCCTTCCCCAAGCCGGTTCCGGCGACATCGCTCCAATGGAAGTCGATACTACTGTAATTGAAAAACACACTTTCGCTCGGGTAATCAGCGAAGAATTCGACCCCACGGACCTCCCAGCTGCGGGACGGCCCATTGCATCCCTTACCGAGGCGCAACCTCTTGCGCTACCAGCTGTCACTGAGCATCGAACCAGGACACTGCGAACGGTACTGGTAATTGGCATCGTCCTCGCCGCTGCGATCGCAGTTTTTGTCTATTTGAGGCTTGCTCGCATTTCTGCGACCTCTCCGCCGCGTGCGAAGAGCACTCTTGTCCGATTGACCAACAACAATGCGATGGATAGTGGTCCTGCATGCTCTCCTGATGGGAGCAAAATCGCGTTTTGGAGCAATCGAGAAGGTAAGAACAAGATCTACGTGATGGATGCTGACGGTTCCAACGTCAAACAACTCACCAACCTTGATGGCGTCGATCCGGTCTGGTCGCCGGATGGGCGCAAAATACTCTTCGGTAGTGAGAGAGACGGCAACCCGGAGCTCTATGTCATGGACGAGGATGGTGGCAACCAAACACGCCTCACCAGAAACCTCGCCGCTGATGGTGCAACGTCATGGTCTCCGGACGGCACCAGGATCGCATTCGCCAGCAATCGGGACAATCCTAATCCTTACAACTGGGATATCTATGTGATGGATGCGGATGGATCTAACGTCAAGAGGATCGTAGATGATCTCGAATATGACGCGGAACCGAGATGGTCGCCCGACGGGCAGAAAATGCTTTTCGTAACCGGAAGAAATCACAGCTTCGATGTTTATGTAATGAACCCTGATGGCAGTGATCAGAGGAATTTGACGGCGGATATTGATGATCCATGTGGTTCGGGCACGTGGTCTCGCGACGGCAAATCCATTGCATTTGTCAGGACAATTAAAGGAAAGGAGCAGGTCTATGTGATGGACGCCGACGGCGGAAACATCATGGCTGTAACCAACAACACAGCGAGAAATGAAAATCCTTCATTTTTTCCCGATGGCTCGAAGCTGCTTTTTTCAAGCGACCACGAAGGCAACCTCGAGGTCTACGTGATGAGCGTTGATGGCGAACTGCTTCAGCTCACGGATGATCCGGCGGACGATATCAACCCAGCCTGGTCACCTGATGGAAACAAGATTGCGTTTTCAAGCAACCGAGACGGAAAGCATCAGATCTATGCAATGAACTCCGATGGCAGCGGGTTGATGCGAATTACACACTCGACCGCAGCGGATTCGGAACCGTCGTGGTCGCCCGATGCTAAGAAAATTGCTTACACCAGCGATAGAGACGGCAACAAGGATATACACGTGATCAATGCCGACGGGACCAATGACAAAAGCGTGGCGGCCGATCCGACTAATGATATGTCTCCAAAATGGTCGCTTGACGGGAGGATCCTGTTCAACAGCTACAGGGAGGGCCAGTCAGCTGTTTATGTGATGAGCGGCGATGGAACTAATGTCACTCGGCTTATAAGAATGCGCGGCGGCCAGGCAGCCTGGTCTCCGGACGGAAGCAAATTAGCTTTTATCAGTCCGGCTACAGAAGGCTATACGGGCTTCTTTCCGCTTCAGGTGTTCGTCGCCGATTCCGATGGTAATAACGTGCGAATGTTGACAAAGACAGGAATGTCATTATTTGTACCGAGCTGGTCATCAGACGGATCAACGCTGGCGTTTGTAGCTGATAACGTCACGAGGAACAACATTTTTCAAATAGGTTTAGATGGGCGGAATTTTCGGCGGCTATCGGCAGGGCCTAAGAGTGACGATCGACCTGCGATCTCACCAGACGGTTCAAAACTCGCGTTTCAGAGCAACCGCGCCGGAAATTTTGAGATTTATGTGATGAATTTGCGCTGAAGG
>DATFWY010000122.1:0-6588 GCA_035258805.1 Blastocatellia bacterium | reverse complement strand
TGTCTTTAGAATCCCGTTCGTGACCACAAACGCCGTAACAACACCAGCGGTATCGATTCAGGGTCTCACCAAGCGCTACGGAAAGCTTACAGCCGTCAACAAACTTAATCTCGAAGCCGATTCAGGACAGATTCTTGGATTCCTGGGACTCAACGGCGCGGGTAAAACAACGACTATTCGCATACTCCTCGATCTGTTAAGACCTAGCGAAGGTACCGCTTCAATACTCGGATTTGATTGCCAAAAACAAAGCCTCCAGGCGCGTGCACTAGTCGGATATTTGCCCGGCGAGCTCGGAGTCTACCTTGATCTAACCGGCCGCGAAGTCCTGAATCTGTTGGCCCGATTAGGTTCCCGCCCACTGAACGAAAAGTACAGGAACGAGGTCCAGGAGCGCTTCGAGTTTCGAGATAAAGATCTACGAAGAAAGCTTCGAGAGTACAGCACCGGTATGAAACGCAAGCTCGGTTTGCTTCAAGCCCTCGAGAGCGATCCCCCTCTGTTGATCCTCGATGAGCCGACTGAGGGTCTCGATCCAGTAACGCAAGAGTCGTTTTACGAACTACTTTCTGATCTCAAGACTCGCGGCAGAACGGTTTTCATGTCGTCACACGTACTGTCGGAAGTTGCTCGAGTGTGTGATCGCGTTGCATTGCTGCGTGCCGGCCAGTTGGCTTTGCTATCTTCGGTTGAGGAGATCCGCAAACTCGCTCCTCGACGAGTGAGAGTTCTTTTCGCGGAAGATGTGGAGCTCGATGACTCATTGCCATCGGGTTACCAGATACTTGAGGTGAAACCGCGCGTCTGGACTCTGGCGGTCGAAAGCAAGCTCGGTGCTCTTTTGAAATTCCTGGCGCCTCTGCCGGTGCAGGATGTCGAGTTGGAGGAACCGCAACTTGAAGACGTTTTGATCAAGTACTATCGAGACGATGCGTCATGAATAAAGGGCTAATACTAGTCGGGTATTCTTTAAAGCGCGTCCGAACATTGGTTCTATCAATGGCGTCATTGCTCGCGCTCTTTCAGGTGTTTTTGATCATCATCGCTGACTCGCTTCATCGGAACGGTTCATTCGAGCAGTTGGGCGAACTAATGCCGCCGTTTGTTCGACAATTGCTTGGTCCATCATTCATAGGTTTTATGTCGTTTGGAGGAATCGTTTCTCTCGGCTATTTTCATTTGGCTGTGATGGGGTCTCTTGTGGGCTTATCAATAGCGTTGGGAACAACGCCGACGTCCGAAATCGAAATCGGATTCATCGATCTGATTCTGTCACGTCCAGTCGCGCGCCATTGGATCATTACGCGCTCGATAGCAGTAATGCTGGTTAGTACAGTTGCAGTACTGTTGATGATGTTGATTGGCACTTGGGGTGGTCTGAATGTGCTGGCGACCGCGGGTGCCACGTGGCCAAAGAAGAGCTTGATTTTATCGTTGGCCACAAACTTAGGGCTGTTGATGTTGAGTTGGAACGCGATTGCGGTGGCAGTTGGGGCGGCTTCCCGACGACGAAGTGTGGCCGGGGGACTCGTTGGGCTTTTGGCGCTGAGCATGTTTTTGCTCGATTATGTAGCCCGTGCCTGGGCGCCTGCGGAACGAGTCGCGTGGTTGTCACCGTTTCGTTATTACAACCCGTTTGAGATGCTCACGGGCGAGCCGCTGTCGGTGAAGAACCTGATCGTGCTCGCGGGGATTTCGGTGTGCGGCTTTGCGGTGGCGTATTTTTTTTACAACCGACGAGACATAACGCACTGAGTCCTATTCGAAATTGAAATGGCTGTGCGGTTAAGGCTAAGAGTTGACCCTCAGCTTATCCGTCAAGTCAAACAACTGGTCACACGGGTTCGTAGTGCGCTAGTTTCCCAGCTCAAACGTAAGCTGGTCTGATATAGTGCCGTTAGGGTTTATTACGTGGATCTTGTCGCCGCGTTTGATTCGTTTCGCTGCGTTCTTGCCGACTAAGACGGTCTCTGTTTGCTCGTCCTGGTTTCTTGTCTTTTGCTCTATTCCGTTGACCAGTATCATAGCGCCGGGAGCAAACCCCTGCCCGACTACAAACAGTTTCTTGCCCGAGACCAAAAGGCCGTTGATTATCGGGATTGCAGGTCCTGACCACGTACCGCTTGCGGAGTCGTAGATCTCGGCGGTGTTAAGCGCGCTCGCGCGGGAATCTCCCGCCGGCGACGAGGGTTTGGCCGTCGAGTAGAAGAGTTGCGCTATGACCCTCGCGAACCGCCCTGAGGCGGTCAATAGTGCTCCAGGTCTCGCGATCTGGATCATACAATTCGACGACATTGAGATTAGGGGTGCCGGTTGCCAATTCGTTATTACAACCCGTTTGAGATTCTCACGGGCGCGGCGCTATCGGTCAAGAATTAGATTGTGCTTGCGGCAATTACAGTCTGTGGTTTAGCGGCAGCGTATTTTCTTGACATCAGACGAGATATATCTCTATTAGTGTTCCAATACTCCTGCTAACTCTGAAACTTGCGATGATCTTTGCCCTGTTAAGGTGCTAATCATTAATACTGCATTCGCAAAGCGAGTTGATCTTATCAGCCGAAACAATGAGACCTCTTGCCGACGTCCGAAATTGTAACCCGATTCATCGATCTGACTCTGTCGCCTTTGCATCATTACTTTTGGAAGACTTTAGCTGACACCTAAAGGGACGTGGCAATCATTACCACGGAAACTGAAGACCGTCGAATCCTATAAATTGTCATTGACAGTATGGCCCGCTAGAGAGAGGATTCTTTACGCACTCAGGTTCGACCCCTCGTTCCGAACCTCCAGAAGGAGGTCTACATCAGCGGATTGGGGCTGTGCATAATCTTTCGCAGTTACTCGCCATTTTGATGAGAAAAGGGGTTCTTAAGAACGCCATGTTCTCAAAAATCCAACTCAAAACATCTTAAAACACGAGGCAGAGCTGTGGAAAACAAAACTGATAGAGGATCGGTCGGTGTACGAGCGCCCAACGCGTCAATTGATGATTGGCTTCTGCGGATCGTCGTGAAGTTGCATGACAGCGTTGAATTCGGTTCAACGACAAAGGCAACAGAGCATCTGACCGACATAATGAGTCGCAATTTTTCTTCTGTATTTTCGATGCAAAGCCTGTTTCATGCTGAAAATCGGGGCAAGATTCTGACACTCATGAGGCAGGCCGAAGAGCGCGATCCAACTTACCGGCCACGCAATCTCTTGAATTACTTTTCCATAGCGGTAGCACCCACTATCGATGTCCCGGATCTGATTAAGCTACTTCGTTCGCTTCCACTCGTAGAAACCGCATACGTTGCACGGCGCGGCGAGGATCCACAGGTTGCGCCCGATGATGATCCGAAGTTTCCAGGTCAGGGTTACCTCGGAGCCGCACCTGATGGAGTCGGGGCTACACTTGTATGGCCGAGAAGCGACGGTACTGGAGTCCCAGGCGCTGACGGAGTCGGTTTGCGACTCATTGACATGGAGCTGGGCTGGACGCTTGATCACGAGGATCTTAGCACCGCTGGAACGGTGCCCCTCTATGGCGGAATCATCGACAGTTCCAGGCAGCACGGCACGTCTGTGTTGGGCGTCATTGCTGCAAAAGATAACACGCGCGGGTGCGTCGGCGTTGTCCCGAACATAGGTTCCATCCAGGTTGTCTCTTATGCAGCAAACGGTATGAGGGATTTTGCTAACGCAATGACTGCTGCCATCGGAGCGCTTAGCCCCGGGGATATCTTTCTTATCGAGGCACAGCTTACGGGAACAACGCCTATGCCCCTTGAGGCAGAGATCGCAAATTTCGACATCATCCGAAATGCTACGGCTAATGGAATTATCGTGATCGAACCGTCCGGAAATAATGTTGGCGGAGGTAGCGATCTGGATCAGTATACCGACACCTCCGGCAAATTCGTCCTAAGGAGAGGATCAGGGGATTTTAAGGACTCACGCGCCATTATGGTTGGGTCTGCCGGGGCACGTCATCCTCACGCGAAGCGGCAAAACAGCAATTTTGGATCGCGTGTTGACTGTTACGCCTGGGGGGAAAGTGTAGTCACTACGAATTCTACCGCCAGCGGCTCAACCGATACTTATAGAAATGATTTTGAAGGAACTTCGTCAGCTTCGGCCATAATTGCCGGCGTCGCAGCATCAGTTCAGGGAATGGCGGAGCAAAACCGGGGAGTCAGGCTGCAACCGTCTGAGATGCGCGAGATACTAAGCGACCGCAGCACCGGTACGCAATCGGCAGGCGATATTGCGGCTGGGGGAACCGCAGTCGATCTCATAGGAGTCATGCCCAATCTAGATGCGATTAGTCGCGAAGTGCTCAACATCTCGGAATCTCTGTACATCCGTCAGTCAGTCGAAGACGACGGTTCACTCCCACGTCAAGCAACCTTTCGGAGTCCGGATATCATTCTAGCGCCGATCGAAGTCAAGGATCCTCAAAGTCATTTTGGCGAAGGGAGTGGCACCGAAAACAGCGAAATTTGGAATGACGGCACGGGCGATCAGGATTCATTCCTTTATCTGCGTGTCCGCAACCGAGGCGGCGCGGCGGCTGCTCCCAGGGCCGCGGTGGTTTTCTGGTCGCCACTTAGCACTTTGTTGACGCCCCAGTTGTGGAAGTTCGTTGGTCGCACCGTCTTACCTCGTGTTCCCGCTGGCGATCGTCTGACAGTGTCGGAGGCGATTCGATGGCGCCCCCCTGTCGTGCGGCAAGTGGGAAGCTATGGGGTGATAGCGCTGTTGGGTACGCCAACTGATCCAAAGCCCGGGTTGCCCGGATTTCGGACGTGGGAGGAGTACTTGAGTTTGATTGGTGGAGGGCGGCTAGGAGTCAGAAACGTCAGCACCATAGTTCCGGAGACAGTCGCCAAGCTGGAATACCCCGATGAACTCGAATACGCACCTCTCTCGTTTGTGGCGCCGGGCCCCCCCGACATAGGACGATCGATGCGGTTGGAGGTGGAAACCAGACTGCCGTCCGGATCGCGAGCGTGGCTGGAATCGCCCCCTCTTTTGCAGCACACCGGGCAGCGACGCGCTGGTTCAGCAGCGTGGGAACCTGTGAATCCTAGCGGTAGAACGATAATTCCGGCATCGCTATTTCCGGCTGGATCGACGCAACGGCTGAGATTATTGGTGCACATTGGCGATGATGCAGGTAAGACTTACTACACTGCTGTAGTGAACCAGTTTCAAGGCGATCGGCAAGTTGGCGGGATTACCTATCACATACAAACGCCAAAAAAAGAAACGGTAGATCCTAAGACAAAAAAAATCGTAAATCGTGAGAATGGAGATGACAAAATGACATCAGCAGCCCCGAAACGAACACCAGATCAAATTCTCCAAGAATGCCTGGTTTGCTATGGGCGTGGGACCGGCAGTGTCCCTACGCGGCAGAATGCCCTCGATAACTTAGTGGCTTTCTTTCAGTCGCGGTTTGTAAAGGCCGTCACTAATGACCCTCTGAGGTTTTCTGACGCCGATCACGCCCATGTGCTCGAGAGAATGTTTGTGCTGCGTTGCTCAGAAGCCATAGGTCGTTTAGCAGCGCTCAAGGCTACTCAACGCGGCGCGGTTTCGATCGGCCTCGCAGATATTCAGACTGCGCGGAACGATGTTATTAATGCTAATAGTCCACTTCCAGGTGATTGGTGCAATTAGATGTTCTCAAGCAGTCGGTTACGCCGACGAATATGAGTAGATTAAACACCGGCACGTCGTCTAAGTAGCCCTGGGTCCAAAAACAAAACGGCGAAATGCTCAACATTCATTTGCGGCGACGCGCCGCTAAGCCGCTAGTGTCGCTGAGTCGTTGGTAGGTCGTAGCGTTTGTGCCGCGAGAGGGGACTTCTGCTTAGCAATGCAGCGGAACCGTTTAGTGAGAGTTGGGGTCACTGGCGTGTTGGTACGAGTATGCCTGTCGCTCGCTGTATTGAAGGTGTTAGCCGGGTTCACTGCTCTCGTCGCGGGTGTTCCTTCAAGCAGCACTCCAGTTACGCCATTCTCAGACGTCATTTATCTTCTCCACATTGTCGTATTCGGCATAGTAGGGACTTTGCTCATTTATGCCAGCGGAAGTGACCGTCGAGCCGCATATCTCGGAGTTGCCTTTTGTCTCATAGCTGCTTCGTTTTCTGATCCGCTGGTCAGACGATTACCTGATCTATGGCCTGAAGGGATTGGTTCATCTGTAAATCTACTTCTAAACCTGCATCCTGATGCGTTCCTTCCCTACTTTCTCTGGCTCTTCTTCTCAGATTTTCCCCATAGCTACTCTTCGGCTCGCATAAATCGATTTCTTCGAGTCGTCCTTAGGCTGTCACTTTTCCTCGGCACTGCATTGTTCCTTGCTAACGCTTTGAGCATTGTGCCCTCCCTCGCCACCAGCACATCTAATATTGCCATCTTCCTGCGAGTGTTTAAGCGAAGTGCCAGAGTGAGCTATTACTGGACAATCATTTTTGCCCTGGAGATCCCAGCTATACCTATCGCTTTGTGGCGCGCGCGTGGTGCAGGCGTTCAAGAGCGGCGCAGAGTCCGAATGTTTCTCGCCGGACTTGGCATAGGATCGTTGCC
>DATFWY010000121.1:0-5944 GCA_035258805.1 Blastocatellia bacterium | reverse complement strand
GGTCAAGGCTAATTGTGAAATAGTGGTGGGGCTTGTACGATCGTGGCGAAGTCTGTCAGCGATGCCAAAAACAGCAAAATCTCTGGCAAAGATAATCGATGAGCTCGGGAAGCTCTACGGCAAACCCAAACCGCCTACAGTAACAGATCCGCTCGGGATGATTCTGCTCGAAAACGTCGCTTATCTGGTCAGCGACGAACGACGCGCCCAGGCCTTCAACGCGCTGCGCGAGCGCGTGGGCTTGACGCCTCCGAAAATCCTGATGGCGTACGAAAACACTTTAATAGAAGTTGCCCGACTCGGCGGCATGCATCCTGTAGCACGAGTGGAAAAGCTAAGACTGATAGCACAGATCGCTCTACAAGAGTTTGATGGGGACTTCGATCGAGTACTGAAGCAACCACTCGCACAATCGAAGAAATATCTAAAAAAATTTCCGGGAATCGGAGATCCAGGCGCAGAGAAAATACTCTTATTTTCTCGAACGCAACCGATTCTTGCGCTGGATTCAAACGGGCTCCGAGTGCTGCTGCGTCTGGGATATGGTGAAGAATCAAAAAGCTACTCGACGACCTATCGTTCAGCACAGGATGCAGCCGGGAAGGAGATGAAGAAGGATTTTGACTGGCTGATCGCCGCTCATCAGTTATTGCGGCGTCACGGGCAGGAGTTATGCAAGAATGTCAATCCGGTGTGTCCTCGATGTCCGTTGAAATCGACCTGTAGGTATTATCAGGACCATTCCTCGTAACAACATTCCTCATTTACTTCGAAGATATTCGTTGCTACGCGCCGAGTGAATGTCTAAGCACAAACGCTTTGTGGCGCACTCGTCCCTTTGCTGAAATCAAACCATCGGCTTGAAACTGGCTGAGTATTTTGATCGCGCGCCGATAATCGATCGATAGCCACATTTGCAGGATCGCCGCCGAAGCATGCCCAAATTCGGTTATCACAACTAATGCATCATCCGACAAAGGATCGCGATCGGTTGCGTTCACACTGTTTTCGTTCGTCGGCGGACAAATTGACGCTGCCAGTTGCGAATCGCTACCAGCCGCTTCAGTGCCGCTGAGATGGTCACACTCATTCTGGCTCCCACGTTCGAAAGACGGATCGGTCGCGACCATCGAGAGAAGCTCTTCAAGTTGGCGACGAAGCTTGGGCAGGTCCAATTCTTGTTTGTGAGGATACATTGGGCCTCGGTTCTTGAGCGGCTACTCAGCGGGGGTTGCGACAGAATATAACACAACTGAAATGAAAACGTAGCGGGATTTAAGAACCGCTCTGAATTGATTAATTGTAATAGGATTGTCGGGGCAAATTGCACTCGGGATGAACCAGAACCTCTATTGGGGTTTGTTGTTCCTGGCAGTTGTATCTTGGTGCTCGTTGGCTTTGTTAGGTCGAAATTGAAACTCCAGCGGCTGAAGCCCGATGGTATCTTTTGGTAGGCGCCTGATGGCTCCGTACCTAAGTCTGGTTGTTCAACGCATTTTGAAACCTGATACACTCTTTCCCCAATTTGAATCAAGGGGGAGATTTCGCATGACAAACACCGAGCAAGTTGTTGACCAGTGGCAGGACGTGCGCAACGGGCTGATCAAAGAAGTCGAGTTGATTCCGGCTGAACAACTCGGTTTCAAACCCGCTTCCGAGAGCCGTAGCGTTATCGAATTACTTCACCACATTGTTGAAAGCGAACGAATGCTTGCCGGCGAGATGTGCCGCGAGAATACAAATTTCCAACGTGGATTCGCTGCATTAGTGGCTGACCACACGGGCGGCGTCAAGGATGCGACCACAAAAGACGCGGTGATTGAACTCTTACGCTCGTCGATGGAAGAAACGAAGAAAAGGATTTTGGGCTTCGGTGACACTGGCTTTGAAAAGATGATGAGGCGTTTTGATGGAAAGCAGTGCACCAAATTGACGATGCTGAACTTCACTGTCAGTCACGAGATGTATCACCGCGGTCAACTCACAGTCTACGAGCGGGTTTTGGGAATCGAGCCGGCGCTCACTCAGCTCTTCAAAAAAATGATGAGCACAAATCCAGATTAAGAATAACAAGCTAAGAATTGTACATCGAAAGATTGTAAAAGGGCGCGAAAGCGGCCAACAAAGCGACCTCGAAGCTCATCGAGCGGGTAAACAAGTCGCGTGACAGGACGCCCCAGGCCCCTTGCCGGCTCCGCACATCGTGCTCGCCGGCGGCTTCGTCGATTACATCGGCAAGCTCGCGTCTTCCTTCAACCACCGCCCGCACGAGCTTTTCGGGTACTACGATCGACGGGCTGGCGCCAAAGTTCCCGCGCGTTCCGTCAGTCACGTAAGCCCAGCCTTTGAGGAACGTCAACGCTTCGCCTCCGAGAATCACTGAATGAAAACCTCCTTCCAAGCCGACATAAACATCGGCGGTTTTCGCCTCACGCGACAGAAGATGTCGAACGGCTAACGCTCGAGCCCTTGCCCCACTCATAAGATCCGTATCGGTTAGCGGCATAGCCGGCGTATCTGTCTCTACATCGAGGGCAGTGATAATCGGATCGGCCCAGGCGGAATCGATGGATGCAATACATACAGAGGCGGAGCGAACAGCCTCCACTTTTGCCGCTCTCGAAGAACCAAGCGCGATTCTCATCAACTATCCTTTTGTTTCTAGAATGTCTCTAACAGTTTATGGCGATCGCTAATTTCGCATTCGCACGTACTTTGAGTCAATCAATTGTCAATTTCTACCCAGTGTTGCCGGGGCGTGCGACGCTGCTTTATAGTCCAAACATAAGTATTGAAACTTTCGTAACAAAGGTCAGAGCGTACCCTGGATGGAACAAACCGAAAAAGCAAAGCCAGACTTGTCTGCGCTGAGAATTCATCGCGACGACGATGGAGACGCAGGTGCCAGGCGTGGCGTGCGCGCGGTCCTGATCGGTACAGCGCTCGCTGTTATCGCCGGCGCCTTACTAGTCGGCTATCGGATGTGGAGCGCTTCAACGACGCCGGAGGTCGAAGTTGCAAGAGCGCTGGTTGAATCAGGAAACTCCAGTATCGGCATCCTAACTGCAAACGGGTATGTAGTAGCTGATCGCAAAGCAGCCGTTAGCCCGAAGATTTCCGGACGACTCGAGTATCTTGGGGTCGACACAGGCAGCCGAGTCAAGCCGGGCCAGGTGCTCGCCCGCCTCGAGCATCACGACCTGGATGCCCAGTTGAGCGAAGCCAATAGTTCACTTGCGAATTCCCAGTCGGCTAAGGCTCAGGCCGAAGCCGAGCACGAACAGGCGCGCGCTTTTTTGGCCCAGGCTCAGGCCAACGTGCAGAAAAGCCGGCTGGAATTAACGAGACAAACCAGCCTCCTGGAGCGAGGCGTGACATCCAAGGCGGAGGCCGACAAAGCAACCGCCCAAGCCGGCGTCGACGAAGGCCAGGTGCGCTCTGCCGAAGCTCAGATCAAAGCCGCGAAGGCAAAAATCGAATCTTCTTCGCAGCAAATCCGGTCGGCTGAAGCCCGCATTCGCCTTGTCGAAGCGCAGCTTGAATACATGAGCATACGCAGTCCGTTTGAAGGGTTAGTGATTTCAAAAGACGCAGAGGTGGGCGAAACGGTCGCTCCTGCAATCTACGGCGGTGCTACAACGCGCGGGTCAGTAGTGACGATCGTTGATCCAAATACACTCGAAGTAGAAGTGGACATCAACGAGTCGGATATCGGCAAGATCTCACCTGGACTTACGGCTGAAGTGACTCTCGATGCATTGCCCAACGAGAAACTACCCGCTGAGGTCCGCAAGATTGTACCTACCGCTGATCGTCAGAAAGCGACGGTCAAGGTAAAGGTTAAATTCAAAGAGATCGATCCTCGCATCCTCCCGGATATGAACGCGAAGGTAACGTTCCTTCAAAAGCAACAAGCCACAGCGAGTTCAGAGGTATCTCGAATCACAGTCCCGAAAACTGCCATACAACAGCGAGATGGAAAAAGCATCGTGTTTGTCTTCAACGAGGGACGCGCTTCAACTCAGACAGTTGCGCTCGGAAGCGAGTTCGGCGACCGCGTCGAAATCAAGCAAGGACTGGCGGGAGGCGAGAGAGTCATCATCCAGGGCAGCGCCGACCTTACTGACGGTTCGAGGGTCAAATTGAAGAGTGGTTCGTAAAGTCTTTGCGCCTTTGCGTCTTTTGTGACTCTGCGTTAAAAAGAGGGCATTAAATAACGACAATTTAAGGTTAAAGGAAGCAAAGGAGCCTTAGATGGCTGAGACCCTGATTAATCTAACACAAGTAACCAAGCACTACCGTCGTGACACCATCGATATTCCAGTTCTCGACAATATTGACCTGGAAATCGCGCGTGGAGAATTCCTCGCACTGATGGGCCCGTCGGGATCAGGAAAAACAACATTACTCAACCTCATTGCCGGAATCGACAAGCCTAACTCGGGCCGTGTCGTTATTGATGGAAAGGACATTTCAAAGCTCAACGAACAGCAGCTTGCCAAATGGCGAGCACGCCACGTTGGATTTATCTTTCAACTTTACAATCTGATTCCGGTGCTTAGCGCCTTCGAGAATATCGAGCTCCCGTTGTTGCTAACCAGTCTATCCAAGAAAAAGCGGCGTGATCACGTAATGACCGCGCTCTCGGTGGTTGGGCTCGAAGATCGCCAGCATCACTATCCGCGACAACTCTCTGGAGGACAGGAGCAACGGGTCGCAATTGCTCGGGCCATCGTCACCGATCCGACCCTCCTGGTCGCGGACGAGCCCACTGGAGATCTAGATGCAAAATCCGCAGAAGAAATTCTCGATTTGTTGAAGCGTCTAAACGAAGAGTTTCATAAGACGATCATCATGGTGACCCACGATCCCCGCGCGTCGAGCCATGCTCATTCGCAGCTGCATCTTGAGAAAGGCCTGCTCAGTAAATCTGGAGGCGTCTATGAAGTTCCTGCGGCTCATCATTAAGAATGTCGGGCGAAACAAACGCCGCACCGTGCTGACTGTTTTGAGCGTGTCGGTATCTGTATTTCTGCTCGCAACAATGCAGGCAGTGATGGCAGCTTTCGGCCGGGTCTCACAATTGACCGGAGGCGAGTACCGGGTTGTTGTCAGACGCAACACCTCGATTGCCGATTCCATGCCCGAGGCCTATCGACAAAAAATAGAACAAGTATCAGGCGTAACCGCGACATATCCATCAAACTGGTTTGGAGGAATCTACAAGGAGGACAAGCCGCAGTATACGTTTGCTCAGTTCTTTGTCGATCCCAAATCACTGTTTGATGTCCAATCTGAAATTCAGATATCTCCTGAGGAAAAAGAAGCCTTTCAACGGGAGCGGACAGCGGCGATTGTCGGGAAGAAGCTCGCCGACAAATATGGTTGGAAGCTCGGAGATACCATCGAATTGAAGCGGTCGATTTACCCCCTCGATGCCCGATTGAACATACGAGGAATCTACACCGGACCTCAGGAGACTACCCTTTACTTTCACAGAGACTTTGTTGAAGAAGCATTCGGAAGACCAGGTCTCGTAGGGCAGTTTCGCGTAAGGCTGGACTCGCCCGGCAGCGCCGCGAGGGTGATGGAAGAGATCGACGCGATGTTCAAGAACTCGGCGGCTCCGACAAAGACCGAGACCGAGGCGGCGTTCGCGGCAAGTTTTATTTCAATGCTTGGCAACGTGAAGGGTTTGATAACCGGCATAGGATTGATAGTCGTATTTACGATCACTTTGATCGGCGGCAACACGATGGCGATGTCGGCGCGAGAGCGATTCACCGAGGTTGCGGTAATGAAGGCCCTGGGATTCCGGCCCGGCATGATTCTGTCGCTGCTGCTCTCCGAGTCGGTGCTGATATCGCTGTTGGGAGGCGTGCTCGCGGCAATCCTGGCAAAGGTAATCTATCAATTCGTTGGGCTCGGCAATGTGCTCGCTATA
>DATFWY010000120.1:0-5273 GCA_035258805.1 Blastocatellia bacterium | reverse complement strand
GATGGCGAGCTGCTACAGCTCACGGATGATCCGGCTGACGATATCAACCCAGCCTGGTCACCTGATGGAAATAAGATTGCGTTTTCAAGCAACCGAGACGGAAAGCATCAGATCTATGCAATGAACTCCGATGGCAGCGGGTTGATGCGAATTACACACTCGACCGCAGCGGATTCGGAACCGTCGTGGTCGCCCGATGCTGAGAAAATTGCTTACACCAGCGATAGAGACGGCAACAAGGATATACACGTGATCAATGCCGACGGGACCAATGACAAAAGCGTGGCGGCCGATCCGACTAATGATATGTCTCCAAAATGGTCACTTGACGGGAGGATCCTGTTCAACAGCTACAGAGAGGGCCATTCAGCTATTTATGTGATGAGCGGCGATGGAACGAATGTCACGCGACTGATAAGAATGCGCGGGCGTCAGGCTGCCTGGTCTCCGGACGGAAGCAAATTAGCTTTTATCAGTCTGGCTACAGAAGGCTATAACGGCTTTTTTCCGCTTCAGGTGTTCGTCGCCGATTCCGATGGTAATAACGTGCGAATGTTGACAAAGACAGGAATGTCATTATTTGTACCGAGCTGGTCATCAGACGGATCAACGCTGGCGTTTGTGGCTGATAACGTCACGAGGAACAACATTTTTCAAATAGGTTTAGATGGCCGGAATTTTCGGCGGCTATCGGCAGGGCCTAAGAGTGACGATCGACCTGCGATCTCACCGGACGGTTCAAAACTCGCGTTTCAGAGCAACCGCGCCGGAAATTTTGAGATTTATGTGATGAATTTGCGCTGAAGGTCAAATCCAACAACACGCCAGAAAGTGACTGGAAATGCCACCAACGGCAGAGTGCCCGCAAGGTGCCAAGATATCATCGGGCTTTTAGCCGACGGGGTTTCAGTTTAGGCCAAATACGAGTGTGAAGTGGCGAAGATATCATCGGGCTTTTAGCCGATGGGGTTTCAGTTTAGGCCAAATACGAGTGTGAAGTGCGGAAGATACCATCTGCTTTACGTTGGTGGGATTTGGCGATCCTAATTAAGCCGCTCATACTCTTTCTTTGCTTCGATCAGAATTCGCAAATCAGGGTCGGCGTCTTTCCAAATTGCAAAGAAATCCTGATAAGCTTTGCGAGCCTTTGCAGTTTCGCCACTCAACAAAGCGGCGCGTGCCAGTCCGAGTTGGGCGAGCGGGTACAGTGGGCTCAACGGTCCCTCGCCGCGATGATCAAGAATCTTCTGGAATTCAGCTATCGCCTCAGCTGACTTTTGTTCGCGCAAGTGGGCCCTGGCGCGAGCGTACGAGACCGCGAACAGATTGGCGTGTGCGTATCGATTGGTTGTCTCCAGCAATTGAATCGCCTGGCTCGAATTGCCTCGACTGAGCTCGAGTTCAGCCCTGATCAGTGGCAGTGCGACAGTATTGAGCAACGTATCTTTGGGTGCCTTTTTTGCCAATTCATCGACCAAACTCTGCGCTGATCGAGCATCGCCACACTTCGCGAGCGCGCCGGCCACTCCAACAAGAGCATCCTGACCCCTCGTTATCGCAAGCGCCTTTGTGCCTTGTTCTTTTGCCTGGTCGCAATTGTCAAAAACCGCTTCTCTTGTCGCGGAATCCGCACTGTAGAACGCGGCAACCTCTTTGACATCGCGCCGCAAAGCCAGGTCAATCGCACGCGTCTCGAATTCTCTTGCCTTTCGTACCTGTCCATAAAATGCCGCCGACAGCGCTTGCAAGTGCTCAGCGTTAAACTCACCGACCTTTCCCTTGAACCACTCGACGTGCTGTTGCAACGCCGCCTGATCACCCTGCAAGAATGCAACCTGATAGAGCCCCATCTGAAAGCCATCAATGTTTTGAGCGATTCCTCTCTGAAATGTCTCCTTGGCCTCATCGATGCGGTTTAGTTTAAGAAATGCGCGCCCGAGGTTCCCATATCCGTTAGCAAAGTTGGGATTGAGTCGAATGGTCTCACGAGCCTCTTCGGCTGCCTTTTCGAACTGGCCGATCTCCCTGTAATCAACCGAGAGTATATTGTGTGGAATGTGATCACGCGGATAGGTTCGCTTCCAGAGCTCTAGCACTTCAATATCTTTCTCAATTTCCCTAGTTCCGTTTCCATAATATTGCGAAGAGATATACAACTTCTCGCGCTCGCTAACACGATCGCGGAGCGCAAATGCCTTTTCCGCAAGCTCCGCTGCAAGTTCGGCCTGGTCGCTGTTGTAGTAGACGACCGAAAGCTCAGCATACGCTAGCGCAAAATTAGGATCGAGCTCGATTGCGCGTCTGTAAAACGGAATTGCTTCAAGATCTGCCGCCTTGTCACGTTGCTCGTGCCCGAGCGTGAAAGCCTTTAAGGCCTCAAGCGAAGAAGTAGTTGCTTGCTCGATAGGAGCATCGAACTTCTGGATCGAAGCGAGCGACTCGCCTAATTTCTCGCGCAGTCTCGAAGCCGCTTTCCCAAGCGCGCCGAGCACTTGCTCCTTGCTCTCGGCCTCGACCTGTTCCCGGGCGAGTGAATCACCGGTGTGCCCATTGACCGCCTCGAGCAGAAGTATGTAATGACTGCCTATGTTTGAGATCGATCCGGCCAGCAATGCCTTCAATCCGTGTCGTTCGCATATCTCTCGCGCGATATCCCTGGTGATTCTATCGTCGGGCGAGCGACCCATGAATCGAAGAGCCTCACGAGCTCGATCATCTGAAAAAATGTTCAGGAACGGAGATTGCCCAAGCTGGACGGCGAGCGCTTGCTTCAGTGTCCCATCGAATACTGCATCTCCAGTGGTGTTGACGAAATCGGCGAGGACGATTGTGTCGCGCTCGGACAAGGCAGATGCTCGATTGAAATAGAGGAATACCGACACCGCTGCAAGCACGACAGCTGCAGCAATAAAACCGAAGCCTTTTTTGTGTCGCTTGATTTCGCTGACTATGTACTCGGCACTCGATGTAGTTCGCACAGGAGCTGCTGGATCGCTCTCGGCTGGTGTTCGCGACGTAGCCAGCGATGCCGCTGCGCCGCTGGTAGTGATACCCATTCGTGCCGCTGAATCCGGCGAAATTGAGCGCTCGAGCTTCTCTTCGAATGTTAGTTCCTCTCTAAGATTCTTTAGATCTATCAGTAAGTCCTTTACTGTCTGATAGCGTTCGTCTCTGTTCTTACATAAAGACTTACCCATGATTCGTTGAAGTTCAGCCGGAGTTTCAGGTTCAAACCGAGCCAGCGGCGCGGGCTCTCGATCCAAAATCGCCGCGAGAACATCCGTACTAGACTCTCCTTCAAACGGTACGCGACCGGCGATCATCTCGTAGGTCACCACGCCGAGGCTGAAGATGTCCGTCCTCTCATCGACAACCCGGCCGCGAGCTTGCTCCGGCGACATGTAATTAACGGTGCCGAGCACTGTGCCGGGATCGGTGTCAACCCTTGCAATTGTCTGCGCTTCCGTATTGCTCGTTTGCGCAGTTCGCTCGGTGAGCTTTGCGAGACCAAAGTCCAGCACCTTCGCATAGCCGTCTTCGCGCAGCATTATGTTCTCTGGCTTGATGTCTCTGTGAACTATTCCTGCCTTGTGTGCCGCCGCCAGCGCACTTGCGGTCTGGATTGCGATTTCGAGAGCCCCCTGCAGACTCAGTTTGGACCGCGTCATACGATCGCGAAGCGTTTCACCTTCGATGAATTCGGTGGCGATGAAGTGCGCATCACCATCCGAGTCGATGTCGTGAACAACCAGTATGTTGGGATGAGAGAGCGCCGATGCGGCAAATGCCTCCTGCTCGAATCGGCGCAGCCGATCCTGGTCTTTGGTTAGCTCGGTAGACAGAAGTTTGAGCGCGATTTTGCGTCGCAGCTTGGAATCTTCGGCAAGATAGACCTCACCCATGCCTCCCACCCCTATTCGAGACAAGATCCGATAATGCGAAATGACTGTATTCGGTGGAAGCGCCTCTTTCATTCTCACCTACTGCTCTGCGGCTTTACGACTCTGCCCTTAATGGTTGTGAGGCATATCAATGCAAAGACACCGAATCGCCGAGGCGTAAAGTGGGTTCGAAAAGCACAGCAATCTGGCGAAGCATGAGGGAAATGGGCGTTTTACTGATTGGTCGCTGGAGCGCGGCATCGTAAAACTCATCCGTTTTGAGAATTCGCGTTCTCCCAAAGGCTTGGAGAGTGGCCAATTTCTTGAAAGCGCTACCTCATGGCAGCGTCGATCGTGATGAAGGGCGGGAGAATATCAGAAGAATCGAAAAGCCGACAAGTTCTGCGCGCATCGGTTATGGTGACGTTTTCTTGCCCTCACCCCAGCATCTGCGCGAGACTAATTGCAGGGCCGGTTTTCCGCCGTCGCTTCATGCAACGCCGTACCGGCCCGGCACCATCGCAGATGTGGACCTGACGAAGAAAAGGAGGGGGCCACAATGATTTCAACCGCAAAATCCTTAGCTCTGGTCACATGCCTTATCGGCATTATCGCAGCTTCGCCTGGCGACAGAACATTCGCGCAGCAGACCGTGCAGTCGCGCACAACCAGACCAGCAGGTGTGACTGGCGACCTGATCGACCTGCCAAAGGCCATTGATGGAAACAACAACACACGGGCAACATCAGGCAAACTCGACTACGTTGGAATGAGTGTCACCGTAGACGCCGGTGGATCGCAGAACATAATCGGCATTAAGCAGGACTTCGGGCCCTGGGCGACTCATTTTCCCGGAGCCTACAAGGTCGAAGTCGCCGAATCGCTTTCCGGTCCTTGGATGACCGTATTCGAGGGGCCCGGCGAGCGGGGTGTAAGCCGTGTAGAGTTCCCGGCGGTGCTGGCGCGTTTTGTCCGGATAACCGCAACAGCAAAAAACACCGTCTATCCCGGTCAGGACTGGACGATCGCCGAATTGAACCTCGGAGTCGATCCTGGACAAACCGCGCGGAGAATCCCGAATCGGCCCGATCGAACGCCTGAACCGACCCCTCCGACTCCCGCACCCGGCGAAGAACCCGGAAGGCTTAAAGACCCAGCTCTGGCGACTGACAAGAATCTCGAGACACGTGCGACCAGCGGCACCCCAAACTATCAGGGGATGTCAGTCACCATCGATCTCGGAGGCGAGTTCGAATTGAGCCGCGTGATCCAGCTTCATGGACGATGGCAAGAGGACTATCCGGCTGTGTACAAGATCGAAGTCAGCAGGCAGGCTAACGAGAGCAGGTTTCGCGAAGTATGGCGCGGCGCCGGCAGCGCGGTTCGTAGCGT
>DATFWY010000119.1:0-21784 GCA_035258805.1 Blastocatellia bacterium | reverse complement strand
CTCTATTACCTGACCGATCAATGCGAGGTTCTGCCCCCGTTTCATCGGATGGAGTTGGCATTAGTGAAGAAATTTGAACGGTTGCTTGATAAGCGATGTCCGATTGGCCGCGATGCATACCCAGACTTCCCCACAGAAGCGCCAACGGCAGCGTTACGGGCCGCTCAGTGGAATTCTGAGCAGCGATCCTTAGTTCACTGCTTCCGGGCTCTTTTATATTGCTCCTACGGCCACGTGTCGAATTGTCTCGTGGATGTGGAAGGCAAGTTATGGTCGATTGACCACGAGAAACTGATCTATACCCCTAACACCGATGATATTCATATGCTGGATGAGCTAATCGGTAATCATCCGCTACGAAATCTCTGCGCACAGCTCGCAGCTGGATTGACCACGGAAGATATAGAGCAATCACTATCAGACATCCCTAATCGGTTTTGGGATACGGGAAAATTTCAGCAACCGCGGACGGCAATTGAATACTTTTCTCGTCGGCTGGAAGTGTGGCAACGCACCTTCACGGAGAGAGGAGAACTAGCCAATGCAGTCTAGTCACGGCGAGCGGATCACTAATCAGCGTTACCTGAAATGGGCAAAGGCTGCGCACGAACTAAAGAAGGCGGCTAACTACGCAAAGACGCATATTCGAGCGAACAACATTGACCCGCTGACAGAATCGGCGTTCATCCTCATAAGGCAGATGGTGATCGAGTACCAGGAAATTGAACTCGCGGTCAGAGAGGCTGCGAAGGAGTGAGAGGGCGGCCAGGATTCCGCCCTCCGATGGAATAGAAGTCACTTCGAACAATATAGTCGATCGAAATAGCTTTCGACTAGTTTTCTATTTTTCTTTCCTTTGATGAACGGGTTCTCTTCTGTACATACGAGAAAATCGAGATCGTTCTCAAGAAACTTAAAGAGGCTCTTTCTTTGCTTCTTAGTAATCGCCTCGCTGAATAGCGGTATAGGCAACTGCTTGTATGCCTTCGCCAGGACATCGGTCTCATCATCACCAAGGAATATCACAAGATGCGTTTTCATTTCTTTTTTGCCTTTCCCGCGTTAGTGTCGCGGTCTACCTTCATGAATTGAATCTAGGCTTTTGGAGATGTGATAGGATTGAATCAGCCATGTCGTTGACTCCTAGTTAGTCAAGGATGTGGTCAGGCCCGGATGAGAGTTAATGGCTCTCGTTCGGGCCGAGCTATCATATCACAGATAGCTTGCGGATGGACGAAAAATCAAACAATCGTAGACATTAAATTTGCTAGGCTATCGTATCGAATCCAGGCTCCGCTTCCCTTTCAATCGCAGCTACGCCAGACGTGAATATAACCCAGCTATCGACCCTTTTCCCCTCTCCATAGAAAGCAATTTGATCATTTTCAATTTGAAAGCGATCAGCCTCGATAAAGACCGGCTCTGCAGCGCACATAAGATAAACCTTGAATCTCATTAGTAGTCCTCCTCCGCTGTAGTGATTTTTGTAGTAACTACCCGCTACTACAGAGTGCTACACGAGTAAAGCACTAACCTATAAACTACTGCATAGTATTGTGTAGCATATATTCCCGTGAATTTTAAGTCCTCTGTGTCTGCCATTCCACCACCCCGGCTAATTATTTGTTTTTTGCGTTCTAACTCTCTTCTTCAAGCCACTTTCTTGACTGTGGGGACTTTTGTGGGGGCTCCATAAGCGTTGAAGCGTTCAAATGTTCCCTCAACATGTTCCGGCGTTGGGTGAACATACGGCTGCGAAATAATTATGCTCCTATGGCCCACAACCTTCATGATCGTAAAGGCATCTGCCCTTCATGATCGTAAAGGCGTCTGCCCCGATTCTCACAATCTAGTCAACATCGTGTGACGCAGGGAGTGTAGCACGAAGTCCGAATGCACACCGAGCTTGTCACGAAGGTCCTGGTGGTGGTGTTCTAAGATATTTGCCGTAACTGGAAAACACACGCGGTCCAAAGCGCAGTTTGGATTCAAGCATCTCCCGAACGCGGCTTGTGAGCAGAACAGTACGCCGCGAATTCTTGGTCTTGCCCGTGCGAACCAGCAGATATCCAAACTTGCCGCTGCCGATTGGTTCAAGATGAATATCGTCCCAACACAAGGCTGCGAGCTCCCCCACTCGTAAGCCCGTATCAAAAGCGAGTGTTGCGGCATTTTTGAAATGTCCGGTTGCGAACGAGAGATAGTTCGCATCCAGGGATTGGTCAATTCATCCCGGACTACCAGCCTCTGCCCCAGACTTTGAATTCTCCGCAGCGCTGATCACCTTAAGCTCGACAGAAACTGAAAGCGCTCGGCGGAGGAACAGACATTTCATTCGGCAGGGGATTCCACGTTCAGCGTCATATGAAGTTGGCGAAGCTCTCAGTTTGGCAATAAGAAATGGCTTGCAAAAGCTCACCCGAAACAAATTTATTGCTCCCGTCGGGCAGTCATGGAGACTAGGATTCTAACGGCTCGATCGATCAAGTCTCGATTATCGAGCAGGTCTCGTTTTGTCATGTAGTGTCGCTGTTCAGAGATGATTCCGAGTTCCTCGAGCGGTCTACCAGAGCGGTTGCCAACTCGAAGGCTCCGGCGGATCGCAACACTCAGGCCTGAGCCTTTGGGCAATGCGCCGAACGGCGACTTCGAATCCTTGCGCAACCAGTGTTTCAGATCTTTGTGCTCGACGACCTCTGCGCCGCCGGCACCAGTGTTGCCACTAGTGCCCAGAACGACGCCCGAGCGGTTGTCCTGAAAACCCGCGGTGAAAATATCGGTAGCGCTGTAGCACATTGCATCGGTTATCAATACCACAGGTCCAAAATAGATTTGCCCAATCGCGTTGCATTCTTCCTCGGAGGTAAGTGGAAAGCCTGCCGAATATGTGGCGCTTGTGACTACGGCTTCTCGAATGGACCTCGCAAAACGAGCCATTTCTTCGTCCTTTGGTGCCGCAAGCGATATGCGAAGCGTCAGCGGTGTGTTTATGAACTCAAACAGTTCCGGCTTGATTTGATGTGGAGTGAACATTTGCAGCAAGCGTTCGCCGGCATTTATCATCCCACCGGAATTGCCGCGTACGTCAATAATGAGACCGTTCTGGGGCAGCTGGAGGATCAGTCGTCGAAATTCATCTACAATTTCGTCCGCACCTACGCTGTCGAGATCGGGATCAAACGTGAAGATGCGAATATAGCCGTATTTACCTCGCTTCTTCGTTTCTGCTCGGAATACCGACGGCAGTCTGGTTCGAAGCGCACTATCAGCCTGCGCGACCATTCCGTTCCTGCGTTTTTCCTTCCTGGCCCTCTCACACCAGGTCTCCAACTCCACAACCCTCGGCACATATAGTATCTTCCTCATTTGGTTGATAGCTGATTTTTGATTATCGATTGCCCGCTTCGGTTTTAAGGCGCGGTGCTGAGGCTCAGTGCCAGCTCTGACCGGAACAACCAGCCACTGAAGCTTGATTTCACACTGTAGTCCGCGCTTTGTGCGATAAGTAACAGTTACCCATTCCTCATCAGGTGGCAATGAAAGCTTCAGCTCACGTATGGTCAGCGCATCCAGACCGCGGGCAAACCGGGCCTCAGGGTTACTGCCAGCTTGACGTTGTCCATTGTCCTCGATCGCCCGCTTGATAGGGACACCGTTCCAATACAAAACCTGTACATCGCGCTCGAAAGAGCGATGCTTGAACCCCTCTGCGACATGTGACACCAGGAATTTCTGTTTTCGTTCGCCGTACTCTTTTTCGTAATATTCCTCGACCAGAAACGGCAAGTATGCGACGTTTCCACGAAATGGTCTTGGGAGGATGTATTGGGTGTGAACATCACGAACAGATAGGAACGTCTCTTGTATCTCACGATGAAACTCGGTCTCGCTTATCCCGCCCTCCTTTGCTTGATCGAGGCGAAATCTCAGCAATCTTAGCCGCTGGATCGGATCGATAGCATGGATTGCCCGCTTTAGTGGCAGGTGGACGTAGACCATCTCCAGCAGAATCAGAGCCTGGTCCAATATGCGTAGGCGTTGCTGTTTTGAAAGGCGATGGCTGAGATTCACGTTCTCGGTAAAAGCCGAAACCGGTCGGGACTTAACCAGCTGTTCCTTCACCGCAGCGTCTGCGTTATTCAGCCAGGTTCTGTATAGCGCCTGGACTGCGGAATCAATTCTAGCAGGCATATTTTACCCTTCCCGCCGACGAAAACGACGGGTCATAAAGCGAACAGACACTCCGAAACCACGTTAGCTCTCAAATGAAAGAAGTAAAGGCGTGCCCTTCGAGACGAACAAACGTGCAGTTGTGATCAACATCTCACCGGTCAGATCCTCGCTCACCGAGAAAGCGCCGATTTGCGCTTTGCTTCGGACATTCGAGATATGTCCGTGGTTAATCAGTGAATGGCTTCTTACCTTTTCCTGAGAGAGGTTTTTGGCCGTTGCCCTGCGGACCTTTTTTCGAGCCGGCCAGATTCTTACCCCCACCGGACTTCGGACCTTTCTTCTTCTTCTTCTTCGCCGCCATACCTGTTCTCCTTTTCATTCAAACGTTTATTTCCGGAATGCGATGTTTATTTCCTGCTTCCGACCATTTGGTCGATTTGCTTGCGAGAGCTCTTAACGTCCGCTCTGTTTAAATACAATCGCCGAGATTCAGGGGTCCATTGCTGTACAAAGCTGGACAGCCTGCCTTCTGCTCGCCGCGCAAACTCCAGCGTCGAAGGGCTGCCAATGGTTTGACTTGCGCGCGCCGCGATCAACCACGCTCGCCAGTCGGATTCTTGTAGTCCGGATCTTTCGGCGAGCGCCTGCGCCTGTGCCGCGTTGTTCAATGCATCTTTCGCGTCGCCCGTCTTGAGCATCACTTCGGCAAGGGCACTAAGCGACTTCGAAAGTAAGCGCGGGCTGCTGGTCTTTCTCGCATTGGATAGCGCCTCTTCGCAAAGCTTCTTACCCGCTCTTGGCTGGCTCGAAAGCGCTTGTGCTAACCCGAGTGTTAATTGAGCCTCTATGGCAAGTTCCTTGTAACGGTCACGCGAAAGCTCGCGGGCCTTTTCGCTCTCTTTGCTGGCTTCCGCAAACCGCGATTCGCTTAGATACATTTGAGCATTCGCCAGGTTAACCCAGGCTAAAACCGGTTTGTAGCTGCCGTCAGGCTGATTTGCTATTGTGAAAGCGCGTTTAAGTGCGTCGCGGGCCTCATCGTAACGGCCCAGCGGCCACAACAACCGCCCGCGGAGCATGAGGTCATACGCGACTCCCAATGTGTCTCCAAGCGATTCGTTTAACTTATAGCTCTCGTCCATATGGATGAGCCCTTCGGCATATTGCTCCTGCTCGATTCCCAGAACATAGCCGATGTTCGAATGGGCTGCAGCAATTTGTGATAAATCATTCAATTCGGTCGATAGGTTCAGCTGCTGCTGAGAGACTTCAACGGAAGCTGCGTACTCCCCCTTCATACGATTAGCGCGGCTGAGCAGCAGCATACAGGTCGAAGTCTGTCGTCGGTATCCGGCCTCCTGGTAGAATCGGCGCGCCTCGGTGAGGCAGCGGATTGCTTCGTTGGCATTATCGAGCTGCAAGCTCAGGTTTCCCAGAGCAAGCATCGACCGAGCCGTGCCCAGCGCCGACTTGTCCGCCTCGGCGAATACAAGCGCCTGGTTAAGATACTTCCCCGACTCCTCGAGTTCCCCCCTAGACATAAAAGCATAGCCGAGGTCAATCAGCCCGTTGGTGGCGAGGTTTCGAAGGTCGTTATTCTGTGCCAACTGTATCGCATCGCTTGCATACTGCTTTGCCTTTGCTGAATTCCCTTCATTCCAGGATGCATCGCTCAACGGAAGCAGTACCCGGATTTCCTGGTATATGTTCGAAGCGGCGCGCGCCATCCCCAGAGACTTGTCCAGCTTCTCTCGCGCCTCACTTGGTTTTCCGGTTGCCTTCAAAAGGATGCCGCGTTGATAGAGCACTTCAGATTGTCCCTCGTTGTTGCTCCACTGCTCGTAGAGCTCGTCGGCGCGATTAAACGCTGTCTCAGCGTTTTTGGACTCTCCCTTGCGTCCGTAGAGCACACCCATCCTCAGAAAGGCTCCCGCAGATTGTGAGTCACGCTGTGTTACTTCGAGGTAAGTCTCGATAGCTTTGTCGAGATTGTCGCTCTTTTCATAGGTGCGCCCCAGGTCAAACAGGATGCTCGATTTTTCCTGGTCGGAAGCTTGCTGGACCAATGATAAGTAAGTCTCGATTGCAGTTGGGAAGTCGCGCAGCACCACCGCTGAGATGGCTTTCAAGTATCCGCGGTCCTGCTCCGACAAAGCCTTTCGGTCAAGTGTCTGCGCGAGCAGCAGCTCTTCCTTGGCCTTCGCCATGTAGTCCATCTCCGCGTAAGCCTCAGCCAATCGCGCATGGGCGAGCGCAAAGTTGTGATCCAATTCCACAGCGCCCAGGAGTGCTTTGCTGGCCTGGTAATAGGCACCCTCGCGCAGTGCCTCTGCTCCCTTCTCATAGGAGCGCATCGCTCCCGCCGCCGGCTGATGTGCGCCGGCTGGCCAATTGAGCAATCCCAACAAAATCACGAAAATCGTCGCGATCGGCAGGGCGACTGCCAACACAGTCCGCCTGCCTACGACTCCGCGAAAACGGTCGACGAGACCTGACCCGCCACTCTTCGGTAAATGCCTGGTCACGACCTCTGACTGCGGTAGGCTCGAATAACCGGCTCCGCTGTAGGTCCGCTGGAATTCACTCAGATCGGTTAGCACTTCTTCAGCGGATTGGTAACGGTGGACGATCTTCTTTTCGAGCGCCTTCAGGATTATGGAGTCCAACTCAGGCGGCACGGCGGGGTTGAGTTGGGAAGGCCGAGTCGGAGTCACGTGGATTATTTGCGCGCCTACTTCTATCGTATTCTTGCCGGAGAAAGCAGATCGCCCAGTAACACACTTGTATAGCAATGCACCAAGTGCAAACAGATCGCTGCGCGCATCCACGTGTTCACCTCTGGCCTGCTCGGGTGACATATAATTCACGGTCCCGACAGCCACTCCCGTTTCGGTCAACAACGTTTCCGTGTCTACCAGGCTATCGACGGGTCCGCTCCACAGCAACTTCGCTAGACCGAAGTCGAGAACTTTCACGAGCCCGCTTGGGGTAATGATGATGTTCTGCGGCTTGATGTCTCTGTGGACAATACCGTGAAAATGCGCTTCGTTTAACGCTTTGGCGATTTGTACCGCGATTTCAACCGACTGCTGCAAGTTCGGAGGATCACGGTCCAACCGAAGCGAAAGTGTTTCTCCCTCGACGTATTGCATTACGAGGAACGCAAGTTGGTCTTCTTCTCCGATTTCGTGAATAGTGCAGATGTTCGGGTGGTCAAGAGTGGCGGCGGCCTTTGCTTCTCTGATTAGCCGCTTTCTTGCCTGCTCGCTCTCAACCGCGACTTCCCGAATGCACTTGATGGCGACCTTGCGATCGAGCCTCATATCCTCGGCTAGAAACACTTCCCCCATCCCGCCCGCACCGAGCCTCTTGAGAATCCGATAATGAGAGATTATCTGCGGGGTCACACTATTCCTGCTCCGAGCTTCATCAATGGCAAATCATTAACGTTCGACTCGAGCAACTCTGAGAGAGTGGATATCCCTTACCTGGGATCTTTGATTCAAGACCACTTCTACGCCCGAATAGTAGCGTTTGTCAACGATATCGCTTCGACGCTTGTAGGCGATATCGGCGCGCAAAATCCAGAGAGTGACTTTCTGTATCGATAGCAGAGGTTCCGAGGCTGGTGACCGTTCTGCCAGGTATGTGTTACCTGTCTTGCATAGATAAAAGGAACATTGTAAGCTTGCCTACTCAGATTTCTCGTGTGACACCCCCCAGGATTGTCCGTCATCCACGCGCGGTGGAATAACATCAGAACGCTTTTGAGCAAGCCAATGTCCCGATAGTCACAAATCGACCACCAAACCTTGACTCTTCTTCGGTGAAGCATTCGGTTGCTTTGATTCTGAGACCGGCTGATTTGGTTAATAAATGAGACCAGAATAGGTTTCGTAGACCTTGGTTGCATCAAATTCTACTGAGGAGCTATGGGATCAACGTCAACGGCATCGTTGCCACCTCGGACGGCCGCTATCTCATCATCGGCAAGCGAAACGAGAACGCGCTCTTTCGGATCAACCTGATGTCGCGGGAGGTCGTACCTGTGAACATGCCTGCCGGAACGTTGACTACACCCGACGGCCTGTTCTTAAAAGACAACACGCTCTACATCGCGCAGAATCTGCCCAAGTCCATCGCGGTCGTAAAGCTCTCGTCTGACTTCTCGCACGCCGAGATCGAGCGCGTCATCAACCACCCGACTCTCGCGTTCCCAACCTCGGTGGCGCGTTATAAACATCAGCTATTAATCGTAAGTTCTCAGTTTGACACTGCAGGAAGCCCGGCCGCCGTGTCGGGAACCCAGCTGCCTGTGCTGCCGTTTTGGGTGACCCAAATCAGCGACAGGATCGTGACAACTATTCCCCTGGAGTTCATCTGGACAGATGAAGAACAGGCCGCGGCCTCCCGCGAAAGATATCTCACCGCGACCGACCTAACGGATATGCTTAAGATTCATCCTGTAGAATTCATCGTCGCCGACATAGGCGCTCCATTGAAGCGAATTCCTGTCCACGAGTGCTATGAGTTTTGGCAGACCGAGGTTAAACGCCATTTGCTCAGCCTCCACGGGAAAGCAAATCTATCCGCGTTTCCTGAGGAATATGGATATCTAGCTTCTGAATGGTCGGGGCATCTTGAAGTTCCAATTGTGCTCCTTGAAAAAATATACTGACGACTAACCCACCCGTTGCAGCCGACCGCTGATACGCACAGCGACTGAATCGGATCTCGTCAAACGCCGCGTACGACGTACTGCTTGTTACGTCACCCGGATGGTCTCGTCATAGTGACCCGGTGAAATCATGATCGTAGTGGAAGGGTGACGGCATCGACTGCGAGCTGAATCGACCGGAACTGCATCGGAACGAAGAATGTCTCGTGCATACAGTTGTCGGGGCGAAAGCGGGAGAGGTCGGTCACTGGCCGCTTTCTATCCTCATCAAGGTTGTCGCCAGACTCTGGAAGTCCATGATAGCGCCGTATACTCCCAGCCCGATGCCCTCGGCTAACTGCCGCAGTTCGGGCATGCTGTGCGCCAGGAAAACAAATATTGATCCATCGTTCGGGTCGGCCTGCCACCATCCGCCGTATGCGCCCGGCCAGCCGACGGATCCCACTCCGCCGCCGCACACAGCCGACAACGCTTTCTCAGGCTCGAGCACCACCGCGACTCCCATGCCGAACCCGTGTCCCGCTGCGAAGATCGACCTGCCCAGCATCCTGGACTCAGCGCGCTGGAGGCCGCTCAATCGATTCGACGTCATCATTGCAAAGGTCTCCGGCTTCAACAGGCGCATGCCATCCACAGCGCCGCCGCCAACGAACATCCGCGCAAACGCCGTATAGTCGTCCAGTGTCGACCACAAACCCTGTCCCCCGGAGACAAACAGCAGATCCTTCGGCCGCACCGCCATCGTCGCGCCGCCCGGAGCAACCGATAGCGGCTTCACGCGGCCCGCATCGTCAAAGCCGTACATTCCGGCGCGCCGGTCCCGCTTCTCTTCCGGAATCGTGAAGCCGGTATCCGGCATGCCCAATGGATCAAAGATGCGACGCTTCAACACCTCGCCGAGCGGCGCGTCCTCGATGCGCGCGATAAGAAAGCCAAGCAGATCTGTCGAGTGGCCATAGTGGAACGCTTTCCCGGGCTGGTCGATCAACGGCAGCGCTGCAAGTCGAGCGATCCAATCGTCCGGTGCGACTTTGCTGTCGATTACCGCACCCAGAGCCTCGTCGCACGCCGCGGCGATAGGACCGGAATGAAACTCTCCATACGTGAGGCCCGAGCGGTGAGTCAGCAGGTCATCGAATGTGATCGACCGCTCCGCCGGGTCGGTTTGATCGAGCGGACCGTTGGGCGAGCGCAGCACTCGCATGTCCGAAAACTCCGGCGCCCATCGAGCGATCGGGTCATCCAGCGCGAATCGCCCCTCATCGAACAGCATCAACACTGCCGTAGAGGTGATCGGCTTGGTCATTGAAGCGATGCGGAACAGAGTGTCGCGCTCGATCGGCAGTCCGGCCTCAATGTTTCGCCATCCTACAGCCGTCGTGTGAATCACCCTGCCGCCGCGCCAGATCATAGTCGCCGCGCCGGCTAGCTCGCCGGCATCGACGCTCGACTGGATAATTGTGGCGATCCTGTCGGCTCCGGTCATTTTAGTTTCTCCTCGCGGTTTCTTCTCGGCCTCGCGCCAGCAGATACTCGCTCGTATATGCCCGACTCTATGCTGCTTGAGAATACCGCGTCGTGTATCTCGCCATCATCCCTGACGAGGTAATAGCGTGCCCGTAATCAAATCGATGTTGTTGAAATCGAGACTATTTCGTCCCGGATTTTACAAGCAATTAACAGTCAGTTCAGCTCTGCGTGACACGCCGCTGTTATCATTGCCTTAATCGGTTGAAGCAACCCGGATGAAGATAACCTGAGCCAGTCAAAATCCAGTTTGAGTTGAGGTCTCGGCTTAACTGGCTCTTTGGAGGCTGTTAGTGGTCCACACTACATTGCGGACCAAGGGAGAGGAGATATGCCCGATCTCGCGGAAAGAGCCTTGCGCACTCGCATCGCACGATCGGAAGCGGCCATAGGGCGGTCGTTCGCCGACAACCTGTTCTACATCATCGGCAGAACCTTCGAGGATGCCACCATTATCGACTTCTACACTGCGCTCGCCTATACGATCCGCGACCGAATGCTGGCGCGGCTGATCGCTTCGGACAAGCTTTACAAGCGGCGTGGCGCGAAGACTGTGGCGTATCTGTCGGCTGAATTCTTGCCAGGGCCACACCTCGAAAACAACATCTTGAACCTGAACCTCTGGGGCGCAGTGCGGGAAGCCATGTCCCATCTCAACCTCGACCTGGAGGCAATCCTCGACGCCGAGCAAGAACCGGGTCTCGGAAACGGAGGATTGGGACGACTCGCCGCATGCTATATGGATTCGCTCGCGACGCTCGAGATTCCCGCTATTGGTTACGGCATACGATACGAATATGGCATCTTCGAACAGGCGATAAGGGATGGTTGGCAGGTCGAAGTTGCTGACGTTTGGCTGCGAAACGGGAATCCCTGGGAGCTTCCGAGGCAACATCGCTATGCCGTAAGGTTCGGCGGTCATGTAGAGCATTACAGCGATGAAGAGGGTCACCAACGAGTGCGTTGGCTGCCCGAGTCGACGATATACGGCATCGCATATGACACTCCGATCCTGGGCTATGGCGTGCTGAATGTAAACCTGCTCCGGCTCTGGAAATCTGAAGCCCGGGAGTCTTTCGATCTGCAGGCCTTTAACCTCGGCGACTACTATGGCGCGGTGAATGACATGGTGTCAGCCCAGAACATCAGCAAAGTGCTCTACCCGAACGACGAGCCTGCGGTTGGGAAGGCCCTTCGGCTTCGCCAACAGTATTTTTTCGTCTCCTGCTCACTCCAGGATATGATCAGGCTCACTGTTCGGGACAAGGGCAGCATCGAGCATTTCCCTGACCGGTTCGTGGTGCAACTCAACGACACCCATCCGGCCGTAAGCATCGCCGAATTCATGCGCCTCCTCGTCGACGAATACCTCATCGATTGGGACCGGGCCTGGAGCCTCACCAGACGTAGTTTCGCGTACACAAACCATACCCTGTTACCAGAAGCCCTCGAAACGTGGCCCGAGGATCTTTTCAAGCAGATCCTGCCACGACACCTCGAGATAATCTACGAGATAAACGCGCGCTTCCTGGACCACGTGCGTGTACGATTCTTTGGCGAGCCCGGCGAGCCTGCTCGGCTCGCGCGCTTGTCGCTCATCGACGAGGGCATCGGCGATGGCGTTCGGAGAGTGAGAATGGCCAACCTCGCCTGCGTTGGCAGCATGGCTATCAACGGCGTCGCCGAGTTGCACACTGACCTGCTCAAGCACACCGTGCTGAAAGACTTTCACGAGATGTGGCCGGAAAAATTCCGGAACAAGACCAATGGCGTGACACCCAGGCGCTTCATCGCGCTGGCCAACCCCCCGCTGGCAGCGCTCCTCGAGGAGACGGTCGGCGAGGGCTGGCTGCGCCGGCTCGAGCAGTTGCGTGGGCTCGAATCGTACTCCCAGGACGGAGCATTCCGCGAGCGCTGGCGCGCGATCAAACGCGTCGCCAAGGAGCGTCTTGCAGGGCACGTCCGCCAAGTCTGCGGAATCCTGCTGGACCCGGACACGCTTTTCGACATACAGGTAAAGCGGATCCACGAATACAAGCGACAGCACCTCAACGTCCTGCACATCATCAGTCTCTATCAGCGCCTGAAGCGAGATCCCTCGCTGGAAATCACCCCGCGCACATTCGTTTTTGGCGGCAAAGCGGCGCCCGGTTACCGGATGGCGAAGCTGATCATCAAACTGATCAACTCGGTCGCCGATGTCATCAATCGTGACAACGCCAACAACAAGCTCAGGGTGGTGTTCGTTCCAGATTTCAATGTCAAGACCGGCGAGCGTATCTATCCAGCTGCCGATCTGTCTGAGCAGATCTCCACAGCTGGCAAGGAGGCTTCTGGCACCGGCAACATGAAGTTCACGATGAATGGCGCATTGACGATAGGCACGCTTGATGGTGCCAACGTGGAGATCCGAGAGGCTGTCGGATCGGAAAACTTCTTTCTCTTTGGCAAGACGGTGCAGCAGGTTGAGGAAACCCGCGCTGCCGGATACCATCCCCGAGAAGTCTATGAGAGCGACGAGGATCTTCGGGGTGCCATCGACCTAATCAATGCCGGACTCTTCTCGCACGGCGACCGAGATCTCTTCCGCCCACTCACTGACAGTCTGTTAGACTCGGACCCCTTCCTTGTGTGCGCGGACTTCCGCGACTATGTCGAGTGCCAAGGTCGTGTTGCGCTAGCCTACCGTGATGCCGAGCAGTGGTCGCGGATGTCCATACTCAACGTAGCGCGCTGCGGGCGCTTCTCCTCAGACCGGGCAATCCGCGAGTACAGTGAAGATATTTGGAACGTCGTGCCTCTCAAGGCGGAGAAATCCAAAGGCTGATCCAATCACGCTCCTTTTAAAGAATAGTGTTGATCGGTCGAACCCTGACGTTCATCGATCGTGGAGGGTTACCGTGCGGTCGTCACTGCCCTGTTGCCAAGCCCCGGATGAACGAGAACTGTGCTCTCGCCACCAACTCTCGGCGCGCTCAACGCTCCAGGGTTTCTCAAGGCTAACCTCGCCAAGCTGTCGCCACAACTCGAGTGCTGACTGAGGCCGGTTCTCCGGCGCCTTTTCGAGACAGGCGAGCACGATCTGTTCCAGCCGATCAGGAATCGCGATACCGGCAACCTTTGAAGGAGGCTCGGGGATGGTCCTTGCGTGGTCAATGAGCATCGCTGTCGGCTCTCCCACAAAGACCGTCAGCCCGGTCAGCATCCAGTAAGCGGCGCAACCGAGAGAGTAGAGATCGGAACGCTCGTCTACCACAGAGCCGAGGATTCGCTCAGGAGGCATGTAGGCTGGTGTCCCACTGAGGGCCCCCTCTGCAGTCAGATTAGCGTCGACTTTCAAGGACTTGACCAGGCCAAAGTCGAGCAACTTGACGACATCGAAATCGAGACCCAGCCTGCTCAGAAAGAGGTTGTGAGGCTTAATGTCGCGATGGAGTAGCCCTGCCTCATGCGCTTCGCCCAGAGACCGACAAGCTTGAAGTAGTATCCACACGACACGCTCCGGCGGAAGCGGACCGTAACGAGCCACAAGAGTCGCGAGGTCCAGACCGTCAAGCAATTCCATGACGAAGTAGAAGCTTCCCGTCTCGCTGACGCCAAAGTCATAGAGACGCACCGTATTCGGTGAGCTCAATTGGGCGATGGCTTGTGCCTCGAGGCGAAAACGCTCGGTCGCTTTTTCCCGGCCATGCGACCCAAGCAGGTCAGGCCGGATCAACTTGACCGCACAAGGGCGCGCCAGGAGCTGGTGTCGAGCGCGCCACACCTCTCCCATGCCCCCCACTCCAAGCCTCTCAAGCAAACGGTAGTGACCAAGTGGCAAACCCTCATCAAGGAGCGCAGCGTCTATTTCAAGGACGGGTTCGCGAGCGGCGCTCACTGAGCGCTCAAGCAAGCTTTGTAGTTCGCCAACATCTCCCGGCCAGCGATACTTGCAAAGCCGCTTCATTGATTCGTCGGAGATCGTCTCGACGACGGAGCCGATTCGGCGTGCGTGCTGGCGTGTGAAGAAAAGCGCAATTTCGGGAACGTCTTCTGAACGCTCCGCGAGTGATGGTACCCGAAGCTGTTTGCGTTCGAGAAGCGCTAGCAGTCTCGCATGGAAACCGTTCTCGGTCGTAAGCGGCGCTGATGTATAAGCAATAAAGCGCACGTCCGTTACCGGCGGCTCGCCCTGCTCTCGAGATGATTCGATCCCTTTCAGTATGTACGCGAGCCGTTCTTGAACCTCCGCAGGCAGCCTCTGCACCTCGTCAAGGTATAACGTCCCTTTTGCAGCAAGCTCCATCATGCTCATTCGCGGGCCCGCGGACGCACCTTTTTCCGACGTTATCGCCGGCACGGGGAGGACACCACTGTCCTGCCCCGGCGGAAGTAACGCGCAGTTGACGTGGATAAAAGCTTGACGACTTCGAGGAGAGGCATGATGGATGGCTCGCGCGGTTGCTTCATGACCTGCCCCTTGTGGCCCGGTCAGCAGCAGTACGTCAAGGCTGTCGGCCTGACGTGCTATTGACTCTCGCAGTGCTCGAATCGAGGGGCTGTCTCCAAGCAGCGGTCCTTCAACTCGTCGACGTGCGTCACTTAGGAGCTCCTGCGCCACTTCAAGCTCGCGCGCGAGTTCTGCGTTCCTCGATTCGAACTGCCGTCTCAAACTTTGCAACGTGAGGTGTGTGTTGACCCGTGCCAGCAACTCATGGGCGTTGAAGGGCTTTGCCACATAGTCCACCGCGCCCAGCTCGAAACCGTGCACGATGTCAGTTGCGTCGGTCTTTGCGGAAAGGAAGATGATCGGCAGATCCCGCCACGCTGCCGACGCCTTGATCTGACGGCATGCTTCATAACCATCCATCTCCGGCATCATGACGTCCATCAGCACCAGGTCAGGACGTACCTTCTCAATTACTTCGAGCGCCTGACGACCATTGATAGCCACACTGAGTTGGTATCCCTTCTCCTTCAGGATGGCCGTCAACGTTTGGATGTTCGCAGGTGTATCGTCAACGACGAGGATGCGTGCGCTTGTGTTTGCAATAGGATCGCTCAAGTTAAATACCTCGATCTTTGGCCGCCTGGTCCAACAGGGCTTGTGCCTCCGCGAAGGCATAGTTGGTGATGTGCTGCTCGAACAGTTCCAGCGTGGGAGCGTCGAACAAGGCCTGAAATTGGGCACGATCGGATTCCAGGCAATCTGCCGCAGCCGGGTCGAACTCGCCCAGATACCTGGTCATACGCGTCACCGTCTCGCCAATCAGCTTGGGATCAACCGGCGGCACGGCAGGCGGTGCTGCGGCAACTGGAGGTTCTGCAAGCGCCACACGTAGCTCGCCGACTAACGGCAACAGGACACTTGCCAGACGGTCGCAGAGCGCTTCTGCCGGCGCCCCCTCATGCACTGCGCGTTCGAGATCTCCAGCGGCGGCCTGTACCGCTTTGGCGCCGAGATTTCCTGCAACGCCTTTGACAGTATGAGCCATGCGCTCGGCGGTCGTGCGGTCCTGACTGGCCAGGCGTTCCCGGATTCGCGACGGAGCATCATGCTCACTTGCGATGAACTGTCGGAGCAGTTTCAGATAAAGTTTCTTGTTCCCTGCTACGCGCAGCAGTCCCTCTGCGCTATCCAACCCTTCTACGGCAGGAATCGTTTTTACTAGCGCGGAGCTGGCTGGTGCCGTCGAATGAGACATTGAGCCAGCCCCATTCTCACCGGACGACACGACTGGGTCGGTGCTTGTGGGCGTATAGTAACGGGCCACAGTGTCGAAAAGAATATTCGGGTGAATCGGTTTGGAAATGTGATCGTTCATGCCAGCAGCCAGACAGCGGTTGCGCTCCTCGATCGTAGCGTGCGCGGTCATCGCGATAATTGGCAACTGGTCAAATCGGCTGTCGCCGCGAATTCGCGTCGTGGCCTGGTAACCGTCCATCTCCGGCATCTGCAAATCCATCAGCACCACGTCATATCGCGGCGGCGATGAATCTTGAAACAGGATATCTACAGCCTCACGTCCATTGTTGGCGACATCAACCTTCGCGCCTGCACCCTCAAGAAGCTCGATGGCAATTTGCTGATTGATCTCGTTATCTTCGGTTAGCAGGATGTGGGCGCCACGAAGCGGCATGGCGGCTTCGTGCCCGTCGGGCGTTATGGCGACGCCGCTTTCGGATTCCGTGGCGAACACATTCACCAGGCTGTCAACGAGCATTGACTTGGTTACTGGTTTGACGAGGAACCCATTCACATGAAGATGTTCGGCTTCCTCGCGCACTTCTTCCCGACCGAACGCCGTCACAATGATTATGGCCGGCGGTTTTCGGAGAGAGCCGTCATTCTTGATGCGTCGCGTCGCTTCCAGCCCATCCATTCCCGGCATCCGCCAGTCCATAAAGACGACATCATAGGGCACGTCGTTGTCGCGCTCTCGGATTGCCGCGATAGCCTCCGGTCCGGAACTGACTGCGTCGGCGCGTTCAGCGACATGTTGCATCGATTCGACCAGGATCTCGCGTGCTGCCGCGTTGTCGTCTACCACGAGAACATGTAAAGACTGCAGTTTGTTCGGAACGACCCGCTGGCGAGCCGTTTGGCCAATCTCAAGCCACACTGTGAAATTAAAGGTGCTCCCTATGCCTGCCTCGCTTTCGAGCCATATCTGCCCACCCATTAACTCGACCAGCCGCCTGCTGATTGTCAGGCCGAGACCAGTGCCTCCGTGTTTGCGGGTGGTCGACATGTCAGCCTGCGAGAAAGGTTTAAACAATTTGGCTGCCTGCTCGGGAGTCATGCCAATGCCGGTGTCACGCACGGAAAACTTCAACTGCACTTTATTGCCGGTCTGTTCAAGCAGTTCAATCTTGAGCCGTATCTCGCCCGTCTCCGTAAACTTCACCGCGTTGTTGATCAGATTAGTGAGGATTTGGCCAAGGCGGAGCGGGTCCCCGCGCAACTGGTCGGGTATCGACGATGCCACATCGGCGAGGAACTCTAATCCTTTGTCGTGTGCCTTCTGTGCTGTGATCGTGATTACCGAGTTGATCACCTCGTCAATCTGGAAGTCCGTGGTCTCGATATCCAGTTTGCCCGCCTCAATCTTCGAGAAGTCGAGGATGTCGTTAATGATGGCCAACAGGGAGGTTCCGGCGTTATGTACCTTGCTGATGTAATCGTGTTGCTTGGGGCTGAGATGGGTCTTCAGAGCCAGATGCGAGAGGCCGATGATGGCATTCATCGGCGTGCGAATCTCGTGGCTCATGTTGGCGAGGAACATGGACTTCATCTCCGTAGCTTCCTCGGCCTTGGATTTCGCTTCCTTTAGAGCCTTCTCTTGTCCCCGGCGCTCGGTGATGTCCCGTATGGAAACGGCGACGCGTGCGCTTTCGCCCTGGCGCGCCGGCAGAGGGCTGAGACCAATCTCAATAGGAATCAGCGAGCCATCCTTTTGCAACCCCTGTAAGTCTTGATTGGCGCCCATGCCTCGGACAACCGGCGCGTGGTGAAACGAAGCGCGCAATTCGGGATGCCGTGCGCGAACCGCATCGGGAACGAGCATTTCTACAGGCTGACCCACCAGCTCGTCGCGTGTATATCCGAACAACTTTTCGCACTGCACATTCGCGAGCTGGATGACACCCTTCTCGTCGACCACCATCAAGCCATCTGGGGCTAGTTCCAAAACACTGCGGAAGAACTGCTCGGTCTCGCGCAAGCGCTCTCGCTGGTCGGTTAACTCTCTCTGCTGCGCCAGCAGTTCTTCTTTCTGCGTCAGCAATTCTTCCTGTGATTGCGTAAGTTCTTCGGTCTGCTCTTCGAGCTGGCGGGATTGTTCTTGAGTCTGGTGGAGCAATTCCTGCGTTTCGAGGTTGCTCTGCAGAATTTCCATGCTCATGGCAACCACCGGCAACAGTTCATCGAGCAGGGTCTTCTGGCGAGTGTCGAAGGCACGGAATGAGGCTATTTCCAAAACGCCCAGCAAGTTTTCTTTAGACGTGAGTGCCATCGCCACTGCTTGCGACGGCGGCGCGGCCCCCACGCCGGAAGCGATCCGGATATAGTCTGATGGAAGATCGGTTAGCGTGATAGTCTGGCGCTCTTGCGCGCACTGTCCGACCAGGCCCTCGCCTAAGCGGAATGAGTCGGCGGAAGTAGCGCTGTCGGCGAGCCCGTAGGCGGCGATTCGCCGTAGCAATCCACCGTTTTCCTCAAAGCGATAGAGACCTGCTACGCCTCCGCCCAGGAGGGGCACCAGACCGGAGAGCAGCCGTTGCCCGAACTCGTGGAGGGATGCGGCTCCCTGCACATCACCGGCGAGTTTAGCGGCGTTGGTTTTTACCCAGCGCTGCTGCTCCATGGCCGCCGCGCCATCCTTGAGAATCGCAATCGAACGCGCGAGCCCTCCGGTTTCGTCATGCGCCGTTGTGAAGGGAACATGCTTATCGTAATCACCAGCAGCGATGGTCTTTACAGAGGCATCGAGAGCCTGGATCGGGACGATAATTCGTCGAAGGGTTAGAAAACCCAACAGCCCGGTCAGGAGCAGGGCTATAGCCGTTACGATAAACCCTTGCCGTCGCGCGACTTCAATCGCCGTAACGGCGTCCCGGCCGGCAGCCAAGGCCGTATCCTGGTTTTGCTGAATCCATTCTTCCGACACGTCACTGAGGCGCACACCATCAGTATTGAGCTTGCTGTGTAGAAGATCGACGGCTTCAGCTGTCCGCCCGGCGTCAACCAGTGACATTGCCTGCTTGGCGTCGTTGATCCATTCTCGACTGAGCGTCTGGTATTCACTGAGAAACCTGCGACCTTGATCGGTTGAGACCAGGTGATCCGCGTATTGTTGAAGCAGGCGCACTACTTCTCGCTCATCTCCGTCAAACGCCGAACGAGCCTCGGTTCGTTGCATTTGGTTTGACGCCAGGATATAGCTGCGTACATTCACGCGAAGTTCCGTGAAGTTCCGGGCCAGGGCACCCAGCGTGGCGATGGCTTCGATCCGGGACTCCGCCACGAATCGGCTGCGCGACTCTATTCTTGATAACTCGTACAAAGTGAAGATCTCGAGTCCCAGGAGAGTCAACAGCGGCACGGCTAGCAAGATAATTAATCGCTTAGCAATCGTCATAACTCAGTTCTCATCGCCATAGATGCCCGGCCCGAGTTGCCTGGAGAACAATGCCAGCCGACGCGAATAGACTGAGTCAGCTGCAGTACGGGCAAAGAAATGACCAGCTTTCCCCAAGTGTTCAGTTGGATCAAGGATCAACAAGCCATCCGGCGCTAGCAGCGATGCCAAACGTTCAGCCACCGAATAACGATATGAAGCCTCGAAATACATCATCACGTTGCGGCAGAAGATAACATCGAATGGACCTTCGAGATTCCGCCATGCGACATCGTTTAGATTCAGTGCGCGGAACTCGACCAAACGCTTCACAGTAGGCTTAATACGCCAGTGGTTGACCGTCGTCTCGGTGAAAAAGCGCTCAAGACGATCTGCACTTAGCCCAGCTAAGGCCCGATCACTGTACTCGCCGAGGCGAGCTACTGCCAGCGCATCGACATCAATATCAGTAGCCAGAATGGCGACTCGAGGCTCTTCGTCACCGAAGACCTCGGTCACGGCCATCGCCAGTGAATATGGTTCCTCGCCGGTTGCCGCCGCGGCCGAAAAGCATCGCGCCTGACGGCGCTGTGCCACCTTAAGCACATGATCAGCCGCGACCTCGAATTGCTTTGGATGACGAAAGAACCCGGTCAAATTAGTGGTGAACAGGCTTACCAACCTTTGGCCAGCGTTCGGGTCTCCGTCCTCGGCCGCGCGCAGCAGCTCATCCAGACCGTTGCCTTCAAGTATCCCCAGCCGCAGGCTGCGATGATAAAGAAGTTCGCGATGTCGGTCGACCAGTTCGATACCAGCCAAACGTAGCGCCAGGCGTCGCGCTCGGTCAAATTGTTCGCTCGTTAACATTCAGGTCCACACTTGGGTGATTGTCTCCGACTGGTGTTGCTGGATAGATATATTACAAGTCGTTCTTTCTTCTCATGCGAGTCAGTATCCATACACCTTCCTGCGACCGAAGAGCGGGGCCACATTGCCATAATAGAGTACTAATCGGACTAAGGAACCTGTTAATTCTTACAGCTTACTGGGTTGCGATCTTCAGCCGATTATTATATCGAAACCCTCTATTGAGTCGGTTTAGCAATCTGCAATCGAACACAAAGCAGTTAGAAACACTTAGTTTGCGCCGAGAGAAACAAGCTGAACGGATGCTAACGGGACCTCAAGCATCACCATCACCGAGCGCAATACTTTCTTGTCGGTTATCTCATATCAATTCCCACCATCAGCCGTGATGATACCCGACCGTGGACATTGCAATCCTTCAATCTCCGATTTCACGAATTTGGCTTTGCTTGTGTCAATCTTCCAGGCAACTTTTGCTGATAGGTTCTCGGCGCCAGCCTGATTGTTCAGGACGGCTACCATCTCTCCAGGTATCTTCTTGCCATTCACTCGGCACGACCCGATGAATTCCGGTGATGCTTTAGAGTGCTGAGGAAACTGCAGAACATCACGGACGACAGATTTCTTGTCTAAAATCATCATGTACTCGTTCCCGCAAATCTGCCACGATGACAAGAATAAATCGCCTGCCAGATCCGACCCTCCCAGGTCTTTAAGGCCCAGGGTCTTATGTCTGGCCTCGATTGAAGCAGATCTTTCGTTCGTCATGGATCCACCAATCAGCGCTTTGGGAACATCAGTGCCGCATTGGACCTTACTGAATAAGTCAGCTGCAGACACATTCGGCGATAACTGCCAAATCCCGCTTAGAATTGACAAACAAAAGAACCCGATGATCAATGACCTTAGCATCGTCATAAAGAATCTCCTCCTATTGTGCACGCCCTTCGGAATGCGTTTTGTCCAGCAAACGAAAGAGCTGTGTCCGGAACGTCATGTACACGTGAACTCTAAGACTCGGGGCCTCGTCTATAGTGTAGTGATTTTTGTTAGGACTAACTAGTGCTACTCAATCCTCCGCAAGGAAACACGACTCCGTAGAGTACGCCGTTGGATTATGTAGCACAGATCGGATTCCAAACTCTTCGGCAAGTCACTCCGATCGCAGCGCTTCGATGACGTTGACGCGGGCGGCGCGGTTGGCAGGCACGAGCGACGCGATGACCGCCACAAGCAGCAGAATCAACGCGGAGGCGACTACAGGCATTGCGCTCGGCATGCTCACGTCAGCGAAGTAGCTGCGCGCAAGCCGCGCCACCGCGAATCCGAAAGCCGCCCCGGCGACGATCCCCGTCACTGCCATTGTGCCTCCTTCGGCGAGGACGCTCTTGAGCAAGCGCTGTGGTTGGAGACCAAGCGCAAGCCGAATGCCGAATTC
>DATFWY010000118.1:0-3279 GCA_035258805.1 Blastocatellia bacterium | reverse complement strand
ATGATCGCGCTGTATGGCTTTTCCACTCGTCGTGAACGAACGATTTTCGAGAAGCTGATGACGATCTCGGGCATCGGGCCGAAACTTGCCGTAACGATATTATCCGGCGGGTCCGTTGAAGATCTGGTCGGCGCAATCCGGCGAGCCGATCTCGCACGGCTCACAGCCATTCCCGGCGTCGGCAGGAAGACCGCCGAGCGAATCATTCTCGAGTTGAAGGATAAGCTGCAGGATTTTGCGGAAGCACAGCCGAAGTCGAGTGTCGAAGTGGATGTTTTGTCCGCGCTGGAGAACCTCGGCTACAACCGGGCGCTGGCGGAAGGCGCATTGCGGCGTGCAATGAATGGTGACGGTGATCCGGGCTTCGAACTGCTTTTCAAAAGATCTTTGCAGATTCTGACAAAAGGGTAGAGGCGTGTCCGACCGTGTGATTGCAGCGTCGATTATCGAAGAAGAAGCGTCGTATGAATTGTCGCTTCGGCCGCGCGTTCTAGCGGAATACATCGGCCAGCAAAGTGTCAAAGACAATCTCGAGGTCGCCATTGCGGCCGCTAGGAGACGTGGCGAACCGCTCGATCACATTTTGCTCTATGGCCCGCCCGGTTTGGGCAAGACTACTCTCGCTTCAGTGATCGCGAACGAGATGCACGCGCGATTTCGCTCTACGGCAGGACCGCTCATTCAATTGAAGGGCGATCTCACAGCAATTCTCACCAATCTCGAATTCGGTGATGTTTTGTTCATCGATGAGATCCATCGGCTTCAGCCGAACATCGAGGAAATCCTCTACCCGGCAATGGAAGATTTCAAACTCGACATCATCATCGGGCAGGGTCCCAGCGCGCGCACGCACCGACTCGATCTTCGGCGATTTACGCTAATCGGCGCGACCACGAGGGCGGGTCTGATTACCGCACCGTTGCGATCGCGTTTCGGTATGGTCCACCGTTTGGATTTTTATACGGTGCCGGAATTGGAGTACATCATTCGCCGGTCTGCGGAAATCTTGAACGCGCCGATCACGCCCGAAGGTTGTCATGAAATCGCCAAGCGTTGCCGGGGAACGCCGCGGGTCGCAAACCGGCTGCTGAAACGCATCCGCGATTTCGCGGAAGTCAAAGGAACCGGCGAAATCACGGCTTCGATTGCATGTGATGCGCTGAAGCTCCTCGATATCGACGAGCATGGTTTCGACGACATCGATCGGAAGCTGCTTCGCGCCGTTATCGAACGTTTCGGCGGAGGTCCTGTCGGCGTCAACACGATTGCCGCTGTCCTCAGTGAGGAGGTCGACGCAATCGAAGACATGTACGAACCGTATTTGCTCCAGATCGGCTTCCTCCAACGTACTCCGCGCGGCCGCGTGGCAACCAAACTTGCCTACGACCATCTGCAAATCTCCTACCGGCCGGGCCAAGCGGGATTGTTCTGAATCTGGGTTTCCCAAGTAACGTGAGTAGGAACCACAAAGACACAGAGACACAAAGGGCTGGCGGCTCAACGAAAAAGAACAGTCAACATCAAGCCGCCAGCCCTTTGTGTCTCTGTGTCTTTGTGGTTCTTGACCCGCTCGTGAACCGGAAGGTATAGTCCGGCATCATGACAACTTCGCGACGTGACTTCCTGAAGGCTGCAGGTGCTGTGGGCATCTATGGAATGCGTGGCTTTGCTTTTGGAGCCGCAGATGAACCGGCGCTCGGTCTGATCTTTCCTCCACTCAATTATCCGATTCCTCCGGACGCCAAGCGCCTTTATCCAAGTGGAGTTCGCTTTCTTGGCAATGGCGTCGGGCTTCCCGGTGGCATGACTCTGGAAAGTTATGAAGAAGCCATTCCAAGGGCGGTGCCCGCGGCGGAAGCTTTAGCGAAACAGGGCGCAAAAGCGATCTCGGTTTTCGGCTCGTCGCTTACTTTTTATAAGGGTGCGAAATTCAACGAAGAATTGACGAAGCAAGTAACAAAAGCAACCGGAGTGTCGGCTACAACACAGAGTAATGGTCTCGTCGACGGCTTGAAGGTAGCGAACGCGAAGCGCGTCGCGATTGCAACAGCGTATACGGACACTGTTACCGAACGGTTGAAGGTCTTCCTGGAAGAGCATGGCTTTCAGGTAACTTTTGCTAAGGGTCTCGGCTACGAACGCATCCCCGAAGGTGCCGCGACCGACCAGATCCTTTTCAAACTAGGTGCTGAAACTTACTCCAATTCAAAGAACGCGGATGCACTCGTCGTTTCCTGTGGTGCATTGCGAACACTCGACCTCATCGTGCCTCTCGAAAAGGAAATCAAGGTACCTGTTGTGTCTTCAACCCCTCATGGTCTCATGAACGGAGTTCGCCTCCTTGGCGTGAGTCCGCGAGCGCAAGGTTTCGGAATGGTTTTGTCTAAAGCATAGCTCGCCGACAAACATCCCATCCTCACTGATGAATCACGAGTTGTACTTTGCTCAAACCAAGATGGAAATCTGTCGACCAGCAGACTCGAATCTTGCGTGAAGCCATTATGTGTAGTCCCACGGCGTCAGCCAAGGTCAGATGCTGATCGGAATATTTGCGAAGAAAAGTCGTTGCCGCACGTTGTTCCGCGGGTCCGATGGGAAGGATCTCTAACGGCATTGCTTCAGTCATAGAGAGAAACTGGAGACCCTTAGCGGGGTCATATCTCTTGAGAAACCACCCGTGGCCTTCGGCAATGACCAAGGGAGTTGTGACTAATGGAGGCGGATTCGCGAAAAGTCGTCGGAAGAGTGGGTGGTAACTATCAGAACGATCGGCAAAAGAGATCAACGCAGATGTATCGACGTAAGCTTCATTTCTTGTGGCCGTAAACGATTTCGTCGATCTTTTGGCTGGCATCTTGTTCTCCCGTCTCAACCATTCCCGCGTACCGCATCCACGGGTTCTGGTTATCTGGGGGAAGAATGTGGCGCAAGGATCGCCTCAACAACTCTGCCAAGGAGATTCCCAGCCGGGCTGCTTCCGCTTTAGCCATTTCGTATTCCGCTTCACTCAAGCTGATCTGGGTGCGAATCATGATAACAATAATAGCCAAAGTGTTATCATCTTGGCAAGACGATGTCCACCACTGAGTAGTTACTTCTGAGACTCCGCAAGAAGACTGGTGTCTATCAGTGTGACCAGGGTCCGGCTAGCCCGCGGTTGCCTTTTCTGAGTTGTGGCCACCCATGGTTCGATTTCGCCCAACACCGAGCCAAGTTCACCTGAAAGCGATGCAGGGAATCTGAATTGTGGCCAAACGGAGGCGACGGTTCGCTCCGATA
>DATFWY010000117.1:0-42521 GCA_035258805.1 Blastocatellia bacterium | reverse complement strand
GTTCGCGCGAACAAGTCTCTTCGTAAGAAAGGCTACGGTCTGATTATACACGATGGCTACCGTCCCTGGTCGGTGACCAAGATCTTCTGGGACGCAACGCCCGAGGACAAGAAACAATTCGTTGCTGATCCAAGTCAGGGTTCGAGACACAACCGTGGATGCGCGGTGGACTTGTCGCTGCATGACTTGAAAACCGGCAAGGAAGTCGTGATGCCTTCCGAATACGATGAGATGAGCGAGCGCTCGCATATCAACTACACTGGCGGCTCAGAGGAACAACGACGCTTGCGTGACCTGCTGAGATCGGCGATGGAGAGCGAAGGCTTCGCAGTTTACGAGCCGGAATGGTGGCATTACGACTATAAGGATTGGAAAGAATATCCGATTCTGAACATCAGCTTTTCTGAAGCGGGAGCAAACTCAAAGCGTCATTAATTCTTAGCTTCACCAATCTCCCTGCAAAAATAGAAAGGAATCCATGCCGCTTTCAAACAAATTCCAGGAGTTAGTCGACAGGATTTCACGACAACGAGAAAAGCTGCTCGCGTCGGTATCCGGATTAAGCGAAGCACAACTAAATTACAAGCAGGATGACAATAGCTGGTCAGTGAACGATGTCTTGAATCACGTTTCGCTCGTGGACGAAGCGAATGCAAAGCTCACATCGATCATGCTCAAAAAGGTGCGCGCGGAGACTCAACCGCCGGATCCGTCCCCGGACGGCTCAGAGTTGCACTCGCTTGATGAAATATTCAAGGTGATGAGCGTCAGCAAATTTCAGGCTCCTGAATTCGTTGCGCCCCACGCTCACTCGTCGGTCGAAGCTTCGCTAAATCGTCTGAAGGAATCGCGTGAGAGGATGCTGTCAAATCTGGAACAGCTGGACGGGCTGGATCTGAGGGAACTCACTCATCCGCATCCGTTCGCGGGACCGCTCAATACGTATCAATGGGTGCTGATAGCGGGGGCTCACGAGCATCGCCACGCTGAACAGATTGAGAGAATGAAATCGCAGCCCGGTTTTCCCAAATAAGGAACCCGATGTGACACGATTGACATCTCAGAATTTGAGACTCGAAAATTCGAAATTTAAAATTATTTAAAATTCGAAATTTTGAAATTCGAACTGATTCGAAATTTGAAATGATTTTATTATTTGAAATTAATTTGAAATGTAAAATTATGTGAACTTTGAAATTTCAACGGACAGATCTCGAATTCGCCCCTGCCCCTCGCCCCCTTCCAACTGTGATAGAATCCGGAGCGTGAGCAAGCTGGTAAAAATCACTGACATGATAGCTGCGGAGATCGAGGCTCACGCCCGGCTTGAACATCCTACAGAGTGTTGCGGATTGCTCAGCGGCCGCAATGGATTGATCACTGACATTCACCGGCTCCGGAATGATGCTGACAAACCGGAGACGCGCTATTTCGCAACTCCCGAGCAACTGTTCGCTGCGATGCGCCGCATTCGCGAATCCAGTCAAACGCTCCTGGGTGTTTATCATTCCCATCCTCGCACACCAGCCTACCCGTCAGCATCGGATGTAGAAATGGCTTTTTACCCCGAAGCGTTCTACTTTATCATTTCACTTGAGCCGAGCGTCGAACTTCGCGCATTCAAAATAGAGGGCTCAAGAATAGAAGATGTTCGAGTCTCCATTGCATAGGGCATAGGACATAAGTCCAATTGGTCCTATTTGTCTTATCTTCGAGGCGCTTCTTTTTCGCCTGTTGTTATGCCAAACACTGACACGATAAGCGTAACTGCACTCCTCTTCGGGCAGGCCCGCGAGTGGGCTGGATCGTCGAGCATCGATCTCGTTCTCGCCACGCCTGCTACGGTGGAAAGCGCTTTCGAAAAATTAAGATCAATGCATCCGAGACTCGGCGAGATGCAGCGTAGTTTGCTGTTTGCAGTCAATGAGGAATACGCCGGTCCTGCTCATCCGCTTGCGGACGGCGACAGGATCGCGGTTCTCCCGCCTGTCAGCGGCGGCGAGGCTTCAACACGCGATATCTTTGAGATCACTCGCGAACCGATCCAGATCGCGGATTTACGCAAAAGACTATTGGAAGGCAACTCGGGAGCCGTGGTGGTTTTTGACGGAGTTGCACGCAACAACACAAAAGGGCGACGGACTCTTTTCCTGGAATATGAAGGCTACGAGCCCATGTCGTTGCGGACGATGGAACAGATCGGCGCGGAGGTTCACGAACGCTGGCCAATCAATCGCCTGGGTATCATTCATCGGCTCGGCCGAATCGAGATTTCCGAGTCAAGCGTAGTAATAATCGTTACTTCAGCGCACCGCAAGATTGCGTTTGAAGCCTGTCACTATGCAATCGATCGGCTGAAAAAACTAGTTCCGATTTGGAAGAAGGAATACTTTGAGGACGGAGCAGTGTGGGTCGAAAATGAGGAGGCAAGAAAACAATAGAACGATAAATAGGAAAATAGGTCCTCTGTGTCCTATACGTCCGATTAGTCCTACTTCATGCTCTCCACTCCGCTTCTTGCCTGGGCGGCTTCACGGCGTTGCGCTTCCAGATCCGCGACTCGTCGATTGATGTCGGCCTGCTCGGGCTCATCCTTTATCTCACGCAACGCCTTTATTGCTTCTTCAAACTGTAATAGGCCTGCATAGCAATCCGCCAATCCGTATGCTGCGCGCACCCGGACCTTCGCGTCGCTGGTGCCTGCCGCCAACTGGTGATACACCGGCAGCGCTTGCGCGTATTGTCCTCGCTCGATGTGATAGATGGATGCTTCGCGCAGATAAGCCTGTTCGCTCAGCTCGTCATACGCGACCTTCTCGATAACCTTTTCATATTCCGTAAGCGCCTGGCTGTAGTTTCGCTGTGCGAAGTAAAGATCTGCTATGCGAAGGCGTATTCGACGTCGTTCGTCGCTGCTTTGCGGATTGAGGTTCTCGTACTCGGCAATCGCTTCGTACGACCTCCCCATTTCACCGAGAACTTCCGCCAGACGCTCACGCGCGAGCTGCACATTCGAGTAGCCAGGGCTACGCTCAACGACAGAGCTGTAGTGCGCCCGCGCCTGGTCATAGCGCTGCAACTTGAAGTAATAGATGTTTGCGAGCTGGAAATGTGCGTCCGGCGCTTTGTCTCCGGATGGGAACTCCGCCAGATATCGTTCGTACTCCTCGGCAGCCATCTTGTAGTCGCCGGCGTCCCACGCTTCAACCGCTCGCGTCAACGATCCGTCGACTTTCCGGCTGCAACCCTGGCCCGCGGCTGTCAACATCAAAGACACCGCCAACAAAATTATCCGTTGGTGGCGCAGAGGCATGATTAGTCGGGACCGCTTCGCCGTTCCCTTTTCCGAAGCGGCGCCATGCCTAACCATCTCAGCTCTCCGGTTCGTCGGTCGCGTCCTGTTGACGTTCAATTAGCGATGCCGAAGTCACGAGATCATCATCGGACGCGTCGATCAACTTAACGCCCTGCGTCGAACGCCCTGACACCCGAATGCCCTTTGCCTCGACCCTGATCAACTTGCCCTGGTTTGTAATGATCAACACCTGGCTTTCGTTGGTAACCGGGAGCACCGCGACCACCAGCCCATTACGATCGCTGGTCCTCATGTTGATCACACCCTTGCCGCCGCGAGACTGGAACCGGTATTCCTCAAGCCTGGTGCGTTTCCCGTAGCCGTGCTCCGAAATTGACAGCATCTCGGTGTCGTCGGTTACCGCGGCAACGCTGATCACATAGTCGTTTTTCGAGAGAGTTATTCCTCGCACCCCGTACGCCGGCCTTCCCATCGGCCTCACGTCGGATTCATCGAAGCAGATTGCCATGCCCTCATGAGTCGCCAGGAAGATCTTCTTTTCGCCGTCGGTGATTTCCGCTGCAATGAGCTCATCACTCTCATCGATGCCCATGGCGATAATACCGCCGCTGCGAATGTTCGCGAACTCCGAAAGCTCAGTCTTCTTTATCACGCCTTTGCGGCTCGCCATAATAACGAATTTGCCCTCGCTAAACTCGCGAACAGGCACGATGCCCGCGAACTTTTCTCCCGGTGGGATGTTCACGAGGTTCACGATTGCCTTACCGCGCCCAGCAGCGCCGGCATCTGGAATCTCGTGGACCTTCAACCTGTACACCTGACCGTTACTGGTGAAAATCATTACGTAACTGTGCGCCGACGCAACAAAAATATGATCCACCACATCATCGGTCTTGGTGGCAGCTCCTTTGCGCCCGGTTCCTCCTCGTCTCTGCGCTCGATACACCGACACCGGAGTGCGTTTGATATAGCCCGAGTGTGTGACAGTGATCGCCATATCCTCATCGGCAATGAGATCTTCGAGGGTAAGCTCGGCGCCGGACTCTATAATCTCCGTCCTTCGCTTGTCCCCGTAATCCTTTTGCACTTCTCGCAACTCTTTCACTATCAGATTTCGCAGGACGGATTCGTTGGCAAGGATTTCTTCCAGTTCAGCTATGAGCTGTATGACTTCTTTGTATTCGTCGATCAGCTTTTGGCGCTCGAGTCCTGTTAGCTTTTGGAGCTGCATTTCGAGAATGGCCTTAGCTTGAAGCTCGCTGAATTTGAACCGCTCCATCAAGCCGTCTCGGGCTTCGGGCGCGCTCTTGGATTTTCTGATGAGCGTGATTACAGCATCCAGGTTGTCGAGCGCCTTCTTCAATCCCTCCAAGATGTGCGCGCGGGCTTCAGCTTTCTTCAGATCGAAGCGCGTGCGTCGAATGACTACATCCCGGCGATGCTCGAAGAAAATGTTGAGAGTATCGATCAGATTAAGCTCTCGCGGTTGTCCGTTGACTATTGCGAGATTGATCATCCCGAAGGTCTGCTGCATCGGGGTGAGCTTATAAAGATTATTCAGCACGATATCAGGGATCGCATCACGTTTGAGCTCCATGACGATGCGCATACCCTCGCGATCCGATTCGTCGCGAAGATCGGAAATGCCTTCAATCTTCTTTTCGTTCACCAGCTCGGCGATGCGCTCCAGCAGCTTAGCCTTGTTGACCTGATAAGGAATCTCGGTTACCACGATCGCCATGCGTTCGCCGGAGCGACCCACTCGGTCAATCGAGGCACGCGCGCGCATGACCACCATTCCTCTACCAGTCTCATAAGCGTGTCTGATCCCCTCGCGCCCATAGATGAATCCGCCGGTTGGAAAATCCGGACCTGGCAGCATTCCCATCAGGGTCTTCAGTCGAGCATTTGGGTTCTGGATGAGATAGATCGTGGCTTCGATCACTTCGCTCAAGTTATGAGGAGGGATATTGGTGGCCATTCCGACGGCGATCCCGCCTGAGCCGTTGACCAGCAGATTCGGATACCTGGTAGGAAGGACGGTAGGCTCTTCGCGAGATTCATCAAAGTTTGGAATGAAGTCGACGGTGTCCTTGTCGATATCCGCAAGCATCTCAGTCGCGATCCGCGTGAGACGAGCTTCCGTGTATCGATATGCAGCCGGGGGGTCGCCATCAACGGAGCCGAAGTTTCCCTGCCCGTCCACCAGCGGATAGCGCAACGAGAAGTCCTGAGCCATTCGCACGAGCGAGTCGTATACCGCTGTGTCGCCGTGCGGATGGTATTTTCCCAACACGTCGCCCACAACGGTGGCCGACTTCTTGAACGGCCTCCCGGGGGTTAGCCCTATCTCGTGCATTGAGTAAAGGATTCGCCGGTGGACGGGCTTGAGGCCGTCTCGCGCATCGGGAAGCGCGCGACCTATGATTACGCTCATCGCGTAATCCAGATAGCTTCGCTTCATTTCTTCTTCTATGTTTACGGGAAACTTGTGTGCCGCTTCAGACATTCTTCAACTCTCCGTTAGATCTTGGTTCGCGTAATTGCTTTTATCCTGCGTACTGACAGTAACTAATCAGGTTTGCATACGACTTTTTGCCGCGCACGCCGTCCATTCCAGGCTTGCTTGCGTGGCAGTTTTGGGGGCCATCTTTTCTTCTTTCAGCGGGCGTTTGACAAGGTTTTTTCGATTTAGTTAGCAACTGAAATTGTACTAAACAAAGGCCATTTTTTCAAACTGCAGAAGGCACGTAAGCTGGCGGGAAATCAGTAACTTAAGGGCTTTGATGACTTAGTTTATACGAAGCGGTTTTTTTGCTCTTAACTCACTCGCCGCAGCTGCCGAATTTTAGCGCGGACTCGCGGATTCGAATCGCGACAGATCGTCGCGAGCCTCTTCAAGCCACCGTTTAAGCTCGTTATGAAGATAGCTGTTGGTGCGCGCGGCGAGCGGTAGATAGAGTTCTTCGGTCGTTCGAATATACCGTCGCTTCTTTTCAAGCCTCGGGCTGTAAACTACGGACCGCAGGTTATCGAGACGGTCACAGAGTTTTACAATTGGCGCTCCCGTGTCTGCTGCTGCTTCGATCCGCGCAAGATAGTCTGAAAGACGCACCTCTTTCAGCTTTGTAAGGAGCCATACAACATTGGCGATCTCTTCATTGAACATCCGCGCAATGTCCGCGCGAGTGATCTCGCTATCTTCAATCACATCGTGAAGCAGTGCTGAACAAATCAGATTGGGCGAAAACAAACTGAGTTCATCCACCAGCGATACCGCGACGCGTACAGGATGAACGATGTAAGGCGTGCCCTCGTCGCGCGTCTGATTGGAGTGTGCGTCCGCAGCAACCTCGTAGGCGTAGTTCACGTTTCCGATCTGGTGGGTGTCAAGTTGCGGCGTTAGCCGTTCGATCAAGTACTCGATTTGTGATTTGTGGTCAGTCACTTTTGTGGTTCCAATGTAACAGAGCAAATCTTATTCACACCAGATCTTCCGAGGACTCCATAAACGCTTGCGGCATTACCGGAGCGCATTGTTTAATGACTCAACTTACATTCGCTGCAGGTAAACGCTCTTAGATGATGCGATTTCTAATCACCTTGCTCACGCCATTCGTCTGGTGGTTTTGTCGTCTGGCCTTCAAGATCGAATTTCACGGTGTCGACAACATCCCGCGGGAGGGAGCCTGCATCATCACGCCGAATCACATCACTTATGCCGATCCGATCTGGATAACTATTCCTATGCCCAGGCGGGTGTACTACATGGCATGGCACAAGCCGTTTCGGATTCCTGTGCTTGGCTTGTTGATGCGCATGTTCGGAGCCTTTCCAGTCAACCTCGATGTCGCTGCAGATGCTTCGGCACAACGTGAAGCAATCGAAATGATTCGAAGAAACCGAGCGCTGGTGATTTTCCCGGAAGGCGGGCGAACTCGAACGCTGAAGTTAATGCCATTTAAGATGGGTGCGTTTCGATTGGCGCTCAACCACGGTGTTCCAATCGTGCCGGTAACGATCAAGGGTGGGGAGACGATCTGGCCGGTTGGAAAAATCTTCCCACGAACTGGGAAACTAACGATAACGTATCATCCGCCCATCGACGTGCAACAAATCTCCGAGGAAGCCAACCGGCTGGAGTTGAAAGAGAAGGCTCGTGCGCTCGCTCGACAAACTCACGACGTGGTCGCGAGTGCTCTCGATTCTTCGAGCCTCCCTGAAGCAGGTGCAGGTGATTCTCTTCGTATCGAAACAAACGCTTAGCCCGTCAATGAGACGGTGGGTGTGTTTTAGTGTTTGAGCGGAATGTTGGAGTCGAAATGCGTGTGTGACCTTAGCGGCGACTACAGTGCAAGCGGGTCTCCATATTTCATCTCACGAAGTTTCTTCCCACTTTCGCCTTTCTTGAAGTCTTCCAAAATTACCGTGCGATGTTTGGTTTGCGCAGCTGATTTCGAATTCGCCAGCAATAGCGCTTCCATTTCCTTCAAACCCTGCTCAGGCTCACCCATGTGCGTGTACGTAATCGCCAGCCCAATCGCTAACCCGACATAGACCTCATCAGAATACTCATCCGCCGCATTTATCTGTGATTTTGAGCCTTCGATGGACGCTCTCAGTTTGTCGATCTCGTCCTTATAAAACTCGCCGAAATCACGCGCAGAATACACGTACCGGCCGTTCCTCCAGGCGTACACCATCACTGCCCCAGGTGAGGCCGCGTGTGAAAGGTCATCGTAGGATTCCCAACGCGCGTCGGTAATCAACAATTCCAGGACACCATCTCCATTCAAATCAGCAAGCCTCTGAACCGGGGCTGCTGCCAGCAATTCCCCTTTGTGATTGCGCACCTGGTAGATCTCAGTTGGGTTGCAGCTCCAGCAGTTTCCTCCACTCGAACTCTGGACCACGATCTCCTTGAGACCATCCCCATTGATGTCAGTGGCGTTCAACCGGTTCGGTTGACCAGCCAGCAAGAAAGAGAAAAAGAAATCAGCCCGTTTAAAGATCGTTCTAGTACTCTGCCCATCACTCTCAATGATCCTAAATTCGAACGCCTCATTGGGAGCCTTCGGCTTTTCGCGTTGAAAGATCGCCGCAAGATGACGCCCGCTTCCTTCCAGGTTTGCTTCCAGCACCTCTTTCAGTCGCAGTCCACTAGAAGCCAGTTGTGAGATTTCGGGCTGAAACTCCGGGCTAACCTTTGGCGCCGTCTGGCTCTGTCTTCCGCTCAACCCCAGGGCAATGCTCGGGAGACCCAGCGCGAAAGCGAATGCTGCGATCGCAATTGCCAACACTAGCCTGGGAATAGGAATACACATCAACCGGCAATCTCCCTGACAACACGTCCCCGATTGTCGATCGCTACATCCATCCACCGCGCTGTGACCTTTTGCTCAAGAAAGCGGTTAGCCATTTCGACGCCAATCGACTCAAAATTCTCCGAGGCGAACGCGATTACGGTTGACCCTGCGCCGCTCATTGCCAACCCTAACAAACCCGGATAATCACCGGTCTGCTCATTCATCCGAAGGACCTCGGTCATTCCCGGACAATGCGCCGCCCGGTGAGGTTGGTGCAACCGGTCGCGCATAGCTTCGCTCAACAGATCAAAGCGTTGTTCAGAAATCACTGCTTGTAGCAACGCGGCTCTTTGGATGTTCGAGACCGCGTCGGCCAAAGTCACTTCACGTGGCAGAACGCTGCGCATTTGAACCGTGTCCATTTCGTATTCCGGAATACATAAGACGACTTTCACATCGGCCGGCCACTCACGTTTGACGGTGGTCAGAGAACGTCCCTGTCCCATTCGGTCCACTACGCATGCAACAACCAATCCTCCGAGCAAGCTGGGCGCGAGATTATCGCCGTGATCTTCGAATCGCAAAGCGTAAGAGAATAGTTCTTCTTCGCTCAGTTCGTCTCCCGTCAGCCTTTCATAGACTGAGAGGCCAGCGATGATCGCCGCGCTGCTGCTGCCCAGACCTCGCGCAAGTGGAATTTGATTGTTCACGTGCAATCGCGCGCCTTCGATCTTATTGCCACGCAGATCACTCACTGATCGGGCAACGCGGAGAATCAGATTTGATTCATCTCGAGGTACTGTTTCTTCCCCTTCACCGGATGGAATCAGGTCGAATCCACTAGTGCGTTTTTCGACGGTGACCGTCAGGAACAGCGACAACGCCAGACCGCAGGCGTCAAAGCTGGCGCCCAGGTTTGACGTGGAAGCCGGTATCCTGATTTCAGTTTTGGTCATTATTAATAGGTCATCGAGGACCTGTTGGTCCTATACGTTCTGTCTGTCCTATACGTTCTGTCTGTCCTATCCGTCCTGTCTGTCCTATTTCAAATTCAAAACTCGCAGCATGCTTTCGTGTATCAAACCATTGCTCGCCACGATTTCGGGCTTGTAATTGGAAAAGGGACCACCCCTGAAATTGCTTACCTGGCCGCCCGCCTCGCTCACGATCAAGACCCCTGCCGCGGTGTCCCACGCCGAAAGGTTTAATTCCCAAAATCCATCAAAGCGCCCCGATGCAACATAACAGAGGTCCAGCGCCGCGGCGCCGTCCCTGCGCAATGCCTGAGCATTCATTGCAAAATTTGACCAGTGATCCAGATTCGTCAGCTGCGAAGTCTTGATGTTGTATGGGAAACCAGTGGACAGAAGCCCCTGCATCAACTCGGCTGTTTGGGAAACGCGTATTGATCTGTTGTTGAGTGTCGCGCCGTTTCCACGCTCCGCAGCGAACAACTCGTCTCGCATCGGGTCATACACCACGCCGAGCACAACCTCGCCCCTGCATTCCAGAGCGATTGAGACACAGAAGATCGGATAACCGTGTGCGTAATTGGTTGTTCCATCCAGTGGGTCGACGATCCACCGATACTCGGAGCCGCTTTCCGAAAGCCCGCCTTCCTCGGCGAGGATTTCGTGTCGTGGGTAGTAAGTCGATATGGCTTCTCGAATCAGCTTCTCGCTGGCCAGGTCAACGTCGGTGACGAGATTAATTGAACCTTTATGGTCAATGTCGATCCTTGTGCCGACTCGATCGCGAAGAAGACGTCCCGCGTCTTTGGCTACGCTTATGGCAAAGTTGAGCATTGAGCTATTTCAACACAAAGCAAGTTAGAGAACCAAGAAGAACTTCTGCGGTGGGGCGATTTTTGACGCTTTTGCGAAAACTTTGCGATTTTGCGAAATAACACGGACTAAACTTTGCGTCGTTGCGCGAAACAGTTCCTTCAATTCTGCCAAGTGCCACCTTCGCCAGTTCCATGTCAAACCCTCGACAGGAGCTTGGACCGGCCGAGCGGACTAATCTCTCGGAGACGCCAACAACCACAAGCCTAAATACATTCGTCCTCTTTTATCAGCTTTAAGAATTCCACGATCATTGTTTCGGCCCAAAAACGATCTTCACCCTCTTTATCAGCTGATATGAATCCGACGTGTCCGCCCTGCTCAGGCGCCAGAAGTACCACGTTGGGATTTGTTTGGATATCGGGATGCTTGAACGACTCGAATGGTATGAACGGATCGTCCTGCGCATGAATGATCAACGTCGGGATGCTGATTCGGCTGATAAACTGAAGAGAGCTGGCTCGCGCATAGTAGTTCGCAACGTTGCCAAACCCCGAATGTGGAGCAGTATACACATCGTCAAATTTTCTGATCGACCAGACCCCACGCAAGCTGGACTCATCATATCGATCAGGAAACAATCGAGCCTTGCGGCGCATTCTGTTTCTGAGACTCCAAACAAATCGCATGTTGTAAATGATGTTCGATCGCAGCTCAATCGCATCGGCAGAGGCGCTCAGATCTATTGATGGCGACACTGCACTAACACTCCTGAGGTGCCAAGGTGAAGCTTCACCGTATTCGCCGGCGAGCTTGAGCACCACGTTACCACCCAGCGAAAACCCGGCAATATGAACCTCATTAAGACCATCCCGCTCGTAGAGTTCATCCACGATATGTCGCAGGTCCTCCGTTAGTCCTGCGTGGTAGAGTGTGGAGGTCAGGTGCTCAGTCCCGCCGCAGTTTCGAGTGTTAACGCGTACCGCATTGAAACCGGCTGCCAGAGCCTTCTCGGCGGTCCCTAGCATGTAGCGGGATTCGGTTGAGCCTTCCATGCCGTGCAACAGCACTAGTGTTGGCCTGGAACCCGGATCCTCCTGCCACGAGCATTGAGCCAGCACACGCACGCCGGGCGCAGTGTCGAAGAAACGCGCCTGGGAGTTTTCGGATACGGCTTTGAACCGTCGGGGAATCAGGGTACCGGCGAGCGTCTGCGCATGGCCGTTCCGAAGGCGCGGGGGGGGAGTAAACGGCATCTGCTTGAGATGTTCGATTATGTGCTCTTTCACCATCCGTTTTTTCTGCGGTACACTGAGCCCGCTCTTTTTTGCGTCTTTGCGGATCTTAGCGCCTTTGCGAGAAACCCACCTTGAGATTCTCAAATTGAGATTCAGGTTTCTCGCAAAGTCACCAAGTTCCGCAAAGACACAAATAATTGTAGAGGTGCGGCTGCACGAGCTACAAGTATCAGTGTCACCCTTAGCTCTATCGAAATCTCAAATGGCAACAGCTAGAAACGAGAAACATCGCTATGGCCAGCACTACACTCCTCTTCACGTAGCGCGACTGTTGGCGGCGCTGGCAGTTCGGACACCTGTCGATCTTGTCCTCGATCCGAGTTGTGGAGACGGAAGAATCCTGGAGTCGGCATTGGCGCTCAAACGCGCGTTGGCTTTGAAGGAGTCAAATTCGTCAGACCTCTCAGCTCAAGTCTTTGGAGTTGAACGTTCATCCGACGCTGTATCCATCGCGAAACAAACCGGGGCCTGTGTTGCAGCAGCCGATTTCTTCGCCATTGCTCCCGGCACGACCCTCGATGCACTGTCGAGGTTCCCGCTGGAGTTCAATGCGCTGATTGGCAACCCGCCGTACATCCGCCAGGAGCTAATCGGGGCAGAGGGCAAGCGTCTCATAGAAGCCCAGCTTGCCCGAGATCGAGTTGCCTCTCCCGAAATCTTTTGGCCGCGCTGGTCCCGCCGCTCCGATATCTACGTATATTTCTTCGCCCATTCGATTAGATTCCTCGCGGACCGCGGACGCATTGCATATTTAACAGCCAGCAGCTGGCTTGATGCGGGATACGGCGCGGCATTGCGCGAGTTTCTGCTGGCAAACTTTCGAGTGATCGCTGTGATCGAATCAGCTGCTGAGAGTTTTTTTGCGGATGCCTCGATCAACACCTGCATCACGCTGCTCGAACGCGAGTCCAATCGTCACGAACTGGAACACAACTCAGTTAAATTTGTTCGCTTCAATCGGGCGCTTGATGAAGTCCTGGACGAATACCGCAATGAGAATGCAGAGAATGCAGAGCTTTATCCCGAGTGGCACCTGGCGAAGCACATTCTTGACGCCAACTTTTCTTCTGACAGGTCGCATCGAGCCCGGTGCATCGCTCAATCCGACCTGTCACGTTCGGAGTTTGTGATTGGCAAGCTATTCGAATCATCAGCTCAGGGATGGGGTAAGTTTTTGAGAGCAGATGAAGTCTTCTTCAACATCCTTAAGCAGGGTCGATCGAGTATGCTGAGCCTTTCTGATGTCGCCAAGGTCCGTTTTGGTGTTAAGACAGGCGCTAACGAGTTCTTTTATTTCAGGGAGGACACGGAAACAACCGCTGGGAAAAAGACGGGCGTGAATGACAAAACACCGGATCTTTTGACCCTGGGGACAGTTGCTTCAGTTCGTCGAGGCATCACCACCGGAGCAAACGAGTTTTTCTATCTGAACAACGTCGATCAGGCCGAAATAGAAGTAGCGGAGGATCATAGTGCGCAAGATTTTGGTTGTCTTAATGGCAAGCTTACAACGGTGCGCGATTCCACCGGACGCCTTTTGAAAATCGAATCTGAGCTGCTTAGGCCGGTCGTTTTCTCTTTGAAGGAGATTACCGCTATTGAGATCGATCGAGTTAAACCGCGTCGATTGTTGTTTGATTGCTCACTGACACCCGAGGAACTCGAAGGCACTGAGGCACTGGAATACATCCGCAGCGGTGAACAAGCGGGATTTCATCTCCGGCCGACGTGTTCGAATCGAGAGCCGTGGTATTCGGCCGCAAGGGGTATGAAACCCGCGCCGCTGATCTTTCCCTCAAAAGTCGGCGAGCGTTGGCTGGTCGCGTTGAACCGAGCCCGAGTCTACGAAGACAAGAAGCTTTACGGAGTTTTTCCGCGTCCGGGCGTTTCTGTTCTGATGCTTGCCGCACTTCTTAACTCAACGTGGTCTCGTTATTACGCCGAGGTGACTTGTCGTCAGATGACAGGGGCTCAGGCAATTGCGGATATCGATGTCGTTGTCGCGGAGAACATAATGCTGCCGGACCCGCAAAAACTTTCCGCCTCGCTCAAACAGGAGCTGGAGACAGCGCTTTTGCAATTGTCGCGTCGTCCAGTGCTATCGTTCTTTGACGAAATAGATCAGGCGGATCGTCGCCGGTTGGACCTGTTGACCCTCGAAGCAATCGGCTTCCACAAAGGCTCTGAATGTGCCGCGGTAATCGACGATTTGTACTGCGCGGTTTCGGAGCTTATACGGGCGCGGCTCTCGAAGTGAATTCCTCTTTGCGACCGAAGCCTCCACAAATCCAAAAGTGCCGGTGGACACCAACACGTGTCGGAACGGGTGTTTTGAATTAGCGACTGAGGCCCATTCGTCGACATAGTCGTCGTTAAAGTAGTCGTGAGGACCGGTATAGTTGTGCATATCGAAAGCGAACTTTGTCTTACTCACCGCCTGAAGCTACGGATTGTCGTTGAGGCCACATTATCCAGGATACCCCTGTTTCACGCTCAATGGATTTGACGAAGCCCGCGCGTTGATAATTCATCCGGTCAGACTTAGAATCGCTCCGGACAGCACAAGTTTGACATGCAATTTGTTTCTCGTTCTACATTCACATTATTCGTGACGCATTTGGTTTGCCGCCACCGGAAGAGCAGATGAGTTCCCGAAGCTTCAATCGAATAATTTTGATGGTACTCGATAGCGTTGGTATTGGCGAGATGCCGGATGCCGCGGACTACGGCGATTCCGGCGCTGATACCTTAGGACATACGCTCGCTTCTCGAAGAGTCCAGATCCCAAACTTGCAGCGCCTTGGACTAGCAAATATCCGGCGTTTGCCCGTCGAACCCGTAGCGAACCCACAGGGCGTGTTTGGGAAGGCGGCGACGTCATCGCGCGGAAAGGACACCACAACAGGACATTGGGAAATGGGCGGGATAATCACCAAACGACCTTTTCCAACATACCCAAATGGTTTTCCTGGGAGAATCATCGAACCATTTGAACGAGCGATTGGGCGAAAGGTCCTGGGTAACAAACCCGCTTCGGGAACCGAAATAATCAAGGAGCTTGGGGCAGAGCACGTTCAAACCGGCTGTCCAATTGTCTACACATCGGCGGACAGCGTATTTCAAATAGCCGCTCACGAACAGGTTGTTCCACTGGAACAGCTCTATGGATGGTGCAAGATTGCTCGGGAACAGCTCACCGATCAGGATGAAGTTGGCCGAGTCATCGCCCGCCCATTTGTCGGCGAACCCGGAGATTTCCGCCGAACTGAGGCGCGCCAGGACTACGCGATCGATCCACCAGAGGAAACGCTTCTCGATCGATTGAAAGCGGCGGGCTTTGCGGTTGCGGCGATCGGCAAGATCGGATCAATCTTCTGTCATCGAGGTACTACAGAAGAGTTGAAGGCGGGTAACAATCACGCGAGCGTCGATCAAACGCTTCGAGCTCTTTCGTCAAGCGGGATGGGTCTGATCTTCACTAACCTAGTAGACTTCGATATGCTCTACGGCCATCGAAACGATCTTGAAGGCTATGCGCGAGCACTCGAGGAATTCGATAAGCGGATTCCGGAGATTCAAAGCGCAATGCGGGATGATGATTTACTTGTGATAAGCGCAGATCACGGCTGCGATCCCGGAGACATTTCGACTGATCATACTCGCGAATACGTCCCCGTATTGGGTTGGGGTAAACGAGCGCGCCCTGGAGTAGATCTCGGCGTTCGTACATCGCTCGCGGATATTGGTCAGACTATCGCCGAGAACTTTGGACTGACGCTACAGGCCGGACGCAGTTTTTTGAGAGAAATCTGTTGAATAACTCATCTCATTCTCCCCCAGGATAGAGATTCTTTATGAAGCAGTTTGTGATCCTCACACTGTTTGTCGTTATCTCTGCAACAGATTTGGTGGCATGGTCTCGCCAGGATTCTGTTCCAGCGCAACAGCGCACGAACGCGGAGCCGCGAAAATCCGACGATGTCAACCGAATGCTGGAGCAAATAAAGGGACGAAAAACAGCGGAGCGGCGGGAGGCTATCGATCAATTGGCCGAATCCGGTGACCCTCGAGCGGTTGATGCGGTGATCGCCGCGTTGAAGGATCAGGAGGGCGATGTTCGCGCGTCTGCTGCTAACGCATTGGGACAGCTCGGTAACAAGCGAGCTGTAGAACCATTGATCTCAATGCTCACCGACGACGTTTCGTTTGTGCGCGCGGCCGCGGCGAGGGTTCTCGGTCAACTGGGTGACCCGAAGGCTTTGGATCCGCTCACAACCTCTCTGCGGGATGGTAATTCGACGGTACGCGGTGCGGCTGCAATGGGGCTTGGATCGTTGAAGGAACCCCGAGCAGTGCCGGCGCTGATTGCCGCACTTCGGGATGAAGCCCCTGACGTGCGGGCGGCTGTTGCGACTGCTCTGGGCGATATTCGGGACAAGCGGGCGGTAGATCCTTTGGTGCAGGCGCTAAAGGATGAGTCGCGAATGGTGAAGCTGGCCGCCGCGCTTGCATTGGCGGATGTTGGTGACAAACGAGGCGTACCGGCGTTAACCGAAGCGGTAGCAAATGAGAAAGATGAAGAGTCGAGATCTCAGATGAAAGAGGCGCTGCAAAGGCTGTTAGCAGCGCCGGAATAAGAATTGAAGAATTGAGTCATTGAAACATTGACTCATTGAAACATTGAACGATTATGCTAGTTGTTTCAATGAGTCAATGACTCAATGTTTCAATTCTTATCTATTCTTCGTGCGGGGTATTACGTTTACGAAGGCTCTTCCTGGCTCGGCGTCTCGCAACCTGAGACTTCAAACGACGGCGCTCTCCGGGTTTCAGATAGAATGCGTGCTTCTTGGTATCAGTGATAATTCCTTCGCGGGCAACCTGGCGCTTAAAGCGTCGTATCGCGCTCTCTATACTCTCGTTATCGTGAACCTTAACCTGTGCCACTAAAGACCTCCAATTAACTTTATCGGACCGAGTAGATTACACGCCTGGGGACATAGGTGTCAATGAAGTGGGGGTCAGGGGTTGGGATTAGCGGTTAGTAGTTGGGGCGTTAGGTCCCCAACCCCGGCTCCCTAACCTCCAATCCTCAACTCCCAATCCCCAACCCTAACCCCCAATCCCTATCTCAGCGCAATTCGTGGATCGCGAGCGCGCGGCACTTCGTACCAAATGTCGTCCAGCAAACCCCTCTCCTCGTCATCGAGCTCCAGATTGACACCTCCCAGCGTATCCCTGAGTTGCTCGGGGCTCGTCGCTCCCACAATTGCAGATGCGACGGCCCGCTCTTTCAAAACCCAGGCAATCGCCACGTGTGTAAGCGATTTTCCCCGCGATTCAAAGAATATCCGCAACCTTTCGACCGCGTCGAAACTGGCATCGTTCCAATAGCGATCAAGATACAATTTTCCGGCGACAGCGAAACGCGTGTTATCGGCCGGCGGTGCGTTTCGAGGATGTTTCCCAGTTAGAAATCCGCCAGCAAGGGGGTTGTACACGATTACGCCAACGCCCTGGTCCACGCACAGAGGAAATAACTCGTGTTCGATCTCGCGAAAGAGAAGATTGTACCTCGGCTGCACCGAATCGAATCGAGCGAGCCCGAGTCGGTCGCTAGTCCATAGCGCATTGCCTAATTGCCAGGCCTGAAAGTTAGAGCAACCAATATAGAGCGCTTTGCCGCTGCGGACTACGTCGTCAAGAGCCCTGAGCGTCTCATCGATCGGCGTCTGCGGGTCCGGCGCATGGACCTGATACAAGTCGACGTAATCAGTGCCGAGTCTGGCAAGGCTGGCGTCGATTGCGGATAAAATATGTTTCCGCGACAGTCCTACATCATTCGGCCTCGCGCTCATTTGCATTCTGCATTTTGTGGCCAGGATGAAGTCGTCGCGCTTTCCTTTCAACCAGTGCCCGACGATCTCCTCCGTCTTTCCGCTGCTTTCCAGCGAAACCGGTACAGGATACACATCGGCAGTATCGATAAAATTAACTCCCGCCTCGGCAGCCTCATCCATTATGCGAAAGGAAGTTTTTTCATCGCATTGATGCCCAAAAGTCATTGTGCCGAGGCAAACTTCCGTGACCTTTAGTCCGGTACGCCCGAGTCGCTTTATTTTCACGTCATCCTCCTTAATGGGAGATTAGCACGGAATTGAGTCATTGGGTCATTGAGTCATTGAATCATTGGGTCATTGAGTCATTGGTACAATGAGACATCAAGAAAAATGGGCGCATTTTAAAATGATTCAATGACTCAATGATTCAATGATTCAATGTTTCAATGATTCAAATGACTCAATGATTCAATGACTATCAATGATTCAATGTTTCAATGATTCAATGACTCAATGATTCAATGACTCAATGATTCAATGTTTCAATGTTTCAATGTTTTTCAATGACTCAATGTCTCAAGGAGAATTCAAAATGCACTCGACTGGAAAGACCTCTCGACGAGACTTCATCAAGCTCACCACCGCTGCCGGTTTAGTCGCGTCAACCTCAACGACCATCCTCGCTGCGAATGAGCTTCGGCCGTCGGAGCGCATTGCACCAAGCGACAAGATCCGGCTGGGCCTTATCGGCGCTGGCGGGCAGGGGATGGGAGACACCCGTGAAGCCTTAAAGGTTCCCGGTACTGAGCTTGTTGCGGTCGCCGACTTGTATGATGGACGTCTGGCTCGCGTTAAAGAGATTTGGGGGAATCAGCTATTCACGACGCGTGATTATCGCGAGGTTCTTGCAAGGTCGGATGTGGATGCGGTCGTGATCGCGACGCCTGATCACTGGCATATGCGCATCTCGAATGACGCGATGAAGGCGGGCAAGGACGTCTATTGCGAAAAGCCAATGGTTCAGCAGCTGGAGCAAGGCAAGCGCGTTATTGAGACCGCGCAGAAGAATAACCGAATATTTCAGGTAGGAAGCCAACGCGTCAGCTCGATCGTCTACAAGAAAGCTAAAGAGCTGCTCGCATCTGGAGCGATTGGCGAGTTGAACATGGTCGAGGCCTGGTGGGATCGAAGCAGTGCCATCGGCGCATGGCAATATTCAATTCCCCCTGATGCCTCGCCAGCGACTGTTGATTGGGATCGTTTTCTAGGTGAAGCGCCCAGGCGTGAATTTGACGCCACGCGGTTCTTTCGCTGGCGCAACTACCGCGACTACGGCACTGGAATAGGAGGAGATCTTTTCGTTCACCTCTTTTCCGGTTTGCATTATGTGGTCGGAACCACAGGCCCGACACGGGTGATGTCCACTGGTGGCACCCGTTACTGGAAGGACGGGCGGGATGTACCGGATGTAATGCTGGCGTTATGCGATTATCCCAGGACCGCAACTACCCCGGCATTCAACCTGACCATGAGGGTTAACTTCGCGGCTGGCGCAAACGAAAGCTCAGGATTCCGGTTCATCGGCAGCGAAGGCGTAATGACCCTGGCAGGCGTCGTGACCTTGAACAAGAAGCAGCGTGCGAAGGAACCCGGCTACACGATCGATACTTTCCCAAAGGCTACTCAGGAAGCGTTCTTGAAGGAGTATCGCGCGAAGTATCCTGAGAACAAACAGGAGATCGCGGCTGCAACCCAGGACACCTACGCGCCGCCACCCGGGTACAGCGATTCGGTCGATCATTTCAATGCGTTTTTTGAAGGAATGCGATCACGAAAGCCCGTAGTCGAAGACGCTGTATTTGGATTCCGTGCGGCAGGACCGGCTTTGTTGACGAATCTGAGTTATTTCGAGAACCGAGGTTATGAGTGGAACCCCGAAACAATGACGTTCAACAAAGAACGGGCATAGATGTAGCGTAGACTGTCCACGGTGGAGCGTAGACTGTCTAGTCTGCGCATGTATCAAATATTACTATTTCACACTTATCTTAGTCGCAGAAATCCGTCATTGGATTCCCGGTTCAAATTGGTGTGGGAGAAGGCAGATTCCGCAGACTGGAAAGTCTACGGTACATGAGGAATGTGATGCCCAGAATTAAACTCACTGTGACCGCCGGTATAGTAGCGATGCTCGCGGGTTCCGTGTGGTTCGGTTCAGTCTCCGCAAAAGAAACTCAGCAGAAGCATGGAACGGCGGATGGAAAAACCACCAGGACAAGTGTTGCGACCCTCGATTTGAACGACACCGACTCGAAACCCAGCGAGATGCGCTCCGTCATCGAACGGTATACCTCGGACCGCGGCAGCCTTTTGCGCTTTTATTCCGTTGAAGCGTCTGGCGCCCGGCAGACTCGCATGAGGCGATTCTACAACGAGTGGCTAACAGCACTCACCAAACTCGATTTCGATCGAATGAGTCAGGATGGGCGAATCGACTACCTGCTCTTTAAGAACCACCTCGAGCATGAATTGCGTCAACTGGACTTGCAGTCAAAGGCGCTGGCTGAAGTAGCACCACTTATTCCGTTCGCACAAACAATCACCGATCTCGAGGATTCACGCCGCCGGATGGAAGCAATCGAGTCACCGAAGATCGCATCGCTGTTTACCCGAATGTCTAAGCAAATCGATGCGACGAGCAAAGCGGTGGAGGCCGGACTCAAAGCCGATGCGAAAGCAGACGCCATCAAACCGAAGAAGACAGTTGCCTATCGTGCAGTCGCAAGCGTGACAAGCCTGCGCAATACATTAAAGAGCTGGTATGCCTTTTACAATGGGTATGATCCGATGTTCACTTGGTGGGTTAGCGAACCCTACAAGTCGGTCGATCAGTCTCTTGAGAAGTACGCCGCTCTCCTCCGTGAGAAGATTCTCGGACTAAAGCCGGGGGACAATACTGAAATCGTCGGCGATCCGATCGGGCACGATGCGCTTATGAGCGAACTCGCTTACGAGATGATTCCTTACACGCCGGAAGAACTGATCGCGATTGCCAACAAGGAATATGCCTGGTGCGAAAGTGAAATGAAGCGAGCGTCGCGAGAACTCGGATACGGCGACGACTGGATGAAGGCGCTCGAATATGTAAAGACACTATACGTCGAACCCGGCAAGCAGCCCGATTTAATTCGCGAGCTCGCGGTCGAAGCAATCAAGTTCGTTGACGATCACGACCTGGTTACAGTACCTCAATTGGCACGCGACACCTGGCGAATGGAGATGATGTCTCCGGAACGTCAGCTGGTTAGCCCTTTCTTTCTCGGAGGCGAGACTATTCAGGTGTCCTATCCTACAAACACAATGGGGCACGAAGCGAAGATGATGAGCATGCGCGGGAACAACATCCACTTTTCCCGAGCCACTGTTTTTCACGAGCTGATTCCCGGACATCATCTGCAAGGCTTTATGGCGGCTCGATACAAGCCCTACCGTCAGCTTTTCACTACGCCCTTCTGGGGCGAAGGAGGAGCCTTGTACTGGGAGATGCTCTTTTGGGATATGAATTTCGCCAAGTCACCGGAGAATAGGATTGGGATGCTGTTCTGGCGAATGCACCGCTCGGCGCGGATCATCTTTTCGCTGAGTTTTCATCTGGAGAAAATGACACCTCAGGAATGCATCGATCTATTGGTGAAGAAGGTTGGTCACGAAGTGGATAATGCAACCGCCGAAGTGCGTCGTTCCTTTGGAGGAGCTTACGGACCGCTCTATCAATGCGCGTACCTGCTTGGCGGTTTGCAGGTGCGCGCTCTGCGTCACGAGCTCGTCGATTCAGGAAAGATGGCCAACCGGGCATTTCACGATGCCGTGTTAAAGGAGAACCGGATTCCTATCGAGTTGGTGCGAGCGAGTTTGACGAATCAGAAAGTGACGCGCGACTTCGTTTCGAACTGGAAGTTTTATGGCCAGATTCCCGCACAATGATAGTAATCTAAGCACCTGATCCTTAACGCCAAATGAACTGGATTCCGCCTGTCGACTGGACCCGCATAACGACTATCGATGCGCACGCTGCTGGAGAACCGCTGCGTGTCATTACCGGAGGCTTGTCCCCGATCCCCGGCGATACCATCCTCGCTAAGCGACGGTATGCCCAACAGAATCTCGACCACCTTCGGCGAGCTCTGATGTTTGAGCCGCGAGGCCACGCTGATATGTACGGCTGCATACTGACTGAACCAGTTACACCCGATGGGGATCTTGGCGTGCTCTTCATGCACAATGAGGGTTACAGCACTATGTGCGGCCATGGCGTTATCGCGCTGGTGACCGTTTTGCTTGAAACCGGAATGCTTGAACCGCGCGAGATAATTCGTGTGGACACACCTGCAGGGCGGGTAACTGCCAGGGCTCGAATGGATGGCAAGCGAGTTCGCAGCGTGGCTTTCGAGAATGTTCCATCGTTCGCTTACGCCGTCGAGCAGTCTGTCAACGTAAGCGGAATTGGAGAAGTCAAGTATGACATCGCGTTTGGCGGTGCGTTCTATGCGTACTGTAAAGCCGAGCAGCTTGGAGTGCGGGTTATACCTGAGGACTTTCGCAAGTTGATTGACGTTGGAATGGCGATCAAACGCGCTGTTATGAATTCGAGGCAAATCAGGCATCCCTTCGAAGAAGATCTAAGTTTTCTGTATGGCACTATCCTCGACGGTTCTGCTCTCGCTGACGGAAGCGACAGCAGGAACGTATGCATCTTTGCGGAAGGAGAAGTCGATCGTTCGCCAACGGGTACGGGCGTAAGCGGGCGCGTGGCGCTGGAGCACGCAAAAGGAAAATTGCCTGTCGGGGAGGCATTCGTTATCGAGAGTTTGATTGGGACTTGTTTCACCGGACGGGTTGCCAGGGAAACGACATTCGGGGGCTATGCGGCGGTGATTCCAGAAGTTGAGGGTTCGGCTTTTATTACCGCGAGAAATGAATTCCTGATCGCACCGGACGATCCGCTGGCGGAAGGCTTTTTTCTGAGGTAGTTCGAAGATGGAGTTTCTGGTTCGACCTAACAGGAGGAACGAGTTCCAAAGATACCATCGGCTAAAAGCCCGACGGCATCGTCAACATCTAAACACTCTCACACTCACTTGATAAGAGATCGATCAGGTCAATTAACAGCTTCCCAGCGTATCAATGTTTGATGGTCACTGGGGTGCCGATTGAAATTGCATCGTAGAGCTCTCGCATATCGCCATCGTCAAGCGCTACACATCCCCAGGTCCAATCATTCTGCGAGCCATTTCCGTGAATAAAAAGCTCGCCGCCCAATCTTGTGTTTTGCGGGGGCACGCGCTTTCTGTTAAGGGCGTTGAGAGTTTGATGGTATTGCTCGGGTGTAATCAACCCATCACGAAGTCCCCGCGCGGCGTGCTTTGCATTCGGGTAACTTAGTTGTAGTGAGAGATAGAACTGGCTTCGAGGATTCTTAAGACAGATATAGAACTCACCTTCCGGCGTACGCCGATCGCCGGCTCGTACCTTGTCTTCCTCGGGGCTTAGACCCAGCCCTACCCGATACTTTTTGATCAGTCTCCCCGATGAGTAAAGCTCCAGGACGCGTTTACTCTTGATTACGATGATCGCCGGTTCGAGCAACCGAAGCTTTGCCTGCACGGCTGTTAACCCGTTTACTGATGCAGATCTTCGATAAAGGACCGATGCTGCTATCGCCTGTAGCGACCGCAACAGGAAGAATCTTCGAGATTCAAAAATCGCCAGTTCCATAGGTCTTCATTAAAACTCGGGATGAGAGCCACCCGGCGCATTAAGATGCAGAAAAGAGCGTCAAGGTTTCCGCCAGCAGGTCGATGACCAGAGTATTTCACTTATCGCAACTTTGTTTTGTATATTCACAGCACGATCACGGAAACACCGGGCGTTCCCAAAGCCGAGGAAATGATCAGACTCCTGGTTGAAGGCCAGGAAGCAGTGGTCTCCACCGCTCGTTCGGTTTTTCCGTCCGCGGACCGGGTGAACGATGAAGCAACGGCGGATCTGCTTACACAGCGCATGCAGGTGCACGAAGACTGCGTGGATGCTCAGAAGTCTTTTGGAAGGGTGAAGGTCAGCCGATGCGAAGACGACGCTTGAGCCGTCACTCGCTAAGTCTCGTGGCTTCGTCTTCGTCCTTTATCTTGAGGAGGTCGAGCATAAGCGTTCGATTGTTTGTGGCGCTGATCGTTGGTTGATGCTGAACGTCAGATCGCTTGAACTCAAATGTCCCTTCGGTCACATCCATAAAGCTCTTCAATCCTGCGATGCCGGTCTTCAAGCCCGATTGCGCTCCAACGATCTGACCGCCGTTGAATTGAATCTCGCCCTGTACCGCCGGCGAGTTAACAACCAAGACGCCAGTGAGTCGATTGTTCTCGATGATTTGTATGACATCAAACATGCTAACGATAGCAAAGTTTCCTAACAGCAAATCGGGTGTGTTCGAGTCCGGAGCGCTGTCTCGCTGCGAATCCGCGACTGTAATGCTCAACGGCTTTCCTTCGATCAGGCTCTCGAGTGCAGCCTGAGCTGGTGCGGTCAGCGAGAGAAACCTGACTCCCATGCCCGTCTGCGGCATCGTGTAGCGTACCTCGGCGGTGGTTGTAATCTGAACATCTTTGATGTGAAACGTGAGTCTTAGAGTCGTGCCCGGCGCATAGCAAGTCATTGAATCGATGAATGCTCCGGTTATGCTTAGATCGTTTATTCGCGTGGCGAGGCGGCCGACGCCGAAGCCTTCGCACTCAACTTCGCAAAGATAGCTGATTCGCTTTGATTCACGACGATCATCATTTTTCATATCTCAACTCGCTCTTTCGTGAACTTGATAACTAGTCAATCCAGTCTATGAGCCTCTACCGACGAGGTTCCCGGGTCGGCAGGTCGACCTTTGATGGGAGCGATCGTTTCCGGTTTTGCCGCTGCAATATCTATGTCAGGAGAGGACGCGAAATTGTACAGCTCGTCTAACATAGCAAAAAACTCATTGCGAGCTTTCTCACTTGCGTCGGTGCTGACCAGATCATCTGACTCCCACTGCACGAAGCCTGGCACTTCATAGAGTTTCGAAGCGCTGTCAACGTGCACGTTTCCTGACTCTGACGAGTCAGTTGCTGGGTAATTTGTTGCTGCTTCTTCAAAAAGATCATTCAATTCATCGTCAAGCGCATTCGGGGAGTTCGTGATTTCACTTTCTGCCTTCTGGTGCGACTTGCTGCCGTCATGGCCGGACCTCAACGATGAGCTGTCTGCTTCTAACCCCGGTTCCTCAAAGGAGGTCTCGCCGCTTGTTTGAGGCGTTAACAAAGAGATTCCACGAGAAGGATCTACCCGAACCGCCTGATCGGCGATTTGCGGAGACGTCTCAAAAGCAATGAATCTAACAACGCGGTCCTTGCTCTCTCTTACTCCGAATCGAAATGACTCTGTTACAAGAGGAAGCAAACTTTCAATAACCCCAAGGTTCTCGGCGTTCGCGACCAACACTACCGTCGCGCCAAACGATCTCAGCCAGGCTGACAGTTCCGTTGCACGACCGTCAATGTCATTCTGGGTCGTGCCTGCTATCAAATCGTTGACCGGATCGAATACGATTCGTTCCGGAGATGATTTACAGAGCACCGGTTCCAGATCGCGCAGCAGAGGCTCTAGATGACCCAACGCCATTACCTGTTCACGCTGCGCGGCCGATGACCTGAACAGCACCAGACTGCCGCGACGTAGGTCCTCGAGGCAGTCATAACCGAGCCGAGTAAATCGGCGCATTGCATCCACGCTCAGATTTGCGGTAATCAACGCGCCGCGCTCGCCCCTTCGTAGCCCCTCGATAAGAAACTCGATTCCAAACAGAGATTTTCCCGCAGTATCACCGTGAGTCAGATACAAATGACCACGTTCAACGCCACCGAGCAGCTGGTCGACTGGCTCGACTCCGCTTGGAGTCAAACGGCGGCCCGGCGTCCTGCTTTTCTCCAGGGATTCTTGTTGTGCTTCAATCAATCCGGAGATGGCGTCGTGAAATTCGGCCTTCAGATCTATGAAGCGCACACCCATTCCTACTTGCGGAATGCTGTAGCATATTTCACCGACAGTCTCGATTCGAGTCTTAGCGACGTCGAATTCGAGCCGCAATAGCAAGCCTGCGTCAAAACACGACTTTGAATGGATAAATACACCGCTCACGCTGATATCACTGGTTCTAGCAAGCAGGCGAGTGCCAGAACCTTCGCACACCACATCTGAAACGAACGATACGCGCGGCGCTCCACGTTTTTCGCGAGTTTTCATAATCTCTTAGATATTCGCAAAAGCGTGGGAGAATGTGGGGAATCAATCTCCGGGGAGCCCACTTCAGCGGCTTTTTGGGGGACAGTCAGCGTTCTTTTCTCTTCACTCGTCACCGGCGTTTGTTCGCAATCCGTTAAGCTTCCGTACAATCAAGTCGTATTCGAATCCAAGACGCACGAGATGATCGAACAATCGCTTCGCTGCTGCTCGATCCGCTGGTCTGCCGTGCGTTCGCATTCGCCGCGCTATCGCGCGATCTATCAAAGTCTCTTCAGGTACCTCGTCAAAGACCGCATCAAGCGCTCCTTCGATGCTGCTGCGGGATAATTTCCGAAGCGCAAGTTCCCTGGCAAGTCTCGCCCGACCCACCGGCTTCAATCCAATCCTGTAGTTGGCATATCCTTGCGCGAACCGCTCATCATTAACATATCCCAGCTGTTTTAAGCGCCTGATGCAATCCTCAATCAACCGAGCCTCCGCCCATTCTTTGGCGCTCAGCCGTTCGCGCAACTGACCTTCACTGCAGGAACGAGTGGCAAGAATATGGAGCGCGGCTTTCATTACTCTTTTGCTCGGCTGATCAAGGTTGTTAACCTGTGCCTCTTCATCAGCGGCGGACCGGTCCTTTTTGGAGTCACGTCGCCGTCTCGCGTCTACCTTGTTACTTGTTCTGTTCCTTCTAGTAGCCAATTCACAAACTGCTTGGTTTCGGGTTTGTTTGTTTCGAGAGAGCCCGTGCGCCGGCGAGATCGCTCCATCTCTTCTCGAGCCTGGTCGGATACTGATCTTACACCAGACACTCGCAATCTGAATTCGTCGGCGTTTGTTGCTCCGGTCAATGCCTCCTCGTATGTTATCAACCCGCGCGAGTACAGATCAAACAACGACTGGTCGAAGGTCTGCATGCCGTATTGTGACGTTCCTTGAGCAATCGCATCGCGTATCGTCGCGGTCTTCTCCGGATGAATGATGCAGTCGCGTATGAAAGGAGTCACGATCATCACTTCCACTGCCGGCACGCGACCTTGAATCGCTTCCGCCGCTCGGACCAGCCTCATCGATACTACCGCCTTTAATACAGTTGCAAGCTGCAAACGAATCGCTCTCTGTTGGTGCGGTGGAAAGACCGACACAATGCGGTTGAGGGTCTCGGTCGCATCGAGCGTGTGCAGAGTAGACAACACAAGATGACCGGTCTCGGCTGCGGTGATCGCGGTCTCAATCGTCTCGTAGTCCCGCATCTCACCCACGAGAATGACATCGGGATCCTGCCGCAAAGCCCCGCGCAGCGCCTCGGAAAAACTTCGAGTGTCGACATCGACCTCACGCTGGTTCACATAGGATTTCTTGTCGCGGTGAAGGAACTCAATCGGATCTTCGATTGTTACGATATGCCCTGTTCGCGTCCGATTCATATAGTCGATCATTGCCGCGAGAGTAGTTGACTTACCAGAACCCGTAGAGCCGGTGACTAACACGAGTCCTCGATTCTCATCTGCGATCTTCTCGATAACAGGCGGCAGCCGCAGTTCCTCGGTTGTGCGAACCGTAGTAGGAATAACTCGCAACACCATTCCGACCGTGCCGCGTTGCTGGAAAATATTGCATCGGAAGCGGCCCAGACCGGATACACCATAAGCGATATCAATTTCGGAGTTCTCGTTAAACCGCTGCTTCTGGCGGTTGTTCATTATCGAGAAGGCCATGTTGAGCGAGTCTTCGGCGGCTAATCGTTGCGCTTCCACCATAGGTTGAAGCTCGCCGTTGATGCGCATGAAGGGAAAACTGCCGGCCTTTATGTGCAGATCGGATGCGCCCTTGCTGCATGCGATGGTCAGCAGTTGATCGATACTCTGTGACATCTCTTTGCCTCGCAAAGCGATCTGGTTTCAACCAGAGGCGCCAGGGGACAGATTCCAGAACCTTCAAGATGGACGGGCCCTCTGCGATTAGACAAAAGTAAGAATCTAACCGCCGAGTACGTTGGAAACGTTAACCCGTTGACCGGAGCCTAATGTTTCTCGTTGGAATCAGGGGTTAAAGGGGCATTGCGGCCATAGACTGTCCGTAAAACTGAAGCGGACCGCTAAGCCCGGTCATTATAGGATCAACCAGTAGGTCGCTCAACAGTAATGATTGGGGAATTAATAATGCGATTTTTGTTACTGCGGAGTGCTGGGATTCGCAAGCCACGCACGAAACATTTGGGCGGCCTGTGCGCGAGGTACCATCAAGTCTGTATCAACACGCTTGCCCTCACTTTTAACCTTGATCAGCTTCAACAACTGGCCAAGATCGGGACTCTTTTCTTTCATTCGCAACGCCCAAAACAGCACATTGAGAAGATCGGCTTTTTCCTTTGCGATCTCGGGAGTCGGCGCAAAGGCCATTATTCTTATCCTTGCAAGATCGTCGGTTACCTGAAGACTGATTGTTGCCGATGACAGATTTGAGACGGGGCCCAGTGCCTTCGATTCGCCGATGTTTGAGAGTATCTCAAGGGCATTGCGGTCGATGATCTTCGACTTTGATGACTCGAGTATCTTGATATTCTCAAATGACCCGTCCGGCATTACTTTGAATCCAGCCATCACTGAGAATTTCATCTCCGGGATATCAAGGCCGCCTTCCTCGAAGAGTTTAGACAAATTTGCGACAATGTCTTTGATCGGGGCTATGTTGATCTCGCCGAACTGGGTGCTCGAGGGTTTTTTCTCTGCGGCGAGTTTGGCTTGTTCTTCGGCCGCTTTGCGATCAGCTTCCTCTCGCTCTTTTCGTTCCCTCTCAGCTTTCTCTCTCGCCAGTGCGAGCTCCTTTTTGTGCTTCTCGGCTCGCTCTCGAATCTCTTCAAGTGTCAGCGCCGAACCTTGCGGCGTCGGTGCCAGCCTAAAAATCTGCGGCGGATAATAAAGTTTTTCAAGCATCTTGGGGTCGAATCTTTTGTACTCCTTGTTGACGACCCGCAAGTTGGCATAAGGCGAGAAGAATGCCAGATAGACGAAATAGACCACGAGAGCGCCGTGAACTCCGGCAGATGCTGCAAGTATCGGGAACAATCGTCGGCGCCATTTTATTTCAATCTCACTGCCGGCAACAGCGCCGCTCAATGCTTCGATGGGATGCGCAAATGAATCAGAGATCAGTCGCCCCAGCCTGAACCAGAACCATTGCTCGATGCGATCGGGCAGAAACGCGGCTCTTAGATAAGCCAAAGGGCCACTGGCGATCTCACTAGCAGTTTGACCGACGGCACGACCAAGCCTCGTGAGGAGACCCGGCAGTGGCATGAGCCAGAATATCCGCTCTGGGTTAGGTTGAATCGCTTCAGGTTTGTGGGCAGCTTTCTCCATCCCGACACCCTACCGCGTGCGCAGTTCTTTTCTGCGCATCTTATTCTACTCCTAATTGTACATTACGCAGCGTCGATCCGAGAAAGTGCAAAGCAACACATTTAAACCAGTAAGTCAGTAAATACCAAAAATACAGTAGCTTAGGCAATAGCTACGGGTCGTAATTGTTTGTTGTAGAAAGGCCATCAAAAGACCATTGCTGCCACAAACCGCTTACGTTCTGGCCCTTCGCAGACTTTTTTTGCCGACCGCTGTGTAGTGCCTGCAGCCTACTGCTTACAAAATCAAGGCCGATCAACCGACCGAAAGTTAGGCTTCTTCGCTGGAGAACATACTGAAAAACGCATCCACAGACGCGGGTGAAACCGAAGCGACCGCCATGTTTTCATCGACGTGCGTTCGCTTGCTCATACCAACCAGCGCAGTTGTGACTCCCGGAGTAGATCGCACGAACTGGATTGCCCGTTGCGCGTCGGTGCTGAAGCCCTTGAGTGCTTGTCCAACGAACGGCGGTAGATTCTGTGCCAGCTTAGCCTGAAGCATCGTAGCGCTGCACATGACGGTGACCCCTAGACGATCGGCTGCCATTAATAATGATAGAGACTCTCCGTCAACCGCTTGATTCCCCAGTGTGATTGCTTCCGGCATCGCAAGGTTGTGGGGCAACTGGACCACCTTGAAGTGATGATCCTCGCCGGCGATTTCTCGCGCAATAGCAGTCACCTCACCTAATGATAAATAACCTGGCGAGCCTGGCTCCTGTCGATAGCCGTTCCAGGTTGCCGTACCGTAACATCCAATCCGCCCATCGGCGGTCGCACGCTCCAGAAATTCAAACGCTGCTCTCAGTCTCGCGCCAAACTCCTCCCTGCTGACGGATTCAAGCTGGCTTTCCGGGTTATGAACATAATAGATATCGACGGTTGTCAGACCTAAGTTTTCGAGGCTTCGCGATAACTGATCTTCCAGATATGCAGGGGTCATACAGTGACTGCCGCCCGCAATCTCATCGGAACGAGCGAGGCCTCTTTCGATGACATTCTCAACGATCCATGAGCGCGCATCTTGTGGCGGCTCCCCATCGAAAGGAAAGAACCCTGCTTTGGTCGCAACGATTATTTCATCACGCGAGGCTTTGGCTTCATCGAAGAGTTGTTTTAGCGCGGCGCCTATTGTTCGTTCGCTACGCTGGAAGCGATAGTTGATCGCCGAATCGATAACATTGCAGCCCAATGTGATCGCGTGGCTGATAGCCTCCTGATAACTTCTATCGGTGTGCTCATCCCATCGACCCAGGTATGTTCCTAACCCGATAGACGAATAAAGCAGGCTGTCTCGCTCGCGAAAGTGTCCTCGAGCGGTCACAGAGCCGAGGCGTTGCGCGTATCTTCTGGTTCCTTCGGGAGTGGCCTTGACCATTAGCATCCTTCGAACGGCCCCGATTCTAACAGACGGGTGAGGGAAGTGATAAGTGACGAGTGACTAGTGACAAGTGACGAGTGACAAGTGACGAGTGACAAGTGACGAGTGACAAGTGACGAGTGACAAGTGACGAGTGAGTAGTGACGACATTCTTCGCTCGTCACTTATCACGAGTCACTCATCACTCTTCACTAACCGATAAGCGCCTTGGCTTTTTCCACAATCTTTTTCTCGCTATTGAATGCAAGCGCATCGATGGCTGCATCAATATCAAACCAGCGCGCTTCATTTACCTCGCTATCATGATTTTTTACGTCGCCGGACTTGTAGCGGAGAAGAAAGAAATAAACAAACTTGTGGTAACGAACTCGCTGGCTTTGCTCCTTTGAAAAATACCAGTATTCGACCCGGTCGATGCGGTCGATCATCTCGGCATCTATTCCTGATTCCTCGCGAACTTCTCGACGGGCGGCGGCCTCGGTCGCCTCGCCCTTGTCGACAATACCTTTGGGCAACTGCCAGCGATTCTCGTCTCCCACTGAGATGAGTGCGACTTCGATGCGCCGGCCTTTCTTGCGGAAAGCGACACCCCCAGCGGAGATCTGGAGCTTGGTGGGGATTTTACTCACGCGTTAAATTAGACTCAGATGGCCCATAAGACCGATAGGACCTATATCTGAAAGATTCCGGCGAGCTGGCTGCGCCAGGCGTGTTCAACCTCGCGAATTGGCAGATCGATCACCCGCTCTTCGTTCAGATCCACTTTAATATCCTCACCTCGCGTTCGGCCGATCACCGTTGCAGGCACATTATTTTCGTGCGCGATCTGGACAATCGGGTCAACATTAGCATCGACGGCTGAGATAATAATGCGGGAGGGCGTTTCTGCAAATAAGAGAGCGGCTGAACTCAACTCAGCTGCCGGAGCTCGCGAGCTCTGAACATCACTTAGATTTATCTCGCAACCGATCGCATCGCGACGATAGCTCGAAAAACAACACTCAGCCAAAGCCGTAATCAAGCCTCCATCCGAGCAGTCGTGCGCGGATTCCACTAGACCTGCTTGAATTGACTTCAAAACAACTTCCTGTACTCGGCGCTCAAGATCAAGATCAATCTCCGGCACACGACCACGTAACTCGCCGGTCATCGTAACTTCGTACTCAGTTGTGCCTAGATCATTTGCTGTAGAGCCTAACAGGACGATCGCGCGATCCTCCTGCTTGAACCATTGAGTAGTGATGTGTCGAGGATCCTCGACGATACCGACCATTCCGATCACCGGTGTAGGATAGATCCCCTGGCCGTCAGTCTCATTGTAGAAGCTCACGTTGCCGCCGGTGACCGGCGTTCCGAATGTCGTGCAAGCCTCAGTCATTCCGTCAATGACTTCGCTGAACTGCCACATTACCTCCGGTCGCTCCGGTGAGCCGAAGTTCAAACAGTTTGTAAGCGCGAGCGGGCGAGCACCGCTCACAACTAGGTTTCGACAAGCTTCGGCTACAACCAATTTCGCTCCGGCCCTGGGATCGATCTGGCAATATCGAGCATTCGAATCGAGCGTCATCGCAATGCCGCGCCGCTTTTCTTTGACTCTGATGACAGCAGCATCCGAACCCGGCGGTACTACCGTATTCGTCCGCACCATGTGGTCGTATTGACGATACACCCATTCCTTCGAGGCGATGGTAGGTTGCGCGATGATACGCATAAAGGTCGCCTGCAATTCGGAATTTGACTTTTCCAACTGCTGAATTTCTACCGGCGGATTCGTTTCAGGTTTGCTCAAAGGACGTTGGTAAACCGGTGCTTCATCGGTCAATGCTGAATTGGGAATATCGGCAACGATTTGCCCCTGGTTCTTCACACGAAGGTGTCCATCGGCCGTGACGTGTCCAATCACAACTGCATCGAGCTCCCATTTTTTGAAGATGTCCACAACTTCGCGTTCGCGGCCCTTTGCCGCAACAATCAGCATGCGTTCCTGCGATTCAGAAAGCATTATCTCGTATGGAGTCATCCCCGTTTCGCGTTGGGGCACGAACTCAATATCTATTTCGATGCCGTTGCCTGCACGAGAACCCATCTCGCAGGACGAGCTGGTCAACCCCGCTGCACCCATATCCTGGATGCCGACAATTGCTCCCGCGCGCATTGCTTCAAGACAGGCTTCCAATAAGAGCTTCTCGAGAAATGGATCGCCAACCTGCACCGTCGGTCGTTTCGATTGTGCTTCCTCACCGAACTCTTCTGAAGCCATAGTGGCTCCGTGGATTCCGTCTCGTCCTGTCTTTGCCCCTACGTAGATCACCGGATTGCCAACACCGGCTGCTCGCCCAAAGAAGATATGCTCCTTTCGCATTATCCCCAGAGTGAAGGCGTTCACCAGTGGGTTGCGAGAATAACGTTCAGCAAAACGAACCTCGCCGCCGATTGTTGGAACTCCGAAAGCATTGCCGTAGTCGCCGATGCCCTTGACGACGCCGGACAAGATCGATCGGTTGTGAGCGACGGTCGCTTGTTCTTCCTCGGAGGCTCCTTCGCGCGTCGAAAGCGGACCGAAATGAAGCGAATTCATTGCCGCCAGGGGTCGCGCGCCCATCGTGAACACATCGCGAAGAATGCCGCCAACGCCCGTTGCTGCGCCCTGATATGGTTCGATGAAAGAAGGATGATTGTGAGATTCGATTTTGAACGCCGCGGCCAGTCCACCTCCGATGTCTATGACGCCGGCGTTTTCTCCCGGGCCTTGCAGCACGCAATCTCCACGGGTAGGCAAGCGTTTGAGATGTACGCGTGATGACTTATAAGAGCAATGTTCCGACCACATCACCGCGAAGATACCCAGCTCGGTGTAAGTCGGCTGGCGGCCGAGTAGTACGACTACGCGGTTGTATTCCTCTTCGGTCAGTCCGTGGGTGCGAATTAGTTCGGGAGTGATAGAGGGTTCATTCATATATGTGTTGTGCTTGAAAGGAACCAGGCGGAAAAGATTGACCGATATGCTAACCGACGATGTATCGGTTATCAAGGAGAGCCGTGATGAAAATGTTCTTAGCGAGTGCGGTACAACGCTTCGCGTTCAGCGTTCTAGGACTTTCATAGATCACTCGTACCCGAAGGGCTAAATGCTGAACGCTAAACGCTGAACGCGAAGCGTTGTCCCGCAAAGCTTGCTAAGAAGAAGTGCCTGAACTTCGGTGGAAAGTGTTGTTTCTGCGGACGGACTAAGACGCCTTCGCAAGCTCAGCCAGCGTGTCGGCCAGCGAATAAAAAATAATTCGCCCGTCGCTGCTGCCAAGTAACAGCTCGCTTGCGCGTTCCGGATGCGGCATCATTCCCAATACATTCCGCTCTCGGTTGCATATACCTGCGATGTTATCCAATGACCCGTTAGGATTCGCATTCGCCGTTAGATTGCCGCTCTCGTCCGAGTAACGAAAAATAATCCGGTTCTCGCGTTGGAGCTCAGCAAGCGTCTCGTCATCGCAGAAATAATTGCCGTCCCCATGAGCGATCGGAACTGATAGCACCTGGCCGCGCTGACAGCGATTGGTATACGGCGTATCGGTGGCTTCGACTCGGATGTTCACGTGGTCGCAGATAAACCTGAGGTCTTTGTTGCGGAGCAACGCGCCCGGCAACAACCCTGCTTCACAAAGTATCTGAAAACCGTTGCAGATTCCCATCACCAGTCCGCCGCGTGATGCGAATTCTTTTATGGCGCCCATCACCGGGCTGAACCGCGCGATAGCTCCGGTGCGCAGATAGTCACCGTACGAGAACCCTCCCGGCAGGATCACAGCGTCGCAATCCGCGACGGTGTTTTGTCGATGCCAAAGAAAATCAACAGGCTGACCGATTACTTTGCTGATTACGTGGTAGGTATCGTGATCGCAGTTAGAGCCTGGAAACATCACTACGCCAAATTTCATCTACTCCTCCGATTCATAGACAGCGGTGTGGGAAGGCCGCCTGGGGGTTCGTAAGCGGCATTATCTCACGATCCAGAATCGGAATCTAGTTCTACGTGAAAATCTTCGATGATCGGGTTGGCGAGCACGTCTCGGGCCATTCGCTCAATCTCGGCGCGGGCCTCATCAATCGGAAGCGATCCATCTATGCTGACCACGAAATACTTGCCCTGTCGTACGTCTTTGATTCCGCGATATCCGATGGTCTCCACCGCATGGTGAATTGCCTTGCCCTGGGGATCGAGCACGGAGGGTTTGAGCGTAACGTAAATTTTGGCTTTCATGATCATAGAACGTAGAGGACGGATAGGACCTATTGGATCTATTTGTCCTATTCAATTATTCAACCGAACACGCGTTTGAAAATTTTGTCGACGTTTCTTAACTGCCGGTTAACATCAAACAACTGATCCAGTTCCTGGCGCGAGAGCGCATCGGTCACTCGCTTGTCATTCATTACCAGATCCCGAAAGTTTGCTCCCTCATCCCAGACTCGCATTGCAAGCGGTTGAACAATAGCATAGGCGTCCTCGCGCGAGACGCCTTTTCGGGTCAACTCGAGCAACAATTGGCCGCTCGCGGTCACTCCACCTAACGACTCCAGGTTAGCGCGCATTCGACTCGGATAAACCGCGAGCCCGTCAATCAACCACTCGGTCTTGTTGATCAGGTAATCAGTGAGTATGCACGAATCAGGGAAGATTACTCGTTCCACAGAGGAATGTGAGATATCCCGTTCGTGCCAGAGAGCGTTATTCTCGAAAGCCGCTTGTGCGTTTGCCCGTACGACACGAGCAAGCCCACAAATTTGTTCGGAGGTTACCGGGTTGCGTTTGTGCGGCATCGCCGACGAACCCTTCTGCCCGGCTGAAAAGGGCTCTTCCGCTTCTCTGACCTCAGTGCGTTGAAGATGTCTAACCTCCAGCGCGATCTTCTCCATCGATGACGCGATGATCGCCAGACTAGAAACAAACTCCGCGTGGCGGTCGCGTTGGATGATCTGTGTTGAAATAGGAGCATGCTGCAACGCTAATTTCTCACACACGCGCTCTTCGACTTCAGGATCAAGGTGTGCGAATGTTCCGACGGCTCCAGAGATCTTACCGTAGCTGATGCCATCCCGAGCACGGATCAGGCGTTGTTTGTTGCGCTCATTTTCGGCGTAGTACAGCGCCAGTACCAGACCAAATGTCGTCGGTTCGGCGTGGACTCCGTGCGTTCGTCCCATCATCGCAGAGTCCTTGTGTTCGATCGCACGTCGTTTCAGTACCAGACCGAGCCGGTCGAGATCTTCCAATAAAAGCGTGGCGGCGTCGCGTAATAAAAGAGCGTTTGCCGTATCGACAACATCAGAGGAAGTGAGGCCGTAATGAACAAACCTGGACTCCGGGCCGATGTTCTCGGCGAGCGCCGTGGTAAATGCAATCACATCGTGGCGCGTTACGCGTTCGATTTCATTTATTCGCTGGACCGAGAAGCTTGCGGTGCGTTTGATCTTGTCGACGGCATCGCGTGGGATGGTGCCCATGTCGGCGTGAACTTCGCAGACGGCGATTTCAACGTCGAGCCACTTCTGAAACCTGTTTTCGTCTGTCCAGATAGCGCCCATCTCCGGGCGTGTGTATCGTTCAATCATGTTTAATCTTCAAATCAATGAGAAACCATAGGAAACATAAAAGCAAAAAGACGCCCAACCAAATGTAGATGAAATTACTTGAATCTGGTTGTTCAATTCCCAGGTCTGCGTACCCGGATACAGGCTTCGGGTGTGATACCTCCCAACCTATCGCCGCGATCCGGGCAGTCATAGCACAAGCTAAAATAGCTAGCGCATGACGTCGTACGTTCATAACTCAAACCACTCACTCACTCTATCCGGCAACGCGATTCTCACTCGATCTTCAGCTCTCGGGAAAAATAACGAACCGTGATAATCGAGCGCTTGAAGCGCTGCCAGCCGCGCAAGCTCTGGATGATTGCAATGTCGCGACAAATGCGCAAGCACCAGGTACTCAGCCTGGCCGTCGAAATCGTGGCGAATCCATCGAGCCGTTTCATCATTCGATAGATGACCGACATTGCTTGCGATTCTTTGCTTAACCGACCACGGGTAAGGACCGAGCTTCAGCATCTCTCGGTCATAGTTCGACTCAATCAAAACCAGGGTACAGCCTCGCAACTGCTCCGCTACCAGCTGACTGATGTAGCCGAGATCCGTGACAGCGCCAACCTTCACTCCCCCACCCTCGACGGTGAAAGCAAATGTGTCAGCGCCGTCGTGCGGGATGCTGAACGGATAAAAGTTTAAGGAGCCGATTGCGAATGGCTCGCTTGACGCTATCGTCTGACCCCATGGAATCTTTTGTCCGTTATCGGGGAACTTGCATTCAACGCGCGTAGCTTCGGACATGTAGACGGGCACTTCTGCCGTCGAACAAAGGACCCGCGTGCCTTTCATGTGATCGGTATGTTCGTGAGTAATGACGACGCCCGAAAGTTTTGTGGGGTTAAGGCCGAGGTCGGTCATTCGTCTTGCGGTCTCTTTTCCTGAGAGGCCACAGTCGACCAGTACACTAGTCGCGCCCGATTCTATGTAGAGCACGTTCCCTGAGCTGCCACTGCCTAAAACGATCAAACGCATCGATCAAAGTAGCGTAGACTGTCCGCGACGTAGCGTAGACTGTCCAGTCTGCGCATCCTGTAGCGTGAACTTTCGGATCTTAGCATGCTTTCAAACGTCTTCGGATGCGAGTTGCGCAGACTGGACAGTCTACGCTACGTCGGACGCAGACTAGTCGGACTAGGCAACATTTAATTGCACATTATTGAGATCGAGGGAACCAAGCTGTCCAACCGCCGTGATCGCAAGCTCGTCGCTGGCAAAAATCTCACCCGCCACTCTTTGGACGTCTGCAACGGTCACCCGATTTATACGCTCGAGGATTTCGTCCAGCGTAAACTGGCGTCCGAAGAATATTTCCTGTCGTGCGAGATTGCTCATCCGCGCGGAGGTCGACTCGAGACTCAGCATGATCGAAACTTTAAGCTGATCTTTTGCTCGTTGGAGCTCTGCGTCAGACACTGGCTCGCGCTTGAACTTGTTGAATTCCTCGACGCTGAGCCTTATCACATCCGTAAGCTGATCAGGCGAAGTTGCGGCGTAAACAGATATGTATCCGGCATCGGTATAAGCGTTGACTCCCGAAAAAACTGCGTACGCCAGGCCGTGTTCTTCTCTAATCGTTTGAAACAGCCGCGAGCTCATGCCACCGCCAAGAATTACGTTCAAGACGTGAACCGGGTAACGATCCGCTGATGTCATCGATGGACAAACAGTTCCCATGACCAGATGTGCCTGCTCGAGGTCTTTATCGAGAACGATGCGCCGTTTGGCCGGTGATGGCGCGGAGGCGACCAGGTTAGCTGGCCGGTCTTCCATGCCGCCGAGATAACGGGCGACCATATCTACAAATTGTTCATGCTCGAGATTGCCGGCGCCGGCCAGGACGAGATTCCGCGGTACATAAACCCCTTTGAAGTAATTGGCAACGCGTTCGTGATCGAACGTTGAAAGAGTATCGACCGTGCCAAGGATCGAGCGTCCGAGCGGATGATCGGGCCAGAAGTTGGCGACAAACACCTCGTGTACAAGATCGTCGGGAGTGTCCTCGACCATCTTGATCTCCTCGGTGACCACATTGCGTTCTCGATCCAGTTCTTCATTGGTGAAGAGGGGAGCAGTCACAAGATCTGCCAGCAGATCAAAAGCTCGCGCCAGATGTTCGTCGAGGACCTTGACGTAGTAGCTGGCGACTTCGCGGCTGGTGAATGCGTCGACGTGGCCACCGATTGCGTCGCTTTCGACGGCGATCTCTCGAGATGTTCGATTGCGCGTGCCTTTGAAGAGGGTATGTTCGATGAAGTGAGAGATTCCGTTGAGCTGCGCTGCTTCGTGACGCGAGCCTGAGCGGACCCAGATTCCGACCGAGGCGGATCTAACGTGGTCCATTCGTTCTGAGATTATTGTAAGGCCATTATCGAGGACTGTCTGCCGAATCGTGCTTGCTTGTTCGACCATATTGCACCTGGAGGCGATGCTAGCACACGGGTAGTGACGGTGCAAACAAGGATGGTTTTTGGTTTCTAGTTTGTGGTTTCTGGTTTTTAGTTTGGTTTTCGTCTTTGCGTCTCTGCGACTTTGCGATTCTGCGCGAAATCGCCACCTCGACATGCGCTATCTCACCCAAGGCGCAAAGCCGCAGAGACGCAAAGAGAAAACCAAATCAAAAACCAGAAACCATAAACCAGAAACTACAACCCTAGCCACATTGACCGCTTCTGTGTGCTCATTTATCATTGGTCTTCTTATCGGGGCGTAGCACAGCCTGGTAGTGCGCTCGGTTTGGGACCGAGAGGTCGTTGGTTCGAATCCAATCGCCCCGACCAGAATAGTGACGAGTGATCAGTGACGAGTGACAAGCGGAGAATTTGGAGGCTCGTCACTCGACACTGACCACTCGTCACTTTTTTGCGCCCGTAGCTCAGCCGGATAGAGCACCTGCCTTCTAAGCAGGGGGTCGCAGGTTCGAGTCCTGCCGGGCGTACCAATGTTTTCAAGCATTTACTGCCTTTCCCAAAACGCCTCTAAAATCCCTGTAGATAATTCTGTAGACGGTTCGTCCTCTATGCTTTTTCAGGATGTATTTCTCAATAGTTTCTTCTGCGATTACTTCCACTGATCTATCAAGGCTTTGCGAGTTGATCTATAAACGTATCCCTGGAATGCGATTGCATGCGCAGTTGCAACCCTGCCCCCTCGGCGAGAACGAGTGTAGCAAGCGCAAGGGTGAACCGATACAATAGGCCTTGCATAAGCCGGGACTAAAAACCTCAAGAGTCCGGCGCGGAACGTGGGGAAAAAACGCTCCCCACGTTCGGAGTCGACGGCGAAGTGGTCACCGATTTTGTCGGGGGGAGCGACGAAGCCTATGCGCTGCTTTTGCAGCCGAAACGGCAAACTGATCGCGGGAGGCAAGGCTGCAAGAACCGCAGATTCTAGCGGTTCACTCCTCAACGAAGCGATTAGTGGCCAGCGAAAGCCGTACCGCGAGTCGCACAATTAAGAGCCGAATGTTGAGTAGCCCAGTATAAGAGAAGATGCGCATCTGTCAGATTGCGATCGAGAACTTCACTCTACGTCCTTGATTTGCGCGGTCTCTTCGGCAGATGAATCCTTTGAGGGAACTATACCTTCAATCCGAGCCGTATACGCTGACGCGTTTGTCCCTGACGCACGTCCATTCGTACTCGGCTCCAATGCGAATCCATACTGTTCTGCTGATCCGAAAGATGTTAAAGGCGGGATTTTGAATACTTCAGTTCGTGACGAGTCCGAAAATAACAAGGTCATCACTCTTCCGGCAAACGGAATGTGAGGCGTTCGCTCTTCGAGTCGGCGGCTACGAACTCGAGCGCCATTACGAACGGATCCAAAAGCCCAGTCTTGTCAAATCGCCGTCTACCTCCGCAGTAACAATGCTAACGTCGCAAATGGCAATGCGGGTTATGTGAAACGTGACGTTGGCTTCAATAGGCTTTTCATCGCGTCGCGATCTCGCCGTCAAGTGGGCATTCCGGCCCGCTTCATCACTACTCAGACCTCCGGACGTGTCGAGTCAGCCCAGGCTGATCTGTGTTGCGACCAAACCAGCTAAGCGCTGTGAGATGATTTGCTGGGCCTCCTTGACCAACTCGCTAACGATCTGACCGGCTGGCTTGACATCGCGGACCAAACCAACGCATTGCCCCGCTAACAGGTCCATCGAATCGATATCTCCGCTAGCATCCGAATTCGGCGGGAATCCCATGAAGCGCAGCACGGGCCTGGATTGCCCACTGATAACTGTCTGGCCGACCACCGGTTCGTCCGGCCGCGATTCTTGACCACGCCCCTCCTGCCCGAGCCATTGATTCACGAACGCCGTTTGCAGCGTTCGGTGTGGGGCGTTCGGCCAGCCGTGGCCGAACAGGATGGTCCGAACCGTGTCCCCCTCGTCGGCTGCCAGCAGCCTCTGCTTGTAGTGGGGATGGGCGCGCGACTCGGTGCTGGCCAGAAACCGCGTGCCCAGAACGGCCGCCTGTGCCCCCAGCGCCAGGACCGCCACCACGCCCCGGGCGTCCGCGACGCCGCCCGCGGCCACCACGGGCCGCGGGGCCACCGCATCCACGACCCGAGGCACCAACGCCAGCGTGGACACCTCGCCCGCCACATGGCCGCCCGCCTCGACTCCCTGCGCGACGATAACATCAACGCCGGCCGCGGCCGCGCGTCGGGCCTCCGCTACGGACCCGACCTGGTGGAAGACTTTTACGCCCGCGGTGTGGGCCCGCTCAACGTAGGGCGTCGGATCGCCCCAAAACAGCGAGAGGACGGGGATGCGCTCTTCCAGGCAGATGGCCACGTGGTCCTCGACCGGGAAGTGCAGGAGCAGGTTCACACCGAACGGCTTGGCGGTCAGTGCCCGGACGCGGCGGATTTCCTCGCGGAAGCGCGGTGGCGGATGAAACTGTGCTTGCAGGATGCCGAGGCCGCCGGCATTGCTCACGGCGGCGACGAGTTCGGGGCCGCTCAGATCAGGCCCCATCGGCGCAGCGATGATTGGATGTTCGACGCCCAGCGTGTGGCAAAGAGCCGTTTTCATAAACACCTCCTAGAGCTAACGACTATGTTCAGCTGGTCGCCCCAGATCTCGGCTTTCTGTAGCCCAGTGGCCTGGCGGTTCCGGTGCAATAGTTATTTGGTGCTTATGGATGACCGCTTTGGTCTCGAGAAATTCACTGAAGGCAACGTCTCCCCATTCACGTCCATTTCCGGACATCTTGTAGCCTCCGAACGGGGCTTGCGGGTCTTCGGCCGCGCCATTAATAAACACCATCCCCGCCTCAAGTCTGGAAGCCACATCATTCGCGCGATCTTCGCTTGCTGACTGCACATAGGCAGCCAGTCCGTATATGGTGTCATTGGCGATGCGGACCGCATCATCGACATCTTCATATCCAATAATACAAAGAACCGGCCCAAAGACCTCCTCACGTGCGATCGTCATCTCGTTCGTCACGTCCGCGAAAATGGTGGGCTTGACATAGTAGCCTGTCTTAAGTCCGTCGGGATGACCGGGGCCACCGAAAAGTAAGGTCGCCCCTTCGTCGATCCCCTTCTCGATCAGGGATTGAACTCGACCCCATTGACGTTCGGAGACGACCGGCCCCATGTGTACGTCCGTCTGTGGATCTCCATAAGTCACCGAGGCGGCGACTTGGCTGGCGATGTTCTTAGCCGCCTCCATTTTGGATAATGGAACCAGCATGCGGCTCGGGGCGTGGCAGGTTTGACCTGAATTGAACATGAGCCGATAAATGTTCTCAGTGACCGCTCGTTCCAGGTCGGCGTCATCCAGGATGATGTTCGGGGATTTGCCGCCGAGTTCCTGATGGACTCTCTTGACACTGTCGGCGGCTCGTTTAGCCACATCAATCCCGGCCGCTGTCGAGCCGGTGAACGAAACCATGGCGATGCCGCGATGAGCTGAAATTGCGGCGCCCACTGTGGGGCCATCACCATCGATGAGGTTATAGACTCCTGCAGGCACTCCCGCCTCATGAAAGATCTCAGCGAGTATATGGGCGGTGAACGGCGCCACCTCGGATGGTTTATGCACCAGAGTGCAGCCTGTCGCGAGCGCTGGAAAGGCCTTCACCACGAACTGATTGATCGGCCAATTCCACGGCGTAATAATTCCGACTACTCCGATCGGCTCACGCCGTATGGTTGTACGGTCACTTTGAGCATGTTCGAACTGGTAGTCTTTCAGAACCGCGATTGCCGTCTGAAGGTGTAAGA
>DATFWY010000116.1:0-5708 GCA_035258805.1 Blastocatellia bacterium | reverse complement strand
CGCGAGCGTTACTGCGGTCGGAAGAGTCCGCAGCGGCATACCACATGGAAGTGTCGACAAATAGGCTCATATGGCGAGAGGCTAGCCACGCCGATGTTTCCTGCGTGTGGAATGAAAGGCTTCGGCGATCATGGAATCCTTTTGGCCCGCGATATCTGAGCCACCCGAGCTGCCGAGGTCGAATATTTGGTCTACGTGAGCTGATGTTTCAGGACGAGCAAGATCACGTGCGACCAGACGGCGGAAATATTCTGCAAGAGACACCCCGAGATCATTGGCGCGTTGGCGCGCACGGCGCTGCATCTCAGTTTCAAGTGTGATTTGGGTCTTAGCCATCATTGTGGCTCCATCATAGCATACAAGGTCGATCTCGTCCTAGGTGAAACTCAGCTTTTAGGCCGTGCAGTCGTGCACATTGGGCAAGCTTTGCTCTGCTTGTTTCCGAACATAAAGTGATAGATAACAAACGAGCGACTGGGCATAGTGAAGAGTTCGCTTAGTCGGACGCTGCGCGCTGTCGCATCACCAGCATTGAGATTGGGCGGACCCTCTTGAGACTGATAGTCCTGAATCGGAGTGTCTTGAGGAAGACGGCGTCGCAGTTCAGCCACGCGTTCGCTGCAATCATTGCGTGGGTGGGAGCGAGTTCCTGTTTTTTCACCGGGGGTCATCAACGCGATAGCTCAGTCCTTGTTCGGATATCGCGTCCCAGTGGCGGAGATGTGTCTTCTGGAGGCTTTGCAGATTTCGGTGCTGCAACATGGGATCAGTTTGAGTTTGGCTTGGAGCAGGTCCTCGACGGCGTCGAACGATTTATAAGGGACCGTCGAAAGTAAATGCAGATGAGCAACCGGAAAAAGAAGAGCGACACCGGCCCACGGATGTATTCGCGTTGAGAGAGAGAGAGATCGAGGAAACGGCGACTCCCCCAGCCAATCGGTCCACGCTGATCACATCGTGTTTCCGAGGCACATGTGTTTTGTGCGAGTAACCTCACCGGGAAATTATCTTGACAGTCGATATACTCTATAGTAGAGATATCGGGAGAGGTGTTTCACTATGTCGTTGTTTAGCTTGAGTGTCATGATGGCTGCAACGTCGTTTGCCCTGGTCCTGCTCGGCGGTGGTCTTTACGAGTTTCCGGTGGTCGACCCCTTCTGGCCCAAGCGTCCCGATCTTATTCAGCCCCATCGCGGCGGTATCTCGCGAAGGAGATTCTGGATACCAGCTCACGCGCTTTTTGAGCTCGTGCTGATCTTCTCGCTGGTTCGTGCCTGGTCGGTGCCGGCGGTCCGTTTCTGGCTCTTGATCGCGCTGGCCAGCCATGGCGCCATGCGAGTTTGGTCCGCCTTTGACTTTATCCCGAAGGCCCTAGCCTTCGAGCGCGCAGAGACGATTTCCGAGGCAGCCGCCACAGCATGGTCGCGCCGCAGCAAACTGCGATTTCCACTCGATGTTATAACGTGCCTGTCATTGCTGATCGCTCTGTCGACTGCACTCCGGGGTTGATGCTGGTGCCCGCTATGTCTAAGAAAAGCGATAGACCATCCAAGGAATTGGTCGCCCGCGTTGGAGCTGCAATCCGCCGAATGAGCGCCCAAAGCATCATTGTCAGTCAAGTGGTGGCCGAGAAATTCGGCCTGCACAAGACCGACCTTGAGAGCTTGGACCTGCTCTTTCTGAGCGGGGGCGCTTGCTCACCAACCCAGCTGTCCAGGGCAACTGGGCTTACCTCGGGCTCCACTACCGCGCTGATCGACCGCCTGGTGGAAGCCGGATATGTTTTTCGCGAACCCGACCCACGGGACCGGCGGCGCCAACTAGTCCGCATTCGACCCCAGGCAATCGAGCCCATCCAAGCCGTTTACGCTCCTATGCAGAAAGCTATGTTTAAGCTCTGGTCAAGTTACAGCGCCCGCGATCTTGAGACGATCGCAGACTTTATAACGCGAAGTACTGAGCTATCACTGGCTTGCGCTGAAACAATTCGCAACGATGGTGGGCTTAGGGGTTTGGGGCACCCACTCCCGGGGGCACCGTAAGAAGACGAATGAGAAGGACGAGCAGGAATGACGTTGAATTGTATGGTTGAGCACCGCTCAGAATTGAAAATCAGTAGTTCGACTGATGTTCTTTGCTTCGAGATTACATCATTGGTTGTTCAGGTCCTCTTCCGATCAGTTCCTCCTGCAAGGAATTTCGGCGGGACAATAGCAGTGATCAAACATCAGTGATCCCAATTGTGCTCTCCCAGGTTTCCGATATTCTTGGCAAACACCGAAATCGTAGACAGATTACTATTGTTAAGCCGCCTAGGCAGGAAGATGCCGGCAACGTCTGATGAGGAATGCGCTATTCAGCTGTCACGGTCGACGATTCGTGTCTCTCTCTGTCCGTTTGCCCGGCGCGAATAAGACCAACTCCAAGACTTATAACCGCTGCAGCGAGAAACACAGCACCAACGTACGCCAGGTTTATTAACGCATTTGGCTGCTTTGCTGTAGGAGCTGCGACGGAAAGGAAGAACGCGGCGGGGATGAGAATCGCCGCGATTGGCGCGCCGGTTCGAGCGAGCCATTTCCAAAACGGCGAAAGCACCGCGTCATCAACGTAACGAAGCAGGACCAATGATAGGACGAGATAGACACCGGCATGCGCGTGCCCTGCTCGCCAAAGATCATGACGCAGTGGGTTGTCGCCATAGCCCGGAACATTTCTGGTTAGGAAACTGAGAAGGGACAAGCCGCCGAACATCACAGTAGGAAGAACAACGAGAAGGATCCCTGCAAGCATTCGCGATTCGCGTGACATGATCTTTCCTCCACAAGTCTGAGAACGACTACCGAAATCAGAGCGCTTAGCTTCCGTCCCGAGCCTTTGATGGTGATTCCCTGCTCGAGCCAGAAGTTTATCAATGTCCTGCCGGAAGACAGTAACCGTTGCAGCCAGGAAGACGACCTGCAAGAGCTTGCGCGTGAGCAAATTTTCGACTTGCCGTCCGGCCATGCTGAGATGCTCCCGTGCCGCATGAACATTCGCGGGAAAAACGGCCAGCGGCATGAAGAACAGGCTTCTCCACCGAGTCGCGTCTTAGTTCTTCGATCTTGTATCGCGTGTACTCGACAATCACCGAGCTGGTCTCGTGCCCGCACACAGGCAAAAGCAGTGCCACAGTCATCGTTCTGAATTTGTGCTTATTGGCTGTGAGATCGCATGACGCTTTCCGACAATTGAGTGACGACAACAGATTGATGAATCGACCGCACCAGGGAACGGTGCGGAAATTGAATCAACATTCAACAGGCGTCATCTGCGATGTTGGACAGAGCCGAAACGGCGGAGCTGGAAGATGTGGAGCCGCTTATGAAACCTGGTGAGACTTGAATAGATGTTTGTCAATACCTAGGCTCCGAATTTTTGTTTCAAGCGTCGAACGGGGTATCCCAAGCCTTGCCGCGGCACCAGATGGCCCCGCGACGCGGCCCCGGCTTTCTCGAAGTGCCGACTCGATGATAGCTCTCTCCTTATCGGCTCCCATGCGAGCCAACCCGTTACTGGTTTCGCCGAGACGTCGCGGTTCGCCCTGCAGCCGCTCTTCATCCACGGAGAGAGTCTCTCCGTCGCACAGGATCACAGCTCTTTCAATCACGTTCTGAAGTTCGCGAACATTACCCGGCCACTGGTATTCTCTGAACATCTCCAAGGTTCGCTTCTCAATATTCTTTATCTTTTTCCCGGCCTTGCTGGCGTAGCGCTCGGTGAGGTATTGCACGAGCAAGGGGATGTCCTCTTTGCGCTCCCGCAGTGGGGGGACATCGATCGGAAACACATTGAGCCGATAAAATAGATCCTGACGAAAAGAGCCAGCGTTAATGACAGCCGTCAGGTCGCGGTTCGTAGCGGCGATGATTCGCACGTTGACCGTGATGGGTTGATTTCCGCCGATCCGCTCAAACTGACGTTCCTGCAGGACACGCAAGAGAGCAATCTGAGTCTCTGCGGGGAGATCACCGACTTCATCGAGAAAAAGCGTACCGCCTTCGGCGAGTTCAAAGCGGCCTAAACGCCTCTGAGTCGCTCCGGTGAAGGCTCCCCTCTCGTGACCGAACAACTCGGAGCCAATCAGAGCAGCCGGTACGGCCGCGCAGTTTACGGTCACAAAGGCTCGTGATGCTCGAGCAGATCGTTTGTGAATCGCGCGAGCGATCAGTTCCTTCCCCGTGCCTGTCTCGCCAGTGATCAGCACGGTGGAATCCGTGGGGGCGACTTTTGTTATTTGAACGAGTACGCGTCGTAACGGTTCAGAAGACCCTACTATTTCTTCAAATAGCGAAGTTTTATCGATTTCCTCTTTTAGAGCAAGATTCTCCCTGTAGAGTTCTTCTTTTAATTGCTTGATTTCCTCCAGGGCTTTCTCCAGGGAAGCCCGCGCCAGGTGTTGTTCTGTGACATCCATGTTCGTTCCGACCAGCTCAACGACCGCACCTGACGCGTCAACAAATGGACGACTAACGCAATGGATGTACTTGATCGAGCCGTCCGGAATGACCACCCGGAAGTCAACGCTTGCTCCTGTCTTCTCTCGGATTCCTCTTTCCCGTGCCTCCTCAAATTTCTCCAAATCGTCCGGATGAATTCTGCTTCGCGCCTCCTTGTATGTAATCGGGCCGCTGGCGGGATCGAGTCCAAACGTCCGGTATGCTTCCTCTGACCAATAGGTGATTTCACCGTGAATAGGATCGTGTGCAAAGCTGCCGGTGTGGCTCAGTTTCTGTGCTTCCGCCAGATAAGCCTGGTTGCGCCGCAACGCCAGCTCGGCGCTTCGACGCTCGCTAATGTCGCGATAGATCGCGTACTCCGCGATCTGGCCTCCGCCCGGAACGGAGATAGGAACAGCCAGCAGTGAAACATGGATACGAGTTCCGTCTTTTCGGCGGCGAATGGTCTCGGCATTCACCGGCTTGCCATGGATGATGCGCTGGGTGTATTCCTCCGCCTCGCTGCGCAGTTCTTCCGGCGCGATCAGTTCATTGATAGCACGTCCAAGCGCTTCTTCGGGCGTGTAGCCGAAGATGCGTGTAAATTCAGAATTAATCCGTACTACGCGGTCTTCAACGTCGAGAAGGACGACGCCCTCAGGCGCTTGTTCGAAAAGCTCATCGAGCTGCGCCTTTTGTATAGTCAGCTGCTCGGTACTTCGCAATAGGGCCGCTTCCGCCTGCTTGCGCCCAGTAATGTCCGTCACAGCGCCTACGAACTCGAAGCGACCCCACGAATCTGTGGAGGGATGGCCTACTACGTGCAGGTATTTAACACTGCCATTAGGCAACAGCAATCGATGTTCCACGTCGAACTTTGTCCTCTCGCGCGACACCCGTTCGATAAGTTGCTGCACCGACGCTCTGTCTTCCGGATGCGTCTGTTGCAAGATCAGTTCAATCGTAACTTTGGCTTTCGGTTCGACCTCAAATATTCTAAAAGTCTCCTCCGACCAATAAATATCTCCGCTTGAAAAGTCCCAGCCGAAGCTGCCGGTATGGCTGAGTCTTTGCGCTTCGGACAAATAGGCGTCGCTGCGCTGCAAAGCCTGTTCTGCTTGTTTCCGATCCTCAATATCGGTCGCAGTGGCATACCATCGGACCAGCTGACCTTGCTCATCTTTCAGTGGATTGAACAACACTAAAAACCAGCGATATTCCCCGCTTCTT
>DATFWY010000115.1:0-2595 GCA_035258805.1 Blastocatellia bacterium | reverse complement strand
CGCCCGCAAGAGTTTATCGACGGCAGCGTTGTCTCTGAGCTCGAGCAGCAGGGGTTCTTCAAACAGATCTGGCGTTAAGATTAGGGTTGTCGTAGTTGGGTTACCTGCCGCGCAAGAGCTTGACCTGGCTTCGGTTATCCTGAGCCCACTGAGCAAGCTCAGATCTCAACCATGTCTTGCCGTCGTCAAGCGACTGGAGATCGTATTCGTGATAGTGGGCGCCTCCGATGTCGGCCGGGATCTTCGAACCGGCTTGCCTAAGAATTACTGCGTCCTTTCCGAGAGCGTGGGCGAGACCTAGCTCGTAAAAGACGTTGGAGTTGAGCGCTGAGACATCCGCCACCACAATGCCCGCGTGCATGATCGCTCCCCAGATGTTTTGAGTTAGATCACCGACGCGCACGATGGCGTCACCCCGAATGCAGATCAGGCCAGCTCCTGTCACGCTCGGCTCGATCAGCTCCTTGAAGACGGTATCCGACCATGGCTCACTGAAGGGCATAACGACGAAGGCCGACGGATAATCCACCCACATGTCGTCGCTTGACCACCGGCGGTTAGCTACCACACAGGCACCGAGAATCCTGCGACTGGCGTCCGTAAGGGTGTACATTCCAGTGTCATAGAAAACTACGCCGCTCGTCTTAAGCGGTTCTATGGTATCCGGTCCGCAGTCGATTCCGGCATCCGCAAGTTGTTGATCGCTCAGACCGCGCTGTCCCGGTGGCAGAGTGTAAAGGACGTGAAGCATCTTCCACATTGATCGGTCACTCATCTTCTACTCCGTTCCGTGGCGTGTTTGTGCTTTCTAACGTTTCGGGTGAGAGGCGCGGTCCGCCGCGCCCTTCTCAACCCGATGGTTAGCCGGCGGTTCTGATCTCTGACGCAAGTGCATCAGCGACTCGCTTAATGCCTAACGACCACCGCAGCGCGACCTTGTCCGCGAGAGTAGGGCTGTACTCATAAACCGAGCGCTGCTCAACCTCAACCCAGATTGGTAAAACAACTTTCTTGCGATCCAGAAGTTCGCGCGTGAAAACGGAGTCAAATTCTCGCTTCGTCCAGCCGGTGTTTGCTAAGAACTGCGGACTGATTATGAGTATGCAGCGTTTGCACTCCTTCAACCCTGTTTCTATCTTTTCCCGCAATGAATCGCCGACCTTCAATGCGAACTCGTCAAACCAAACCGGTACTCCGCGTTTTGACAATTCGAGTGCAAGAGGGCGTGCGATCCTATCCCTGTCTCGAGAGTCATACGACAGAAAAGCAAGCGGTTTTTCCGAAGCAGATCGTTGAGCCGCCCATTCGGGGCCGAAATACTGAAGAAAGATTCCACACTTGCGGCCCTCCACGTGCAACAAAGCAATATCATTCGCGCTCAGCAAATTGTCCGAATAGATATACATCCGTCCGCAGAATTTAAGGCTGGACGTCGGTATTGGTACCGCGGGAGGGATATCAGATTGAAGATCAAGTTCTGGGGCTGTGCGTAGTAGCGCACCAATGGACTCGTCGTTCAGGAACCCAATGCAGCGCTCAAGTGCATTCGAGACAACCGGTAAGTGTAATGCAAAATAGACTGCCCCTGCGGAGAAATCCTGAAAGATTCTGATAGGAATTTTTAGGCCATCACGTGACGCTAGCACGGTATCGGCAGTGATCTTAAGATCGTGCGTTTCATCGGTGCTGAAGTAATCAGTCACTGTCCCCATTGATCTTACGGGCGAACTATTAAGTGAGCCGCTTTAGGCGGCGACAAAAGCCGGTCGGCTTATCTCCTTTGATGGCACCACCAATCAAATCCAAATCGGTTGCAATATCCACCTGCTACCTCGACTTGTCAACGTTAAGTTTCCCCTCAAAAGCCGCCCGGGGGCGGCGGCTTATCTCGGTCGACGCTTGCGACATCATGCGTGGATTTTCTACGATGTGGTTCAGTTCAGAGGGAAAGGGCGATCGACGTTTCACTCGCGAAACTGTGTGATGGACGGCCGGCCTCTCGCGACTGAAGCTCCTGAAGGGGTTCGAGCCAAGGATTTTTCAAACAGGTCTGCCGTTAGCTCGGCATGTCGGCCAAAAGCTTCCCGTAGCCTGCCATCGGATAACGCAAACCCAGCCGCAGTTGCGTCTCCCAACAACGGGCAGGGCCGGGGTGGATGACGGGTAGTCCCGTCGCTTTCTCTAGCTGATCGATGATGTCGAGTGTCTTCCAGGCGGAGCCGAGCATATAGATGGCTTGCGCGTCTTTGTGCTTGGCGGCGATGTCCTTCATGAACTCAAGAATCTTTTGCGGCGACACCTTCGGAACATCAGCAAAGGGCGCGTCGATGCCTTCCATGGCCAGGACTTCGAATCCTGCTTCTGTGAAGTAGCGGGCAAAAATCCCGTTCATCTTCTCCGGAAAATAGCTCGCGCCGACGAACTTCTTGATGCCCAGCGTGCGCAACGCGCGCACGTGGTTCTGTCCTGACGTGAACATTTGCACACCATACTTCTTTTCCCAGCCGCTGATGATTTCTTGCTCGCCTCGGTAGCCGAGCAGCATGAACGGCGGCGCTCCGCTAGGACGGACTAAATTCGCTCCCAGGTTCACCA
>DATFWY010000114.1:0-25929 GCA_035258805.1 Blastocatellia bacterium | reverse complement strand
CAGTTTTGATGCCCATATCTCGAGATAATCGAACCCGGCGCTGCTCGCGGCGCGGATATCGGTTTCGAGATCCGCGTTCATGGTCGTCGCGCCATTGAGGGCTACTTTCATAGTTTTTCACCACACAAAACCCTTCAGTTTTTGCGTTCAGCGTTTGGCGTTCAGGGTTCTGCGTTCAAGAGACTTGAACGAGATTCTGAACTTCGAACGTTCGAACTGTTTTCCTCCCCATTGCCGGTCAATTAATCTGCAGGTATATTACGCGAGCCTATGCACAAAACGAATCCCTCTGGGAGAACGCGTGTGTACAGGATTCGATACTGAGCGCTAAACGCTGAACGTTAAACGCGAACGTTAGTTCAAAAATGAAGGACTAACTTACATGAAAGCATTTGAAATTCAGAACAAGTTTGGACTGGAATCGCTTACGCAGGTTGAACGGCTGGATCCAACCGCCGCCCCGCTTCACGTGGTCATTAAAATGAAGGCAGTATCGCTTAACTATCGGGACCTGCTGACTGTAGAAGGTAAGTACAACCCACGATTGCCGTTGCCGCTGGTTCCGCTATCTGACGGAATCGGTGAGGTAGTCTCGGTCGGCGAGGGTGTTGCGCGAGTAAAAGTGGGGGATCGCGTTGCCGCAAACTTTTCGCAGAAATGGCTCGGTGGCGAGCCGGCGCGCTCTAAGCTCGGAGCTTCGCTCGGGGGTCCGCTTGATGGAATGCTTTCCGAGTTTCGAGCACTTCATGAAGACGGTCTCGTTCACGTGCCAAGTCATCTTACCGATGAGGAGGCTGCCACTCTGCCGTGCGCGGCGGTAACCGCATGGAACTCGTTGATCAATCTTGGAGGGCTGAGAGCTGGTGAAACGGTGCTCCTGCAAGGCACGGGAGGAGTTTCAATCTTTGCATTGCAGTTCGCCAAACTATCGGGCGCTCGCGTCATCATCACGTCCAGCAGCGACGAGAAGCTCGAGCGTGCAAAGGCTTTGGGTGCGGATCTCGGGATCAACTATTCAACGACTCCTGATTGGGACAAACAGGCCAAGCGGTTAACTGGTGGAACAGGTGTCGATCACATAATAGAAGTCGGAGGAGCCGGAACGTTTGCGAACTCACTTCGAGCGATCAAGATCGGCGGACACATTGCGTTGATAGGCAACCTGTCGGGGAATGCGACGGAGGTAAACCTGGTTCTAATTTTGATGCAGAACCTTCGGATTCAAGGGGTGCTGGTCGGCAGCCGGGACACGTTTGAGGCGATGAATCGAGCAATAGCATTGCATCAACTGCGGCCGGTAATCGATCGAGTGTTTCCGTTTGATGAAGCGAGACACGCATTCGAATATATGGCGAGCGGCGCCCACTTTGGAAAGATTTGTATAAAGTTTTGAGTCGGCGTTAGGGTTCTGGAATTTTGAAATCTGAAATCTGCAATTTGAAATTTGGAATACCAATTCCAGATTATTCCAGATTTCAAATTCCAGATTATTCCAGATTTCAAATTCCAGATTATTCCAGATTTCAAATTCCAGATTTCAAATTCCAGATTATTCCAGATTTCAAATTCCAGATTTCAGATTTCAAATTCGAAGCGCCTCTCCTGAATCAGAATCAAAAAACAACGCCTTCCCCGCGTCAATCTGAACCCACACGCGACTCTCCATCTCGGCCCGGAAATCTGCCGGCGCTCGCGCGATCACCTTATCCCCGCCCATCGTCAAAAACACAAACGTCTCGTTACCCATTTGCTCGGTCACATACACCGATGCATTAAGCCAACCAGCACGCTCTGTCGACGAGACCTCAATGTTCTCAGGTCGTACGCCCAGCGTCACACGTTGCAGGCCTGCCAGCATCGGTAACCGCGTCTCCGGCAACGCGATCGACAGCCCATCAGAAACAAAACTGCGCGACGCAACATCCACGTCCCCTTCGATAAAGTTCATGCTCGGGCTGCCCACGAATTCGGCAACAAAGCGATTGGCCGGTTGATTGTATATGTTCATCGGCGTATCGAATTGTTGAAGCTTTCCGCCGCGCATTATCGCGACCCGATGCGCCAGCGTCATTGCCTCGGCCTGATCGTGCGTCACGTAAATAGTCGTAGTGCCCAACTCGTGCTGCAATCGTTTCAGTTCGCCTCGCATCTGTACTCGAAGTTTCGCATCGAGATTAGAGAGAGGCTCGTCCATCAAGTACACTCGCGGCTCACGTATGATCGCGCGAGCCAGGGCAACGCGCTGGCGTTCACCCCCTGACAACTCACGAGGCCTTCTCGATAACAGGGCCGCTATCTCCAAGCTGTCGGCGACTCTCTTCACTCGCTGATCAATTTGGTCCTTAGCGACCTTTCGAACCTTTAGCGGGTAGGCAATGTTCTCTGCAATAGTCATATGCGGATAAAGAGCATAGTTTTGAAAAACCATCGCGATGTCCCGGTAGCGCGTCGGAACGTCGTTTACTCGCTCATCTCCGATGAAGATGTCGCCCGACGTTGCCTCTTCCAGACCTGCGAGCATCCGGAGTGTCGTGGTCTTACCGCAACCTGACGGTCCCAGAAGAACGACCAGCTCGCCATCCTCGATTACGAGATCGAGGTGGTCGACGACTGTTGTGCGCCCAAAAAGTTTGGTGACGTTTTGGAATTTGACGTCCATTGAAAATGAAAAACCATAGGACCTATAGGACCTATATGACCTATAGGACCTATCCCTTCACTGCGCCCAGGGACAGCCCCCTCACTAAGTAACGCTGAACCGCCATCGCGAATACCATTATGGGAATCATCGCTACAACGCCTGCCGCACTCATCACACCCCACTTTATTTCGTATTGAGTCACCCGCCCCGCAATTCCAACCGGCAATGTCATCGCAGCATCGGTCTGCGTCAAGACTACGGCCAACAGAAATTCATTCCATGACACGATCAAGCAAAATACCGCCGTTGCCGCCAACCCCGGAGTCACCAGTGGCAGAATTACTCGAACCAGAGCCCCAAGCCTCGAATCGCCGTCCACCATCGCCGCCTCTTCGAGCTCTCGCGGTAATTCGCGAAAGAAACCACGCATCATCCACACCACAAACGGAAGATTCAGGGCGGTATAGACGATCACCAAAGATGTAAGCGTATTAAGCAGCTGCACATCGCGCATCATCAAGAAGAGCGGAACGGCAGTCACAATCGGCGGGAACATTCGCGTCGACAGAATCCACATCGACAAACGTTGGTCGAGATTAGCGCGCAGCTTGAATCGCGCCAGACCATAGGCCGCAAGAGTTCCAATGGTCACCGCGCAAATTGTCGACAGGGCGGCCACAGTAATGCTGGTCACCAGATACTGCCCAAACGAGCGCGTCAGAAAAGAGTCATAGTAGTGAGCTAACGTTGGGGCGAACTGAATCCAACGGGGAGGCACGGCAAACTGGTCGATTTCGCTCTTCAATGAAATCGTAACCATCCAGTAGACTGGCGTGATTGCCGCTAACACCGCGACGATAAGAAGAACGTACCTGGACCATATCGCGAGCCGAGCGCGACCTGTGGTTCGACTGCGCTCACGATCAATGCGCCGCAACTTTGCTGCGTTTCGCGCTACGTCCTCGCTCACGCCGCCTCCTGTCTTTGCAGCAAACGAATGTAACCAACACTCACGATATTCGTCAGAATCAAAAGCACAAATGACATCGCCGCGGCATAACCGAAATCCGAGAATCGGAATGCGGTTCGGTAGATATACAGGCTCACAGTTTCGGTCGAAAACCCGGGGCCGCCCTGGGTAAGGATGAAAATCTGATCGAACACTCGCAGCAGATCCATTGTTCTGAGCAGCAGAGCGACGAGGATTGCCGGCTTCAGTAAAGGAAGTGTTACATGGCGAAAGGTCTGCCACGCGCTCGATCCATCGATCACTGCCGCCTCATAGGGTTCCTGGGGAATCGCCTGAAGCCCCGCGAGCAGCACCAGAAAAATGAACGGCGTCCACTGCCAGATATCTACTGCTATTACTGATGCAAAGGAGAGCAGCGGGGACGCAGTCCACGTAAGTGCCTCGGTGTTCACCCCCACGCCTTTGAGAGTTCCATTTACTGCTCCGAAGTCAGGGTTGAGCATCAATCGCCAAACCACACCGACGACAACCGGCGGCAACATCATCGGTATCAACAACGCGCTTCGAAAAAACGATCTTCCCCGCAGTGGGCCGTCGACCAATATCGCCAATCCCAGGCCCAGCAGGAACTCAAAGGTCAAAGCAATTGCAGCGTAGATGAACGTGTGTGCGAGGGCTTCGAGAAAGAACTTGTCGCTCGCCAGTCTTGTGAAGTTGGCGAACGTCCATCTCGCGGCATCGCCGGCGCCGGTCTGAAAGCTTATCTTGACGGCATAGATCAGTGGGTAAATGGAAAGCGATAGCAGCACCACGATTGTGGGTGCAATCAGACAGTATGGCAGTAAGGCCTCCCGCGAGCTTGGCTTGTGTGATCTGCGAGCGTCAGATTGGGCCGAACTCGTCCCGGGTGATGGCATAGTACTCAACATCTGTGTTGTAAAAGTGAGCGTTCTTTATATGCTTCATTCCGATCTTCGCGGCTACTGACTTCGACGGTGCGTTTGCTGGCTGAACGACTGCCACAATGCGCTCAAGGCCCAGTTGTTCAAACCCGTATTGCAAGCAGGCGCGCGCCGCTTCGGTCGCGAGTCCTCTTCCCCAGAACCTGCGTGCTAACCGGTAACCGACCTCGATCTCAGAAGTGTTGTCGAGGTGCTGCAACCCACAAAATCCGACAAACTCACCAGATGTCTTGTCCACCATCGCAAAGAGACCGAACCCGTGTTGCTGATAATGATTCAGAATTCCGTTGAGACGAATCTGGGTTTGCTCCCTTGATTGCGGTTTGCCATTGCCTATGTAACGCATTGCCTCGGGATCGGCATTTATTGCGGCGAACTCATCAAGATCATCCGGAGAAAATGGGCGTAAGATTAGTCGCAGAGTTTCGATCATTTGACCTCCGACGACGACTCGAGAAATCCACCAACGCAGAGATTGTGTGCAAAGTTCGTAGTTCGGCCTACGGGCGGAAGTTCGTATCGTGAATTTCGCGAAAATTACCAACTTCCGCCTGAAGGGCGAACTACGAACGTCTTTTTCACACAGTCTTCGCAGTTGGTGGATTTGTTACTTTTACGGACCAAGCGGTGCCCCCAACATAGCAAGACTATCTTGGATTGCGCTCTATGATCTTTTTTATCTCCGTGTTCCCCTGGTTCATCGCCTCCTCTGCAGTCAATTCCCCGCTGTTTGCTCTCGAAAGAAATATCCCGAACATGTTTTCTATCTCGTTCCACAACGGTGTACGCGGACGAGGCTTTGACGTCTCCAGCGAGCGAAGCTGCGCTGGATACGCTGGAAACTTCGCAAGAAGCTCGGGGTTCGTAAACACTGATCGCCGAGTAGGAGGATTCCCCGAAAGAGCCGACTTTTTCATCTGATCCTCGGCGGTTGACCACAGCAGAAATTCGAACGCAGCATCTAGATTCCGCGACGCTTTCGGAATGGCGATCAACCAGTTGCCAATCTCGGCTCTACCTGGCCCTCGTGCCCCGGGCATCACTCCGAAATTGATTTTGCCGACGACCTTTGATTTAGCCGGGTCACTGAACGCGCTGATCCACGCCGGCCAATTGATCGACATCGCCGCGGTTCCCTGGAGCAGGTGAGCGGAAACCTCGGTCGCATTGAAGCTGGTGTAACCCGGCGGAGTGTACTTTCCCAATTCAACCATGAATTTCAGTGCGTCGATTCCCTCCTGACTGTTCACGGTTGGTTGCCCGTTCGCGTCAAACATCTCCGCGCCAAACGACCAGAAGATGGGCATGAAATCGGCAACCGCCGAATTGCCGCGTGCGGCTCTCATAACGTAACCGTAAATTCGCCCTCCACCGGGAGCGCTGTTCCGTTCGCGCTCATCGATAGTCTTAGCGGCGGTCATCACATCATCCCATGTTGCAGGCGGCTTGAGATTGTGACGCTCAAACAGATCCTTGCGGTAAAAGAACAGCTGGGAATTGCCGACATAAGGCAACGCATAGAGATCACCGCTTTCATAAGGGTGCTTGCAGAGCGCGATAGACGAAGCAACGAAATCTGCGTCGGGTCCCTGTTGTCCGCGTCGTTGATACAACTGGCGGAGCTCGGTAAGCAGATGCTCCGTTGCGAATCGTGGAAACCAGGGATCATCCAGCATTATCAGATCATAGGCCCCGGTTGCGGCGGTTAGATCGATAAGCTCTTTCTCAAAAAGGTTGTCATAAGGAAATTCCGCGATGCTGACTTTAATGCCTTTAAGAGTTTCGTAATCGCGCGCGGCTTCCTTGAGCGCATCGCCCTCTACTCCGGAATTCACTGCCAGGGTGAGTTTGCTGGATCCGTTGCCGGAACCCTTGCAACCCGTTATCAGGCAAAACGCTACACACAAAATGACAAGAGCAAGTGCTCTTGCTGCGTGAACTCGCGGACTCGTTAGCATATATATCCCAGCCTCAGGCTCCGATGATCCCCGCTTGCAAGGATGTGGCTTAAGGGTGTTTCCCACGTAGTAACGAATTTATCGTTCCCTGTGCTTTCGAATCAGTTGGTAAGGCCGCAGCGAACGAATAGACTCGTCCCTACGCGGTAAGAGCGCAAATAAATAATTGCGTCAATGGCCGCTTCGAGCTGCGTTCCGATTTGCTCCCGAGGGTGGCACGGCTGCTGCGGGGCTTTGTGTTCCATTAATGATATCCACAAGCGAACGAATTGCGGTCGCAAATACGTCAACCTGCTGTCGCGCCTCTTGAACCGTGACCTTCCGCATCCCTACGGGCACATCGAACTGCGCACGATCCGGGTTTAGCTGAACATCTCGAACCTCAGCGATCATCCGCGACTTCGCTCCGTTGGGTGCCGTGGTGTTCAGCACTGAGCGAAGCGGCAAACCGGTCTCCTGATCTACAAAAATTACATCGTTGCTTGTTGAGCTCTCGCGCGGTTCAGCTGATCGGTATTTAATCGCGGTGCGCCCGTTCACCGGTTCCAGTCCGAGGTTCTCGTGCGGTTTTGGCTTAAGCCGCTCGATTACCCCGTTTGGCGTTAGCGTGCGTCCAATCTGGAAGCCAAGCGCATCGGGAGTGACTTCCACGTATTGTTTGCGGTCGAACAAAACCAGGTATTTCAGGCCCGACTTTTCAAGGTAAACAACCTGTCCCAGAGGCGCCGGTAACAAAAACCCCCATCGTCTATCCGCATCAAACCTGGCATGAGTGAGCTGCTGTGTAACCATCGGAGCCGGGGCATCCGAAGTAGTTTCTTGTGCGCTGACCGTCATCGTAATGCTGTAGCGTTCGGGCTCCTGAATATTCATTGATTCGGACTGGGCAGTCCGAGTTGAGTTCGCATTTAGATTGTCGGATGACTTGAGAGCAGAGCTGGCAGCAGAGTTGGTAGCCTTGGATCCTCCGCAACCGATTCCAGATATTGTAGAAATGAACAAAGAGACAAACAGGAGTTCCCTGAACAGGCCACTCTTCGCGCGAGTCGCTTTGCAATAGCAGGACCTCACCTCTACTTACCCCTTTCCGATTCGCAGCAATGCTACTGAGCAAACGAATAACTGGCAAGCGACGATATCTGGATGGCTTGCGAGCCTTGGGCCTCATTGCGTCTTTGCGCGCACCTGGCTTTCTCGAGTGACAAAGTCTTGGTTCATGCAAAGACGCCAGGAACCGCCAAGGTCGCAAAGAAGAAAACTATTGTGTATACCGCATTTTCCGATATCCTAACCTGGAAACCGGTGTCTAATCATTCCAGCCGGAATCACACCTCAGCGATGCCCCTACAGCGCCACTGGTGTAGAGGAACTTGCTTCTTACTCCCAAGACAAAAACTCTTCTTAAAACGATGTGACTCCTGCACCCCGGAGGTGAACAGGCCATGACGCATAACAAAAACTCAAAACTATATTCTTGTCGCGTTGCATTATGCCTAATCGTTATCGCTCTGACATTGGCCACCAACAGCGCCACTCAGATTTCACGCGCTGCTTCGCACCCTTTGTCAGCACACGTCTCGAGCGGATCCGGCTTTTTGTCCGCCGCATCACAGACATCCAGCTCCGTAATATATGAAAAGGACGGCGCCGCCGCCTGCCGCGATTCATCTCCAGAAGAGTCTCTAGCTATCATGCGTCGCGATACTACTCGCGAGCTCCATACCATCACGCCGCCGAGCCTTCAGGCCGCAAGCGGTCTGCAAATAATTCTCAGAGCGACTCCGGAACTTGAGTCAAACGCGCAAGCTAAAGCCGCTTTCGTGCGAGCCGCAAATTTGTGGGCGTCCCGGGTCCAGTCGCCGACTACGGTTATCATTGATGTTGACTTCGGACCGAAATGGTTTGGAGATTCCTTCCCTCAAAATGTGATCGGAATATCCAACCCCCAGATGCTCATCGCGCTCGGCCACTATTTTACGGTTTGGGATGCTTTGATGGAGTCCGCTAGTTCGTCACAGGAAAGATCGCTGTACAACGCTCTTCCAACTCTTACAAATGTTCCGACGGACTTGGGTGAGACCAGCAGCATCCTGGCTCCTTCTTCCGTATTTCGAACGCTGGGTATGATTCAACCCGACCCGACTCTGGACCCGCCGAACTTCGGTCCGACCCCGGCGATCGGATTCAACTCGGCGATGAGCTTTGACTTTGACCCGAGTGATGGAATTGATGACGGAAAGTATGACTTTGAAGCTGTCGTCACACATGAGATTGGGCACATCCTGGGGTTTGTTTCGGCTGTTGGCCAACGAGAGATCAACCCTGATTGTGACCTGGCAGTGACCGTGTGGGATCTGTTCAGGCTCCGTCCCGGCGCGTCGATGGATATGCTGAAGACTGCCGATCGGATATTGACGTCCGGCGGCGCGCAAGTCTTCTACGAAGGCAAGACAGAGTTGCAGTTATCGACCGGAAGACCCGACGGCAACGGTGGTGACGGACTACAGCCGAGCCACTGGCGTGATGATTCGATATTGGGATCACGAATAGGGATCATGGATCCAACCATCGCGTCGGGAGAGCGCGTAACGATAACTTTCAATGATCTCGAGGCGCTCGATCTATTTGGCTACACGCTCAAGCCGTTCGGCAACAATATCCCAAAGATCACTGCGCTTGCAGCGGACTTGAACAGCGATGTGCTGACAGTCAAAGGGGCCGCTATCGATGCCGACGGAGATGTCGTGCAGGTGGAAGCACGGTTCCTGGATTCAAAAGGTGCTCAGATTGCCCAGACGTCGCCGTTTCCGGCGAACGTCGGAATCGCTACTTCATTCGCGCTTCGTTTGAGGTTTACAGGTTTGAATGGTCTTGCGGCAGCGACTCAGGTGAGCGCGATTTTGATCGACAGCCATGGAAACCGCAGCGGACCGGTAACTGCTGACTTCAGCGGCGGCGATCCCGGCGCTGTCAAGTTAAATGAAGCATCGTATGACAACGGAAGGCTGCTCATAAGAGGCAAGCGGCTGACAACTGATGCGCTGGTTGAGATCAATGGCGTTATCGTAGCTCCGCCCGAGATCGTCAGCGTGACGCCTAACGGCAAGAAGCTCACGATCACGGCGCCGAGCGCGGCTTTGAATCTGCACGAAGGTCCGAATCGCATAAGAGTGATCGCTGGAGGTTTGCGTTCGAGCCTGCTCGTAGCGAGTCTGTAAATCCGTCCGAAACCCTCTGAAGGAATGCCCTTGGCCCGGGTATCCTCAGGTTGTTCAGAGTCCTCTGCGGTTGAATCTGTTTCCGTTAGCCGCAGGGGACCACTGATGTATCGTAGACAGTTCAGTCTGCGGAAACTTAGCCGTCTACGGTACGTCATCCCGGTACTTCGTCCCGCTTGACTTGTCTCTCACCAAGCAATAGCATCGCAAAAAATTCTTGATCTCCGAGCCGCGCGCAGGAGGATGCGCTTGCCACAATCATTTCAAATCAAAATCGATGAGCGGCCGTTGACTAATCCTTTGACTCTGACTCCGCAGTTTCCACAAGACGGCGCGGCATGAGACGCACGCAAATCAAGAGATTTATTTTGTTCTGTTCTGTTCTTTTGACGTCATTGACGCTCAACGCTCCCAGCAACGCCGAACGGCCCCCATACAAAGCCTACACGACGGCGGACGGTTTGGCTCACGACAGCGTGAACAAGATCCACTGCGATTCGCGTGGCTTTCTATGGTTCTGCACCGCCGAGGGCCTTTCGCGTTTTGACGGTTACCGGTTCAAGAACTACGGCCAGGAGCAGGGACTTCCGCACCGCAACATTAACGATTTTCTGGAGACCAGAGATGGTACTTACTTTGTAGCTACCAGCTCCGGTTTAGCGATCTTCAATCCGAACGGCAAGGCTTATCGTTGGAATTTCTTCGAGCAAAAATTGGAGCAGACATCTGATGAGCCGCCTCTGTTTCAGACAATCTTTCCCGATGAAGGACTTTTCAAACAACCAAGGCGGAACATTTTGTGTCTGGCCCAGGACAACGGAGGTCGCATCTGGGCCGGAACTGGAAGCGGTCTGTTTCAGGTTGAAAGAGGGGCCAACGGATGGGAGCTACACGAATTTGGAGTTGCCGAATGGAAGGACAAAGGCTTTGGATTTGCCGACCTTCTGCCCGATTCGGAGGGAGGCTTGCTTGCTGTTTCTTCCGCAATCTATCGAATCTCCCCGGATGGAGACATTAAGAAATTATGTGACGATGCATCGTCTTCGATTGTGATGGACCGTGAGGGAAGACTTTGGATGGACGCTTACCCCGCGCTAAAGCTATTTGCATATGAGAACAACTCGATGCGGCTTCTGCGTACGTTTACGCAGAAGGACGGCCTGCCGCCAAACGCAATTCATTTCAGAACAGCGCAAACACTGGAAGGCCGCATCTTTGTTGGGTATGAGTACGGACTATCTGAGTATTTACCGAACGCAAAAGAGAACGAGGCACAATTTCATTTTCTTGCTCGTGAAAAAATAAATGGATTTGCGCTGGACGCGGCTGGCAACTTGTGGGCTGCAACGGATTCAAGGGGTGCGTGGAAAGTCAGTCTTTCGGGATTTACACTATTCGACAGTCAGGATGGCGTGCGTCCTTCGGATGAGATCATGTCAGTGTTCTCTGACAGGAAAGGAGAAGTCTTTATTGCGTCACGCCCCAACCAGTTATCACATTTTACCGGGGGTAAGTTTGAAACACTGGTGCCTTTTGGTCTGACGACTCGCAGCTGGGGCTGGCATTATTTGGACTCCATTTCACGGGACGGGGAATGGTGGATTCCTGGGCAGTTAGGGCTCCGGCGATATCCGAAGCTGTCAAACTTTAATGATCTGGTCCGCGCTCAACCAAAAAGGATTTATACCCAAGCTGACGGATTATTCGCCGATGAGATCTTCAATCTGTTTGAAGATTCTCGGGGTGATATTTGGTTTACCGTGATAGGTCCGATGGAAGATACATTGCTCCGCTGGGAGCGGAACACCGAAAAGATATTTGGATACACCACAGCAGACGGCCTGCCCGCCCATAACGGCCCGATTTCTTTCACTGAAGATTCTCACGGACAAATGTGGTTTGGGTATTATTTTGGCGGCCTCGCCCGCTACAACAACGGCGCGTTCCGGTGGTTCACTGAAAAGGACGGTCTGGCTGCGAGCCAGGTTGGTGATCTCTTGACTGATTCAGAGGGACGCTTATGGGTCGCTACTGCCGGTCGAGGATTATTCCGCGTGGATAACACGCTGGACGATCATCCCCTCTTCGCCAGTCTCTCTACGGCAAACGGGCTTTCGAGCAATCAAACAAGCTGCCTCACCGAAGATCGCTTCGGGCGCATCTATGTGGGAACCGGACGGGGCATCAACCGAGTTGACCGGGACGGAAAGATCAGGGTCTTCACCCAGGAGGATGGCCTGCCCACTAACCTGATCACGCGTTGTGCCGCTGATAAAAACGGAGCTCTTTGGTTTGTTGTCAGCAACACTTTGGTGCGATTTGTTCCAGAGATCGAGCGCCGGGGCGCGCCGCCGCCGGTGTTCATTGACAGAATTCTGGTCAACGGCGTCTCGCAGAAAATCTCCGAGCTTGGCGAAACGGAAATCAGGCCGTTGGAATTTGGGTCCAGTCAACATCAGATCCAGGTAGATTTCTTTGCGCTGACTTTTGGCGCGGGTGAAAACGTGCGTTATCAATACCGGCTTGACGACCAGGATTGGAGCAATCCGGACAGACAACAAAGCCTGAATCTGGATCTTGCGTCGGGCAAGCACTCGCTTCTGATCAGGGCAGTCAGAGCAGATGGCACCGCGAGCGAGCGACCCGCAAGCGTCTCGTTCAGGATCCTGTCGCCGGTCTGGCTTCGCTGGTGGTTTCTTACCATAGCAGTGACGGTAATCGGACTTGCAGCTTACGCTGCTTATCGCTACCGCGTAGCTCGCCTGCTCGAAATCGAGCGAGTGCGCACGAGGATCGCCACAGACTTACACGATGACATCGGTGCAGGCCTGTCTCGAATGGCTGTCCTGAGCGAAGTAGTCAAACGACAGACCCGGGCCGATCACAAGGAATCCGTCGACATGCTGACCGATATCGCCGATTCGGCGCGCGGGCTTGTCGACTCGATGAGCGACATAGTCTGGTCGATCGATCCGCGCAAGGATGATTTGAACAACGTGGCTTCCAGAATAAGGCAGTTCGCGTCGGATGTGTTGGAAGCCAGAGGAATCGATTGGGAGTTCAAAGCGACGGAGGAGATAGGCAACATCAAATTGCCTCCCGAGCAACGTCGTCATCTGTACTTGATCTTCAAAGAGGCGATCAACAACGTCGCTCGCCACTCGGCATGCAGCCGGGTTACTCTCGAGATCAGCATCTCACACGACCGGCTCATCGGGTCGATCCGCGACGACGGGCGAGGTTTTGCCGTTCAGTCTGGCGATGGTATTCCTGGCAATGGACGCGGAGGAAACGGATTGAAGAACATGCAGGCAAGAGCCGTAGAACTTGGAGGGCGATTAGAGATAGTCTCGAAACCGGGAAGCGGAACTCAGTTGAGTCTGGAGATCCCGTTGAAGGGTCATGTGGTGAAAAATGACGCATAAATATGCTCTGGCGCGCCGAAGCTAAGCCGCTTAAGATCGGACTTGAGAGAGAAGAGAATGCGACAGATTAGTGGAATACCATTGAGCGAGACGATCCGCGTCGCAATTGTTGAGGACGATTCCCATCTTAGGGAAGGTCTGAGAATATTGATCGACAGCACGCCGGGTTATCGCTGTACACGAGCCTTTGGTTCCGTTGAGGAAGCGCTGCGGCTGCTTAGCAGCGATCCTACTGACGTCATGCTGCTGGATATTCACCTGCCTGGAATGCTCGGGTCAGAGGCCGTCAAAATCTTTCGCGAGAAATTCCCGAGCATGCAGATTCTGATGCTCACGATTTACGCTGAACAGGACAAGGTCTTCGAATCAATTTGTAATGGCGCTAATGGTTACATGCTCAAGAAGACGCCGCCGGCAAGGCTACTTGATGCCATAAAAGAGGCCCACGAGGGGGGTGCGCCGATGTCCCCGGAAATAGCCAGAAAAGTGGTAGCCCTTTTCCAAAAAACCGCGCCACCGGAGATCATCGAAGAGCAACTCACCTTGCAAGAAGTGCGTTTGCTTAAGCTGTTATCCGAAGGCTACAGCTATCAGAACGCCGCCGGGCAGATGAACGTCAGCATTAACACGGTTCGGAACTATATCCGAAGCATCTACGAAAAACTGCACGTCCACTCTAAAAACGAAGCCGTAAGCAAGGCCCTCCGTAATCGGATCATCAGCTAAATCCTCCCACCTTAGAGTAAGGCCCAAAAGACTCTGTAATCTGTGTCATCTGCGGTTGAAGGTGATCGATCCACGGATGACACACACAGATTACGCATAAACGGGTGGCGATCTTCATCGATCAGCTCCAAAAAAACGCACAAGTATGCTCTGCACAGCTAATGAAAGTTGAATTATCTTCGCGGCGTTAGTCACGTAGTAACGAATTTATTCGTTCCGTGTCGATATCGGGGACTTGGAGAAGAACAATGATCAGGAATAAAATCAACCGCAAGACACGTTTCAAGCTTACGTTGAGCGTTTCTCTGCTCGCAATGTTTATTACGGCGAGCAATGCGTATGCACAAACCACCCAGTTCACATATCAAGGCAAGCTGACTGACAACAACGCGCCGGTTAACGCACTGTATGATTTCTCATTCACACTCTGGGATGCGCCCACAAACGGAAACCAGATTGGAGCTCCGGTAACAGTACAGAACGCCGCAGTGGTGGACGGGATCTTTACCGTAACGCTGGATTTCGGCGCCGGCGCATTTAATGGCGCTAGTCGTTTTCTTGAAATAAGCGTCAAGCCTAACGGCAACCCTGGGTCGCCGACATTGCTTTCTCCTCGTCAGCAAGTCTTGTCCACTCCTTATGCGATAAAGAGTTTAGGATCGTCGAGCGCGGATGGGCTTTCGGCGGCTTGCGTCAACTGCATCACCAGCAGCCAGATCGGCAGTGTCAATGGCAGCGCCATTATCGGCGGGATAAGCGGAATTGCAATCAGCGGTCCGATACCGGTTGCGAGCGTTCCTGCCGGCAGCACCAACTACATTCAGAACACGACAACGCAACAGGCCTCGAGCGACTTCAATATTAGTGGTAACGGAACTGCTGGCGGCACGCTGTCGAGCAGTATCGTCAACGCTTCGACGCAATACAATCTGGGCGGGTTTCGCATACTGACTTTTGGGCCTAACGTCGGCGATTTCAATCTGTTCTTAGGAGTCAATGCCGGACAGTCAAACACAGGAATCGCAAACTCTTTTTTTGGCCAGAACGCGGGTTTAGCAAACCTGGGCGGGAACTCTAATTCCTTCTTTGGCGCCAGCGCCGGTCAAGTCAACTCCACCGGAGGTGGTAATTCGTTCTTCGGGTATCGATCTGGTTTCAATAATACCACAGGCATCGCCAACTCCTTCTTTGGCTTCAACGCCGGCTTGTCTAACACGGCCTCTGCAAATGCCTTCTTCGGCTCTCAAGCCGGCCAATCGAACACCAGCGGCAACCTGAACACCTTCGTCGGAGCACTTGCCGGTATCGCGAACTTGACCGGCTTCGCCAATACCTTTGTTGGCTACAACGCCGGCGCCGCCAACACCACAGCGATTAACAATACGTTTATCGGGCAGTCAGCTGGGTTAAAGAACATCACCGGGCAAGACAATACGTTTATAGGCAACGGCGCGGGCTTTGGCAGCCTGACGACGAGCAACAATACCTTTGTGGGCAGTCTGGCGGGACTGAATTCGACCGGCGCCGCCAACGACTTCTTCGGCGCCAGCGCCGGCACAAACAACACGTCCGGCAACGGCAATTCTTTCTTTGGTGCTTTCGCGGGTTTTTTGAACACTACCGGCAGTAACAATGCCTTCTTTGGCTTTAGCGCCGGCCAAAACAACACAGCCACCGGCAACGCCTTCTTAGGCTTTCAAGCCGGGCAATCCAACACCAGCGGCTTCCTGAACACATTCGCCGGCACTTTTGCCGGTAAGGCGAATTTGACCGGGTTCGCAAACACGTTTGTCGGCTACAACGCCGGCGCCGCCAACACCACGGCGATTAACAATTCGTTTTTTGGCCAGTCAGCTGGGTTAAAGAACAATAGCGGGCAGGACAACACGTTTATCGGCAACGGCGCGGGCTTTACCAACACCACGGCTAGCAATAACACCTATGTGGGCTCTGGCGCGGGGCTGAATGCTACGGGCGCTGACAACGCTTTCTTTGGCGCCAGCGCCGGCTTGTCCAACACCGCCAGCGCCAACTCTTTTTTTGGCAGGGGTGCGGGCCAAAACAACAACAACGGCAGCCACAACGCCTTCTTTGGGTTTTTCGCGGGTGGAGCCAACGTCAGTGGCGTTGACGACGCCTTTTTTGGATGGAACGCGGGCGTGGCCAACACCGCCAACGGCAACTCGTTTTTTGGCGCTAGTGCTGGCGGGCAAAACACCATCGGCGCCAACAACGCGTTCTTTGGCGCAAGCACCGGCCAAGGCAACGTCAGCGGCGGCAACAACGCCTTCTTTGGCGGGAACGCAGGCTCAATCAACAACCAAGGCAACAACAACGCTTTCTTTGGCGCAAATGCCGGCATTTTCAACACGAGTGGCAGCAGCAATACCATTATCGGCGCCTTCGCTAATGTCGGCAGTGGCAACCTCAATTTCGCCACCGCCATTGGCGCCAGCGCCGTGGTTTCAACCTCAAATACCATCGTGCTTGGCAGAGAGACCGGCTTGGATAGAGTCGTCATTTACGGCCTCGGTCTAGCAGGCAGCACAGCCCTTTGCCGCAACATGGACAATCAGATCTCGACCTGCTCCTCTTCCCTGCGCTACAAGACCGACGTGCAGACGTTCACTGGCGGCTTGAATATCATCAATCGCTTGCGCCCCATCAGCTTCAGCTGGAAAGACGGCGGAATGCGTGATGTCGGCTTCGGCGCCGAAGAAGTCGAGAAGATCGAACCACTGCTAACCTTCCGCAACCAAAACGGCGAAATAGAAGGTGTCAAGTACGGACAGATCAGCGCCGTGCTGGTCAATGCCATTAAAGAGCAACAAGCTCAAATTGCATCGCAACAAGAAGAGCTCAAAGAGCAACAGAAACAGATAGAGTCGTTGATGCGAATCGTATACAACCTGGCCAAAGCCACCACTCGCAAAACCAACGGAGACTCACGGTAGTCAAAGCAAAGATGCGGAAATCCGCAGACCGGACAGTCTACGGTACAGGACTGTGCAAGGTCCGAGACGATGAGGAGGACGATATGCACACCAATACAGCGAAGACCTCGATCCGGCGCATCCTTCTTTCAACCATCGCGTTGATGTTCATTCTGTCAGTAGCCTTCGTCTCCCCGGTTTTCATGCAACAGGGCGGCCCTTACTCGATGACTCGATCGGTTATCGCGGGTGGCGCGAAACCGAGCACCAATAACAACACGGCGTTAACCGGGACCGTTGGGCAAGGCGTTCTCGGATTGTCGAACGGTAACACCTTCTCTCTAAATGCCGGCTTCTGGCAGTCGGAACCCGCTGGAACCGAAACAATTTCCGGCAACATAACCTATTGCGTGGCACCCGTGCCGACCGGCGTGCCCAATGTCATGCTAAACCTGACCGGCGGCGCGTCGAGTTCGACTACTAGCGATCCATCAGGTAGCTATCAGTTTGCATCACTGGCGCCTGCAGGCACATATGTCGTAACGCCTTCGAAGACCGGTGCAGCGAGCGGCATCAACGCCCAGGATATAGGCCGGATCCGCCGCTTCGTAGCGCTGCTCGATACCCCGACTGCCTGTCAGACGATCGCCGCGAATGTCGACAACGCAAACCCTGCGGTTAATGCTCAAGACGTTGGCGTGCTCCGTCGATATGTAGCGCTCTTGCCAAACACTGGAGATGCAGGGACCTGGAAATTCAACCCGGCGAATCGGATAGTCTCCGGCCAGCCAGGAACACAAACTGCGAACTTTGACGCCATCCTAATCGGCGATGTAGACGGCAACTGGCTTCCTTCATCACCGCAAAACAAAATGTCTCCTCAAAGTCCTGCGGTTAGTCTTACAGTCTCCTTTCCGAACATCTCGGCGAGTCAGGGTATCACTGTCTACGTGCCGGTTACGGTCAACGGCGCTCTGACCGCTAGCGACAATGTATTGGGTTACACCCTCGATCTGACTTTCAACCCGAGCGTTGTGTCCACAGTCCCGGATCCCGGACAGTCATTCTTCACAGCCGGAACGATCAGCGCGGCGGGCATAGTAACCGAAAACAAGACGCTTGCCACCAATCGCCTGCGACTGGTCGTCGACTTCAACAACCCGCTAGTGTTTAGCGGCAGCCAGACGCTCATCTACGTGGGATTGAATGTCATAGGCTCGCCAGGCCAGACCAGCAATTTGAGCTGGAATCCGGCGCTCCCCCCGGAGTTCGGAAACGGTCCGCCGAACATAACAACCGCGCCCGTTGACGGAACCCTTACCGTCACTAGCCCCTCGGCTGTAAGACTTTCTTCCTTCACCGCCTCAGGATACGACAATGGAGTGTATCTTGAATGGAAGACCGGAATGGAGGTCGATAACCTCGGCTTTAATCTTTACCGCGAAAGTTCCGGACGAAGAGAATTGCTCACTCCCGACATCGTAGCTGGATCAGCCTTACTCACCGGATCGACATCGCTTCTCTCCGGTCGCTCTTATTCGTGGTGGGATAAGCCCTCCGATCAACAAGCCACGCAGTATTGGCTCGAGGATGTTGACCTCAATGGTAATCGAATGCTGCACGGTCCATTCGGTGTTCAACAAAAAACCGGAAGGCCACCGGCGCGCAGCACCGCAGAGATGTTGAGCCAAATCGGCAAGTCGACGGGTCGCTCGATTCAGGCGCCTTCTCTTCAGGCGATCGCAGGCTCGGCAACCCGCTTTCAACAACAACTGGATCTAGCTGCAGGTTCTGCCGTGAAAATGAGCATCCGGGAAGAGGGGTGGTACTCGGTGAAGCGACAGGATCTGTTGGCCGCAGGGCTCAATCCGAATGCAGACCCTGACAACCTGCAACTGTCTCTTCGCGGCCAGGAAATTCCGATCAGCGTTGTTGCTGCTGAAGGACGTACCTTCGACAGCATCGAGTTCTACGCGACGGGCCAGGACACGCCGTTTACTGATGCGCACGTCTATTGGCTGACATCTGCAGGAAATCCAGGTTTACGCATAAAGCACGTCAAAGGCGATGGCGTTCGACAAACAGCTACAGGTTTTCCGTTCACAGTCGAGCGCAGGGACCGGACAATCTACTTTTCGGCGCTTCGAAACGGCGATAAGGAAAACTTTTTCGGTCCGGTCATTTCGCAAGCGCCCGCGGAGCAGGCTTTGACTCTCTCTCATCTGGATTCCAGTTCGGCTGGCGCGGCCCGGCTGGAAGTGAAACTGCAGGGTGTGACGATGGTCTCTCACAGCGTCGGAGTCCAGATGAACGGGACTCAGTTCGGTCAGGTGTCTTTCGACGGACAGTCCGAGGGTGCCTTAACGTCTAATGTGCCGCAATCACTCTTGAGAGAGGGGATCAACAGCGTCACCTTTACCGCTGAGGGCGGTCCGGGCGATATAAGTCTTGTGGGTTCTGTGCGCATAACGTACCAGCATGCCTTCGATGCGGATGATGACTCGCTGAGGCTTACTGCGCCCGGAAATCAGCAGGTGCGAATTGACGGATTCAGCACCGCTGAGATCAAAGTGATTGACATTACCGATCCGAATGCGCCGGAGGAGATCGAAGGCCAGGTGGAGCGGGAAAAGACGGGCTTTGCAATCACGGTCACCTCTCCATCCGCGGGTAACCGGATCCTGCTTGCGTTCTCGGAACCGAAGAAGAAGCATCCGTCTTCAATAATCGCCAACATCCCCTCAGCCTGGCGACAGAAGGATCAGGCGGCGGACCTTTTGATCGTAGCGCGGCGTGACTTCTTTGCGGCTGCCGATAACTTGAAGACCGCAAGGCAAAAGCAGGGCTACAAGGTGGCGCTCGTCGATATGGAGGACATCTATGACGAGTTCAATTATGGAGAGAAGTCTCCCCAGACGTTGAGAGACTTGTTATCGTATGCCGCCATCAATTGGAAAGTGGCTCCGCGTTTCGTGCTGATGCTGGGAGACGCATGCTTTGACTCCCGGAATTATTTAGGTGCAGGGGACTTCGATCTGGTTCCGACGAAGCTACTTGACACGGAGTTTATGGAGACTGCTTCCGACGATTGGTTTGCGGACTTCAATGACGATGGCCTGGCAGAAATGGCGGTTGGAAGATTGCCGGCACGCACACCTGACGAAGCCGACGGAATGATAAGGAAGATCCTTGGCTATGCATCTGCACGTCCGGCTGAAGGAGCATTGCTTGTGGCCGACATGAACGATGGATACGACTTCGAGGGATCTACCCGGCAGCTTCGGGTGTTGCTGCCCTCAACGGTGAGGATAGAGGAGATAGATCGTGGTGGGTTGGACCCAGCGACCGCGAAGCGACGATTGCTCGAAGGCATAAACCGGGGACCTCTGGTGGTAAACTACGCGGGTCACGGGAACGTCGACCTGTGGCGAGGCGAGTTGCTGACCAACGGCGACGCCGGCAGCCTGGCAAATTCAGAGCGGTCGACCGTGTTCGTGATGATGACCTGCCTAAACGGTTACTTCCAGGATCCGCTGTTGGATGGGTTGGCTGAATCGCTGATGAAGGTTGAAGGAGGCGGCGCTGTGGCGGTGTGGGCGTCATCGGGGATGACACTGCCAATGGATCAGTGGATTATGAATGAGCAGCTCTATCGATTGTTGTTCGGAAGGGGCAACGTCGGCGCACCGATGACGTTGGGTGAAGCGGTAGTGAAAGCGAAAGCGTCAATCGGCGATCAGGATATTCGACGCACCTGGATCCTGTTCGGCGATCCAACGATGCAGGTGAGGTAGCGTGGTACAGAGTTTTACGGCGCCGAAAGTTTTGTGGGAATCGAAAGTCGTGCAAGCCGCGCAGTGGGCTAAACCGTGGCGCCCACTGCGTGGGCTAATCGACAACCGTTGATATTTTCATAAAGGCAAACAATACACGGATTCAATATGCAAAACGTAAATGAAACAATTAATCAATTGAGCTGCGAGCAGGTAATTCCAACGAGCGATATTGTTGCAGCAACATTTTATGCCAGGCTACTCGAAATCGATCCCGAGCTGAGCTTCAGGTTCACAGACAACCTCTTCGAACGCATTCGCAGCCTGCTGAAAGGCCCGCGTGATAAGGATCCGTCCGCCAAGGTACCGTAGGCTGTCCAGTCTGCGGAAGGCCCCGTAGTTGCCGAGCTGCTGAAGACCGCAGACAGGACGGTACCTTGGTCGCTGTAACGCCGTTATTACAGCCGCCCGTACTGCTCTCAGTCCAGATCGATCACATGAGGCGGGTTAACAGGTTGATACAGCTCGTTGCACAAACAGGCGTTAACGAACAGGGTTGTTCCCATCCTTTGCTGGCCATAAGAACCGTGAATGTGGCCGAAGATGTGCACGCGCGGCTTTACTTCCTTCACGCGCTCCAACAGCAGCTCACAGCCTGCCGGCTCGCCTTTCCCAAAAGGCAAATCCAGGACTCCAAACGGCGGCCCGTGAGTTATCAACACATCTGTGTCGTCAGGTATGAGACTCCAGTAATGAGCGAGCGCATGGCCGTTGCGCGGATGGTTGAAGGCCCAATCATAGAACCACGGCTGATGGGGCGAGCCCCAGAACTTCAAGCCCCCGATTTCTACTCCGCTATCTTCCAGATAGATGACGTTCTTCAACGCGTGATAAGCGCCTGTGTATCTTTCGAAGACCCAGTCGTGATTTCCGGCAATCATCACCACGTGTTTGAACCCCAGACTCCCGCAGTGTGCGTCCAGGTCCTTTAGCTCGCTTAACTGTAAGGCGGCGTCCGTATCCGGGTTGCCGGAGTGATTTGCGAGAACATCTCCGCCGAGGATCAACACGTCGCCCGCAGGAATTCGCGCCTGCTGAAGCTTGCCATGACAGTCTGAGGTAACGACGAGTTTCATTGGGTTAATTCTAACGAACGCTGAACGTTCACCATTCAACGTTCAACGTTTAGTGTTCAACGTTTAGCGCTCAGCGTTAATGTTGTTCCAATATATCTCATAGACAAAGAGAACAGAACCTCCTATTCGGAACGCTGAACTCCGCACTGAACGCCAAACGCTGAACGATCAGCGTAGCTGAAACGTCCGGCATTCTTGACTTGGCTTGGCACCCAGCAATAGCATCGCCACTACTGGACTCGCTTACAGTTAGGGTGGTGCGGCCTTGGCAGAACCAGGACACATCAAAGTTACTCATTCCATCCTTCTAATCGCGCTGATCTTTGCAGCGGCCGGCGGTGCAAGAGCTGATCGCTCTTCGATAAGGATCTACACTACAGTTGATGGCCTCGCGCACAATCGAATCTCGGGTATTACTCGTGACTCAAGCGGATTCCTCTGGTTCTGCACCGGCGATGGGCTCTGCCGCTTCGACGGCAGCCGCTTCACCAGCTACGGTATTGAAGATGGGCTTCCGACGACCTCCATCAACTATCTGCTTGAGAGTCGGGACGGCACGTACTGGATAGCGACAAACGGTGGAGGCATAGCTCGCTTGAACTCGACCATCGGGCCTCGCGCAATCTCTCAGTCCCAATCCCAGCCCCGTTTCACAGTTTACCCAATCGGTAAGGAAGCAGTCTCGAACAGGGTCAACGTTCTCTTTGAAGACAGCACGGGAGTTTTGTGGCTTGGAACCGATGGCGGCCTCTTTCGCATGGATAAAGCGAATGGCGAGCCCGAGTTTCACAGTGTCGAACTCCAGATTCCATCCCGTTCGGATCTGTCTGTTCAGGTCTGGTCAATCGTCCAGGGAAAAGATGGCAGCCTTTGGTTTGCCACCAAGTTTGGTTTAGTTCATCGGCTAGCCAGCGGGCGAATGATTCACTACCTGGTTCAGCCCGGAAAGATAGATGACACGGTTTTGTCGCTTCTTAACGACAGTGAGGATAACCTATGGTTCGCCCACGGTCCTACTGTGATAGTTTTCCATCCTAAGCCAAACCTCGAATTACAAACTCAACCGGGACGGTCCTTGAAGGTTGAGCCTGCTCACCGATATTCATTAGGCAACAGCCCAGATACTCGCGTGAGAAACTTGTTTCGATCTTCGAGCGGACGCATATGGGCCTCAGATACGGGCCGTGGTTTGAGTGTGTTCGATGGCACAAATTTTCAACCATACCCCATGGACCAGTTTCTGGATTTAGCTGGTCCGATTGGGGAAGATCGAAATGGCAATTTGTGGATGGGTACTGAAAGCGGTGCGTTGCGGATCGCCATGCAGGGTTTCACAACCTTTGATTCGAATGACGGCCTGGGATCGCGTGTTAGCTCAATTTTTGAAGGCAATTCAGGCGAACTTTATGTGGGTGGAAAATGGCAAATAAGCCGGCTGGATGGGAATAAGTTTGTCACGGTCAACTTAAACCTTCCAGGATCAGTTACCGGTACCTATTGGCGCGGCTCCAGCAATCTTATACTCCAGGACCACGCAGGCGAATGGTGGGTCGGAACTCGCGTGGGGCTGTACAGGTTCGCGAAGGTCAGCCGGATTGAGGAGCTTGCAACCGCGCGGCCGAAGGCCGTCTATACGACCAAGGATGGATTGGCGGACGATGATTTGACCCGTCTTTTTGAAGACTCTCGCGGGGACATCTGGATCGCAGGCTTTTCCACGGTGCGCGAAGTGGTTACCAGGTGGGAGCGCGCTACCGAAAGCTTTCATCGATACTCGGAAGCCGATGGCCTGCGCCCGTTCATCAGACCCAACTCTTTTTGTGAAGACCGAGAAGGAAATATTTGGATTGCTTTTGATGAAGGCGGGCTTGCGCGCTATCACGCAGGCCGTTTCGTGTTGCTTACCGAAAGTGAGGGCATCCGGTCGGGTTCTATTATAGGGCTATACATCGACAGGTCGGGTCGGCTTTGGTTCAGCCACTCTCGTGATGGCGCGCTGTATCGAATCGATAATACCCAGGCAATGCCGCCCGGTTTAGTTGCGTACACCAAGAATGACGGATTGAGCACTCATCGGCTGTCATTCATCGCTGGGGATAGCCGCGGTAGTATATTCGTCATCAACAGTCTCGGCATTGACAAACTCGACCCGAAAACCGGATACGTCATTCACTACACTTCTTCTGACGGTTTAGGCAACGGGCAGGTTCTTAGTGCATTTGGTGACCGGCAGGACAATTTGTGGTTCGCCACGACGAAGGGGCTTCTGCGACTGATCCCCCGGCCTGACCGAGACCTGCCATCGCCGACGATCCTGATAGATGCATTACGAGTTGCGGGCAATGCCTACCATCTCTCCGAACTTGGCGAAAAGGAAATATCGGGACTTGAAATTGAGCCGACTCAAAATCAAATCTCGATAGATTTCTTCGCGTTGAGTTTTGGCGCGAGCGAGTCTTTGCGCTACCAGTACCAGCTCGAGGGCGCGAATTCCGACTGGAGTGCGCCGTCAGATCAGCGAACAGTTAACTATCCCAATCTCTCACCTGGCTCTTATCGCTTTCTGGTGCGAGCGATTGGCGCAAACGGCGCGTTGAGCGAAAATCCTGCCGTTGTCGCGTTCAGGATATTACCTCCAATTTGGAGAAGATGGTGGTTCATGGCCCTGGCAGCTGCGCTTGTTTCATCGGTGGGTTACGCATTTGCCCGGTCGCGGATCGAGCGGCTGAGAGCAGCACGCGAAAGCGACCGGCGATTCCGCACGCTTGCTGAAACAGCTTCCGACGCGATCATCACAATCGATACGGACAGTCATATCATTCTCGTTAACCATGCAGCGGAACGAATATTTGGCTACTCAACCTCAGAGATGTTGGGAAAGGAACTGACAATGCTGATGCCCGAATACTTGCGCCATCTTCATCGCGCCGGTTTTGCGCGCTACAGGGAAACGGGTGAGCGTCACATATCCTGGCAGGCGGTGGAGCTTCCAGGCCTTCACAAGAACGGAAGCGAGATTCCGCTTGAGCTTTCATTCGGCGAGTTCATCAAAGATGACAAGCGATTCTTCACAGGTATCGCCCGCGACATCACAGAAAGGAAGCGGGCAGAAGAAGAGCGCAAGGAAGCCGAAGAAGCCCTGCGGCGCAGCCGCGAAGAGCGGCTTGCGGAACTCGAGCGCGTGCGGCGACGAATAGCGACCGACTTGCACGACGACATCGGATCAAGCCTCACTCAGATCTCTCTCCTTAGCGAAGTCATGCGGACTCGAGTGGACGGCGAATCGTCTCAATTGTCTGAACCACTCACGGAGATCGGCCGGGCATCGCGTGAACTGGTAGATGCGATGAGTGACATCGTGTGGGCTATCAACCCTCAAAAAGATCATATGAGTGATCTCACGCTACGAATGCGACGGTTTGCCAGCGATGTCTTAACCGCGAGAAATATAAAGTTCAACCTTAGCGAGCCCGATGAAGAGCAGGATATTCGACTCGGTGCAAATGTCCGCCGCGAGGTTTTTTTAGTATTCAAGGAAAGCATAAATAACCTGGTACGTCACTCGGGTTGCAATGAAGCCTCGATCGAGTTTCGGGTAACAGAAGGGCGGCTAGTACTGGAAGTCAGAGATAACGGCAAAGGGTTTGATACTTCTCAGGATGCAGACGGTCACGGACTCATGAGCATGCGCGCTAGGGCGAAGGACATGGGCGGAAAGCTTGAGATCGTGTCGACTTTGAACCAGGGGACGTCGGTTTCGTTGGAGGTTGTCCTTGAGGGGCAGGGGTGATTGGAGTGGAAGGGTGTTTGAAGTGGAAGCGGTGGTAGAAATGAAAGTGTGATGTTCAAGGTCGAATCCCACCAACGCAGAGATTGTGCGAAAGTCCAAATCCCACCAACCGTTGGTGGGATTTGCGGAAGACGATGTCTCGGATTGTGATTTCCGGAAGACAGTATCTCTGATGACTACGAAGATCCGTAGTGTAACTGTGGACCGATCGTTGTAAGCTACTGATGTTGGAGGAAATGATCGAGGAAAACATGGGAACAGACGACAAAGCCCCCGCCCCCACTCAACCATCAGCGACCACAATCAAAGTCGCAATCATCGAAGACCGCCGTGAGATTCGCGAGTCCCTGGGTACACTCATCGGTGGTACCGATGGCTTTGCCTGCACCGGCAGCTA
>DATFWY010000113.1:0-3033 GCA_035258805.1 Blastocatellia bacterium | reverse complement strand
CAGGGACGGTTTTCACCAGACGGGAAGTACATGGCGTATCTCTCAAACGAAAAGAATGTCGAGAAGATGGAGGTCTATGTCCGCCCCTTTGATTCAAATAAGCCTGACGCTCCGCCGCCCGGAACGCCTGTTCAGGTTTCGAAGAACGGCGCGATCGGCATGGTGAATTGGCGTCAGGATGAGAAGGAAATGTATTTCATGACCCGGGATTGGGAGGTCATGGCCGTCGACGTTACGACCACTCCGACGATCCAAGTAGGAACACCGCGACTGTTGTTCAAGCTACCGGGGCCTTTGCCGGGAAACCCATCGCAGTGGAAGAACGTCAGCTCCGATGGAGAACGATTCATCTTCGCAATGCCGGCGAGGTGAGGCGGAACCTCTCGCTCCGGAGGAGGATCCCGCAGAGCTGGTGAGGGCATCACTACCAACGTCCGCAATGTGCCGGGCTAACTCCTTGACTTTGAAAATCGGGGCGAGAGGATTTGAACCTCCGACCCCACTGGTCCCGAACAAAGCTCTCACAAAGAATCAACAACATAGCCACGGATAGCCACAGTGATACAAACGAGTATTGACAAGGGTTTCAGCCGATGCACTGTCCGGCGTGGACATGGCTGTCTAGGCAGAGAGTCCCCCCAAAAGTCCCCCCACCCCTCGCTTTACCTCCGGGCGATAGCAGCGACTACGTGGGCCTATCCAGAAACACGTCTGCCGCATTTCAGGAATCAAGGCCGACATTCTTAATTTTTTTTGGGCCTGTTCCAGGATTTCGGGGCAGGCTAGATCACGTTCCTAGTCGGAATTTCACTTGTATGAATAACCGACTATACGTCCAAAATGAGAACCAGAACCCGCATCACAACTATTTATCCTCCAGAAGAAAAACTGCGAGACAGAGGAGCCGGTGGAGTCAGTCTGGCAATCCGACTTTTTTGCGAAAGGCCTTTAGGCGCGGATCGCCTCGTAGCAACGCCAACTCCGGAAGATTGATGTATGTCCCTACCCGCTGAGGGCCCAGTACAGCCATTTGATCGAGAGCTTCGAAAGTACGCTCTTTATCGCCCAAACCCGCGAAGATCAGCGCGTTTTCATTGGCATAGACAGATGCCGCCGCCATCTTTTCAGCTTGGTCGCGGTGGCCAGCACGCGCATAAGCGTAACCGAGAAAGCCCTGAACGTTAGGATTACGGTCTCCTTCAATCAGTAATTGGATCGCCTCTGAGAAGTTTTCCTGACCGAGCTGGACACGAGCTAGGCAGACTTTTTTCAGTGCGTCGTCTGCTGACATCTTGTGGCAATGCTCGTCCGCTTCATTGAATCGACCAGCCGCGATAAGTAGAATTCCCATCGCGCTTTGGACTTCCGGTGAGAGCGGGTCAGCGTGCTCCGCAATTCGCAACAGTTGTATTGCCTCGTCGTTCCTTCCGAGAACCCTCAGAAGATACCGGGCGAAGTCAGTGTAAGTGATCGAGCGATTAGGATCGAGTTGAATCGCATAACGAAAGCTTTTCTCGGCTTGCTTCCACTGGCCATGACGCGAATAAACCAACGCTAACGCCTCATGTGCCTCCGCGAGTAGAGGGTCCAATTCGATTGCCTTCTCCGCAGCGGCTCGCATCTTTTGTAGTTCATCGGGCGAGTGATTCTCGGGGAATGCGATGGAACGCATTGCGTAAGTCGACGCGAGACCAGCATAGGCGGGTGCGAAGGATGGGTCTTTTTCGATTGCCTGTTCAAACGTTCCGATTCGGACAATACCAGGAGGGCCTGGAAGGGGGAGCGCTTGCGCCTGGAGATACAGGTCATAGGCCTCAACGCTCGTCTCGTACCGGCGCCGGGTGTGGCCGAGTCTCAAGCGCAAGTTATTCACAACCCCGCGTGAAATCTCATCCTGAATGGCGAAGATGTCGGTCAGCTCTCGGTCAAACCTTCCGGACCACAACATAAAATCGTCACGTGCGCGAACCAGTTGCGCATTAATCCTCAACCGTCGACCCTCTCGAAGGACAGAGCCTTCCACAATGTAGTCGACGGCAAGCTGCTTTTCCAATTCACCCAAATTGCGAGGCGCGTTTTTAAAGGCAAAGGACGAGGTTCGAGACCGAACGGCGAGGCCTTCAATGACGGAGAGCTGTCGGATAATCTCATCGGTTAGCCCATCGACGAAGTATTCGTTCGCTGGATCAGGGCTTAGATTCTTCAGCGGCAGAACAGCAACCTCGATTGGCAAATTCTTATGGTATCCCCACCAATAGCCGATAACTGCGATAACTGCTGATGCAAGAGTGAGGGTTAGTAACCCGATTCGGGACCATCGCGGCCGCACAGTACGTTGATGGCCGGCGGTAGCTATATTGGTTATGTGAAATACGGGCGCGTATCTACCCTTCGGCAATTCGATAACGACCGTATCATTTCGGCCTTCGCCCGCATAGTATTCGATGAGTTTCGACCGAAGCCGGCCCGCTTCGGTCCGCACGATCGAGTCCTGCTTCGGGTCATAATCCGCTCTGCGACCGAAAACCTCGATGGCAAGTAATGTCTCTTTCAGTTCATCGTCCTTGCCATCCAGATGCCGTTCCACTACGAATCGCAGAAAGTCCGTCAAACGCTTGCTTTGAACGAATCCGGAGCTTGAAAGTATCGTGTCCAGTTCCCGCCGAACAGCCTGATCACGCTGTGCATTGGGTTCCATAGATAGTCAGTCTAGCCTTGGTTTTCGAGTACGTTCAAGCGTAAGTGACGTCACGTGTAACTCCTTGTGACTTCCTCTCAATCGTGAACTCACGGACATTAGAGTTCCTCATGGAACTACGGCCGTGCGGACTCTACCGTTACGGCGTTTATCGCAAGGACGGAGATCCTGATTCCGATTCAGTAAGTGGATAGCGTGTCAGGAAAAGGAGAAACTTATGCGTGCAACGTGGAAAACCTCTGCGGTCGTCGCCTTATGGGCCGCTTCATGCCAAATCAGTCTGGCGCAGGTGGCACCGGCGACGATCTTGGAAATCGACCTGGAAAACAGAGTGC
>DATFWY010000112.1:0-11884 GCA_035258805.1 Blastocatellia bacterium | reverse complement strand
GTTCCGCTTGAGCAGCATCAATCCGTGTTCATGATGCGTGAACGCAATATAGGGCGCTGCCTTTATCCGTTTGTTCATCTCCATCGCGGCTTTGAAGTGAGAGTCTGCGTCTTCCCAACGCGTCAGCGTAGTAGCGAAGATACCCAGGAAACGCTGAATTGAGCCGACGCCGATCGCCGAGCTTCCGATCACAAGCTGTGATGACGAGTGAGGGAGCAAATAGTCGTACAGAATGCCTGCTCGCCGCACATCGTGAACATATGAGCAAACGTAAGCGAGATTCGCCATCGTTACGAGCCAGCTCCCATCGCGAGGCAGGTCCGCAAAATCTTTGGCGGCCACCGCTTCGAATTCCCTGCTTGCTTCCTCCCGCTTTCCAAGTCTGAAATAAAGATTTGCGAGCGTCGCTCTCATGTTGGGTATATCAGGAAAGATCTCCATATAGCGTTTGACGGCTTGCTCGCGGTCTCCGACCTGCCCCTGAACCATCCGCAATGCGACCATTAATGTTTCAAAGAGCAGATTTGCAGTTGTGTCCTGTGCGCGCTCACCAATCGCTACCGACTCCCGAGCGAGCCGCTCGCATTCCTCAAATTTGCCGTTAGACAAAGCGCGCGCCGCTTGTAAGTGAGGCGTGAGCCATAGATATCGAGGCTGCCGCAATCCGGCGGCTAGTTTAGAAAACGTTTCAATCTCGGCATCGACAGCATCCATCTCAGCTAGCTCCAACAAATCGATTATCCGCCGATACCGAACCTGCAACTCCATTTCCCGATTCCCAGCTCGTTTAGCGATCTCCAGAATCTCTGTTGCTACTTCGAGACGTTCGGTTACGCTGGGTGTACCGTCGAGTATTACGTGTCTGGCATAAAGAGCCGCAACTATAGCCTTAGGATCCTTGACTCGCCGGGCCATTTCGACCGCTTGCTTATTTACTTCACTGCGAGATTCCCGCGAATAGTAGAGAGCTAACGAAAGTCGGGCCAGTAGACGGGCGCGCAATGGGGTTTCTTCTTCTCCCAACGCATCCAGAGCCTCCTTGAGCAGATTTACCTCAACCTGATCGACTCTGCCGCTCGCAACCATTCCGGTTCCCACGAGAAGAGCAACACGTGCGAGCTGTTCGTGCGATTTTCGCTTACGCGCTATCTCCGCAGCTTGAAGAAAAGATTCTCTGGCCTTTGCGTTGTTGCCCGCTTTCTTATGCGCTTCGCCGAGTTCAATCGACATTTCGCAGACTTCGGCCTCATCGACCTCGTCCTGTAGCTCAATGATTGTGCGAGCATGTTCGTAATGAATCGCCGCCTCTTCATAAGCCAACAAATTGTTGGCGCGTTTCGCAGCTCGAACCGCGTAGTCAATCGATTTTGAGCTGTCACCGCCCGGAGTCGCCTGAAAGTAGTGATGCGCCAACTCCGACAGGTGCGAGTCGATGCTGTTTACGTACAACTTTTCAAGCACCTCGCCGATCCGCCGGTGAAATCGCACTCTGCGAGCAGTGCTCATTTCCTCATATAAGGTTTCACGGATCAGCGCGTGCACGAAAATGTACTGGCCCACCGACTGGGGCACTTCGTTTATGACTCGCGCGGCCATCGCCTCGTCGAGCAGCTCCAATAGCTGATCGCCTGAAACATCACAAAGCGGTTCTAGTGCATCGAGGCTAAACTCCCGTCCGATCACTGAAGCAGTCGTAAGAATGCGGTTACAGCCTTCCGATAATTGATCCAACCGTCGGCCGATTACTTCGCGCACGCCCTCGGGTATGCGAACGCCGGATGCGGTCGTGACCTGCGGGCGCTCGAGTTGCCCCTCGACAACCAGGAGCCGCACAATCTCGTTCAAGAAAAATGGGTTCCCTTCGGTCTGCAGGAATACAGTCTTGACTAATTTCTCCTTGGGCTTGATTCCGGCAGTCATCTCAATGAATCGCGCCACGTCCTGTTCGTTTAGACCGCGCAGCAATATCCGCGCGCTCAGACCCTGACGCGACAGTTCTCCGAGAGTCTGTGAGAGCGGATGCTGGCGTCCTAACTCGATGTCCCGGTAGGTGCCGATCACAAGAATGCGAGTGTCCTTCAACTCGCGAGCCAGGAATTGGAGTAGCAGCAGCGAAGGTTTGTCAGCCCAATGAAGATCGTCGAGAATTAGTACAAGTGGCCGAACCCTGCTGGCGTTCTTGAGAAATGTTGTGACGCTGTCGAAGAGCCGGAACCGCGCTTGCTCCGGTTCTAATGAAGGAGGCGGCGGCAAGGTAGGGAGGCGGTCCCTGATCTCCGAGACCACTTGAGCAATGTCAGCGGCTCCGGGGCCCATCATCGATGCGAGTCGTTCACCGTCTATGTCCTGGGCAAAGCAACGAATGATTTGTAACCAGGGCCAAAATGCAGGAGCGCCCTCTCCCTCATAACAGCCGCCCATCAGCACCTGGGCGTTGCAGAGGTTTGCGTAGGTCGCCAGCTGCTCCGCCATCCTCGTTTTGCCGCTGCCTGGCTCTCCAACGAGCATAAACAGCCGGCCTTTGCCCGCCAGCGTATCGTTGAGCGCGACTCGAAGTTCCTTCGTCTCCTGCTCTCTGCCGATAAAAACACCACCGGCCAACCGCGACAGCGATTTAGCATCCTGCTGAACTGCTCGTTCTGCTGAAGGAGAAGAAGACGAATCAATCGACGCGAGCGTCTTAAGAACTTCGGCGGCGTTCGACGGACGTTCCACCGGTGCCTTCGCTAGCAAACGCAGGATCAGTGCTTCGAGCGCCTTCGGAACGTCGGGGTTGTGCCACGAAGGTGCAACGGGAGGCGAATTGATATGCTGAGAGATAATGGCTACGAACTGGTCACCCATGAACGGCGGTCGTCCAGTGACCATTTCGTAGAGCATTATGCCGAGCGAATAGAGATCGCTTCTAGGTTCGGCCTGGTGGCCTAGCATCAACTCGGGCGCCATGTAGACCACGGTGCCGACGAGCGCTCCCTCGAGCGTGATCCGAGAAAAGTCGGCGCTCACCGCCAGCCCGAAATCACCGAGCTTCGCGGTTCCATCCTGGCTTAGCCACACGTTCCCGGGCTTTAAGTCCCGATGGATGATTCCCTGGCTGTGGCAATGTGTCAGTGCCTGGCAGATATGTGACGATATGCGAATTACCTGGTCAAAAGGCAGGCGGTGCTTATCTGCGGCTTTCAGGAGATCTGTAACCGAGCCACCCTCGACGTACTGGCTGACTATGAACGGCCGGCCATCCTGATCGCCGATATCATAAACGGTGACGATGTTAGTGTGGCTGCCAAGTCGCGCCATCGCCTGCGCTTCGCGGATAAGTCGCGGAACGCTGTCCGGGCTGACCGCTTCGGTTTTCAGCAGGGCGATTACGACGTCACGATCCAGTCGATCATCTCGCGCAAGATAAACCCGTTTTTGCCCACCCTGGCCGAGAGGCCGCCTCACAAGGTAACGTCCATCACCAAACGAAGTTGGCATGATGGACGAATGGGAGTCGGTGCCGGGCGCAATCGCCAGGGTCTCCCTGTCGAATGAATCATGCTTATTCACAGGATTTCGGTCAGAAGTGTCCAAACGTCACCTGATCTTCCCAGGTCCCCATAAAGCACGACCCGGCCGCGCGTCTGTATGTTCGCCGTCTTTTAGCACTTGTACGCCGTTCACAAAAACGTGCTTGACGCCGACTGCATATTGATGAGGATTCTCAAACGTTGCTCGGTCGGCAATCGTCGCTGGATCGAAGACTACGACATCGGCAAACATCCCCGGTTCGAGCAGTCCACGATGATCGAGACCAAGATTGGTCGCAGGAAGACTAGACAGACGGCGGATTGCTTCTTGCAGGGTAATGACTTTTTCCTCTCGAACATACTTGCCAAGCAGACGGGCAAAGTTCCCATAAGCGCGAGGATGTGTTGAAGACCTCAGGAAGGGCCCTTCTGGTGCCATTGACGCAGCATCGGAACCCAGCGAGACCCATGGCTGCCGAAGCTGCTTCTTGATGTTCTCTTCGCTCATCATAAAATAGACTGTCCCCACGCGAGAGCGGTCCTCGTACACCAGATCCATTATCGTTTCAATCGGATCTTTGCCGCGCAGTTTGGCTACTTCGGCTAGAGTCTTACCGGTGAGCGGTTTGAGCGCGTCTGACCTGAAGCCCACCAACAGAATCCGATCAGGCGAACCGGCAAGCATGTAAAGATTTTCCCAGTCATTGCTTGGAGTGCGGATCGCATCGGCGATTTTCTTTCGGATCTCCGGGTCCTGCAATCGTTTGTTAGCTGCCTCACGGCCACCGTCAAATACCCATGGCGGCATCGCAGCATCAAGGCCAGTCGCTCCGGCAGTGTACATGTACATATCCGCGGTGATTTTCATGCCCTTCTTTCGAGCATCATTGATCATCGCGATAACTTTATCCATTTTGCCCCAGTTTGCTTCACCTGAGGTCTTCAAATGATAGATCTCGGCCGGAACGCCCGCTTCGCGGCTGATTCGAAGCGTTTCTTCGACGGCTTCGATCAACTGGTTCCCCTCGCTGCGAATGTGAGCTATATACTTTCCCTTGTATTTCGCCGCTACCTTGCAAAGCTCAATCAGTTCTTCGGTCTTTGCGTAGAAGGCTGGCGGGTAGATCAGCGCAGTTGTGACGCCTAACGCGCCCGCTTCCATTTCCTGTTTGACGAGCGCGCGCATACGATCGAGCTGCTCGGGTGTGGGAGGCTTGTCCTCGAGGCCGATGACATTTTCTCTGACGGTGGTCGCACTGACGAATGAAGCAACGTTCTGCGAGATTCCGTGCTTCTCGAGATAAATCAAGTATTCCGCGAGCGTTGTCCAGGGGAGTTCAAATCTCAAATCACCCTGCGTTGATTGGCGACGCCGTTTCATCTCGTCGCTCAGCGGGCCCATTGATCCTTCGCCAAAGATTTGAGTCGTCACGCCCTGTCGAAGCTCGCCCTGTGACCGACCGTCGGAGATCAGCGAATTCTCTGAATGCGACAGCATGTTGATGAAGCCTGGCGCAACGGCCAAACCTGTCGCGTCGACGACTGTCCTGGCGCTCGCGGATTTGAGATCGCCCGCAGCAGCAATTCGATCCCCTTTGATGCCGAGATCCACTTTTCTTGGAGCCGCACCGCTGCCATCGTAGAGATTGCCTCCGCGGATTATTACATCAAACGAGGCGGTTGTGTTTTGGAGGCTTTGCGCAACTGAAGCACAAAGGGAAAGAACCAGGATAAGGGGCAGGATAAAAGTCTTGCGTAGCATAGAGCTCTCCAGTGGATCGAGATCCGTAAGATTCGGTATTTAGGTTTCGCGCAAAGAAGCAACGCGATGCAGGTATGGAGAAACTAGTCCGTTTTGACGAACTTAAGCGCGGCGGAATTCATGCAGTAGCGCAGGCCAGTTGGTTTGGGGCCGTCGTCGAAAACGTGTCCGAGGTGCGCATCGCATCTCTTGCAAAGCACTTCGTTTCTCTCCATCCCGTAACTGTGATCTCCCTCGGTCTTGATATTTTCTTCTGAGATCGGAGACCAGAAACTGGGCCAACCTGTGCCCGATTCGAATTTAGTGTCGGATTTGAACAAGTCGTTGTCGCAACAGACGCACCGGTAGATACCCTTCTCGTGATTGTTCCAATATTGACCTGTGAAGGCGCGTTCGGTGCCTTTTCGGCGGGTCACTTCGTATTGTTCGCGGGATAGTTGTTCCTTCCATTCGGCGTCCGTTTTGACGACCTTGTCGCTCATGATGAATCCTTTCTGCGCAACGGAGTACAGCTTTATTTTTTTCTCAGCTGGATCGACAACTGTTCGGTTGTCTGCGCTGGAAGGAAAGCAGCCGCTCATGATCACTGCCATTCCGAGGATCAATATCGCTTTTGAGTTCATAATGTGACTCCTGAACGGAACTCTATCTGAGGTGGGGTTGCTTGTAAATCTCCAACTCGTGGAGGGTAAGAGTGAACTCGCGAGTCCCGTACGGGTGCCCTCCGTGGCCGCCCCTTCTTGCATAATCAGGATCGCGGCACGGAGGGGCCGCCACGGAGGGCCACCCGTGCAGGACTGACTGTGAAACTGTGTTTGGGTTCTGATAGAGTTAGCAAGCTTCAAAGAACCACTTACAAACTCAAGCGGGCGTGAAAGGTCTCCTCTGAAAATGTCGAACTGGACTCGCTACAAGAAATATTCCAAATCAATCCTCGATTGCATCGGCAACACGCCGCTTGTGCGATTGAACCGTGTCGCCGCCGATGTCAAACCTGGGATTCTTGTTAAACTCGAGTACTATAGCCCGTCGGGTTCGCTCAAGGATCGAATCTATCTCAACATGATAGAGAGCGCCGAAAAAAGGGGTGATCTTAAGCCTGGCATGACCATACTCGAATGCTCTACCGGGAATGCCGGAATAGCCTGTTCATTTGTCGCGGCGGTCAAAGGGTATGCCTGCACCATCGTAATGCCCGAGGGGATGAGCGAAGAAAGAAAAAAGATGGACGAAGCTTATGGCACTCACATGGTTTACACGCAGGGAGGCGAATCCGACGTGGATCTCGCGCTTCAAAAGCTTGAGAGAATTCGTCAACAAGATCCGGAAAAATACTGGGTTCCTTCCCAATTTGATAATCCGGATAACATAAAAGCGCATTACAAGACTACCGGTCCCGAGATTTGGAAACAGACCGGCGGGAATATTGACGCTTACGTCGGAACTCAGGGTACTGGCGGTCAGCTGACTGGCATAGGACGGTATCTTCGGGAACGGAAGAAGAAGATCAAGCTCTACGCAGGCGAACCAGCAGAGTGCCCTCTACTGTCTCGGCGCGAGTGGGGCGAACACAAGATTGAAGGAATCGGGGACGGCTTTGTTCCGCGCGATCTCGATCTGAGCCTTCTGAATGGAATTGTGACAATAAAATCCGATGAAGCAATTGAGATGGCTCGCCGGCTAGCGAAAGAAGAAGGCATCTTCTGTGGCATCTCATCCGGTGCTAACGTTGTGGCAGCGCTCAAACTTGCTAAGCAGCACCCAAAGATGAAACGAATTGTCACCATGATTTGCGATTCCGGGCAACGTTACTTTTCAACTGAATTATGCGGCTCGCCAAAACAAGTTGTTTCACCCGACCGCGAGCATCCGATTGATGAATATACACGCCAGCAGTTGGACAAATATCAAAGCGGATGGGAAATCATCGAATGAGTTAAAGTTATGTTTGAGATGCAACCTGTAGGATTTGTAAAAAGCCCGTTCACAGACACTTCTCAGGTGCCCAAGGGCTGCGGGGCGACTCACCAAGCCGAGGGTGTGCTCGAAATAAAGTCTGAGTTCGAGAAAGGCCTTACTGATATCGAAGGATTCTCGCACCTGTTTGTGCTATGGGTGTTCGATAAAGTTGAAGGCTACTCACTGTTGGGGACACCGCCGTGTGACAACCGTCCGCATGGAGTTTTTGCGACCCGTTCCCCATTTCGTCCCTGCCCGATCGGGTTGACTGTAGTCGAGTTGATTCGGCGCGAAGGCAATCGTCTGCATGTGCGTGGCGTTGATATGCTTGATGGCACGCCTATCCTGGATATCAAGCCCTACTTGTCTAGCATACCGGAAGATAAGCTCAGACGCGGATGGTTAGCTGAAGCTGAGGCGCGGCAGAAGTAGCGAGTCAAAATAGATGTTCAAACGACGACTCCAGCAATGCTCAGCAGTGATTTTGTTTCTGCTTCTTTGCGCGGTTCCGGCCGCATCTCAAGAAGAACATCAGCACGCGCACGGTGAAAAGATTGGGAAAGTGCGCTTTTCGGTCTCTTGTTCCAGGCAGGCTCAAACACAGTTCAATCGCGCGGTTGCATGGTTACATTCGTTCGAGTACGGAGAATCTGAACGCGCGTTTCGGGAGATTGCGAGTAGCGATTCGCAATGCGCGATGGCTCATTGGGGAGTCGCTATGAGTCTCTATCACCAACTTTGGGCTCCAACTAACACCGGCGAACTGGAGAAGGGAGCCTTTGAAGTCAAGGAAGCGAAGCGGATTGGTGCAAAGACCAAGCGTGAGCGGGATTACATAAACGCGCTTGCGTCGTTCTACGAAGACTGGCGACAGGTCGACCATCGTACACGCGCCGGCCGATACGAGGGAGCGATGCAACAGCTTTATCAGCGATACCCGGCCGATCGCGAGGCGGCCGTCTTTTATGCGCTGGCTCTGAATGCAAGTGCGTTGGCAGCCGCTCCGATGGACAAGACCTATGCTAAACAAAAGAAAGCGGCAGTCCTGCTCAACAAGGTCCTGCGGCTTGAACCGGAGCATCCAGGGGTCGCTCATTATTTGATCCACAGCTATGACTACCCGCAGCTCGCCTCGTATGCTCTGGCTGCGGCCCGCAGCTATTCCCGAATAGCGCCGTCTTCCGCCCACGCGCTTCATATGCCCTCGCATATTTTTACCCGGCTTGGTCTTTGGGAGGAGGATGTCCAATCAAACATCAGGTCTGAGGATGCTGCAAAAGAGTATGCACGCCAGAATCATCTCGCCGGTGCCTGGGACGAGCAGCTGCACGCGATGGATTACCTGGCCTACGCTTATTTGCAGCAGGCGCGAGATAATGAAGCCCAAAAGGTTCTTGACGAACTGAGGTCAATTAAAAAGACGGACCCCGAAAACTTTAAAGTCGCTTACTCGTACGCTGCTATTCCGGTGCGAGTGGCCCTTGAACGGCGCAACTGGTCTGAGGCTGCGGCGTTGAAAATCGAACCGGCGGATTTCCCCTGGAAGAATTTTCCGTGGTCCGAAGCGATTATCCATTTCGCAAGAGCGATGGGTGCGTTGAAAGAGAGCAATCCAAAGCACGCTCGGGTTGAGCTCGATAAACTAGCGGAGATTCAAAAGCAGCTCGCAGGTTCGAGGAACGGTTATGACTGGGCGACCCAGGTCGGAATACAGCGGCAAGTTGTCGAAGCCTGGCTTGCTAAAGCAGAGGGCAAATCCGTTGAGGCTTTGAAACTGATGCGAGCTGCGGCTGATCTCGAGGACTCGGCTGATAAACACCCGGTGACGCCCGGTGCGGTACTGCCCGCAAGGGAATTGCTCGGAGATATGTATCTCGAAATGAATCAGCCGGGCAAAGCGCTGATAGAATATGAACGCTCGTTACAAGACTCGCCGAATCGACTGAACGGACTCTATGGCGCTGGACGCGCCGCCGAGCTGGCAGGCAATAGCCCAAAGAGTGACCAGTACTACAAGAAGTTAGTTAAGATCTGCGAGCGCGGAGATAACAGCCGAAGAGAAGTCACATACGCCCGAGAATTCGTCTCGAAATCCCGGCAGGCGCCTACTGCGCGGCAACAACCTTAGCTTAAAGGATTTTGCTCCAAAGACGCTTTTGAGGTAACGACGGACTGATTAAAACGTCAAATGGATTCTCGCCGGGTAAATCGACTGCTTAGACGAGCCTTGAGACTTAAGTGTCCCGAATGCGGGTTAGGGCCGCTTTATAAATCTTTGTTCAAGATGAATGCCCGATGCGAATACTGCGGCCTGGTTTATGAGCGCGAGCAGGGCTACTTTGTTGGTGCGATTTATCTCAACGTTATAGCCACAGAATCGTTGTTACTCGGAACGCTGGTTGTCTACGGGTTGATTACCGGAAGAATCGACGAGACGATTTTGACTGTTTTGGTAGCCCTGGCCCTCACATTGCCGTTGGTTTACTTTCATCACACTCGAAGCTTTTGGCTCTGCATCGATCACCTACTCAACCCTCGGAATAAGCCGATTAGCAATGTCCGGTCCGAAGAAGATTGGCACAAATGAATGGTGTCATAGTATTGGACGACTAATGAGAATTAGATATTGCAACATAGCAGTGTGAGTTTGTCTGATTGGAATTTAGAGTGAGGCATCTGAGATTCTCCAAAGAACCCGCTTCGAATCGGAACCAATGAACAATGTTGCAGGTTTCAAGTGTGTTGATTGCGGTCGCGAGCACCACGTCGATGAGGTCGAGTATGTATGTGTCTCGTGTGGCGGCAATCTCGATGTTGTCTACGACTATGACCTAATCTGTTCGAGGTTGACCAAGTCAAGCCTTGCGGCCGATCCGACTCTGACAATGTGGCGCTATCGAGCGCTCTTGCCAATCAATTCGTCTTCTGAAACACCACCATTGACCGTTGGATGGACTCCGATCTATGACTGTCCGGCAGTTGCTCGGCGCTTAGGCCTGAAGCAACTCTGGATCAAAGATGACGGGCGCAATCCGACAGGCTCCTTCAAAGACAGGCCGAGCGCATTAGCGGTCGTGAAAGCTCGAGAAGCCGGCGCCCGAATCGTTACCACGGCTTCCTCTGGGAACGCGGGCAGCGCGCTTGCAGGTATCTGTGCAAGCATCGGTATGGAGTCGATCATCTTTGTACCCGCTTCGGCTCCACCGGCGAAGATCGCACAACTCCTGATTTACGGCTCAACCGTCGTGTTGGTTGAAGGCAGTTACGATCAGGCTTACGACCTCTGCCTTGATGCGTCAAAAAAGTTCGGCTGGTATCAACGAAGCACTGGTTACAATCCGTTTACCCGTGAGGGCAAGAAAACCGCCGCGCTTGAAATCGCAGAGCAGTTGAATTGGGACGTGCCCGACAAAGTCATCGTTCCCGTGGGCGACGGCAACATCATCAGCGGATTATGGAAGGGCTTTAATGATCTTTACAGAATCGGATTCATTGAGAAACTTCCCAAAATGATCGGCGCCCAATCGCAAAACGCGTCCGCAATAGTAGACGCATCGGCCACAGATGGCATTCTGCAAGATCAGCCGGCGCACACCGTCGCTGACAGCATCAACGTGGGTAAACCGCGGGATGCTACGATGGCAGTTCGCGCCATTCGCGAATCGGGAGGATGCGGCGTGAAGGTGACTGATGAGGAAATAATTCAGTCCATTCCACGATTGGCGCGCGAGACGGGCGTTTTTGTAGAACCGGGAGCGGCAGCATCTTATGCAGCTTTGGTTAAAGGCGTCGAAAGCGGCACGATCGCATCCGAGGATCGCGTGCTTTTGATGCTCACCGGGAATGGATTGAAAGATGTGGAAACGGCGAGGCAAGCGGCAGGAGAACCTATACAAGTCGCGCCAGTCATAGACCTGTCAGAACTCGAGTCCCGAATTGTTGACGCGCGAAACGCTCAGAAGATGTGAGACGGCACCAATCGCAGTAGGCATTTTCCAATTGGACACAAAGTGCAATCCTGGATACAACGCGCAGTGCCTTAGTCGCAGTTCGGTTTTGAAGAGGCTTAAATGCCATTGCTTCTGAAGGGTGCAAACATCACAACACTCGATCCAGTCTCCATCGAGAAGGCGGACCTGCGTATTGAGTCCGGATTCATCACAGAGCGTGGCAATCACCTTGAGCCGCGGGATAGCGACGAGATTATCGATCTCGGTAGTCGTCTCGTTATCCCCGGAATGGTGTGTGCGCACACTCACTTGTATTCGACGCTCGCTCGCGGGATGCCCGCTCCTCCTCGACAGCCGTCCAACTTCAAAGAGATCCTCGAACTGGTCTGGTGGCGGTTAGATCGCGCGCTCGATGAGGAATCCATCTATTGGAGTGCGATGGCTGGTGCGCTCGATGCCGCGCGTGTGGGCACAACCTGCCTGTTTGATCATCACGCATCGCCTGCGAACATTACCGGCTCGCTACAAATAGTTCGTGAAGCGATCGAAAACGTCGGCTTGCGGGGAGTTTTATGTTATGAGGTGACCGACCGTGGCGGCTCGCATGAACGAGAGAAAGGACTGGATGAAAACCTGACGCTTTTGAACTGGGTTCGGAGCTCACTTTCGAGCAAGGCCAGGATTCAGATTGCAGATTCAGATAC
>DATFWY010000111.1:0-9525 GCA_035258805.1 Blastocatellia bacterium | reverse complement strand
CGAATTGAGCCGCGTGATCCAGCTTCATGGACGATGGCAAGAGGACTATCCGGCTGTGTACAAGATCGAAGTCAGCAGGCAGGCTAACGAGAGCAGGTTTCGCGAAGTATGGCGCGGCGCCGGCAGCGCGGTTCGTAGCGTAGCTCGATTCGAGCCGGCTACGACTCGATACATCCGTATCACCGCGCTGAAAACTAGACTCAACAATAATTGGTGGTCGATAGCCGAAGTTCGTACCAATCGCGATCCTGATGTCGTCGAAGATGATGAGGCCCTCGTACGCCAGATAAGAAGTGTAACTGCGCAAGGCTTCTCAAATGCGGCGAACGTCGCGGATGACAGCAACACCACACGCGCGACAACAAACAAGCCGAATTATGCCGGGAGCTGGCTGCAAGCGGACTTAGGTGGGAGCTATACGATTTCAAGAGTCGTGCAGATTCACGAGCCCGACCGCGAAGACTTCCCCCGTCGCTACAAGGTTGAAGTGAGCCTCGATGGCAGGCAGTGGCAACTAGTGTTTGAAGGCCGCGGCGAACCGGGCCGATCAGTGGCCACCTTCAATCCGGTCCGCGCGAGATTTGTGCGTATAACTGCGCTTACTGATCGAGAAATTCAACGCTGGTGGTCGATTTATAGGTTGAGGATAACAGGGTAGTGAACGTTCAGCGCTTAGTTCAGCGTTGAGCGTTCAGCACTGAGATACCATCGGGCTTTAGCCGATGGAGTTTCAGTTTCGACCTAACAAGAATGTGTCGAGCTCCAAAGATACAATCGCGCTTTAACCGATGGAGTTTCAGTTGTGGATGCTCAAGATAACGAAGAAGCTTTGAAGAATTGAATACATTGAGTCAATGAATCATTGGTTCATTAATCCTTCGTTCTGCGTAATCTATGTCATCTGCGGATAGATAGCATTGCGGTGTTGAAGCATCTCAAGCGCGCTTGATCCGCAGATTACGCCGATTGACGAGTCTTGCCCACGCCGATTCGTAGCTTAGTTTTTATTCGAGCTTTACGGAATCCAAGACTCGCTGCGCGCTCGCACGACTCAAGTCATCACTTTGAACTCGGGCGGTTACTACTGACCACAGACGCCGTCCCTTGAGTAGAATGAAACCTTCTATCTCTTTGGGGATTCCGTTTTGTTTAAAGCTAGCCTTCAAGACGATTCGATTGCCACTCTGTTCGGTAGAAGATCGTACATCTGAGATATTTGGATTCACCGCGAGGCTCGCAATCGCCACCCCACCGATAATGGTTGCAACCTTCGAAACCTCGGTTTGTGTTACCCCCTTAAGTAAGATGTACATTACTGCTATCTCCATCTGATCATTTTTGTATTGGTAAGCCATGTGATCCTGAACGATCTCTTGCGCAGGTTTTGAGAGTGGGAGTCTTCTGTATGTTGGCTCACCAGGAAGCTCAAGCGACAAGCCCAGATTGCCCAGTTCCCATCTCATCCATTTTTGAGCGTCTGCGTTTGTTCGATCAACAGGTACCGCGATGAGCGCCAGAAGAATAGCTGTTGACACTGAACGATTCGCCTTCATGATTCCACCTCCAGGTCTCGGGCCGGTCCAGGATTCTTGCACTCCTGGACGCTTTAATCGAATCGCAGTATTACGCAGACTGGACAGTCTACGCTAGATCAACATAAAGATCTCATCGTTGATGATCGGGTTGATGGATAGTCGAGTAGTAAAAGAACCGCGCGGGCTCAAATAAGTCTGACCACGGTGAAGCCCTCGATTTCCGCAGCATCGGCTAGGATGCTGTCGGCGCCTATGAACACCCGTCCGCGAGTTCGGTCCCCGCACCATACGAGTGCCGCGGCAAGTTGGAGTGCGTCTGCTGCTCGCAGCTTATGTCTCGCCAGAAGACGTTCGGCGGTTTGTCGCGCATCTTCTGAAGGTTGTATCTCGCTCCAACGCGCTCGGAGGTATTCGAGCCGTGTGAATGCTTGTCGAAGTTCGGCTTTAGTGAGTTGGCTTTCGCGTGCAAGTCGATGAAACGCGCTCAGTGCTTCGATCGGCGTCGCCCACCAGACCACTTGGCGAGAATGAACCCGCGCTTGTTGGCGCGCCGGTGCTGACTTAGGTTGAAGACTGCACAGGGGAACAATTCCACTAGTATCCCAAAACGCGTTAACCGCGCGGATCGGCTCTACACGACGCCCTCGCCTAGTCTTCATCGCGCTCGAGCTCCAGCGCGCGACGTAAAGCCGAGGCAGGGATTTTCGGCGCGGGCAGATCCCAGAAACAGTCCTCTATTTCGCCCTCGCCCAGCTTTAGCTTACCTGTCGCCGCAAGAGCAGCAAGCTCGTGATCCTCTTGCGACGAGTGACTCAATGGCACAATCCGGGCAATCGGATTGTTTCTTTCCCGAACTAAGATTTCTTCCCCGGCCTTAACTTCGCTTAGATACGCACTAAGACGATTCTTCAATTCTGCGACATTGACGCTCTTCATGTGTTATTCCATTTCTGCTGGCTTTTCGCAATTATTTAGTTGGCCAACAGAATATGGCTATGATAGCTATGTCTTGTCGAGATATCAAGCCCGAACGTTGCCACGGACGCAAACTAGACAGTCCACACTACGCTCACCGCGGTCGTATCACCTTTATAATCGCTGCTCGATCGACCACGCGGCCGCTCTGTACGACCTGCCATATCCGCCGCGTGTTGCGAATGTCCGTCAGCGGATCAGCATCGAGCAGCACTAAATCCGCTCGCTTTCCAATCTCGATCGTACCGAGATCCTTATCCGCGCCGAGTATGCGAGCCGCGCCGCTCGTACCCGCAACAATCGCCTGCATCGGAGTTAACCCCGAAGCAACCAGCTGTTCCAACTCCATGTGCACGGCCGTAGGAATCTGCCAAACGTCCGTTCCCGTGCCGATGGTCAAACCAGCTTGCGACAGCTTTGCAGCGGTTATACGAGCGCGGCGAGCGTCCTCAGACCACTCCTTCTGTTGCGCGGGCTTCAACTTGATCATCCAATCAAAGCTGTCCCGCGCCGGCATAAACGGTGCCAGTTCCGAATCGCCATCGAGAAACTCAGGCTTTTCACTAATCCGCACCGCAAGCTCCAAGTACGAAAGCGTAGGTACCACTCCAATATTCGCCGCCCGGAACAACTGGATCAGATCGTCATACATAAAAGTGTTGCCGCGCGATTCGCACATACCGATGTGCTCTTTAGCGTCCATGCCGGCAGCCACTAATGGCAACGGGTGAGAGCAGTGCCCGGTCGCTCGCATACCTCGGCGATGAGCTTCAGCGATCATCCGAGCATTGATATCCCAGCGGCGAAAAGTCCGAGTCTTGATGTGCTGTGCACCGAACGCCTCGGCCAGATCCACCGCGCGTTTGATGTGATCCGGATCTGCTTCCGGCTCGATCCCGCGTCCCTGCTCTTCATCAAACGGCCAATCACTGTAGAACTGAAAGCCACCATATCCGACTCGCGGACCCGGAAGCACCCCAGCCGCCATTGCATCGGCATAAGCGACCATCGGAGCCATCGCTGCTCCCTGATCACGAATCGTTGTGACGCCAAAATAAAGATATCCAGGCAGCAGGTCCGGCCGATACACGTGCGCGTGGAGATCCATCAGGCCGGGAATCACTGCTCGACCCGCAGCATCAAGCACACGAGCCGTGCCGGGAGAAATTCTGCCAGCCGGAGCGATCTGCTTGATCCGGCCCTGCTCAACCAAGATGTCGCGAGGAGCGCTGATCGGACTGCTGGTTCCATCTATGATCCTGGCGTTCTTGATCAGCATTGGCTCGGCGACTGGTGGCGTGTACGAGACCGGCCAACCGATGCTTTGTTCCTTGCCATCGGGTGAGCGAAGCCGCAAGCCTCCGGCGGAGACGAAGAGCAGCGTGCCGTCACGTGACGATGAAGCATAGAGCGCCGCGTCAGTCCCAAGCGGCTTCGGGTCTGATAGCATGCCGGTCTTATCAAAAGGCGCCTGCCACAGCCGGTCATGCCGGACAAAGGTGATCATGTGCTGCTGGGTCCACTGCAGGAAGATGGGGGCGTCGGGGAAGCGAGTTATATCCTGTCGCTGGCCGCCGGATAGCGATACAAAAGTCGCGGTCGAAGGCTGTCCCTCAGTGGCTGGGCCGGACACCAGCAGTCCGTCAGACTCAGGGCTCCATTGCGGAGTGCTGGTCCAATTGGAGCCGATGGACCCGAGGCTTTTTGTCTGGGCTGGATCCGACACATTGCTTGCGCGAGCGTCGACGACACGGAGCGCTCCGTCCTCCTGCAAGTGGACGAACGCGAGATGTCTGCCGTCAGGAGAATAAGCCGGATACGCTTCGCGACCAGGTAGCGAGGTGATCCGCCGCGTTGCGCCAGTCGCCAGACTTGTTGCGAACAGATCTTCCTGATGGTCAACCCCCGCAGACCAGGCTACCTCGGAGCCATCCGGTGACCATGCGAGCGAAGCCGCGTCAAACGGAACGTCGGTAACCGCGCGCGGACTGCCGCCTACCGGGATGATCCACAGCTTGCCAAGAGCGAGCATTCCAATTCGCCGTCCATCGGGTGAGAGCGCGAGTCCCCTGAACCCTCTTGCAGGCTGCTTCTGACCGGGCTCAGGAAAACGGGCGGCTGGGAGTGTTTGCCGCGAACGAGTGATCGAGAGCTGGGCCGTGAACTGAATCTCTCTAGGTTGGCCGCCTAATGCGGCGATCTTCCAGAGGCGTCCATCAGCCGAATATACCAATTCGCTTCCGTCTGCGGACCAGCGAATTCGTGTCGGTGTGACATCGGTATGATTTGTTACTCGGATCGGCGATCCCGGAGATCCTTCTACGATGTCCTGCATCCAAACCTGCATGCGCCCAGTCGAATCCGGTGCGAAATATGCCTTTCGGCGGCCATCCGGGGTAAAGCTTGGAGCCAGCGCTTTAATGGATTCATCGGTGATGGGAGCTGCCTTGCCACCTTCGGCGGGAACGATCCACACGCGGCCGCCTCGTTCGAATTGCGGGACGCGATTCACGAATGCGATCTCTTTCCCTCCTCGCACCCATACCGGGTCGCTCACGAAGGGAGCCGGAAGACCAGTGATCGAAAGCTCGCGATTGGTTCCAGAGTAAGGATCGAGCAAAACAATGGCGCAGTGAGGGGGACTGCTCGGTGAATCCGGCGGCCAGAGGCGCGCGAACGCGATAAAGCGACCGTCCGGCGACCATGCCGGATGGCCTTCGTAGGCGTCGGGCTTCGGAAGCTGAGTCAGCTGACGCAGGGAAACAGAATCAAGATTGAGCAACCATAGGCCTGTCCGTCCATTCCGCTCGGCGCTAAAAACCACGCGTCGTCCATCGGGTGAGAATGACGGATCCGAGTCTTCTGCAATATCGCGCACAGCATCGGTGATAGGTCGGGCAGCGCCTCCGGCTGCCGGAATCACCCAGAGCTGGCCGAGAAGGTCAAATACAATGGACTTGCCATCCGGAGAGAGGTCAAAGCTCAGGGTGGTGCCTTCGCTGACTCGGATGCCTGTGGTTTTATCGCCATTAGCAGCCATTTGGGCCGCCGCAGTCGAGCCGCACATCACGCCAATTAGAAAGAATGAAAGGATTAATCGCATTTGAGAAGCCAAAGTCGTTGCTCCCTTTGAAAATACGACTTCACAAGAGAGTGTGGGAAAATTACGAAACATCACCGATTGATCACCTTTTCTACATCTGCGTAATCTGCGCAATCTGCGGATGAGCCGTGCTTTCGGAGAGTTTATCCACAGATTACGCAGATTACTCAGAGAAACAATGATTCAATGACTTAATGATCCGATGACTCAATGATTCAATTCTTCAATGTTTCAATTCCCCAATAATCCTCGTTTCTTCATTCATTAGGTCTGCGGCATAACCCGCTATCAAACGACAGTCGCGTATTGCCGGTACTAGCCTCTGTTGCAAATCCGTGACCGATGTAAATCTCCGTGCTGGATTCTTAGCCAGGCATCTCTGCAAAATCGCATCCAGGGCCTTCACTTCCTTTGATTCACCCTCGAGATGATACGACCCATGCAGCATCGCCGTCAGCAACTCTGCTTGCGTCCTTCCGAAAAACGGCCGGCGTCCAGTCAGCGCCTCAACTACCATTACACCAATCGAGAAAATATCGCTCCGTTCATCCACGTCTTCTCCTGTGAGCTGCTCCGGAGACATGTACCCGAAAGTCCCGACTATCGAGCCTCGCGCAGTCAAAGACGAATTGATCACATCGATTTGCGCAACCTTCGCTAACCCGAAATCGAGAATCTTTATCCGGCTCTTATCCTTGTCTCTTGAAATCAAAATGTTCTCTGGTTTCAAGTCTCTGTGAATCACCGCCGCTTCGTGAGCCGCCTTCACGCCATCTAGTATCTGATCGAAGTAATCTGCCGCTGTAGCCGGATCAATCCTTTCCTTCTGCGCCAAATCGGAGCGCAATGTGATCCCGGGCACCAATTCCATCACCAGGTATGCGCCCTCGGATCCAATCGCACCGTAGTCATAAATGGCGATTATGTTTATGTGATTAAGTCTCGCCGACATTCTTGCTTCGCGTTCAAACCTGCGCAGGGCCATCGGATCGCCAAACATGCTTCCGAGCATGATCTTGATCGCCACGTTCCGATGCAATCGAAGATCTGTAGCCTGATAGACTGCGCCCATCCCACCTTTTCCAATCAACCGCTCCAGACGATACTTTCCATCGATCGTCCGCTCGACTGGCAACGAAAGGCTCAACTCACTTGCATCTTTGTCGCAACGTTCCGACGAACTGTCATAACAAGTTCCGCAGGCCGGACATTCCTTTACGAGATTTATATTCTGCTCTTCGAAGCGGGCGAGCACCTCGCGCTTGATCTTCTGTTCCTTATTAACTCTTGCCTTCAGCAGCGTATTCTCTCGAACAATGGCAATCTCGCGAGCAATGGCCTGGAGCATTTTTCGATCGTTTGCCGAATAGGGCTCCTCAGACTTCTTTTCACCAAGCAGCAGCAATCCGACCGCGCGTTGATCAGTGCCACACATCGGAACAATAAGACTGATGCCAAGCTGATCGAGCCATTCTGCTTCTTCCGCTGGCAGAGCATCGTCGTGTGAGAACGGATACTCCTGGACACCGCTCACCCGCTCGATTGTGCGCATGAGATGAGATGTTTCCGGAATGCTGACAACATGAGAGCTTCCGGCCGAAGAGTACGCGAGCGTCAAATCACGATGTTCTTCCTCTCGGTAGAAAGCGTGAATACTGTGGGGATGAAGGGCAGCTTCGATTTCATCGCTGACCAGTTTTGAAATCTCGGACATCGAGTTGAATTCTTTTATTTCATCAATCAGCCCGAGCAGAATTCGCTCCTGATCATACGCTTCGCGGAAGAATTTTCGATCGATGCGATCCCTTAGCTGTTTTCGAAACCTTAGCCCAATGGCCGCTAGCGCAATCAACGATAGATAAACTGGATTGTGCGACACGATATCTGAAATGGTCTGGTTTCGATTCGAAATGATCGTGTATGCAAACGCGACTAATGGAAGCACAAGCAGTATTTGCAGGACGTTTTTTGCCAGGAGGTACTGCAACCCGCGTCTGACGACAACATTAATATCAAACAATCTATGCTTGATGATCGCGTAGCCCCACGTGACGGGCACGATTCCGATCGCCGCATTTGCCACCTGATTAAGAGCTACGAATGTGTCAGTGGACAATATCTGTCCGTGCCCAAGCGAATTCAACGTCACGCGGCTTATGAGGATGAGCAGTTCCGGGAGGATCCCCAGCACCGATCCGTACACGACCCACTTCATTCGCCGGTGTTGATCGACGTCTGTTACGAGCCGGTAATTGCGCACCAGTATCACGCAATACGCGACAAGGGCGAGGATTCGATAGGCCTGGTCGGATGTTGTGACCCTGCTGGCAAAGGATCCGCTGTAGAACACGCTCATCAATGTCGGATTCGCTGTAAAGAAGGAATAATTCTGTAAGGTAAATATCGCACACAAAACAATCCCACAGGCATAGAAGATTACTCTGAGCAGTTCCCAGAATCGCCCTTTGTGCGTACCGGTTGGGATTCGCAAAAAGAAGTGATAGCCGATCGCCACAGGCAACGGGTTGACTGCCTGGATCAGGAACAGACCGATGGCGAGTTGGAACCCATGAGGGAAAGTCAAGATGGTGGGCCCTATCGCGATACTCAGAAAGAGGATCGCATTGGCTATAGAGGACACCGCTGCAATCTGCGCGATTCGCTGTTCAGGTTTCAAAACACCAATCAGGAATCCGACAACGAAGAAGGCAATGCCAACAAGAAGCTTCGGAATGATGTAGATGAAGTTTTTCGAGTCGTGCTCTACTGACAAAGTAAAGCTGTATTCGTGCTCAGATGTGCCTCGCAGTACCCGGACAGTGTAGGCCCCGTCTGGCGGGATCTCGCGAAGTATGCGAAGCGGATAGACGCTGCCGACGATTGCATCGTTATTGATGGCGAGCACCTTATCGCCAACTTGAAGTCTGTCGACTGTTCGAGCCGAATCACTTGAGGCACCCACATAGTTGACGTAGCACCCGTCAGACTTTGTGACATATGACCAACCGAAACCCCTTCCGAGCGAGCCATATTCGATGATCATCGCCCCAGCGAACACATAGAGCAGAAAGACTACGATTCCGAATCCCAAGGCGACCCAAAAGAAGGGATGTTTGCGATCCGCGCGTCCAGTTGTTGAGACTTCGTCAGTTCTTGAGTGCGTAGTTGCCATCCTCATCCGACCAACAAGTGGGACAACAAAGTAAGTAGCGGGACAGCACAAAAGTGGCCTCAGTTTAACGAACGGGGTGGCCAAGTCAGTGGGTGGGTTATATGCGCTGGGGTTTTGTTTGTCAACGGCTGCCGCGCTCCGGATAGGGGTATCACGCTCAAATATGATATAAGCCAATCCATCTGTGTAATCTGCGTAATCTGCGGATGAGGTTTGGATCCCAAAGCAGCCCTATCCGCAGATTACGCAGATTACGCAGAAAAGAATTCAACATATAAGCGGAAACTACCAATGAAGCGACTCATATCCCTTCTCACCGCGGTACTACTCATTGCTGCCCACCTTATTAATATCGCTCTGGCGCAAACCGCCCGCTGGCCGGAACAAAAAGCGAACGCCTGGTACGCACAACAGCCCTGGCTGGTCGGAAGTAACTACGTCCCCAAGTCGGCTATCAACCAGTTGGAGATGTGGCAGGAAGCGACCTTCGATCCCGACCAGATCGACAAAGAGTTCACCTGGGCAGAAGGGATGGGCATGAATACAATGCGCGTCTTTCTGCACGACCTGCTATGGCAACAGGATGCGGCAGGCTTTCAGAAGCGCATCGATCGCTTTCTGACGATCGCGTCGCGGCATCACATCCGTCCAGTGTTTGTGCTCTTCGATTCCTGTTGGGACCCTTTTCCGCAGCTCGGTCCGCAACATCCACCGATTCCGGGTGTTCACAACTCAGGCTG
>DATFWY010000110.1:0-6816 GCA_035258805.1 Blastocatellia bacterium | reverse complement strand
GGGCGGAGGCACCGGAGGGGAGAGCCAAGAACGCCGAACCAGGCGCTGCAGCAGACGGCGGGGGCATGTAGCGTTTCTGGAGTTCATAGCTCACTCGGCCTCCGCCGCTGCTGAGCTTTTACGTTAGACGCCTGCGCGATGCGTGAAGTGAGAAAGGGTAGATGAGCCAGATCGATATAGAGAATTTCAATTACCTCCTTGCTGAGACTATTGCATGGTGTGGCTCCCATGCCTCACTGCTAAATCCAAAACAATCCTTGCGCGCTATGCTTCCGAATGCGGCAACCGATATAAGTCGCATGAATAAAGACGAGCTAAGACAGGTTGCAGATAATATCTTTCAGGAACGCGCGCGATTATTGAAAACAGCGAATATCGAGGTATCTAAAGGCAACCTTGCAGGTGGACGCTTATTGATTTGCTATCCTGAAGAATCGGTTTGGGATGGGGCGGCTGAGGCAGCCTCACAGGAATTCTTTGACGTTGCGGACATACCAGCTTGCGATACCTGGTGCTACTACAGCTTTGAAGAGAAGCTGGAGCCAACGTTTTTCATTGTCAGTTGGGTTCCGCCCTCTTTCATTGAACTCGCGCAGAGCGGAATAGATGTGAACCCAGTTGAAAGTATTCAATGGGCCTCCAAGCTCGACAATTTATTCACTTGCATTCTGAGCACGGAAAGGCTGTTGCTTTGAGAAACGGCGTCTAACTCACCGCATGCACCGTAGCCGCAAACTGCGCGGGCACGGTGATGCGGAACGTTCGGCGTCGCTCGGCGCTCCTTTACTGACTACGATACAGAATGGGTAACGCTCGACCAGTTACGACTGTTCGCGACCGTCCGGGGTGCGTCTGGATCGCAGCCAGTCTGTTCCTCGCCGTTGGGCTTCTCTTCGTTGTGGGATCGCTCGGCCTCTTCACGAACAACAGCGAAGACCCGCTTTGGGGTCGGCTACTCGCCTTCGCCATGGGGCTTGTCGGTGCGGGAATCGGTGCCTGCCTGCTGTGGCGTACGCCATTGATGACGACCAGCATCGATGTCGCACGGCGGTGCGTGGTGATTCGCGAACAGGGGCTGGCAGGGCGGCGCGAGCACACGATTGACGCCGACCAGATTCGCAATGTGATCGTGGCTGAGACACTCGACGGCGACGGCGACGCCACCTATCAGGCGCAAATTGTCCTGGTTTCGGGCGAGCACCTGGCGCTGTCTCGTGTGTGGATGCCGGACCGGAGGCCGAGCGCAAAGCAGGTTGAGGTGCTGGGGCAGGTACTGACTCAGGACCTTGGCGTCCGGCTCGTCGACGGCGTAGCACTACCAGTGGGCCGCAGCGACGCGACGCCGAACTAACGGTTGCACCGGAGCCGGCGCAGCCGAGGCCGCATCAATGATAAATGCCGTCGCGCCGGCCCCGTGAACCTGGCGTTCGGCGGCTTCCTACTTGCGTATGCCACAAACAGATAACATGGTTAAGGTTCTGATTCAGGATGGCGAAGAGGTTGAGACTTTGTGGGCCGTTCCGGTTGGCGAGAATCGCTATCGTCTCGACAATAGTCCCTTTTTCGCATATCGCGTATCTTAGGAGGACGTTGTCGTAGCCGAACCCGATTGCGATGGCGTTCTACGCTTTTGCGGCACAGCTGAGAAATCAGGAAATCGTACGGTGCGGGTAATCACCGAGGGATATCAAACCACATCCTCGATGGAATCATTAATTTGGGATGTAGCTATGAAGGAATGAAGCCTCGCTTGATCTCAATTAACGTTCCAACGGAAGTTGAATTGAAGATGGTCGCTGATTATCTGATCGCGTCGGGGCACAATTGGGAGTACGCGGACCCAACGTACGATGACCTGTTTCCCGACGCTTGAGGGGAGCCTGAACGAGTGTGAATGGGCTTGCGCGCGAGGGCCGAACTCCGCGTGCACCGAAGCCGCCTACTGGCTTACTTCATTTGACCTTGTTCTTCCCCTTACGGCGGCCCGGTGGCGCTATCGTTGGGCGGTAAGTCGAGCATATGCGTGAGACGATCACCGACGCGTAGCCTCGTCGCGCGCAAGGTAATAATTGGTATCTTTATCTCGGAGAACGCAAAATGAAGACAGTCAGTTTCCGTAACCAAGACATGTACTGGGAAATTGCGGCGGATATCCATACTCCACCTGAATTCGACGAAACGAAAACGTACCCTGCAATTATCAGCGCCCACCCCATCGGGAGCTGCAAAGAACAAACCTCAGGGAATATTTATGCTCAGGCGTTAGCAAAAGCAGGTTTTGTCGTCATCGCATTCGACCGTAGCTTTCAAGGCGCGAGTGGCGGCGAGCCGCGCTCCATAGAAGACCCTGTTCAGGCTGTTGAGGATTTCCGACGCGTGGTCGATTATCTCGCGACGCTTCCCTATGTGGACGTCGATAGGATCGGTGTCCTTGGTATTTGCGGCGGCGGTGGCTATGCCATCAATGCCACGATGACTGAGCGTCGAATTAAAGCGCTTGGCACCATTACCGGGGCTAATTACGGCCGACTGATGCGCGGTAACTTTAGTCAGCTAAATCCAATTGCTGCGCTTGAAGCAATGGCAGAACAGCGCACCGCTGAAGCGCGCGGCGCGGCGGTAAAGGTGGATGACCTGCTGGCCTCCTCCCCCGAAGAGGCCAGAAAGCTTGGAGTAACGGACATCGATCCCTTAGAGGCCACCGAATATTATCGAACGCCGCGTGGCCAAAAGCCCAATGGCCTGAATCGATCCGTTCCTTCGCATCAGGCCGCAGCAGTCGGTTGGGATGCGTTCCATCTCGCTGAAGTCCTGTTGACCCAACCAATGTGTATTGTGGTTGGCGACAAACCCGGGGCATTCGGTGCATATCGCGATGGATGCGAGATCGTCGAGCGCGCTGCATCCAAAGAAAAAGAATTGGTGGTTTGTGAGGGCTGGTCGCATTACGATCTCTATGACAAACCTGAACCGGTCAAGATTGCGCTAGACAAGTTGATTCCTTTCTACAAGAAGCATCTCGGCTAAGTGGTAATGCCGCGCAACATTCATTGCACCTGAGTCGCCCCACGTCGCGTGCTTGACGGTGAGGGGGCGCGCCCGCTGAACGGGTTGTTAGACCTTCCGGCGATCGGTCCGAGGCGAATAATGGCGGATTAGCACCTCAAAGAACTCAGGGATGAGATCGAGCAGCAAGGGTGGAGGATAACCGTTGAGCACCCCGGAGATGACTACTCGATTTCCGCGACTTGGGAGATTCAGAGAAGCAGCAAGCTACCGACAATCTTCATAGACTTCGAGGGGCTCGATGATATGGTGTGTTTGCCTATTGAGCAGAGCTACGGATGCCACATTCGAGGGCAGAAGTCGTGTGGCTTGTATTTTGGCAGGCGTGGCGAGGGGAGAAGTCAAATCAGACAGGCCTGGAAAGACGAGCTGAAGCTATTCATCCAAACACTTGATAAGGGTACCGGTGAATAAAAGGCGCATTTTGCCAAAGTCGGAGCGAATTTGATCAGGTGAAGCGGTCTAACTCGGGCGTGCGGCCGAGCGCGCGAGTCGGTGTTCGCCGTGATACGAAGGCTGCGTCGCGCGCCCGCTGACGCCTGACGTTAGACCTGCGGGGCACGGTTAGCTATGATGAGCTGTACTTATCATTGCAAGAACCAGTCGGAGCACCCAACGTCCTGAACCAGGAATCAATGCCGCTTCGAATGAGAGCCTTCAGAGTCATCGACTTTTCAGGGGGAGAATACTACCGTTGGATAGTTATCGAGGACGTCGGGCGTGCTCAGTTCCGAATCATTAGCTTTAGCTTTGGAGGCGGTCGCACTGAGGAGATACAAGCACAAATGGACCGGATATATGAAGCGATGCAGTCAGAAATAGACCGAGGCGATGTGTTGAACGTGCTCCACTTCTTGAGGGATGCATCTCGCTTTCCGAATCAGCCCGGACTGAGTCGGCGGCAGATTCCATTGATGCGGCAGTATCGAAGGATAAGATGAGGTTCCGGGAGTCCATGGAGCGGTTCTTTCCCGAGAAGATACCAGTTTCAGTCCCCAGCGAGCCTGAGCCTACCGGCAAAGGATCTAAACCTGTTTTAATAGCGATGCCAGGTGGTAGCCCATCAGAAGAGGAATCGGTTTGGGAATATGCAGGTGGTAAGCGAATGGACTGGAAGCCAATCGGAAGTACGCCCGCCGGTCGTAAGTGCGAGGTGCTGACATTTGACGGATCGGAGGAAGTACTAGTTGACTGTAACAGTGATTTCGCAAGTGATCTAATAGAGTCAGTCCTGTACGGGTGGCCCTCCGTGGCCGCCCCTCCTTGCCGCGACTACGGGTTATTTAAGAAGGGGCGGCCACGGAGGGCCACCCGTACAGGACTAGCGAATTCTCCGTTACACTCCACTAGTTGGTGCGACCTCGCTTGAGATTCCAGCTCAGTAGAGCAACATTGAATAAAGAGACACGAATGAATGCAGGGCTCCGCTCTCTGAGAGACAGTACGGTGATATGTCACAAGCAAAGACGCGGAGCGCAGGTCTAACAATGCGTTCCAGCGGAGGCCGCGCCGCGCAGTTCTTAATCGTTCCACCATTTCCTTGCGCGGCCCAGCTGAACGCGGGCGTTATGTGGGACTGTCCCGAGGTGAGCATCAGATGAAGACTGACAGAGAGAGACAGGGGCTAAAAGGCCCGGTGAAGAGCGTTCGCGTTGAGACCGCGGAGTTCGAGGAGAGAGACGGGCAAATCGTTGAAAAGCCCTGGTTGAGCGATAACACCAACTTCAATCAGGATGGCTGGATAATCGAGCATGTTTTCCGCAATCCAGACGGGTCTGAATGGCGCACTGTCAACGATTACTCTGAAGCGGGCAAGTTGCAAGCGACAAAAATCTACGACGCTTCCATGCTGCTTAACAGTGAAGTGAGATACATCTACGATGATCAGCTGAGACTGGTATCAGAGCAACACCACAATCCGGATGGCATTGTTACCACGCCGACCACGTACGCTTACGACCAGGGCCGAAAAGTGAAGATTGAGGATTTCGACTTTTCCAGAGAGTCGAACGTGATGATCGGCGTCGAGGGTACGAATACCTGCATCAGCGCTGCCGACGCGAAACGGGTTGAGACGCACTACGACGACCAGGGAGAAGCGGTCGCGGTTACGGTATTTAACTCCGATGGGATGGTAGTCAGCCGAATCGAGATAGTCCGTGACGCGCTCGGCAACCCGCTCGAAGAGATACAGTACGAAGGAGATGTGTTTCCCCTTCGCGCATGTGCGTCAGGATCATGCTCGACTGAAGAAATAGCAGGGCTCACGGAAGAACAGAAGGCGGAGGTCGCGAAAGAGATCGCGCAGCTGTTCTCTCCGGGAGCGCCAATGTCCAACCACGCGCACAGATATGACACGAAAGGAAGGCTGATCGAGTCCAAGCTCACGATGATGGGAATGGAAGCCAGCCGCCAGACATACGCCTACGATGACGCAGGGAACAAGTCTGAAGAGGTGAGCTATAACTCGGACGGTACACCACAAAGCAGGGCTATATTTAGACGAGAGTATGACGAACACGATAACTGGACAAATGAGAGTGTTTCAACGGCATCAAGTTCGGAGCGGAGCTCGGGACGTCTTACTTTGGCGCACGTGACCCGCCGGACAATAACGTATAGATGAAGGTTCGCAAAAGCGGTCACAGTGTCTCTCGGAACGCCACATAACCGGGCGCGCAGCGGAGCGCGCGGGTCGGTGTTCGACGTGATTCAAAGGTTACGTCGCGCGCCCGCTGACGCCTGACGTTAGCTGTCTGGAGACATCGCGCGTATAGTGATCTCGGAGGTCGCACAATGAAGTACAAGATTGCGTTGTACAAATCCGATGAAGGTTACAGCGTGTCGTGTCCTGGTCTGCCCGGTTGTTGGTCTCAGGGAGAAACTGAAGCAGAAGCAATCGCTAACATCCAGGATGCGATCAAGGAATACCTGGCTGCGGTTGACTACGTTGTCGAGGATGCTGAGGTGCGCGAGGTAGATGTCGCTATCTAGCCATGCCGAAGATTCCAGGAGTCAACCATCTCGACGCCGTGAGAGCTTTGGAAAAAGCGGGCTTTCGAATCATACGACAAGGCAAACACATCGTTATGAGCGACGGTAACCGCCTCTTGACTATCCCTCGCCACAATCCGGTGAACGCAATAACGATGGGTGGGATCGCGCGAGACGCTGGATTAACTGTAGAGCAATTCAAGAAGCTCCTGTAGCCGCGGCCGACAGCTAACTCTGCGTGCACCGGAGCCGCGCGAGTTCGTTTCTGATTACGCGGTCCTGTTAATTTGGCATGACTTTGTGTCGCGCGCGGCCCGGTGACGCCGACGTTATGCCGCTCGAAATCAGCAATCGTGTTTCACTGCGAGGTCGGTGACCGATATAATGCCGCGTGAAGAGGAAAGCAAAGGAGTCACGATGCAAGGTATTCAATTCGTGACCAATGACAAGGGCGAGAAAGTCGCCGTTCAAATCGATCTCCGGAAACACGCTGCTGTCTGGGAAGACGTTTATGACAGCATCACAGCTCGCAATCGCTCAAGAGAACCGAGGGAGTCCATTGAGTCGGTTAAGGAGCGCCTCATCAAGCGACGCAAACTGAATGGCTGATTATTCCATTTCCTTTGCACGATCCGCGCGGAAGGAACTGGAATCTCTGTCTGCTAAGCTGGTTCAGAGGATCTTTCCGGCAATTGAGGCCCTTGCAAAGGAGCCACGTCCCAAAGGTTGTCGAAAGCTAACGACTGAAAAGAATCT
>DATFWY010000109.1:0-7124 GCA_035258805.1 Blastocatellia bacterium | reverse complement strand
CCGTCCTCTCAGACCAGCTACAGATCGAAGCCTTGGTGAGCCATTACCTCACCAACTAGCTAATCTGCCGCAGGCTCCTCTTCAGGCGCGAGGTCTTGCGATCCCCCGCTTTAACAACTAATCACCATTAGGTGCCGCTGCATTATGCGGTATTAGCCCAAGTTTCCCTGGGTTATTCCCCACCCGAAGGCAGATTACCCACGTGTTACTCACCCGGACGCCACTCTACTTACCCCCGAAAGGGCTTTCGCGTTCGACTTGCATGTGTTAGGCACGCCGCCAGCGTTGATTCTGAGCCAGGATCAAACTCTCAGCTAAAATCCTGGCCATCTTAAGCATTAGCCAAAGACGACCGTTCTACTCTTGGTCTCTTCCGCTAAAAACTCTCAGAACGTCTGGTTCGTTTACGCACTATCTAGTTTTCAAAGATCGCTTGTTGACTTTCACTACTGACGAGCAAACCCTGATTATACCCAATCAGTTTGTTATGTCAACTAGCATTCTGTCTTTTTCCGATAAAGGATCAAAACGTTACCAAATTCCTCTACCACACACACGCCATCCCTGTGCCGGTGTATCATAACCAAACACTTCGAAGCGAACACAATCTCCGGCTCCAGCCAATCTTCGCAAAGTCACTGTCGCGTTAAAATTTGAGAAGGCGAACATTACTGATTTGATCCGCAGATTACGCAGATTAAACAGATCAACAATCTCAGCGCGAAAAAAATCTAAATGCGAAAAAAAACGCCGTCGATTGGCTTGTCCAATCGACGGCGATTATCAGTTCGAACCGACTCACTGTGAACCGATCGGCTTATCTACTCGATCAGTGCCCTCCAGCGAGCTTCCCAATCAACGTAAACAACGGCAAATACATTGCAATCACTATCGTTCCGATCGTTACACCCAGGAACAGAATCATTGCCGGCTCCATCAAGCTCAACAAGTTCGCAATGGCCGCATCCACTTCCTGCTCATAAAAATCTGCGATCTTTGATAGCATCGCATCCAATGCGCCGGTCTGCTCACCAACGCCAATCATCTGCGAAACCATGATCGGAAACACCCCGCTCGCTTTTAACGGCTCCACAAATGTCTGGCCTTGTTCGATCCCAGCCCGAACTTTCTGGATTGCTTCAGACACGATGATATTGCCAGCGGTCTTGGCTGTAATCTCCAGCGACTCCAGGATTGGCACGCCTGAACTCAGCAACGTTGACAGCGTTCTGCTGAATCTCGCCACCGCAATCTTGCGCATTATCGGCCCAAGAATAGGCAGCCTCAGAACCAGGCCGTCTATAACGTGCTGTCCTTTCTCGGTCTTGTACCAGGCCTTCAACGCAAACACGATAATGCCAACCACCAAACTGATCAACCACCAGTAACTAGCCATGAACTGCGAGATCGAAACGACAAGCTCAGTTAACCAGGGCAGGTGCTCTCCAGGACCCAGCAGGCCCTCAAATATGTTCTTGAACGCAGGTATGACCACAATCATGATCACCGAAATAACGATAATCGAGATCACTATCACCGCGATCGGATAGATCAGCGCGCTCTTGACGTCGCTCTTCAGCTTTACCATCTTCTCGAGGTAAGTCGACAGTCGCTGAAGTATCACGTCGAGGATACCGCCGGTTTCACCAGCAGCCACCATGTTTGTGTACAATGGTTCATATACGCGAGGGTGTTTTGCCATCGCGTCTGCCAGGGTCATACCAGCCTCAACATCCGCGCGGGTTTGAAAGATCACCTTCTGAAAAAACTTATTGTCCTGTTGTTGCGCGAGAATCTCGAGGCATTGCACGAGCGGAAGACCGGCGTCCAGCATCACTGAGAACTGCCGCGTAAACAGCGCCAGGTCTTTGTTCTTGACCTTTTCCCTGCCCAGCTTCGGCAAGCTGATTTCGCGGCCTTTTTCCCTGGCGTTGGTGAGTATGACCTGCTCGCGCCGAAGCATTGCCTCGAGCGAGGCCCTATCGGCTGCTACGCGCTCACCGACGACAATCTCATTTACTCGATTGCGGCCCTTAAATACATATGTCGGCATCTCTGTCTCCCCTGTTCCAGTTATCAGCATTACGGCCCGGGGAATCTAAATAAACTTTCCCTGACTGGTGCCGTACTAATTTCTATTCGCGTTCATCTCCCAACCCTGCCCAGCGGTGCTTGCGGTTTTGTACCTTGCGCAGGATAACCCGGGCCTCTTGTCGGCGGGTTCTGAAGCGTAACCGAGCCCCGATTAATCAGATCCTGCAGTTCATCGCCATTCGACGTACGGGCCATTGCCATTTCCAATGTGATCTGCTTCTTGAAATACAAAGTGGCCAGCGATTGATTGAAAGTCTGCATTCCAAACTTGTCTTGACCTGTCTGCATCATTGAATAGATCTGGTGAATTTTGTCTTCACGGATCAGGTTTCGTATGGCTGAATTAGGCACCAGCACCTCCATAGCGAGGGCTCGTCCCTGGCCATTCGCTCTTGGCAGGAGTGACTGGGTGACGATGCCTTCAAGCACCATCGAAAGCTGTGTCCTGATCTGTGCCTGCTGCCCTGATGGAAAAATGTCGATGATACGGTTGATCGACGATGCAGCCGAATTGGTGTGTAGCGTTGCGAAAGTCAAGTGACCGGTCTCGGCGATTCGCAACGCTGTCTCGGTCGTCTCAAGATCTCGCATTTCTCCGATCAGCACAACATCGGGATCCTGTCGAAGAGCGGCGCGCAGTGCATTTGCAAAGTTGTGAGTGTCAGCATGCACCTCTCGCTGGTTGACAATGCAGCTCTTATGACCGTGCAGATACTCGATCGGGTCTTCCACAGTGATGATATGCTCGTGACGGTCGCGATTTACCTTATCAACCATCGCGGCGAGCGTGGTCGACTTACCGGAACCTGTAGGACCGGTGACCAGGATCAGTCCGCGAGGCTTTTCGCAAAGCTTCTCGATAACTGTAGGAAGCCCGAGTTCTTCAAACGATCTAATTTCGTAGGGGATCGATCGGAACACCGCTCCGACTGCTCCCCTCTGGTTAAATATGTTTGCGCGGAACCTGGATAGCCCTTTTATTCCGAAAGAGAAGTCCAGTTCGAGCGTCTCCTCAAACCTATGCTTTTGCGCATCGGTCAACACCGAGTAGGCAAGCTGTTTAGTCTCAGCCGGCGTCAGCTCCGCATACTCGAGCGGTCTGAGTACGCCATGGACGCGCACCATCGGAGCAGAGTTAGTGGTGATGTGCAGATCCGACCCGCCCTGCTCAATCATCTTTCGCAACAACTCGCTTAACGCAATCTCCGGCATAACTCCTCCCACCCTATTTCACGGTTTCTCTTACGACCTCTTCGAGGCTCGTCATTCCAAGTCTTATTTTTTCCAATCCGCTTTGCCTTAACGTAAGCATCCCGTCGTCAATTGCCTTGCGACGCAACTCCAACCCTGATGCGCCTACCAAAATCAACTCGCGAAGCTCTTCGGTTATTTCCATCACCTCATAAAGACCGACTCGACCTTTGTATCCTGTGCCGTTGCAGGTGCTGCAGCCGGCGCCTTTGAAAGTTTTGATATCTTTCAACTCGCTCGCTGGAAAGCCCACATCAACAAGCGCCTCATCAGGGCTCTTGACTTCCGTCTTGCATTCTTTGCAAATACGCCGGACCAGTCTTTGAGCTTGTATAAGATTGACCGATGTCGCTACCAGAAAAGGCTCGATACCCATGTTCATCAATCGGCTGATCGTCGACGGAGCGTCATTAGTATGCAGCGTTGATAGAACCAGGTGTCCCGTTAAGGCCGCTTTCACACCTATTTCGGCAGTCTCGAAGTCTCGAATTTCTCCGACCAGAATTATGTTCGGGTCCTGGCGCAGGAATGACCGAAGAGCCGCAGCAAAGTTCAGGCCGATCGACTCTTTCATCTGAACCTGATTGATACCAGGCAGGTTAAACTCGACCGGATCCTCAGCGGTCATTATGTTTGTCTCTGGAGTGTTGAGACTTTGAAGCGCGGAGTACAGCGTGGAGGTTTTTCCGGAACCCGTCGGTCCGGTTACCAGCACCATTCCATACGGTTTTGAAATGTTTCTCTTGAATTTTTCCAAGCTCGCGGGTTCAAACCCGAGCTGGGTCATGTCGAGCCTGAGGTTCTCTTTGTCGAGGAGTCGAAGCACCATCTTCTCTCCAAAGATGGTTGGCAGCGTCGATACTCGGAAATCCAATTCTCGCGACCGATTCTCGAGACGCACGCGTATTTTGATTCGTCCGTCTTGTGGCAGCCTCTTCTCGGCGATGTCCAGTCTCGCCATGATCTTGAGTCTGGAGGTCAGCGCGTCCCGCATCTTCATCGGAGGCGTCATTATGTTGTAAAGCACGCCGTCCATTCTGAACCTGACCCGAAACTCTTTTTCGTAGGGTTCGATATGAATGTCGGATGCGCCGCGGCGCAGTGCGTCGACCAGGATGACGTTGACCAGTTTTACAACCGGCGCGTCTTCCGACATCTTTTCGAGGTTCTCGAGGTCTATTTCCTCTTCAAGGTTCTCTACCTCTAGTTGATCAACGTCCTCACCGAAGTCCGGCAAGCTCGTGGTCTCAGCAACGAGGTCCTCCATCACCTTGGCGAGCTCCATCTCACGAGATGTGCCGTAGTACTTCCTGATTGCTGCGTTTAGTGCAGTCTCACTCACCACCACCGGCTCGACCGAGAGACCTGTCATGAACTTTATGTCGTCAACTGCAAAGACGTTGGTGGGATCGACCATTGCAAGCGTGAGCGTTGCTCCTACTCTCGATAACGGCAAAACGGAGTATCTTTCAGAGGTTTCTTGCGGGACGAGTGCGACCGCGGCAGGATCGACTTCAAAGAGGTCCAGATTGACCGATGGCACGCCGTATTGCCGGCTGAGCACTGCGGTTACTTCTTCATCAGAGAGCATGCAAAGCTTCACCAACGTGGACGCCAAACGTCCGCCATTTACTCTCTGATAGTCCAGCGCTTCTTTGAGCTGTTGAGGCGTTATGAGGTTGTCTTTGAGAAGGGATTCGCCCAGTTTCGCCGACATATTTCCAAACAATTCCGCTCCGACGCTCCCGCAGAGATGGTTCAGTCGAGGGGCGAACCGTCACGCCGAGGCTTCAAAGCAATCGGATTCGTAAAGCAGACGTTAATCAGGTTACTTTGGCGCCTTCGGGGGAGAACAAAGAGCTAGTCTGGGAGACTATTTAGGGAGCACCCGTGTACGGGCTTTTCGGGAAGGGGCAGTGTCAAAGACGATCGCAAAGCGAGAACTGCACGAACGGTAACCTTATTAACATCGAGGAAAATTGAAGTCAATAATAATCAAAAAGTTGGGCGGTCTTTTGGATGAAAATAGTTCAGGAGTTCAGCGTTCAGGGCTCAGCTTTTAGTGTTGCAGGAATTCCCATCCTTTGCCTGACTTGCATCAGCAGCTGAGATGGCGGAATCCTGGGAACTGCTGACTCTCTCATATAGCGCAGAAGATCCAAGACTCTTTACCCTGAACTCTAATCGGGGACCGGAAAAATGATTTTTCTTGACAGCCTATGACAGTTGTAGTAGATTCAACCTCGGCTGTAGTAGGTATTTCTTAGTGAGGGTGATGTGGATCGAAAGAAATCGATAAAGCTGACCCGGTTTGAGCTTGAGATTATGCAGGTTCTTTGGGAGCTGGGCAGCGGTTCGGTCCGCGAGATCCAGGAGCGATTACCCGAAAAGCGACGGCCAGCCTACACTACCGTACAGACAATCGTCCGCCGGCTGGAGGAAAAGGAAGCCGTGCGGCGGCTAAAGAAGATTGGAAACGCGTTCATATTCGAACCTCTCATAACTCGTCGTTCTGCACATCATCGACTCATAAACGAATTGCTGGAGTCTTTTGGCGGATCAGCCAGACCTTTGATGGCTCACCTGGCCGAGACCGGAAAGTTGAGCCTTGAGGATCTCAAAGAATTGGAAGACATAGTTGCTCAGCGGGCTGCCGATGTCTCCGGCAAATCTTCAAAAACAGCAAAGCGGTCCGACTGAGCAAAACTCGAGCGCGAGCGAATCTCAATGGTGCGACCTATGAGCTTGCATCAGTGGCTTGCCAATTGGTCGGGATGGGTTTGGCCCTGGCTGGCAAACCATCTCTGGCAAGCGACGATAATCTCCGGTATTGCTTTCCTGGCTGTTTCGCTCCTGCTACGAAGTGCGCCGGGCCGCGCTCGATACACGATCTGGTTGTTTGCCTCTGCGAAATTTGTATTTCCATCAGCGCTTCTTGTCGTAGCAACTAATGTTATGGGATTTGACCTTACGCCATTGTTGTCGGCACGAACAGAAACGGGCGAAGGAACCCCGTTGATCGCCCAACTTGCTTCTCCGATTACTCATGTCGAGCCATCAGTTGTTCAGGTCACTCAAGCGGCCCAGGGGCACAACGAGTTGTTTTGTGTCATCACGCTGGTGTGGGTTTCGGGTGCTTTGCTTCTGCTCGCCTTATGGTTAAGGCGACGACAGAGATTTAGATTACTGATAAATGATGGACTAATGCTTGACGCCACTAGAGAAAGACAAGCGCTGAATCGAGTCAGGTCCTGGCTGGGAATTACACGGGAGGTCCGTCTGTCGATGGCTTCGGGCACCGTTGAGCCGGGAGTCTGGGGCGTTATTCGACCTACCGTCTTGCTGCCTGAGACCATGGCCGATCGGCTTAGCGAGGCGGAGCTCGAAGCGGTGATGATGCACGAGATGGTACACGTCCAAAGGTGGGATAACTTGATCGCAAACCTTCAGCGAATGCTTTGCTTTTTGTTCTGGTTTCATCCGTGCGTTTGGTTACTCGACCGGCTGCTACTTGTGGAGCGCGAGCGCGCTTGTGATGAAGAGGTTATTCGTCTCGGGGGAACCGCCGATGTTTACGCGTCAAGCCTGTTGAAAGTGCTTCGGTTTTGTCTTGGCTGGAGCGTCCCAGGTGCGTCGCATGCCACCGGCTCAAACTTAGGAAGGAGGCTTGAGCGAATTATGTCCAGGAATGTTGGAGTCAATTTTTCGGTATGGCAGCGCGCAGCTGTGGGCTCGATTGCAGCATTGTTGGTGCTCTTTTCAATGGCTGTAGGTCTCCT
>DATFWY010000108.1:0-37807 GCA_035258805.1 Blastocatellia bacterium | reverse complement strand
CGAAGATTCCGCCGGGGGCGATACTGCCCTGCCCTGAGCCTTGAGTCGGTTGTTGAGAGGCAACAGGCAGAGCCGAGAGAAGCAAGACAACGACTGAAGTGGCAAGACGCATATGGATCTCCTCCCAACATACATCGCGTGCCGCCTAACGATCTGTGCTTCAGCAACACCCCGGAGCGCCCGTCCGCTGTAAGCACGGGTTGTTAGGAAGCCTGATGCGACTGTCCAACCCTCAAGATTGGTGAGTAACTATAACAGTCTTCCGGTCTTGTCAATCGGGCAACATCGCCATCGGGGTTGAACCAGGTGCCGGGTCCATAGAAGAAGCCATAACGCAGGGCAATCCCTTCCATCTTGGCATTTCCTAGTAAGTGATGCTCAAGCTCAGTTATCTCGCGGGCACCTGCTGCAACCGCAGGCGAGGCATCAAATGCTAGAGGCGTATCTTCATCTGCCAATCCAGGACCAGGAATCGCATAGAATGCGACTGACTGCCTCAGCTAACGCCGCACACCCGCTGCTTGCGCGGCTGCCAACACATTGGCGCCCCCTTCCAAACGGATGCGATTGTTGAGGGCGGCGGCGGCATTCATCGACTGACGCGAACTCTTTACATAATGAGCGTTCTGTAACGAGTTTCCCCATCCATAAATCAGCCAGTTTAAGAATCATTTTATGGGCAGCGAAAAAGCGTAAGCCTACAAATCCGACTAGACTGCAACCGTCCCGGCCAAATATCAATGCGAAGTGGAAAAACCTGGGAGTCGCCTTACCTTGGGCCGGTTTGTTGTTCAGGGCGACTGGAAATAATCTGTACAATTAGAATAGATTGTCCTGTATAGCAAAAAGGCGGTCCGCAAACACCGCCTTGGGGAGCCGTGGCTCAGTGGAGCACGGGAGGTCGGGCCCTTCAAAGGTAGATAAGGAGAAGAATTGATGATCATAAGAACATCTAACACGTGGCGCAGCGTCTGGTTAGTCGCTGTGAGCATGGCTTTGGTGGGAGCGTGGGCAGCTTGTGGAAAGAAGCAGGTAACTTCCGAGAATAAGAACAGTGAACCGGCGAGGGCATCCGAGACCGCTCAATCGAGCCCGGCCCAACCTGAGACCGCTCAATCGAGTCCGGCTCAACCCGAGGCCGCTCAATCGAGTCCGGCTCAAACCGAGGCCGCCCAACCGACGGCGATGGATCCGTCTTTGCTAGAACATATTAGGAAGAGGTGGACAGGCGACTTGAAGGGCATGATCGAGCGCCGCTACATAAGGGCGCTGGTCACTTACAACCGAACTTACTATTTCTACGACGGAGCCCAAGCGCGAGCCATCAGCTACGAAGCTTTAAGAGAATTCGAGAAGTTCCTCAATCAGAAGTTCAATACGGGCGAGCAGCCGGTCAATATTGTTTTCATTCCTGTCCAGCGCGGGGAAATGGCAAAAGCGCTCACGGAGGGCCGCGGCGACATAGCAGTCGGCAACATCGCCATTTTGTCCGAGGGTAAGGCCGTGGTCGATTATTCTGACCCCGTTCGCGAGAATGCAAACGAAATAATAGTGACTGGTCCGAACGCGCCAACCCTTAACTCGCTTGACGACCTTGGCGGCAAAGAGGTGTACGTCAGAAAGAACAGTCGCTACTGGGTGAGCATGACTCACTTCAACGAAAAGATGAAAAGGGACGGCAAGCCGCAAGCCATACTCAAGGCCGCAGACGACGACCTCGACGACGAGGATATTCTTGAGATGGTGAACGCCGGGATAGTCGGAATTACCGTTGTTGACAGCCTCGTCGGCGAGCTATGGGCAAAACTCTTCCAGGGTGTGACTCTGCATCCGGATTTGACTGTTGCCACCAACGTCAACACGGGCTGGGCGTTCAGAAAGAACAGCCCCGAGTTCGCCGCCGCGATCAATGAGTTTGTAAAGGACCACAAAGTTGGGACCGCATTCGGAAACACGCTGATGCGAAGGTACTTCCAAAACCCAAAGTGGATTGCCAACTCGACTTCAGAAGAGGAGGTGAAGAAGTTCAAGTCCGCGGTCGAGTTCTTCAAGAAGTACGCGAACCAGTATGGATTCGACTGGTTGATGGTGGCGGCGCAAGGCTACCAGGAGTCGCGCCTGGAACAGTCAGCAAAGAGTTCAGCGGGTGCTGTCGGCGTTATGCAGATAAAGCCGAGCACTGCGGCCGGCAACCCAATCAACATCAATGATGTTGATGCGATTGAACCCAATATTCATGCCGGAGTGAAGTACATGCGCTTCATGATCGATCAGTACTTCAAGCACGCTCCGATGGACCGCATGAACAAGGGATTGTTTGCTTTTGCCTCATACAATGCGGGGCCCAACAGGATTGCAAAGTTGCGCAAGGAGGCTCAGGAAGAAGGGCTAGACCCGAACAAATGGTTCAACAACGTGGAGCTTGTTGCGGGAAGGGAAATCGGACGCGAGACGGTCACTTACGTGAGCAACATCTACAAGTACTACGTTGCTTTCAAGCTGGTTTCGGAGCGCGAGTCTGCGAAGAAAGCTAAGTCAAGCTAATTGCACGGAAATCGTAGCCCGGTCAGTGGCTTGCACGAGCACCAAATTTGGCCACTATCGCAACCGGTCTCCGTTTTTTCGATTCTACTATTCTCTGATTGTCGACATCGCATCATCAGTAAGAGGAGGAACGGACTCATCACATTCAGTATAAACCGATTGAAATCAATCGACTCTCGAGAGTTGTATAACGAGATTCAGTTGGACGCAGAAGTTCTAGGCATAGGTGATGAGCACTGAGACTCGGAGAGCGGAGCGCACGGGGAGGTGGCCGTCGGTCGCGCTCATCCTCGCGCTCGCCTGCATCACGCCGTCCCTGATCTGTGCACAAGAAGCGCGTCTCTTCGTCTCTTCGCGGGCTGGGGACCGCCTGACAAGGAAACGCGCTGTCCGCTTCACGCAGGCGACTTCCGCCCAGGCGACATTTCGCCTCGATCCGTCGGTCACCCATCAGACAATCGTGGGATTCGGAGCGTCCTTCCTCGAGGCTGGAATGGTGTGTCTTAACAGTCTCCAGCCAAGCCAACAGGAGGCGGTCCTGCGGGCACTCTTCGACCCGCAGAACGGCGCTGGCTTCTCGGCTATGAAGACAGTAATCGCGGGAACGGACTTTATGTCAGGCGGTCCTTGGTACAGCTACGCGGATTCTCCGGGCGACGTGGAGCTAAAATCGTTCTCAATCGCTAGGGACCTCGGCCCTAACGGCCTCGTAACATACATTAGGCGAGCTCGGCGCTACGGACACTTCATTCTCCAAGCGCCAATGGACTACCCACCGGATTGGATGCTATTCGATGTCGAGAAGAATCAGGACGTCGATCCACGCTATTTCGATACTCTGGCCCGCTACTATCTGCGGTACCTGCGCGAATACGAGAAGCAGGGGATCTCCATCGACTACCTGAGCCTGTTCAACGAGCCGGGCATCTATACCAAGATCCCCTATCGCAAGATCCGCGATCTTCTCAAGAACCACGTCGGTCCGCTCTTCGCTCGGGAGGGCGTGCTAACGAAACTCCAGCTCAGCGAAGCCCCCGACCGCAGCAACGCCTATCAGAACTATCCAACGGTCTTGGACGACCCGGAGGCTCGGAAGTACGTTGTCAATCTGCCGTTCCATGGCTACAGAGGTGGTCCTGAAGATTCCAGGAAGATCGGGGACCTGCACCGACGGTACCCCGATCTGCCACTCTGGATGACTGAGGTATGTCATGCTTACCTTGCGGGTACAACGGAGACAATGAAGCTACCGCGCTATGACTTCGAGGACGGCGATTTCTGGGGCAATGAGATTCTTTCGGACCTCGAGTCCGATGTCTCCGCCTGGATTTACTGGAACCTGATCCTGGACGAAAAAGGCGGCCCTTGGCTCGTCTCCCCAATCCACCATAATCCTGACCCCAACGTCGAACACCCGGTCGTCATTGTTGATCGCCGCACGAAGAGAGTCACATACACGGGCCTCTACTACTACTTGGCGCATTTCAGCCGCTTCGTCCGCCCTGGCTCGATTCGGATAGGCGTCACAGGAAAAAGGGGCGGAGTCCGTTGCGTGGCCTTCCATTCGTCCGACGGGGACGTGGTGGCACAGCTCCTGAACAGCCGTAGCGCGGACGAACAGGTAAGCGTGGAGTGCGGCGGGCGCGTACTCCAGCTAGTCCTGCCTGCCGGTTCGATAACGACCGCTTCCTGGAAGCCCGGCTCCTGAGACAGCGAATCAGGCCCGGATCAAATAAAATGGAGGGCATGACTTGGCAGCGTGTAAGCAGGCCATCCAGATGAATAATTATATTCGTGTACTGCGTTCGATCATCTTCATTTTTCTCTATGAAGCAAGTGTCTTCTCAGGTTTCGCCCAAAACGCTGGCGGTAAGGCGGTGATCCAAGTCGGTGAAAACATTCAAGTGAGCCGGGAGATGCCCAACCGCGCTTTGGTTGAACAACAGATTGCTGCTCATCCCAAGAAGCCAAATCATCTGCTGGGCGCAGCCATTGTTGCTTCAACGCCAGCTCCGTGGGCGGCTACGCAGGATTGCGCCGCTTTCGTTTCTTTTGATGGCGGGAAGACTTGGTCAAACCATCAGTTCGGTATCCACGGATGCGGTGATCCCTGGGTTACGATCGGCACCGATGACACTGCTTACTTCGTCTCACTCGGTGCTAATGGTCTGGTGGCTTTTCGGTCAACCGACGGCGGAAACACATGGACCGATCCACCAGTCTCTCTTGGCAACGGGCATGACCACCCAGCCGTAGTAGTCGACACGACCGCCGGAAAGTTTGCCGGAACTGTATACGTCATATCGAGTCGCGGCCAACGTTCTAAAGAGAACAAGCTGCGATGGCCTGTCTTTTTTTCTCGATCTCTCGATAATGGAAAGACGTTTCAGGAACCGGTGTATGTCACTCCCAGTAATCTAAACCTCAATAGCGATAATGCAGTCATCCTATCCGACGGCACACTTGTCGTCCCGTTCATTGATTTCCAGCGCAACGTCGATGAATTCAAAGGTGCAGGAATGCTCGAGCGGCGGCGCAGCTGGGTCATAGCCTCGGACGATGGCGGACAGCATTTCTCCCCTCCTTTGTTCGTATCGGAAGCTTGCGGTCTGGGCTTCGCGTCTTTGGCGGTTGATAGTTCTCCTGGTTCTTTCCGCAATCGACTGTATTTTGTATGCACGAACAGGGAGCAAAACGAAATCTATCTCAACTATTCTGCAGATCGCGGCGAAAAGTGGTCGAACCCTGCTCCTGTGCATCAAACGCAAACCGACATTATGCGAAAGACCCCAACGGTTGCGGTCAACAAAGATGGCGTCGTCGCCGTCACCTGGTATGATCGGGTTGATCCGACCAGAAGGTGTTGGGAGCTATATTTTGCTGCTTCATTGGATGGAGGGCAAACTTTTCTGCCAGAAGTTCGCGTGTCGACAACCATGTCGTGTCCCGAGAATCCTCTAAACGCGGGGACTGCGCAAAGATGGCCGACGGGAGGCGATTACAGCGGACTGGTCGCAACGAGCGATGGCCTGTTTCATGTATTTTGGTCGGACAGCCGCACAGGCATTTACCAGCTGTGGTCAGCACAGGTGAAGGTCGATGCTAGAACAGGAACAAACAAATAACCCTGCCGAACGATTCAGGTGGCCGGCAACGCATCGTCTTCATCCTCGATGTGGAACGTTCTTGCTAGAATGCGATACTCTTGGTTACTCCAATCCGCGAGTACTGCCATAAACGTTTTCATCTCCGCTGGCATCTCGACGGATCATATCGCCCACTAAGACCCGGAGTCTTTAAGAGGAGATTAATTAATTCTTGGCGAATTATTAACAACAAGCCCGCCGCCGATGGATTTCTGCCAGCTCAAGGTCTTGACCGTTGTGCGCCGTGCGCACTCGCTGGCAAGGGCCCCTTTATGCTCACTTCTTCTCTTCCTCACGCTCGCCATGTTAGTCCACTCTCAAGCACTATGACACCATAACTTCGATTTGACACTCCTTTGCACCAGTATATAATCCCGCCAATTCTGATTTGGCTTCGTCAGGAAAAGACAAAGAAACAGGAAGGAGAAAACTAATGGTTACTCGTATCGTGGGGTTTGTCTATGGTGTGGTGTGTTACTTAATCTTCTTCGGAACGTTCCTCTACGCTATCGGGTTCGTTGGAGGAGGAAATCTGTACGGCGCCGGGAAGCCTCTGGTAGTGCCGCGCTCGATTGACCTTACTCCAACGGGACAGGGCGAATCGTTCGCGATGAGGTTGATCATCGATGCGCTGCTGCTGAGCCTGTTCGCCGTTCAGCACAGCGTGATGGCTAGAGCGTGGTTCAAGAGAAGGTGGACCAAAGTCGTCGCGCCTATGCTTGAACGCAGCACGTACGTGTTGATTGCGAGCTTGACCCTGTTGCTCCTGTTCTGGCAATGGCGTCCCATCGGACTGGCGCGGGTCGCCTGGGACGTGCAGAACTCAACAGGCCGTCTCGTGTCGGAGGGCCTTTTCTGGCTAGGATGGTTGACAGTTTTGGTCTCAACATTCCTGGTAGACCACTTCAACCTCTTCGGTCTCAAACAGGTTATTTGCTATCTGAAGGGAACGGAGTGCGCCCCGCTCGAATTCAGAACCCCGGTTTTGTATAAGGCGGTGCGTCACCCAATTTACATGGGATTTATCATCGCCTTTTGGGCCACTCCTCGTATGTCGATCGGCCATCTGTTCTTCGCGGTGATGACGACGGCTTACATCATCGTCGCGATTCAGTTTGAGGAGCGCGATCTGATTCATGCCTACGGCGAAAAATATGAGACCTATCGCAGGCAGGTTTCGATGCTGACCCCGGTGCGGTTTCGTAGGGGATGAGCAGAGGGAGGCGATGGCCACGAGCCATATCAAAGCGCGAGGGGGCGTTTGATTTCGTCCTGTTCGCGCTTGTGTGCATCGGTCTGCGAATTGACCTTTAATTTCGTTGCGCATCACCTGAGCGTGCCGGTCTCTTGCTTGGAGCCTAGCGCTCAAAGCGTGCAGGACGAATCCTCGCGCTGTCTTTCAAGCAGTCGGCCTGGCTTAGCGACTAACTCTATGGTTTTTTTGTTTTTCCGGGGTGAGAGATGGACCCGAACGCACCGGGGGGTGGGGTCCGCAAGTCGGGGACGGGGCCGAGCGCCGAGCCGCCCGCAGAATTTAAAGTTCCGCTCTCCTGCCAGGCCGGTTCCAGTTAGTCGGGCGGCTGGTCACGATGAAAAGAGCAACCAGTACAGCGATGCTCATGGATCCTTAGTTCGCGTTCGCGCCTTCGCAGTGAGGTGACTGAACGCCAAGGCAACCTTGCTCTTCCTTACCTCCACAAGTGCATAGAATCGCTCTATTGCTGGCTTCATAGTTCAGGGACGGTTCTGATAACAACCATAATGGTTCAACCCTCAACTTCCAGAGCCGCGCAGCTCTGTTAGTACGCCTATTCGGTCCTATTGGTACCAGATTGCGGTTCGCCACCCACCAGAGCTTTCGCCGCTGGAGCCGCTTGCACGTCGACCGCTTCAGCCTCAGCCTCAATGACGCGCTGTGTTCTACGCCAATCATTGCAGTATTCCACTTGAATAGCGCAGGACACATCCAAGTTGATGTTGTCGCGGAACTTCTCCGGCCGGCGACCTTTCAATAAGAACTGAAGCAGTCCGTCAGAGTATTCTTGCACTGATCCACATTCGAGCCCTTGGTAGAACACTGGTTTGGTTACGCCGTCGACTGCTCGGCGCCGCGCCTCGTCCTCGAGAAAATCAGTACCGGCCTCGATCGCCTCAGCCCACTGCTGGGCGAATTTCCGCGACTTCTCCCGGTGAGTGTATGGTGCCCGCCTAGCTAAACCAAGGGTTTGAATCGCGTAGGACACCGTACACCCGCGGCGCAACAGGGCCAAGAAAGCGCACCGCTGGTCTCGATCAAACGGAACTTTGCGACGTTTGCCTTTGCGATCTTTGCGAAGGGGAAAATCGTGATTAGCCACACTAAATTCGTTATTAGCCATAGTAAGATTATATCTCTCGTGGCGCTAAAACCGGGCGGAGCAAACCAGTTTAAGGTGTAGATAATGAGACGTTCAACAAGATCTGCAGGAATGCTTGCACGATCATCAGCGGCCTGGCCCGCGGTACTCACACGAATCAATTCGACGACTTTCTTGAGTTCCATGTCTTCGCCCGACTAATCCGACTAATTGCAAAAGCTGTTAACCTGGCCGCCCTGGTTATTGACTATCACAGCGGTCGTATAGCCGTCGAAGATCACGCAAGCCCTTGCGGATCGAACATCACGAAAAGGAAATAAAATGAATTGCCAAGAACTACGATCAGCTAATCTACGATTCGTCCCAGAACTTTAGCTAAGTCACTGATGGCCTTTGCCTCTCGAATTCTCCTTTTGACGCTTTTCCCTTGAATAAAGTTGCGGCGTTTATAGTCAGTTCGACGGTCTCGCTTCCTGCGCCATTCTTTACGCTGTCGCGTGTCCTGTGCCATTTCTCGTTTGATCTGGGCTGGAGATATGCCAAGCTGTGCCGCAATCTCACCCAGGAAGGCAGCGGTTTCCTCCTGGCAACTTTCATAAGTGAGATTGAGACAAACACGGCACCCGAACAAAGATCCTCGGAGATATAACTTTGCGCAACGTCGCCAACATCGTGGACAACTAAACCACCAACGAACCCCGCCGAAATGAAGCGGGGTTGAATGCAGATAGACGCGCTGAGAAGTATCCAGTAGATCGATATTCATTTCATACGTAGAAGTGCGCTCAACCTTCACTGTTAGGGTACAAAAAGGTTTTCCCGAAATACGTCCGCCCCTCCAGGTGATAGTTCGATAGTCGTTCTCACCGACAGCTAAATCGAGGCAGTTGTTCTGGAGCATCCAGGAGAGACTAAGAGTCACACATTCTTCAACGCGTACTTTCCGAACGTGACCCAAACTGCGCCAATAGCGCGTCCAGCGGCTTGCCATCCCTTTGCTCCTTTTATCTAAAACATTTAGCCAAAAATCGACCCATCACCGTCAAAACCTTGACTAAGTTATTTCTTGGCATGAAGTTAGGCGAAAAAGTAATCGTATTTTTATGTCGCAAAAGTTAAGTAATGTTAGGTTGAGTGCGTCCATTCCATTGCCTCGCGAAGGGGGGATAATGTCAACATTTTTCAACAACTCAGGGATAAGTTATCGCACCAACCTAGATGATCCCCTGTTCGAGAATTGATTCGGTCTGTAATTAGCCTATTCCAGTATTCACTGTGGTGCCGGGCTACAGTGGTGTTAAGTGAATTTGCATATATAGCGTAGGATGAGAACAGGTGCACATGGATACCTGAATGAGTCCTCCTTAAAGCCAAAACCTCCTAATTAATTTCTGTCAACGCTGGCAAGCGAGGTTGAAGGATTTCGGGAGTATTTCGCGCGCATCTGCTCCTAGTGGATTCCAGTCCCAGATGTCTGCAATCAAGAGACACCTGAACGTGGGAAACAGGATGACCCTCAGCCGTCAGCATCGCGGCAAGCTGCCGAAAGGGTGGAAGGTGTCCCAATTTCTGAACTAACTCGCATATTTTCGAGCGCCTACTCACTGCCGGATCAACCTGCGGTTTCATTTCGTCGTTGTCGGAATTATCATCAACGCTGTTCATAAAGCGTGATGCAGGTTGAAGACGTTCAAGAAATTGAGCTTCATCCGGGGTTATTTGTAGCCAATTCGAGATTTTCTTGTCTCGTATTCGCGTCAGCGATCCCTTCCCGCGCTTGAACGCGGACTTCATCGCGCACCGGCATTCGGCAGGAGTAAGTCTTGGCTGACACTCTGCGGCTAGAGCTGCAAGCTCGTCTTCTATCTTGGATTTTGGTACTCCGTTGAGCTTCAGCAGCCACGCAAAAAGGAGTGCTGCCCGGTTTCGATGGCCCAATCTGAACCCCCTGCGGATCGTTCTTAGCGTTTCGATTTCCCGCAATCTACGCCTGTTTAGTGCAACCCATCCGCGTCTTTTATTGGGTTGCTTAACGTCTCGATCATCTAGAGCATCGCTCATTCGGCGTGCGGGACGCTCTAGCGGCACGTGAAACGCCAGGGCGAGTTCTTCCAAGGTATACAGGACCTGCCCGATGTCCTGTCCTTGCAGCCACCATTGGACAACTCGCTCGTTTGACGTATGGAGCGACCCGGGAACACGAAGATAGCGGGCTGCATCAAGAGCGTCGGAACCGAGGGCTGCTAGTCTCTCGTGTATTGCTTCTTGAATTCTCACGTATAGGTCGAGCTTTTGCTTGTAGGCCGAAGCTGCGGTATCGACTCGCTTAGGATCTCGAAGCAGCCATAATAGCCACGCTCCCCGACCGCTCCGAACAATAAGCGATGCCGGCGGGATAACGCCACAATCTTGATACTCGATAAGAGTCCCGAAAAATGTGCCGAAGTCTGGAATTCCGACCTTGTAGAAATCCAAGTCTGAATAACAGGCACAAAGGTAACGCAGCGTATCAGTCGTATGTTTTGGGTAGCCGAATGGGAGCTTGTTGCAGCTAGGATGCGCGAGTCTCCAAGACGCATTAACACTGACGAAACTATCCTTGAGCAAGCTATCTAGGAACTGCGGAAACACGTTGTCGAGGTGGCTTGCCTTGATCGCAACCTTCAGCCTGAACTCGTCACCGCTCGATGACGCGAATGAGACATAGCCGTCGGAGTGTCGATGCAGTTTTCGTATCATCGACAAGTTAGGCCTAGCGAGGTGAGCATCTTCAACGGCACTTAACTGAAGTGCATTGATATTTGCGTAGTCAAATCTTGGGGCACGAGTATCGAGGGCCAACGACGAGTGCCCAGCCATTCCTGCCATAAAGCTCCTTGTGAATTATCTTTGAAAAGATGCTAAGGACTTCGAAATAGACAAACCATTTCTTCCCCCGCATTTTCAACAATCGAAAGAAATCTACCGTTCAATCAAACTTCATTTCTCTAGCGCCGGGCGTGTGCCCTCCGCGATGAGCCGTGTAATCTCTGAACAAGGAATCAAAACCCGTGTGCCGATTTTGCAGCTTCCAAGCCTTCCGTCTCTGACCATCGCTCGGATTGTCCAACTCGACAAACTCAACCTTGCCGCAGTCTTGTCGATTGAAAGCAATTCAGGGAATGTAACCTCGTTTACTGTTTTGTTAATGGTCTCAGCTCTCATCAAAAACCTCCGAAAACTCTTCAAAACTCACGAAACGATCCGAAAACTCTGACTGCCCAATTGACATTATACTAGTAAATACTTACAATCTATACCAGATTTTGAGGACAGGATGTCCAAAAACAGAGCGAACAAGAAAACGGATGAAACCATTACAGTGCAAGATACTGGGATAGACCGTCTTGAGGCGTTGTTTGCATTGTGTAAGGGATTGCCGGCGGATGTACTCGAATATGAGCATGCCCAAATGATGTGGGAAAGGGTCAGCAAATCCACGCAGAACTTTATTACCAACGGCGGTCGCCTGGGAATTGATATTGAAAGTGACGAAGACCGCTGTAGGCTTCTACTTGACTTGCGCCTCTGCGGCGCGTGGCTGTCGCAAGGCTACCTGCTGACAAGCCCGCCATTAAGTATTCGGCTCCATGTAAACCACGATGGCAGGATCGTTGCCACGATGCCTTTCCTTCTACATCTGCTCGACGGCATTCGAGTAGATCGGATACGCCTTTGCCTACACTGTAATAGCGTGTTCTACGCCCGCAGGGGCAATAAGCGTATGTGCTCGTCGTCTTGCGGCAACGTCCGGCGAGTCCAAAAGTCACGCCAGAAGGCCGCTCAGGAGAGCACCGAGTATGCGGCCCGGCCCGGCAAGGTCGCCACCAAGGGCGCAAAGTACAAACGAGACTACCGCAACAGTCACGGAGTAAAAGTAAAAGCTCGAAAGAGAGGAACTTCCAAATGAAAACTCATACAGATGGAGTCTATCAACGAAAAGGCCGGAAAGGCTTTTTCATTAGCTGGAAAGACGCAAACGGGAGACGTAGACATCGCAAAACAAATGCCCGAACCCTACAGCAAGCCCGCAATGCCCTAGCTGCTGAACGTCTGCGAGTCGAGCAAGCAAAAACGCTGGGCTTCACCCCGCCCGGCGAAGAAACATTCACAGCGTTGAGCAGCCGATACCTAAAACACCAAAAGGCCCGGCTCTCGCGCAAGGCATACGAACGCTCGAAAGGCATTGTCGAGAATCAACTAAACGACGCCTTCTCTGGCAAGGTCGCTGCCATCAAAAAGTCGGACGTTCAAACCTTTGTCACCCGCCGACTAGGCGAGGTGTCGAACGGCTGCGTCATTCGTGAGCTTGGTGTATTGAAGCACTTACTCAACTTCGCAGTAGAGCGCGAGATTATCCCGACTAACCCCGCACAATTGGTCAAACCGCCCAAAGCGCCAGCGGGTCGGGTCCGCTACCTCCAACCGCCCGAACTAAAAACACTGCTCGCAATGTGCCCGGCCTGGCTACAACCCGTTGTTGCCCTCGCAGTGACCACGGGAATGCGTCGAGGCGAGATATTAGCCCTGCGCCACATGGACGTTGACCTCGCCAACTCGACCATCTGGCTACCGCAGACAAAGAACGGCGAGGGCCGAATAGTTCACTTGAATCTGACAGCTAAAGCCGCCCTGGAGTCGTTAGAGCCTCGCAGCGGCCCGCCTAACGCGCTGGTCTTTGACTTCGATGCGGACTACACGTCGCAGGCATTCCGCAAAGCATGTACGGATGCCGGTATCGTTGACTTCCGGTTCCACGATCTGCGTCACACAGCGGCAAGCTGGCTTAGGATGACTGGTGCAGACATTCACAGCGTTGCCACCTTACTAGGCCACAAAGACATTCGGATGACTGCACGATACAGTCACTTGAATCCGACTTTCTTAGGTGAGACAATAGCCAAGCTTGACGGAGCTTTTGACAATCTGCGTTGCCAGGGCGTTGCCAGCAAAAAGCAACTAACTGACGGCGCGAGCGCAACCGTCGAGAACACAGAATTTGCCGCTATGGTGTAAGTGGTTAACACGCCGCCCTCTCAAGGCGGAGAGTACGGGTTCGAGTCCCGTTAGCGGTACTTATTTTGAAGAAGTTACAGCGAGCGCTTGGGTGGGGATATTTTCTGGGGACACTTTGGGGACACTTTTTTGACCCATAAAATCGAACACACCATCTAATTTTCCGACTGCATCCGCACGATGCGCAGCTGACAGATGCGCATACCTCATGGTCATTCGAATGTCTCTGTGACCTAACTGATCAGCCACAGTCCGGAGGCTCGCACCTGACATCACAAGATGTGATGCAAAGGTATGCCTCAGATCGTGAAAGGTGTTGAACGTCTAGTGAGGGAATACGATCCTCGAATGAGGTCGTTCTCTTGATTCAACGTCCCAGTGACAAACAGGACTGTTTAAGAATAAGCACTCCGGCCGGTCACCTTCCGCCTCCTGCGGCTACGGAAGAGCCCTATAAGGCCTGCGAAGAGGCCTACGGAGCTTGTGAGGAGTCGTTTAGAGACGCTCATGGTCCATTCGATGTATTCCAGTCGCTAATGGATGATACGAATTCGGAACCGGATCAACATCCTCAGAATGAATTTCCAGCAGACCTAAAGGAAGCAATACAGGACTTTCTCCGGGCGTTACGCGTTAACCTAATGGCAATCAACGAAACGGGGCTTGAGCTGGATGAACTGTGTCCGTATGCCGTCTATGGGGATGTTTGTGTTGACCGCGTCGTTCTTCTCTCGGCGCTAAGAGATGGAATCGTCAGAATCGATGATTCCGAGGGAAAGCGACTATGGAGGCCCGGACCAAACTGGCCCAGCTTCCAAAAGGTTTTGCTATCTCAGTATGAAACGGACGCAATGCCATCGTAGGCGATTCTCACTTAGTAAGGAATCGCGATTTTGATGGAATAGAATCGCCAAATCTCGGTCGAACACCAGCTGAATCCAGTTTCACTATCTGTTTGCGCCGTGGGGCAGTACGTCGATAGAATGTTAGGTCTATGAGCAGTGCGAAACAGGCGTTCGCTATGGGAGCAGCATTTATAGTCGTCTTAGGGCTAATGTGTTCGAACACGTGTGAGATTTCCTGCGCCATTTCCAGTAATTGCTCATTAGCTCCAATATCCGTAGCAACGGTACAATCTATTCGCGTTGACCGGCGAGCCGCCGCTAATCATCAGCACCACCTTGATAGTGAACGGCAGGAGGAAGCCGAACCAGTTCACAATCATTCTGGTCACCATCACAGCGAACAGCTACAAACCAAAGCTGAGAGTGACCATAACAAACACATTCAAGAGCAACCCTCGCGTGTACAAGACCAACAGGTAAGCCAAAAGAGAACGGATTGTCATACAAGTACTGAATCATCTCCACCGAATGAACACCGCGACTCGCATGGTTCATCGCAATGTCCCGCTCACATTGATCAGGCGGCGATTCCCTCGTTCGCGGGGAGCTTGGTCATCGGATCCCACCTGTCGGTTTACCAGATTGCGGACTATGTTCCTCAGACAATAGACGACTCATTCTTCAAACTCCTTGGCGAATTGGTCGCAAACATACCTGACAGATCTCCACCGAAACCCGTACTCGTCTCGGCACTAAGAATCTAATACCTCCTTTCCGTCTCGATCGGATATGACGGCAGAAGTGTGCCGACATGCCCGATCGTTTTTGGTTTTAGCGACACCAGACGTAAAGGAGACTCAGACATGCATTGTAGAAAGCCGTGCGCGGCTTCTGGTAAGAATTCAAACAGGATAATTAACTTTGTCGTCGCAATTCTTCTTCCAATGACGCTCACCGACATCGTCCCGGGGCAAACAAGCTCTGCTCAATCGCTTCAAGTAGCTGAGCCTTCTCAGCAACAAGGTGCGCCAGCTACTCAGCATCAGCACGCTGGCCAACAACCGACCGGCACTCAAACTCGACAATCTGCTCCGATGGGACCGGTGCTTACACTCGCCGATGTTGAGCGGATGGCTATCCAGAACAATCCGACGCTTGCCCAGGCTGAGGCCGCAATCCGCGCCGCGCAAGGCAGAAGGAAGCAGGCCGGCCTGTTTCCAAACCCGATCGTTGGGTATCAGGGCGAGGAGTTTGCCTTCCGAGCTTTCAAAGAGAAGAGCGAACATTTCGGCTTCATAGAGCAGACCATACCTCTAGGCGGGAAGCTCACGAAGAGCCGCCGCATCTTTGAGCGGGAGGTTGCCCAGGCTGAGATCGAGGCGACAGCACAAAGGCAGCGAGTTCTTAACTCCGTCAGAATGCTCTATTGGGAAGCTCTCGGTGCACAGCAGTTGATAGATCTCCGCACCGAGCTCACAAGAATCGCGCGCGAAGCCGTGAAGACGACTGGCGAACTCCTAAACGTTGGGCAGGCTGATCGGCCAGATTACCTTGAGTCGGAAATCGAATCGCAACAGGTCGAGCTTGACCTTGTCAACGCAAGGAACAATCTGCGCCAGATCTGGCAACTGCTCACATCAGTGACCGGAACGCCAACTATGGAGCCCGTTCGTTTGGCTGGAAACTTGGAAGAGGGTTTGCCTACGTTAGATCAGGAAGCGCTTACGACGACGCTCTTGCGGGAAAGCCCAGAGGTCAAGAGAGCAAGAACAGAGATTGAGCGTGCCCAGGCTGTTCTCGGGCGTGCGAAAGCCGAGCGAATACCTGATCTTTTTGTTCGGGGCGGAGTTGGCTACAGCAACGAGATTCTGGAAACGAGAGGTGGGCCTTCTGGAAGGAAGACCGGACCTGAAGCCAATATTGAAGTAGGGATTACGCTACCTGTATTTAACCGCAACCAGGGCGGCATCGCTGCTGCCGAGGCAGAACTTGCGGTCGCAGAGCGAGAGGTGACACGTCTTGAACTGGCCCTGCGAGTCCGGGTCGCGCAAGCATTCAGAGATTACAACAACGCAGTAGATGCTGTGCGCCGTTATAGAGAGGTAATCGTACCGCGCGCTGAGAGAGCTTATAACCTTTATCTGAACAGCTTCAGGCAAATGGCCGCGTCTTACCCTCAGGTGATTATCGCGCAACGCACAATGTTTCAGGTCAGAGAGAACTACCTGACTGCTCTCGTAGACCTCCGGCAAAACGCGATTCAGATCGAAGGTTTCTTGCTGACAGGCGGGCTTGATACGCCGCGTATGCGAACCCCTGACGTTGAGCGAGTCGAGATGACTGGCGTTAGGTCAGGCTCACAAGGAAGCCTTAATGAAACGAGGGAACGCGATCATTGAAAAAGGTGATGAAAAACCCAAGCACAATTCTTAATGGTGTACAGGAGCGAAACCAATGAACAAAAGCAGACGCAACTTTTTTTTACGAAGCTCGGCCTTCTTGGGAACTGGCATACTAGCGGCTAACGCCGCTTCGGCCCAGCACGAACATCACACCCAATCACAAGCACCCAACAAGGACCAGGCTGCCAAAATTGATAAGCCACCTGCTCCTGCTTCAAACGTAGAGGTTATAACACCCGACATTCCGAAACTCCCCTGGAAGATGGAAAACGGGGTGAAGGTTTTTCATCTGACGGCAGAGGTCGTCAAGCGCGAGATTCTGCCTGCAAACCCGATGGGTCCCGCCAAGATACTTGATCTATGGGGCTACAACGGGAGCGTACCGGGCCCGACCATTGAGGTTAACGAAGGCGATCGCGTGAGGATCATGTTTCATAACAGGCTGCCTGAAGACACAACCATTCACTGGCATGGACTGGAGATCCCAATCGAGATGGATGGCACGCCTTATATAAGCCAACCTCCAGTCAAACCAGGAGGAATGTTCAACTATGAATTCACGCTCCATCAGAATGGGACGTTCTTCTACCACTCGCATGGAGCAATGCAGGAGATGATGGGAATGATCGGGCTTTTCATTATTCACCCGAAAAAGCCGTACCAGCCGGCAGTGCATAAAGACTTCGGACTCATCTTGCAGGAGTTTGCCGTACTGCCAAACAACAATGTAGCCAATTCGATGTCAATGGAGTTCAACTGGCTCACGATCAACGGCAAGGCTGCTCCGGCCACAACGCCGATGATAGTACGTTTGGGCGAACGCGTTCGAATTCGAATGATAAACATCGGAATGGACCATCATCCGATTCATGTTCACGGTAACCAGTTCTACGTTACTGGAACCGAAGGCGGGCGCATACCGCAATCGGCATGGTTTCCGGGCAACACGGTGATTGTAGGCGTCGCGCAGGCACGCGACATTGAATTCGACGCAATCTATCCGGGCGACTGGATGCTGCACTGCCACCTGCCACACCACATGATGAACAACATGGTTTCCATGGTAGGCCCGATGGCTCACGCCGGTCACGGCATGCACACCGGAATGGGAATGGAAGAAGGAATGGGGATAGTCAGAGAGGGCAGCGCCACGTCCGAAAACCTCGGACCTGGGCTCGGACGGGGCATGGGAATTACGGCTGATCGAGAGAGAGCGACATCAAACACAGTTGGGCTGCAACAAATGAATCAACACGAGACGCATCAAATGCCCAGCGAGGCGCAAACAGAAGCGAAGAAGCTCGTGCCTGGCTACCCTCAAGACGACATGATGATGTCGATGATTATGGACAAAGAAGTGGCCAAGCCCGAGACCAACGGATTAGTTCCGAGTTGGTCTGCTTCATTGCAGGGGATGATGTCGCTGATTCGTGTGCTTCCCCCCGATAAGTATGACGAGGTAATGGCGGCGGTAAGGGAAGGGCGTATTGAGCAGCCGAAATCGCAGCAAGAGCACAAGCACCCCAATGAATGAGCGGGAAAATATGGAAAGGAAGGTTAAATGCCTTTCCACATCGTGGACTAGTGGAGTCGATCATCGAGCGGGTTGGCCGCTCTACGGCGGCGAACCCTACGAAAGTTAAAACTTGAAAGGAGACAAGCTATGAAAAAGAGAATTCAGTCGCTGTTGACGGCGAGCGCGCTTCTTTTAGTGAGCGTAATTGCAACAGCAGCCCAACAGGAACATCAACACCAACACGACACACAAAGGCCAGCGGATCAACATCAGCACGACACTATGGATATGTCGGCGATGATGAAGGAGCCTCATCACGTGCTCGCGATGGCCTATTTGCAGAACCTGGCAACGTTCGGGAAAGCGCTTCGCGATAACGTGGATTCAACGAAATCGGTGGATGGCGATTTTGCGCGCGCTGCGGTTTCCGAGATGAGACGCAGCTTCGACTCCATGCAGCAGCATGTGGCCGATCATATGAAGTCTATGCCTGCCGATATGCAATCGCACATGAATATGATGATGCAGGGGATGAACGCGCACACCTCTGCTATCAATCAAAGTCTTACCGCTTTGGAGCGCGAGATTCAGGCCGAGACACCATCGGCGACGAAGGTTTCAGCAAGCGCCGCTGAGATCGTCAAGCACATAGACGAGATGGGCAAATCGCATGGAGATCACAAGATGTAGCCCGGTGAAATAGCAGGATTCGATGAAACGCTTAGCAGTTGCCAGGACGGGAGACACTCCTGACCTGGCAATTGATAGGAACCTGATAACGAACGAGAGGAGCAAACTGCCATGAGGACCATAAAGCTGTCAGTTCTGGGAACCGCGATAGGTTTAGCGGTCTCAACCTGGACCGTTGACTTCATTGCCTCTGCTCATGAAGGACACAAGCACCCCCACGCCCCGGCAAGCGCCAAGAAACTGAAGAACCCGCTGACCACGACTGACGAGAACATCGAAGCCGGCCGCGTTCTGTTTAACAAGAATTGCGCCACCTGCCATGGCGAAGACGGGAAAGCTAAAACCGATGTTGCGAAAGCGATGAAGGTTAAACCTACTGATCTTACAGACAAGGCAATGCACGGGATAACAGATGGTGAGATCTATTGGGTCGTGACCAACGGAATCAAGAAGAGCGGAATGCCCACTTTCAAGTCCAAGGCAGCAGACAATGAGCGATGGCAGATGACTCTCTATGTGAAGCACCTGATGGGCGAGCATCCGCACGCAGGTGAAAAATGAACAAGTGTTGACAATCCTTTAGTTCAGGAGGTAACGAAGAATGAAAATCTCGATTGTTTGTACATTGTTGCTGATAGTTGGTGTGTTCTCCATAGCCTCAGCGACGACGGCTGAAAAAGGAGAAGAGAAGACAGTCGTCGGATTTATTAGCGACAGCATGTGCGGCTTAGACCACTCATCTATGAAAATGGGTGACGATAAGACGTGCACGTTGAAGTGTGTCGAGGGCGGCGGCAAGTTTGTCCTCGCCGATCGCGCAAATAAAGTTGTCTATGCATTAGACGAGGCCGCTCAAGAGAAGGCTCGGGAGTTTGCGGGACAGAAGGTAAAGGTGACCGGCCAGGTGGATGCGAAAGCCAAAACAATTCAAGTGACAAAGATCGAAATCGCATCACCGTAATCCATCTTTCTCGGAGTCAGGGGTCCTGGGGAGGCATCATATTAGAAACGTCCAAGATTGTGGTCGTAACTCTCTTAGTGTTAGTTCTGAGTATCAGTGCTCTGTTCAAGCCAACGGCACGGAGGCGTAAAACCTTATGTCAAAGTTATGCCGCATAAGCAAGGCTCACCTGGTCATCCTCATGGCACTTGTAATCGGTACATCGGCTCAACAGCCAACAGGACGATCCCATATACAAGAAACGGACTCACCCACCGCTTCCGGCAGTGCAGAACCAAATCTGTACGCGACTGGCGATGGCCGGGTCCTGTTAAGCTGGATTGAGCCCGCCGGCGAAAATCGACATGCGCTGCGATTGGCAGTGCGCACAGGAGGTAAGTGGTCTGAGCCCCGGACAATTGCCGAAGGAACTAATTGGTTTGTTAATTGGGCCGACTTTCCTTCTCTTATTGCGCTGTCCGACGGTTCTCTCGTTGCACACTGGCTTGTAAAGAGCGGCGAGGGCACTTACGCATATAACGTCAACATCGCTCGTTCAACTGACGGCGGCAAAACCTGGAGCAAGCCGATTGTGCCTCATCGCGATGGCACACAAACCGAACACGGGTTTGTCTCCGTGCTGCCCTGGTCCCGTAACGGTGCGGGCATTGTGTGGCTGGATGGTCGAAAGTCTACTTCAAAAGGGCATGGTCACGCCGAACATACTTCCGCTAATGAAATGAGCCTGAGATTCACTACACTGGGCTCTGATGGTCGGCTATCCGATGATGTGCTTCTTGATTCTCGTGTTTGCGACTGCTGCCAGACTTCCGCCGCCATGACTTCCGAAGGTGCGGTTGTGGTTTATCGCGATCGTTCGGAAAAGGAAACCCGCGACATTTCAATCGTCCGATTTCGTAACGGCCAATGGACTGAACCTCGTCCAGTTGGCGTGGATAGTTGGGAGATAAACGGTTGCCCAGTCAACGGACCTTCTGTTGCCGCCGAAGGCAAGTTAGTCGTGGTCGCCTGGTTTACATCGGCAAAGGACACTCCGCGGGTGAAAACCGCATTCTCAAATGACGCGGGCGCGACATTTGCTCAGCCCATCGAAGTAGACGAAGGAACACCACTTGGACGAGTCCAGGTTGTTATTCTCGGTGATGGGTCAGCATTGGTGAGCTGGATGGAGCGCTCGCCGAAAGGTGCGAACATCAAGGCCCGTCGTATTAAACAGACCGGCTGGCGTGGTGAGTCTGCAACAATCGCCGAGTCGAGTAGTGCGCGCTCGAGCGGCTTCCCTCGGATGGTCAGGGTCGGAAACGAAGTAGTCTTTGCGTGGACGCAATCTGATAAGCCATCACGAGTCCGAACTGCTGTGGGAACGTTCGTGGATCTCAAGTGAGCTCTAAGCATTCTAGGTGAAGACTTCTTTCCTGGGAGCAGAAATAATGCCCAACACGTGCCCAAGACACCCGGAGATTCGCAAGAACGAACCTGGATCGTGCCCGAAATGCGGAATAGCCCTTGAACCAGCAGCGATCACCCGGCCTATGAGCAAAGTCGAATATACCTGCCCCATGCACCCGCAGATCGTCCGTAATGCGCCGGGGTTTTGTCCGATCTGCGGAATGGCTCTTGAACCAAGGACTGTAACCGGAGAAGAAGAGAATAGAGAACTGGTCGAAATGACGCGGCGATTCAAGATCGGCGTGATCCTGACAATTCCATTGCTTCTTCTCGCGATGTCAGACCTGATTCCCGGGCAGCCTGTGCAACACGCCATCTCGATGAGCGTGCTCAAATACATTCAACTCGCTCTCGCAACTCCCGTCGTGCTCTGGGGCGGATGGCCATTCTTCCAACGCGGTTGGGCATCGATCGTTAATCGCAGCCTTAATATGTTCACGCTCATCGCCATCGGTACAGGAGTAGCGTACTGCTATAGCGTGGTTGCAACGTTCTTCCCGAATATTTTTCCTTCCTCTTTTCGCGGAGAAAGCGGTGACGTAGGCGTTTATTTTGAAGTCGCTTCGGTGATCGTGGTGCTGGTTTTGTTAGGACAAGTTCTGGAGCTGCGGGCACGTAGCCAAACGAGCAGTGCAATCAAAGCTCTTCTTGGACTGGCTCCCAAAACAGCCAGGGTGATACGAGATAATGACAAAGAAGAAGAGATCTCGTTGGAGCAGATCAAGCCCGGAGATAGGCTGCGAGTACGCCCGGGAGAAAAGATTCCAGTGGATGGAGTCGTGCTAAGCGGAGCGAGTTCTGTTGATGAGTCCATGATCACTGGCGAGCCTATCCCTGTTGAGAAGACGACAGGCGACAAGGTGACCGGTGGAACGGTCAATGGCACGGGCGGGGTTATTATGCAGGCCGAGCGCGTGGGTAGTGACACGCTTCTCGCTCAGATCGTACGCATGGTAAGCGAGGCGCAACGCAGTCGCGCTCCGATACAGCGATTGGTGGATGTTGTTTCCTCTTACTTTGTCCCGGCGGTAATTTTAACTGCTGTTCTCACCCTAATTATCTGGAGCCTTATTGGTCCTGAACCGCGGCTCGCGCACGCGATTGTCAATGCGGTTGCCGTCCTGATCATCGCCTGTCCTTGTGCTTTGGGGCTCGCCACGCCGATGTCAATTATGGTCGGTACGGGTCGTGGAGCGACGGCAGGGGTTCTGATTAAGAATGCCGAAGCCCTCGAGATAATGGAGAAGATCGATACTCTGATTGTCGATAAGACCGGTACGCTTACTGAAGGCAAACCGCGCCTCACTTCGTTGGTTCCGCTTGATGGAATGAATGAATCGGAGCTACTCCGCCTTGCTGCCAGCATTGAGCGAGGGAGCGAGCATCCGTTAGCCGCAGCTATCGTTGCAGGCGCGCACGAAAGGAACTTACAGCTCTCCGAATCTCGGGACTTTCAATCCATCACTGGGAAGGGCGTTGTTGGAGAGATTGAAAACCACAAGGTCGCTTTAGGCAATCTCAAACTTCTTGATCAGTTGAAGGTCAGCGCCGATGGTTTCACGGAGCGAGCAGATGCTTTGCGCAAAGACGGCCAGACCGTGATGTTTGTCGCCGTCGATGGAAAGCCGGCTGGGTTGATCGGCGTTGCCGATCCAATAAAACAGTCTACCGCCGAAGCTATAAAGGCGCTGCACGAGGACGGCATTCGCGTAGTTATGGTCACCGGGGATAATCGCACCACTGCGGAAGCTGTAGCTCGTAAGCTAAACATAGATGACGTGCAAGCTGATGTCCTTCCTGAACAGAAAGGCGAAGTCGTAAAGAGCTTGCAGGCAGAAGGTAAGAAAGTGGCCATGGCTGGGGACGGGGTAAACGACGCTCCGGCTTTGGCGCAGGCCGATGTGGGCATCGCCATGGGCACAGGTACAGACGTAGCAATCGAGAGCGCGGGTGTGACTTTGTTAAAGGGCGATCTCCTTGGAATTGCGCGAGCTCGCAAGCTGAGTCGAGCTACTATGCGCAACATCAGGCAGAATCTCTTTTTCGCGTTCATTTATAACGCTCTTGGAGTCCCAATAGCAGCCGGTGTTCTTTACCCGGTCTTTAGCCTGTTACTCAGTCCGATGATAGCGAGCGCCGCCATGAGTTTTAGCTCCGTATCAGTGATTGGCAACGCATTGCGCCTGCGTAATGTCGAGTTGTGAACTCTCCTCTTCGAGCGGGCTTTCTGTTCAATTCTTACATCTTGTTCAAAATGCAGTGATAGAACTGCGTTGCCGCTGATGCTCTCGTCGTTAGAATGCGTCCTTTAGCCTTGGCGATCAGAAAGTGTGACGTCGGTCACAGCTTTAAAGACCACCTCCCTGCTAGAGTCCCTGTTGAGACATCAGTTTTACTTAGTAGTCATAACTCCTGTTCTGACTGAAAGGAAGTAGCGATGCCGAGCACGCTTAGATTCTTTGAATGCATCACAGGTTCCCTATTATTAATTGTCTTGATGGCAATAAACCCGCAAATCTCAACCCGCGCACAAATGGGCGGAGGCGGGATGGGAGGCGGCATGGGTCAGAACCCAGGAACCATGGGTAATGGCATGGGCGCGATTATGCTGGTAAGCGGCGGGACGCCTTATAGACATGATGGCGCCACGATCAAGATGGAAGATGCAATCACCATTGCTACTGGGTTGCTGAACGCGATCGGCGACAGCTCATTGGCGCTCGACGAAGTGGAGGAGTGGGAATTCAATTACTACATTGTTGTGAAGCAAGCAGCGCCCTCAAAATACAAGGCGTTCCAATTAATCATGGACAAGTGGACCGGTGCTGTTATGCCCGAGCCGGGTCCAGGGATGATTTGGAATCAGAAATACGGCGGCATGATGGGTTCAATGAGTGATAGAATGCCTGGGCATATGAACAGGCGTGAGCGCAAGATCACCGAACCGACTTTCACGGTTACGCCTGAAGCTGCAGCGGCCAGTGTCAATCAGTTCCTCCGAGAACGCTTCAGCCGTGCATTGGTTGTCGAAAGCACTCCGGACGTGTTTTTCGGCTTTTACAATTTTGATGTCAAAGACTCGGTGACCGGGGCGAAGTATGGAATGTTGAGTGTCAATGGTTCGTCAGGTCAGGTTTGGTATCACACCTGGCACGGGACCTTCGTGCAGAGCAAGGAGCTCAATTAGTTATATGCTTCAGAGCAGTTGGTCTTGATGGCTAGCAGCGTGGACGAGGCTCCTGAGAATTTCAGAGTCGGGAGAATTCAGCCGATCGTTGCGGGAAATCTCCCAACGAAGCGTTTGGCTAATAAAATCGTCGTGATTCTGAAGGGTTTGAGTCCGGCACGATGCTTGCGCATAACAGCGCGCTGGTGACAGACCTTAGTGACAGGCGTCACTTGTGGGTGTGATTCCCGTCATACCAAAACTCGGGACTGTCGGAGACAATAGTAGTTGCGTAGAGGGATTATGATTAGGCAGCGGCAGAAACAAAATGGCAATCCTCTTCACGATGCCAGAGCGTTGGCGGCGCTGGGAGTCATCCTCTCTATTCTGTCAATCCAGCAAGTCTGGGCCGAAACCTTCTGTGGGTGTGATGGGCAGGGCCCTTCATCTTCCGCGAGCAAACATTGCAGCATGCCCTCTACTCCAGTCGAGCAAGCGGAGGCGGTGCACAATCTAGCGACTCAGGAAATCGCGAATCAGCCCCAAGAGAGCGGAGCGTCTGAGACCGTAGCGACCCATCAACATAGTGGTCGACACGAACACGGGGAAGGATCGCATAGTGCTGCAATGCGAAAGCACGCGGAGCCGTCGTGTCATCACCACTCAATGGACACCGTGACTGGAGTCGGTCACCAGGAATCTTCCAACATCGAGCATTCAGGGTTAGTAGGGGCGACACAATTTAAAGGGGCGACGCAAAATTCAGAGAGCGACGGCAGTGCGCCGCCCACTTTGTCCTGCTGTCACGTACTGCCGGCTGCTAACTTGCCGGGGAGCTCCTCGGCGGTTTATCGCGCGGACGCTTCGCAGCATCCGACGCATGTCACGTTTGAGATCGAGGCACCGAACACCGTAGTAATCTCAACCATAGTCCATCCGCCGCGAGCACGGCCTATTTACGTCACCGTTTCTTCTTTCTTGATCTAGACACACCTTCTGATCTCTCTGTTCTCCTTCTGAACCGATGTAGGGCTTGTCTTCTGTCAGTAGTGACAGAATTGGCGCAATCAGTTCCCGGTAAATCCGGCATAGAACCTCTTCGAGGAGACTGCGCCGCCCTACTCTCGCAGAGCGAAGCGGGTTATTGGACCATTGGTCTGAATCCTTGAAGGTTAGGAGAAGCGCTCATGAAATCGAGGCGCACGCGTGTATTGGCTATGGCTTTATTGGCCGCTGTGGTGTTGACTACTACAAGCGTGTCCGCGCAACAGGCCTCCAGCGCTCCGCCGACTGAGGCCACGACACGATTTACACCACCAATCGCAACGCTGGACACCGCAATTGCCCACCGGCAAAGCGAGCCTTCCGTAGGGTTGAAGTATCTTGTCGAACAGGCGCTCGAGCGTAATCCTGAGATAAGGATAATGGCGCGCAGCTTCGATGCGATGCGCGAGCGCATACCGCAGGCGAAAGCGCTGCCCGAGCCTATGCTCGAGTACGGCTATGTCGGCAACATCAATCCGATCCCCCCGTTCGACATTCAAAAGGGTGACCCATCAAGCGCTCGAATGCTCAGCTTCAAACAAGAGCTTCCCTTTCCCGGCAAGCTTTCGCTCAAGAGCAAAATGGCCGCAGTCGAGTCCGAAGCAGAGCGGTGGAACTACGAGCAGACGCGGTTGAACGTCGTGGCAGAAGTGAAGGACGCCTATTTCGAGCTTTTCTACATAACCAAGTCTATAGAGATCGTCACGAAGAACAAGGACCTCGTCGAGAAGTTTGCCAATATCGCCGAGGCTCGTTACGCAGTCGGGAAAGGCATTCAGCAGGACGTTCTGAAGGCCCAGGTTGAAATCTCAAAGCTGATCGATCAGTTGACTGTCTTGGATCAGCGCAAACAGACGGCCGAGGCTCGCCTCAACACCCTCATCTACCGTGACCCGGAGTTCCCGCTTGGTAAACCTGAGGAAATAAAACCGCAACAGTTTAATTACACGCTATCGGAGTTGAAGGAATTAGCGCTCGCAAATTATCCGACACTGAAGGCGCAAAAGCGAAAGATCGACCGTGAGCAGTACGGCATCGAGCTGGCTCAAAAAGACTTTTATCCCGACTTCACCGTTGGCTTCGTTTACCAGAATCGGCCCGATTTGCCCGAGATGTACGGATTGAATGTTGGAGTAAAGATTCCACTCTACTTCTGGCAAAAGCAGCGGCCGGCAGTCGCGGAAGCGGCAGCAAGCAAAGCCGCCGAGCAGAAGCGTCTCGAAAACATCACGACTCTGCTTTTCTTCAAGATTAAGGATAAACACCTCGCGGCGATGACGGCACAGAAGCTTGCGAGCTTGTACGGGACAACAATCGTCCCGCAGTCATCGCTCTCGCTTGAATCCGCTATATCGGGCTATGAAGTAGGCAAAGTTGATTTCTTGACCCTGCTCGACAATGTAGTGACGCTACTTAACTACGAGTTGAGCTACTACGAGCAGCTAAGCAATACGGAAAGGGCAATTGCAGCGATTGAGCCGCTGGTAGGAGCGAGTCTCAGACCGTAACGGTGAAGGAGTGGCCATGATCGAAGAGATCAAGACGAAACAAGAGAAGGAAGAAGGAACAAGCGCGGTGCAGGACAGCCTGAGCGATCCGCTGGCATCGCCCACCATTGTGGACGCACATGACGCCAGTCCTAAACCCGCCAGGAAGAAGAGCCGCCTGCGTCGGGTAGTGATCGCATTTCTGGCAATCGCTCTGCTGGGAGTCATCTATGTGAAGAGGGACGTGCTGCTCAAGGCTGACAGCCAACCAGCGACATCAAGTGAGACCGCTCCCGCCAAGACGGAATTGAAGGTTCTGTACTGGCAAGACCCGATGCATCCTTCTTACAAGTCTGATAAGCCCGGAAAAGCTCCAGATTGCGGGATGGATCTGGTGCCGGTTTACGAGAACGGCGGCGGTTCCTCAAATCTTCCAGAGGGCGCGTTTCAAATCAGCCCTGAAAAACAGCAAATGATTGGCGTCACCTATGGGGTGGTCACATCGAGCTCGGTGTCGAAGAGCCTGCGCGCTGTTGCCCGACTGGCCTTCGATGAAACAAAGATCATTCGAATACACACCAAGGTCGAAGGATGGATTGAGAACGTCTACGTTGATTTCATCGGCAAGCAGGTCACCAAGGGCCAGCCGCTCATCAGCATCTACAGTCCTGATCTACTTCAGACACAGCAAGAATATCTGCTCGCGCTCAGGGGACGCTCAGAATTAAGTGAGAGTCCGTTTCGCGAAGCGGTGGCTGGTTCAGAATCACTGCTGGAATCTGCCCGGCGACGGCTCGAGCTTTGGGACATCAGCGAAACGCAGATTAAGGACCTCGAAGCGCGCGGTAAACCGACCAAAGCCTTGACCCTCTACGCGCCGACAAACGGCTTCGTGCTCGCGCGTAACGCTTTCTCCAAGCAGCGGGTCACGCCCGATGTTGAGCTCTATCAGATCGCCGATCTGTCAACCATCTGGGCCATTGCAGACATATACGAATACGAAGCATCTGAAATCAAAATCGGTCAATCGGCAACTATGACCGTTTCCTCATATCCGGGAAAGACGTTCAAGGGTCAGGTCAGCTACATCTATCCACAACTCGACAACGCAACGAGAACCCTGAAGGTACGGATCGAGTTTCCTAATCCTGATTTCACCCTCAAACCAGACATGTACGCGAACGTGGAGTTGAAGATTGATTACGGGAAGAAACTTACAGTGCCTCAAGAAGCGGTTCTCGACTCCGGATCAGAACAGCTCGTCTTTGTTGCTCTTGAGGGAGGTTATTTTGAGCCGAGGAAGATCCAGCTCGGAGCCAAGGTGGACAACAACTTCATTGTGCTCGGGGGGCTGAAGCCAGGAGAGCGGATCGCAACTTCCGCCAACTTCCTCATTGATTCTGAAAGCAAATTGAAATCGGCGGCCGCAGGGATGGGTATGCCTGGAATGAACCACGGCGGAGGGAGCGGAGGCGGCAGCAAGCAGACAAATCACTCACAACATCAACAGGGCGGACAGCCCCAAGCGCAGCCTCAAGAGCACTCGAAGCACCAATCCGGTGGCGCCGCCGTGCCTCGGTCGACACCAGAAGATCATTCCAAGCATCAGCCAAAGTCAAAGTCTGAGGCGCAAATGGAAGATCACTCTCAGCACCAGGTTAAGCCAGAGGGAAAGATTCTCTACTGGTATGACCCGATGCACCCGGACTACAAAACGGACAAACCAGGAAAAGCGCCTGATTGCGGCATGGACCTGGTTCCAAAGTATGCGGACGGTAAATGAGGCGAGGAGGGGGTCATGGTCACCAGGAGTACCGTGATTCTTATTGTTAGCGCCGTAACCGTGACAGCGGCCCTGGCGGTTGGCTACTGGTTTGTCTTGCGCAGCCAGCCCGAACTTTGCTCTGCCTGTCATCGGCAAATTGACGAACGCTCGCGAGCCGTCGTCGAGGTGAGCGACAAAACTGAAGAGGTCTGCTGCGTTCGCTGCGGCCTGACCATAGGGCGTCAGGAACATCAGAAGGTCCGGCTGGTCGAAGTCACCGATTACAACTCTCGCAAGCCGCTGGCTCCAGAGACTGCCTACTACGTCGAGGGTAGTCGAGTGATGGTTTGCGAGCACCACAAAGAGCTCGTAGATCAATCGAAACGGCCCTACGAGGTGGTCTTCGACCGCTGCATGCCCAGCACCTTTGCATTCTCGCGCCTACAGGACGCAGATGCCTTCGCCTCGAACAACGGCGGCAAGGTGTTGGCTCTTTCTCAGGTAATCGACGAGGCGGAGTCGAAGCGATGATCAACAAGATTATAGAAGCCTGCGCTCATAACAAGTTTATTGTCTTGCTGTTCATCGGGATGGCTACGCTGGCTGGGTTGTGGTCGATAAAGAACATCACACTCGACGCGATACCTGATCTGTCCGACACTCAGGTCATCATCTACTCAAGATGGGACCGCAGCCCTGACATCATGGAGGACCAGGTCACCTATCCCATCATCTCCTCGCTGCTCGGCGTGCCTAAAGTTAAGGACATTCGAGGCTTTTCTGATTTCGGGTTTTCCTACGTCTACATCATCTTCGAGGATGGGACGGATATCTACTGGGCGCGGTCTCGAACACTTGAGTATCTGAGCAACATCCTGCCGAAACTCCCGCAGGGAGTGAATGTCGAGTTGGCCCGCGACGAAACGGCGGTGGGCTGGGTCTTCCAGTATGCCCTTGTCGATAGGACCGGGCAAAACAACCTCGCTCAGCTTCGCAGTTTTCAAGATTGGTACCTGCGCTATGCCGTCCAGGCTGTTCCCGGCGTTGCAGAGGTTGCGCCGATTGGCGGATTCGTCAAGCAGTATCAAGTAAACATCGACCCGAATGCACTCCAGGCTTACGACATACCGATTGACAAAGTAGTCGCATCAGTACGAGGCGGTAACCAGGACGTGGGAGGCAGGCTGGTGGAGTTTTCAGGTCGCGAGTACATGGTGCGCGGCCGTGGCTACATCAAGAAGCCTACGGACGTTGAAGATATTGTAATCGGTACAAGCAAAAACGGCGGGACGCCGGTCCTGGTGAAGAACGTAGCGACGGTCACTCTCGGTCCGGACATAAGACGAGGCATCGGAGAGCTGGACGGCGAAGGGGAAACCGTCGGCGCGGTTGTAATCATGCGCTATGGCGAGAACGCGCTGAAAGTCATCGAACGTGTGCGAACAAAGCTCGATGAGATGAAAGCCTCATTGCCGCCTGGCGTTGAGATCGAGACGACCTATGACCGGGCCGAGCTGATCGAAAGGGCGATCGAGACGCTCAAAGGAACGCTCATCGAAGAGATCACAATTGTCAGCATTGTGATCATGATCTTCCTATGGCACATCCCTTCGGCCATCGTCCCAATCATTACCATTCCGATCACAGTGATCATCTCGTTCATACCGATGTACTGGATGGGCGTGACCGCCAACATTATGAGTCTTGGCGGAATAGCAGTAGCGATAGGAGCAATGGTCGACGCGGCCATTGTGGTTGTCGAACAAACCCACAAAAAGCTGGAGCATTGGGATCAGGAAGGGCGGCCCGGCAGCTATAAAGATGTCGTCATTAGCGCAGTGAAGGAAGTCGGCGGACCGAGTTTCTTCGCGCTATTGGTCATCGCAGTCTCGTTCATCCCGGTCTTCACCCTTGAAGGTCAGGAAGGAAGACTGTTCAAGCCGCTCGCATACACCAAGAATTTCTCGATGGCGATTGCTGCCTTTCTGGCTATCACTCTCGACCCCGCCATACGGCTGCTGTTCACGCACATGGATCCTTACAAATTCAAGCCGCGTTTTCTCGCGCGAATTACCAATGCAGTATTGGTCGGCAAGATCCACAGCGAAGAGACCCATCCCATCAGCCGCCCTCTGATGAAGCTTTATCATCCCGTCTGCGAGCTCGTCCTTCGGTTCAAGTGGGTAACTCTGGGTGTTGCATTAATCACCGTCATACTCACCGTACCCATATACGAAAGACTCGGTTCGGAGTTTATGCCGCCGCTCGATGAAGGAGTGCTGCTCTATATGCCGACCACTCTTCCCGGCATTTCCGTGACGCAGACTCAGCAGTTGCTCCAGGTGATGGACAAGACATTGAAGCGATTCCCGGAGGTCGAGCGCGTATTTGGAAAAGCTGGCCGTGCGGAGACTGCTACGGACCCTGCCCCATTCTCAATGATGGAAACTGTTGTTGTCCTGAAACCGCATATGGCGTGGCCAAAAAAGTCGAGATGGTATTCATCCTGGGCTCCGGGCTGGCTGCAAAGATTCTTGCGCAAGGCGTGGCCGGATCACAAAACCATGGATGAATTGGTTTACGGTCCCGCTGGGCTCAACGAAGCGATGCAAATACCGGGAGTGTCCAACGCCTGGACGATGCCGATCAAGGCTCGCGTAGACATGCTCACAACAGGTGTGCGCACGCCTATTGGCATCAAGGTTATGGGCGCGGACCTGCAGAAGGTTCAGGAGATCGGCGAGCACATTGAGATGGTCCTGCAAAAAGTCAATGGCTCAAAAAACGTGTTCGCCGAAAGGACCGCGGGCGGGTACTTCCTGGACTTCTCGCTAAAACGCGATGAGCTTGCTCGTTACGGACTGACTATAGATCAAGCGAACGACGTGGTGATGTCCGCAGTCGGCGGTGAGAACGTAACGACTACAGTCGAAGGCCGAGAGCGATACCCGGTCAATGTTCGGTACTTGCGCGACTATCGCAGTGATCTTGACAAGCTCCAGCGGGCATTCGTGATGGCCCCGAGCGGCACTCAGATCCCCATCGCGCAGATCGCCGACATCAAGCTCGTGAACGGCCCGGCGATGATCCGCGACGAGAACGGCCGGTTGTCCGGCTATGTCTATGTCGATCTCGATACGTCTAAGCGAGACATCGGCGGCTACGTCGCGGACGCAAAGAACCTGATTTCCAAAGAAGTGCAACTACCAGCGGGCTACCAGCTCATATGGAGCGGTCAGTTCGAAAATATGGCACGCGTAAAGGAACGCCTATTCGTTGTTGTGCCGATCACGATCTTCTTGATCTTCTTGTTGCTCTACTTCAACACGCGTTCGGTAACCAAGACTATGATCATACTCCTGGCGGTGCCGTTCTCGGCGGTGGGCGCAATCTGGTTCCTCTATTTTCTCGGCTACAACATGAGCATCGCGGTGTGGGTTGGGCTGATTGCGCTTATGGGTGTCGACGCCGAAACCGGGATGTTCATGCTGCTGTACCTGGACATTGCTTATCACGAAGCTCAAGCGAAGGGATTGATGAGGAATAAGGAAGATCTGAAGCAGGCGATCTTGCATGGGGCAGTCAAGCGGCTGCGACCAAAGGTGATGACTGTTGGCGTGATGTTCACCGGTCTGGTGCCGATTATGTGGTCAACCGGCACCGGCGCAGATGTGATGAAGAGAATCGCCGCGCCGATGATCGGGGGCATTTTCACTTCATTCATTCTAGAACTCGCGGTTTATCCGGCGATCTATGAAATCTGGAAGTGGTACTTCGAGGTTAGAAAGCACACGAGTGTTGGACCTGAGACGCAGGTTACAGCCTGATGGCTTTCGTTGATCAGAACAAAAGAGAGATCTGAGGAAAGATAATGATGCAGGTTTTGCTCATTTCAACATTAATAATCACCGCCTTTTTGATACTACTCGGCGGAAAAGTGGCTCGGCGCAGGGGGCTGCCGGAACAGACCGGCATCAGCATCGCGCTCTTAGTAGTGACTATCAGCGCGTTGCTGGCACCGAGCCACTTAAGGGAACAACTCCTGGTTGGCGAGAGCGGTGAGCGAGTTCTCGCGATTGCGCGTGAGATCGGGCTTACTGGCCTGTTCTTTCTTGCAGGCATGCGGCTTAGACGCAACGCACTGAGGCCCGTGAGCACGGTGTTGATCACGGTTGCGGCGTCGGGGCTGGGACTCTTTGGCCTTATTATGATCGTTATAGTCGCCGTAACCGGCGCAGACTGGTCCCCGGCAATCCTGGTCGCGGCTGCCTTCGCGGTACCGAGTGTGTGTTTTTCCTCGCATTTTTCCTCTGAATCTGATGACAAAAACTCCGAGGTGGCCGCGGCTGGTCTCGTCTCAGCGTTATTTCTTGGCGGCGCACTTCTGCTGGTTATTCATCTGCTCGGTGCTTTTCACGAGGTTGCCGGGCGCGCGAGTTCGATCTCGGCTTACACCATCGTTGCGGCTTACGAGATCGTCAAGATCGCGTTGTTCTTCGGCTTCGCGTGGTTCGTTGCAACAAGATTCGTCGATCGCGCGGCGAAGGCCAGAGCTCGACTATCAGATGTCCGAGCCGCGATTGGTTACTTGCTGATCGCGGTGCTCCTATTTGTTCTCGCAAGAACGGCGTTGGGCGAGCTCGGCGCGCTTGTCTGGTCCTTTCTGGTGGGGGTTTTGTTTACACGAAGCGAGGCCGGAAAACGAGTTGAAGCGCAGAGGCCAGCGGCGGCGGCCATGTTCCTTTCATTTGCGTTCCTGCCGATGTTCCTCGAACCGCACGGGCGCACCGTCCCCCGATTGCCGCTGCTCCTTGGAATCATTGCCTCTGCGTTAATCGCGAGGTTTGCGTCGAGCGCGACAGCCGCCAGACTAGCCGGCTACGCGGGTTGCGATGCCAGCCTGATAGCGCTATCGACTATTGGATCAGGCGAGCTGGCCATTGCGCTGTTGGCGTTCGGCATAACCCGTTGGGCCATCGACGGTCCACAATATTTTGCCGTGCTGTTCTTTGCGTTGGTCTCAATGCTCGCATCTGCACTTGGTTGGAAGGCAGCTATCGGGGACGAGAAACACCAGCCTGAGCGACCTAACAGCGCCACAGCGACCAAAACACTCAAAGCGCAGCGGAGCACGCCCCACAAGAAGGTTGGGTTCGCAATAGTAATTGCTGCGACTTCATTATTCGCGCTCCAAAGCGCAGCGCGTGCGCAAACTCCTAGCGTAAAGACGGAAGACGACCCAGTCGCTCGGGCGATGCGCACAATTGAGGAATCAGTCAACCATCGCGCCACGGCCGCCGAACAGGTGCTGCAAGGCTCTAAGCTAATCGATGAAAGCAAAGCGGCGCGACAACAGGGCAAGCGCGACCTCGCTCGCGAGGCTGTCAAAAAGGCCGAAGATATTGCGGCCGAGGGCGAGTTCAATCGTAGCGCACTCATAGATGAGTTGCTTCGTCTGGTAGCAGCAGAGCGAGCCGCGCTTGATTCGCCGGCGCATCGCAATATCGAGCAACTCCCTGCCGCAGGCAACCTTAGATTTTCTGTGCCCTCGTCGGTTAGCTCCAGGTTGGAACAGTACCGCGATAGTTTCACGCGAATTCTTCAGGAAGAACAAGTGCCGATTGGTTTGCTCGCAGTCGCACTGGTTGAAAGCGGCTTCAACCCGCTGGCGCTTTCTCCAAAAGGAGCGCGCGGGATTTGGCAGTTCATGCCGGCGACCGCGGTACACTACGGCCTCAATGTACAACGTGGCAACGACCACCGTACGCATCCCGAGCATTCCACTCGCGCTGCAGCCAGGTATCTCCGATTCCTCTACAACCAATTCGGTGATTGGAAGCTTGCGCTTGCCGCGTACAACGCCGGCGAGCAACGCGTCCAGCGAGTGATAGAGAAGACTGGCATCCGAGACTTTGGTGAAATGTCACGGCGTGGCTTGCTGCCCTTTGAGACCAGAAGATACGTCCCCGCAGTCCTGGCAGCATCGTCACGGATCGGCGGTGCAAACTCACTAACGAAAACAAAAGAGCGTCAGAAACGGCAGACGCGCGCCGGGGTCGTCGAGGCAATAGTGAAGCTGGACACCTCGACGCCCCCGCCTGAAAGCTTCGAGAAACCATAAGAAGCAAGGAAGGGACGCATATGTCACTTAGGAGAATGGCACTGACGTTGACCGGATTGATTGGTGTTCTGATTGCGCTTCCGAACATCGCGAGCGCCCAGGAATTCACGTACCACGTTGAGCACGACCACGCAATTGGATCCTGCGGAGGCGAGCTGGTCATCAACCAGAAAGGCGTCGAATACCGCACTGGAAATAAGGAGCACGCGCGGCGGTGGACTTATGCGGACATTGAGATGATCAAGCTACGGTCGCCTCGCAAAGTGGAAATCCTTACTTACGAGAGCGCACGAATGAAGCTAGGTCGGGACCGCACGTTCGAATTCGAAGTGCTTGATGCCGAGGTTGCAAAGGAAGTTAGCGAATTCCTGCTCAAGCGTGTCCAGCGGCCGCTCTCAACTACCTTTGTATCATCGGAAGAAAAACCGCAGTACGCAATCCCGGCCAGACATCGTCACAGTTTTGGCGGCGAGCAAGGAACGCTCAAGTTTTATGACGATCGAATGGTCTATGAATCTGAGAAGAAGAACAGTTCACGATACTGGCGATGGTCGGATATCAAGAGCATTAGCCGGTCGGGTCCGTATCAACTTTCGATCACGACCTTTGAGCCCAAGTTTGGCGGGCCGACAAAGACTTTCAACTTTGATCTGAAAGAACAACTGAATGATGCAATGTATGACTACCTGTGGGCGCGTGTCTACAGGCCGACTCTTCCGGCAACGCCAGATGATAAGAGCGAAAGTGGGCGCATTCGGCCCTGCGTGCCCCACTGCGGCTCTCGCGGATGGTTGGTCTAGTCAGTCTTTAGTGCTGCAACCAGTCGGTCGAGCTCCGCGGGTGTCGTGTAGACGTTCGGGGTGATGCGTAGCCCACGGATTTCAGGCGCGCGCTTGTTGCCGGCCATGGATTGCGTCAGAATCTGGTGGCGCCGGCGAAGGCGCTTCTGTAAATCGTCGCTGAGCACGCCAGGAAGTTCGATTGTGGTAATACCTATGCTCATGGCAGGCTCGGCAAGAGTATAAAAGCGCACGTTAGGCAGGGCGACACTAATGCGTTTGCGCAAATGCGAACTTAGGTATTGCAGACGCGCCGCTTTCCGGGCTGCGCCGAGTGAATGATGAAGCGCGAGAGCTGGTAAGGCGGCGGGCTCCAAGTATGACGGTGCCGTGCCTATCCACTCGAAGCGTCGCATCCCTGTAACATCAGTCGGCGGCGGCACGAGGGGCCAGATTTTGGCCGCGTGCGCGGCACGCATCCACAACACCCCGAGTCCCACCGGCGCCCCGAGCCATTTGTGCGCGCTGGCTCCGTAGTAGTCGCAATCGAGTGCTGGAACTGGATCACCCTGCACTCCGAGCGACTGCGCACCGTCAACGACCACCTCTGCGCCCACGCGGTGCGCTGCTGCAGCGATGCGCTGCACTGGAAAGAACTGCCCGGTGAGGTTGCTCACATGCGTGACCAACACAAGTCGCGTGCGCGAGCCGATTGCAGTTTCGTAGAGCTGGGCCAGCGCCTCGAATGACGGTGCCGGGACCGGTGGCCTTACCATGTGCAGCACCACACCGTCGCGCGCCCTACGTTGCTCCAATGCATCGAGCATCGCGAAGTAGTCGTGGGCCGAACAGACAATCTCGTCGCCAGCCTTCAGTGGAAGCCCAAGCAGAACTGTGTTCAGTGCCTCCGTAGCGTTGCGGACTAGTGCGACCTCTGACGGCGACACGCCCATGGCGTCGGCGAGGGCCTGGCGCACCCCCGAGCTGCTACTTCCGAAGAACAAACGCTCCAGCTCTTCCGCCGGCAACGCCTCGAGCTGACGCGCACCTCTCAGCAACTCATCTACCGCAGCACGCGTGGCAGGGTTGGTCCAGCCGTGATCGAGATTTATGACATCCGGATTTAACGTGTAGGCGCCCCGCACCCGTGCCCAGAACTTCTCATCCTCCGCGATCAATTCAGGTGTAGCTTCATCACCCAACTCCGTGAGCTCGCCGTCGAGCCTATTGCACAATGCGAAGGTGGCAGCAGGAGAGATGGCGAGCGCACCCAGCGTGCTGGCCGTGTGAATGGCGAAATGGCGTCGGTTAATCATATCGCGCTCCTACTTTGGTCTCGCTCGAGATGTAGCATACGACGCAATCTAACAAGAGTAGTGAGCCTCGCGAGATCATCCTTAATGTCTTGAGTGCTTACCTTTTGTCTCGTTGTAGGAAATAAAAAAGCGCTCAATTTCACGCACCAGATTTGAGTTCAGATCACCGATAAACCGAACGTTAGAATGATTACGAGACTCCGCCGCCACTCCGATTAGACCATCGTTTCTCATAGTCGCACTATCTTCTGTTTGCTCTGCTTCGAGCACACCAATTAATTTGGCAGGGACTAAGCAGCCAGTAAACACCGGATCGTCCATGAGAACAAGAATGTCCAACGCATCGCTGTCGTCACCTTCGGTTGAAGGGATGTAATCAAAATCGAAAGGGAAAACATTGCCGAGAGGCAGCGGGCTCCCAACCTGAACATACCCGTCTTTGGATCATACTTGAACTTGTTCCAACTGCCTTTTGGCGTATCGATAATCGCATTCAAGCAACCCGACTCTCTGTCGAAGGCTGGTAACTCAATCGTAAAGAAACACAATTTACTCCGTAAGATTTTATCCTTTAAGAACTCACAAGCGGGACTATTGAACGACGCCAAAATACGGCTGATCCGGCAATTGCGTATTTAACTGTTAGAGAATTAGATCACGCTACTGGGATAAAGCTCAATCTTATGTGGGATCGACAGCTTTAAAGTGAGTTCGTTAAGGCTAACGCGGCGCGCCTTGTGAGATGAGATGTTGAATGAAATTGAGGTGCTTTATGAAGCCAGAAGGTGCCGACGCATTATTCTTTAGGACTTGGTTCGACTCATTCCGCACAAGCAGCCTGACAAGACTATGGAAGCCAGTATTGTCATTCCTTCCGCTTTTTTGCTTCTTACTGGTAACCAACTTCGACCGAGTATCCGTTTGAAGCAAACATACCCTCTAACAATTCGCGCGCACTCTGTCGCGCGGTTTCAGTTATCTTCAAATCGCGGCTCGTCTTTTCCAGTTGTTCTCGCGCATTTTGGAACACCGCATCACGATCGGCCGCATTAAAAGGATTCCAAAGCCCGCGCTGTTCATCGTAAGTTTTCATCTCCGTGATCTCAATCCCGAGAATCTGTGGTTGAGGTAGGTTGATCGTTATCCTCTTTGCTTTTTCATCGA
>DATFWY010000107.1:0-6374 GCA_035258805.1 Blastocatellia bacterium | reverse complement strand
TGGCGAGGTCTTCATACCGCTACGTCTCACGCAGGGCGATCTCGCTAACTTGATCGGCGCGACGCGCGAACGTGTCAACCAAGTAGTCGCGGCCTACAAGCATCGCAAATACATCTCTGTGGATCAGAACTACAGGATCACAATTCACAATCCGGAGGCGTTGAGCAAGCGTTCGGGACTCTTCGTTTGAATCCTCCCCCACTAAGCCGCTGTGCGGCTTTAGTGGGGGATTCCTACTTCTCTGTTCACTGCTGGCGGAGGGGAGTCTTACACGAACTCCATAGGCGTTTATACTCTCCGTTGAACCAGCGGCGAGTATCGATCGACCTTCAATTCTCAAATTCTGAGCGGCGTTTATGTCCCGATCATGATCAGTTCCGCACTTCGGACATCTCCATTCTCGATCTGAAAGAGATAGGTCGTGGTTTATAGATCCGCAAACCGAACACAGTTTCGAGCTCGGAAACCATCGATCAACTGATATAAAAGGAACGTCGTACCAGATCCCTTTATATTCAGCTTGTCTTGCGGATTTCTCCGAACGCCGCATCGTGAATGCTCTTGGAGAGCTTGGTTTTCGACATCCCCTTCACATCACGAGTTTGGACAAAGTTAGTCTGAGATGACAACTGCCACCGAAAGAAAATCCGGATCATTTTGTCGTTATGAGCGCCGAAAGAACCTACTGGGAGGCGCTTCGGTAGGCTTTGTACCGCTCTCGCGGTTCAAACCTCGTTCCTGCGGCTCGTCCCAGCGACTTTCCGCGAGTTTTGGGCTCAGGCTTGCTCCATCCCAAACTCAACAAAAGTCCCGCCGCCAGCCTGCGGACGGCTCCCGGCGTCAATTTACCACTACGCCACCAACCAGGAAGCTTCTCGCCTTCGGTCTCTGCCATCGCGCGCAAGGCCCACAAAAACCAGAAGGCCGTCGCGACCATCTCAACCCAGACTTGAACTCGCCCTTCAGCTTCAGTGCTGTTGAATTGCCCACAGGTCAATCCCAAATCACCTTTCATAAATCGGATGCTGTGTTCGATGTGGCAGTCGCTACCCATAAAAAGATTGACCTGGTGTTCCATACGCAGGTGTTCAAGCTGAAACGAGACATGCGGAAGCGATCTTGTGATTCGGCTCTATCGCCCACTCTCCGCCAAAATCCCGCGGCGGAGGTGAACGATGAAACACATGCGCATCCGCCAACATCTGTCTATAGCAGACCCGCTCTGGCAAGAGCGTTTGCTGCGGGCGATCAAGATCATTCTCGAACACCAGGAGGCAAACAATGCAAGTAGCGATTTATGCCAGAGTCTCGACTCTCAATCAGCAACAGGAGGGCACGATTGCCTCACAAGTCCAGTTGCTCAAACAGCGCATCCAGCAACAGATCTGGAGCTTGTTGCCCGAACATGAGTTCCTCGACGAGGGCGTCAGTGGTGAGCGCCTCGATCGCCCCGCATTGGATCGGCTACGCGACTGCGCGCGGCGTGGCGAATTCGATGCGGTCGTCATCCTCTCGCCGGATCGGCTCGCTCACGAATATGCCCATCAATGGCTGCTCGTCGAGGAATTCAAGAAGCTCAATACGCAATTGATATTTCTTCAAAATCCCTTCGGCGATACGCCGCAGGGCAAACTGCTCACCCAGATGCAAGGGATGATCGCAGAATACGAGCGTACTCAGATCCTCGAACGTACGCGACGTGGCCGGTTGGAGAAAGCGCAGCGCGGCGAATTCATCCCCTGGGCTTTCAGTTGCTACGGCTATCGCTATCTGCCCAAGCAGCACGGCGGCCCGCCGCAGGTGATGATTGAGCTTGAAGAAGCCGAAGTGGTGCGCGGAATCTATCGCGCCCTGGTCGAAGAACAACTCTCGTGTCGGCAGATCACAAAACGTCTCAACGAATCAAAAACGCCGACACCTTCGGGCAAAAATCAAGTCTGGCAAGCTAACGTAGTCAGAAACATCCTGACCAATCGCGTCTTTATGGGAGTGGCGCGCTACAACTATCGTCAGCAAACGATCCCGAAATATCGTAAGGTTGATGAGCAGCAACTGCGGAACCTCAAGACCGGTCGCTGCTATCGTCCCGAAACCGAGTGGGTCATCAGTGAGGCTCCAGCGATCATCACCTCTGAAGAGGATGTAACTGTTACAGTCAGTTATACAGTAAGTGGTCAACCGCCAAAACAAGAGAGCATCAAACTAACGGTACAAAAACCCACAAAATTTAGTTTTGTATCGGTCGACCAAGATGTGGCCGAGAGTTGTTCTTCCACTGAAGCGGGAAGGAGGAAAGTAATTACATGGCAATTGGTGGATCACCTCAACCCTGCAAATCCAATCTCCCTGGCTCTTCCAACGTGGGATGATATGATTGTGGGTAATACAAACACTTGCGGGCTGACGCTTAATGGGACCCCGCCTACCGATCCAGGGGCAATAACGGGTGCCGGCGGACAATGGACGCATAAATATCACTTTTGCTCTACTGTCTGCGTAGGAGGAACTTGTCAAACAACAGGAAATCAACGCTATAAAACCAATGGTTTCACGCTTACAGATCTCCCCTTCACTTTCAGTTGTAACAGTATTACTGTAGATGGCCATTAAAGAATAGCGGCGTCGTTATCTCGATAGTGGATAAACTAGGGAGGCAGATAAAGGCCTTTGATTTCCTCTTCAGGCGGCATAGCCATAGATCGGCGCTTCCCGCCTGAAGAGGTCTCAAAACGTCTTGCTCGATGACACCACCACCATTTTCTTGGTTCAAGGGTGGTTTCTGCATGAGGAACTAACTAATTTACTTAGGTGACAATTATGCGTTACGTAAAAACGAGGAGTTTTATCAGCCTATTTATAATGCTGATTTCGTTCTTAATATTATCACCCACGACTTTAGGGCAGCAGGCCCAATCTAAGCTGGATCAACAGATTGATGATTTCGACTCAGAAGCCACATCAGGCGAAGAACAACTCATAGAATTGGCTCAACGGTTTCAAATTTCAATCGGAATCGAATGGATTGATGCTCGTGCCAAGAAAGCTGCGCTGCCGATACACGTGCGAAAAACCACCATTCGTGAGGCCATTCGGCTTATCCTGCAACAGCACCCTGATTACGAATTTGAGGTGAAAGATGGGATCATTCACATCTTCCCTCCCGCCTTTGTCAATGACGGGCGAAATTTTTTGAACCTGCGAATCCAAGAGTTTAGTTTATCGAATGCAAATTTAATCGACGCATCACACCAGCTAAAAACCTCTCTCTCTCTCTCTCTCCATCCAGGTTCAAATTATGGTGGTGGATACGGATATGGAACTCCAAGAGATGACGGCTTTGATAAAAATAGTATTTCATTTTCAAGCCGGAATCTCACAGTGCGAGAAATACTAACCAAGATTGTTGTGTCAAATGGCAACGCGCTATGGATAGTGCGACTAATCCCATCGCAGATGATGACAAACGGGCCTTTTTTCGTCCAAGGCCCTTTAAGTGATGAGAATCGAAACCCGACGAGTTTTATATGGCAGCTTATCCCGCTAGGAAAAATCCCAGTTCAAAACAAGAGCCAATAGATATGTGTAGTGGACCCCAAAAACTGATTCTGACGCACTTTTGGTGAAATGAACGGGAGGTTGCTATAAAGGAGAGCTCAAGTCGAAACTTTAATGCCTTCTTGATCGTTACTTCCATACCATCGAATTATACAGGCGATGGCCCCTAAATGCTTAGAATTCGAGCTATTTTTAACTTTCCGGCAGAGCCGGAAAGATGCGAAATTCATCACCCACTAAACCGTCCAAGATGACAGTTATAGTGGGAGCATTCTTTCGCGATTTTGGTAACCGGAAACTACAACAACTCGAGAACATCGTGGCGCCGTGATGCGCCTTGATGAGAGGGAGGAAACATGACGGTCAGAAAGGTCGAGATCGAACGGTTCAGTGTGACAACTTCCAAGCCGTTTGAGGCGGTCGTCGCGGCCCTCAAAGCGGCCGTTGGGCGCCCGGATATGGGCGAGTTCGTGAACGCGATCAAGGGCGCGCAGACCTTTGCCGAACTGGAGCGCGCGGTTCACAGGGGTCTGGGCGGGACGGGACTGATGATGTTCATGGAACTCGATCATGGGGCGATTCTGCGTCTGGAGACAGGGCTCGATGAGCCGAAAATCGTGCGCCTCGTCATTGGCAATCCGCTCATCATGAAAGAAATGGCAAGGCGCGTCCCCGACGCCGGATCTTACGCTCCGGTCACAATTCTGGTGGATGAGCGGCATGACGGCGTGCATTTGTCGTATGACAGAATGGCAAGTCTCCTAGCTCCCTATGGAAACCCGGACGCTCTCGCTGTCGCCAGGGAGCTGGATTCGAAAATCGAAAAACTCATTCAAGAGTCTGCGGCTTGACGATATCACGGTCAGCTTGAATCTACGGGTGGGGGGCGCCGTACGCTGAACAGTCCGGAGATCACTGCGTCCCTCAAGCGATCACGTCAAAGCTCTCGTCTTCAAATGGCAAGGCAGCCATGTCGGCCGTATGCAGCTCAACTCGATCAGCTACCCCTTCAGCTTTGCGCTCCCACGGTCTTCGTTCATTTGCTCAAAACCTCCAGAGATATTTCCGCCTACTAGTACGGTTCTGTGCTAAAGATCGTTCGCAGGATCGACCCGGGTGGAGCGGTAACAATTCAGTGCTCGTTCAGTCCGGCTAACCGAAGCCCATGTTGAACCGGTGGATATCGCCGAGCAACCGGGCTAAGCTGACGCCGTGCTGACGCTCGGCCAACTCGGAATCCCTTCACATGCCCCAACACGGAACATCGCGCCCGGCTACGTCCAGATCTTCGGCCCGTCCACCGTGCTGACGGTCAATCCGTACTACCGGCTCGATCAGATTTGGTTCTACCCGAGCGCCAACCCATTATCCGATCAGACCACGGCGATCAGCCAGCAGCGGCGGTTGGCCAACGCCGGCGTCCGCGCCGATATCGCCTACACCAAAGGAAAACATAATGCCAAATTCGGCATGCAAGCCTCCCACACATTTCTGACCGAGGCTTTCCAGTTCGGGATCACTGATCCGGCTTTCAATGACCCGGCGAGCGACAGCTTTCTGCCCGGACTCTTGCCCTTCGACCTGACGCGCGGGGGCCATCTCTTCACCTTCAACGGCCACACCGACATCAGACAAGTGGCGGCCTACGCTCAGGACGCGATCTCGCTCGGCAATTTGACACTGAATCTGGGGCTGCGATTTGACAACTACGCGGGGATCAGCAAGGGACATCTGTGGCAACCTCGCCTCGGCGTCTCCTACCAAGTAAAGGAGACCAAGACGGTCTTGCGCGCCTCCTACACCCGGACCTTCGAGACGCCCTACAACGAGAACTTGATTCTGTCGAGCGTGACTGGCGGGAACGGCCTGGCTGACGGAATCCTGGGGGACGCGACGGCCCAGCCGCTCAAACCGGGGCAGCGCCATCAATTCAACGTCGGCCTCCAGCAGGTGCTTGGTTAATTTCAGCGGTCTGACAGCTTCAGCGCCCTGGACCGATCATACACGCGCTACACTTTAATTATGGTTATACTCAACTCGGCTCGGCTCTTGCCAGGCGACTCAAATCGGGAAAACGATTGACGGCCAGACGAAGATAAGGTTTCATTGCTTCATCAGCCACGTATGTCGTCGTTACAAACAAGGAGAGTTTAGGTATGTCTAAAATGAGAGGCGTCTGCGCGTCTCCGTTAGCTTTTTTGAGTATCTTCGTGGCGCTGGTCATCGCAGGGCTGCCGCTGGTCGAGGCGCAGCGGCAATATGACGCCAGTCTCTATAGCGGGCTGCGCTGGCGGATGATCGGGCCATTTCGGGGTGGCCGCGTGAATGGAGTGACGGGCGTTCCGGGACAGCCCGACATGTTCTACTTCGGCTCGGTGGGCGGTGGCGTGTGGAAGTCGAATAATTCGGGGCGGACGTGGGCGCCGGTCTTCGACTCGCAGTCCATCGCGTCAATCGGGGCCATCGCCGTCGCGCCGTCCAGTCCCAACACCGTTTACGTCGGCACGGGCGAAACCGACGTGCGCTCGCAGATTTCCTACGGCAATGGAATGTATAAATCCACCGACGCCGGAAAGACGTGGACGCATATCGGACTGGACGATACGCGGCAGATCGGACGCGTCCTGGTCGACCCGAAGAATCCCGATGTCGTGTTTGTCGCGGCGCTCGGCCACGTGTACGGTCCGAATCCCGACCGAGGAGTCTATCGCTCACGCGATGGCGGGGCGACGTGGCAAAAGGTGTTGTTCAAGAACGACAGCGTCGGCGCGGCTGATCTCGCCTTCGATCCCCAGAATTCGCAGATCATCTACGCCAGT
>DATFWY010000106.1:0-3043 GCA_035258805.1 Blastocatellia bacterium | reverse complement strand
CGTTGCGGAAAAAACCGGGCTTACGGTGTGGCTGAAAGTCTCTTTCTCCAAGCTTGTCCACCGTGTGAAAATTGACGGAACGCGGCCGAAGTTCGTTGATCAAGCTCAAGCGGAGCGCCTGTATCAAATTCGCGAACCGCTGTATGCCCTCGCAAAGGTCCACGTTTCGACCGACGACGGCACTCCGGAATCAGCCGTAGATGAGATTATGGGAGTATTTCGAAAACTATGAGCGTTTTATTGTCCTTTCTACTCCTGTTCGCGCCGGTCAAGATCGAGCACGGGCGCTTCAACATCGTCAAGGATGGCAGGAAGATCGGCGCTGAGGAATTCACGATCGTGATGCGTGGCCCGGATTACCTGATCGACGGTAAGGCGACCATTGGAGACGTCACAATTTCCAGCAAGATGGAGTTAAACAACAAACTGGAGCTGGTCTCTTACGAAGTAGCGAACCAGGAAGGATTGATCCGCGTAAAGGTCGCGTCACCTTTGAGTGAATTGCAAACCGTTTCGCGCGGCGAGAGTTCCTCCACAGATTTCCGGTTTCCCGACGGCGGCGTGATTCTGGATAACAATTTTTTCCATCATTACCTGGTCCTTCTCTACCGCGCTCAAATGGGTCAAACTAACTTTTCGGTCTTTGTTCCACAGGATATGAGTGTCGGAGCAGCCATGGCCCAAAGCACCGGACCTCGCACATATGACCTCATGATCGGCGATGTGAAGATGCAGGCCACCACTGCCGCCGATGGTAGTCTGACCAAGTTGACTGTGCCGTCGGCAAATGTCGTTGTGGAACGCTAGTCCCCAAATCAGGAATCCGCCATCGCCGATCGTCAGGTATACAGTGAAAATCCGCAATTTTGCTAGCGATACATCGCTAATCAATGATTGCTATTGCGAATAGATATTACAAATTGGAGATGGCGTATGGCGGACGTGAGATTTGGGAAGAGTTCGTGCTACCAAGCATGCATGAGCTGCGCGGAATCGAAAGCCCAAGTATTGCAGAAAGGGCTAGTCCGGAATCCGCCATCGGCAATCGTCAGGTACGCAATGAAAATCCGCAATTTTGCTAGGGATACATCGCTAATCAATGATTGCTATTGCGAATAGATATTACAGATTGGCGATGGCGTATGGCAGATGTGAGATTTCGGGACAGCCCGTGGGGTTCGATACGGTACACTAACAGTTTCTATGGATAACGTTTCGTTCTTCTACGCATTCGCCGCGGGGCTCATTTCATTTCTTTCTCCATGCGTTCTTCCTCTCGTCCCGGGCTACATCTCCATTATTTCGGGAACTTCGCTGGACCGACTTAAGGCAAACGACGCGTCCCTCCTTCGGACCGTTTTACTGAATTCGGTCATGTTTATTGCCGGGTTCTCGATCACCTTCATCATGCTCGGCGCGACGGCGACATGGATTGGACAGTTCCTTCTTTCCCGTCATCGATTGTTAGAACAACTGGCCGGCCTGATCCTGATTGTTTTTGGAATTCACTTGATGGGAATTTTGAAGATCAATTTCCTGTATAAAGACAAGCGTTTCCATAATGTGGAAAAACCGCGGGGTTTACTCGGGGCGCTCGTACTCGGTCTGGCTTTTGCGTTTGGCTGGACGCCTTGTATAGGTCCGATTCTCGCCGGGATTTTGACGCTGGCCAGCACGAAGCAGACAGTTACTCAAGGCATGTTCCTTTTGGCCATCTATTCTGCCGGTCTCGGCATTCCGTTTTTGCTCACTAGCATTGCTCTAAACAAATTCCTTGTCTTCTACAGCCGGTTCAAAAAACATTTCCGTGCTGTTGAAGTTGTCAGCGGAGCGCTGGTCGTGACTGTTGGTGTTCTGATTTTGACCGGCAGTCTCACACGTCTTGCAACTTGGTTCTCGTTTCTGAATCAATACTTCGCGTTGTAGATTACAATCCCAATTTCAACCCGCGCACTTTCTGTACGTACGAATGATTAGCTTCAGCGGCGTTTGGGAAATCCTCCCGAAAATGCGCGCCGCGGCTTTCTTCTCGTGCGAGAGCGCATTCGTGGATCAGACTCGCAACCGTAAGCAGGTTCGAGTTCTCTTGAAGACGGCGCAACAGCTTCAGCCCATCGTTTAACCCCTCGGCGTTTCGGACAATGCCGGCATAGCGCCATGTGATATCGCGAATTTCAGGGTTTACTGTAGTGGAGATCCCGGAGGATCGGCTCGATCCCGTTAGCGGACTGGTCTCTTTCTCCTCCTTCATCGTTGCTGCCGCCCTTCCGCCAAACACCAACGCTTCAAGGAGGGAGTTGCTGGCCAGCCGGTTGGCTCCATGAACGCCGGTGGAAGCAACTTCGCCGGCCGCATACAAACCTCGCAAGCTGGATCGACCGTTCAAATCGGTGCGCACACCACCCATGAAGTAATGCGCTGCAGGCGTTATTGGAATGCGATCGTGCGTGATATCGAGACCGTAATTAAGGCAGGTGGCGTACACATGCCGGAATTTGTTCTGCAATATGTCTGGAGACACATGGGCCATGTCGAGGAAAACTTTCGCGTCGGATCGGGTCGTCATTTCTCTCAATACGGCCCGGCTCACCTCGTCACGGGTTAGGAGTTCATCAACGAATCGCTCGCCGCGGTCATTTACGATCTGGGCACCCTCACCGCGCAGGGCTTCAGTCAAAAGAAATCTCGGAGCGCCTCGCAAACTCAACACAGTCGGATGAAACTGGACGAACTCCATATCCCGCAGCTCTGCTCCGGCACGATATGCGGCAGCGAGTCCGTCGCCGGTCGCGGTTTCGGGATTCGTACTCTGGGAATAAACTTGCGATCCTCCTCCGGTTGCGAGAAGCGTCGCCTTGCCATAACAGTTTGCAACATGATCATCATGCTCGAATTGAATTCCGATGATCCGATCATTGTCGACGATCAATTCGCGGAAGAAAGTGAACGGCACGATGTTCACGTTCGAATTGGCACGCACGCGCTCGAGGAGAGTGTCTACGACGACTTTGCCGGTCAGTCCTCCATTGCCATGCACAATGCG
>DATFWY010000105.1:0-9600 GCA_035258805.1 Blastocatellia bacterium | reverse complement strand
GGCTGGCACAAATGATGGCCTCGTCCAGCTCACTCGCGACGGTGGAAAGAACTGGACAAATGTAACCAGGAATATTGTAGGTCTTCCTGCCTCGGGCACCGTAAGCAATATTGAGCCATCGCGTTACGATGCCGGCACTGCGTACATAACTGTGGATCTTCACCAGGTCAACAATCGTGATCCTTTCGTCTATAAGACAACAGACTACGGCAAGAGCTGGAAGGCGATCACTAAAGGTATTCCGCACAGCATGCTTAGCTACGCACACTGCGTTCGCGAGGATCCGGTCCGACGGGGCGTGCTGTACTTGGGAACCGAGAACGCGCTTTATGTTTCGTTCGATGACGGTGAGAATTGGCAGCCGCTTCAGAACAACTTGCCACACGCGCCGGTATACTGGATCACTGTGCAAGAACAATTCAATGATCTTGTTATCGCTACTTATGGTCGAGGGTTTTGGATACTGGATGATCTGACACCGCTGCAGCAAATCAACAAACCGCTTGACGCAGCCGCTTATCTGTTCACGCCGAGGACTGCCTACCGCTTCAGGAACGCGACTTTACCATTCGCGCAAGGAGATGATCCGACTGCTGGAGAGAATCCACCATACGGCGCTTCGATCAGCTATTTTCTCAAGACCGCATCAAAGGCCGATGTGAAGGTGCGGATTGAGGATGGGAGCGGCCAGACCGTTCGCACGATCAATGGCACTCGAAACGCGGGTATCAACCGGCTCACATGGGACTTGAGGGGCGAGCCTTCCAGGGAGATTCGACTCAGAACCAGTCCCGCGTATGCTCCAGAAGTGCGAGTTGGCGCCGACGGCTGGCGACCCGCGCCGGATGGCGGGCGTATGTCTTTGCTTCTTCCTCCAGGAAACTACACCGTCAAACTATCGGCTGAAGGTCTTGAGCTGAGCCAACCGCTGGTTGTAAAGAAGGACCCCCATTCAAGAGGTAGCGAAGCAGACATTCAAACTCAGTATGCGATGCTGACCGACTTGAAAAAGGATCTTGAATCTGCCGCCGATATGGTCAACCGAATAGAGAGCGTACGAAGTCAACTCGGAATGATGCAGTCATTATTGACCGGTGCGGAGGCGGCTGCGGTGAAGTCGGGAGCTGAGAGTCTCGACAAGAAGCTTGCGGAGGTGGAGGACAATTTGATTCAGCGGAAATTAACCGGTACTGGACAGGATGGTGTCCGGTGGCCGGTTAAGTTGATCAGCAAGATTAACTACTTGGCTAATGGTCTCAGCAGTTCGGATTTCGGACCTACCGCTCAGCAACGAGAGGTACACGCACTGTTCAAGGAGCAGTTGGCTACACATCGTAAACGACTCGATGAATTGATGAGCAAAGATCTTCGCGCCTTCAATGAGCTATTAAAGGAGAAAGGCGTTCAAAACATAATTCTGACTGCTCCGTAGAGCTAAATTCGTGCTACTAAGAATAAATGCACGATACTAGAGGTGGATGAATAGTGCGAACGTGGAATGTCAAGAATTGGAAATCGACACGATAACATACAGCGCGGAATGCGGAATCCTCAGTGTGAAGTGCTCTGGAAAATTCGGCGTGGGCTCGGGTGGCAATCCTTCGGCCGAGCTCCTGATGGGGACCATTAAACAGTGGATGAGTGATCATCCCGAGCAGTCAGTCACTGAGATTGAAATCGACTACACGAGGGTGGACTACGCGTGGGGTGACGGACCGGTTTGGTCAATGGTCGGATTGTTGGATCAAGGTGTCGACAAATTCCGACTTATCGGCAGTTCCTCCAACTGTGATTCCCTCAAGGGCCTGCTTGAAGGTTGCAGATTGCCGTGGTTTGAGCTCCTCAGAATTGATGAAATCGAGGGCAAATCTGTGGTGACATCGGTACCACTAAAGGGCCTCAAGCCCAGGACCGGTTTTGAATGAAGGATAAAGTACTTATTGTTCATCGGTCACAAAGCAGGGGGCTTTTAGCGTCGCGCGGCACCCAACGAAAACTAATCAAAAGCGGCATGCTCAAAGGTATTGAAGCCTTCGAAAAGGATCGCGGGATGTCTGAGCACTCCCTCCAGATCAGAACGCTGAACGCCGAACCTTAACGCGGAACCCTCAACGCTGAACGTTAAACCCGTCTATTTGACCGGGATGGATGCCGGGGCACCCTTATCCTTGACAAAAAATACCAGGAACTTGGCTGGTTTAGAGTCACTCGCATTCTTCGAGACAGTGTGGACGTCGTCGGGTGATTCGTAAAACGTCTGGCCCGGTCCAAGGGTCATCTCTTTCCCGCCTTCGACCTGCATAACGATTGAACCTTCCAGGACGTAGACGAACGTGTGCGCGTTATGCCGATGCTTGGTGGATGAAGCGCCCGGCGGATACTCGACGGTAAGCATCATTCCTTCCTTGCCCGACGCTCCGGTCAATTCCTTGGTCAGAAGCGGCGTAACTTTGGCATTTTGGGCCACGGACGATACAGCGAAAAGGAACAACATTCCCATTAAAGTTTTCCTTGCAGCCAAACGATAATTCATATGGATTCCTCCTCTTCAGTTAGTAAGCTTCAGGAATATTATAACGAAGCACACCTAAGACTAAGTCCTGTAAGGGTGGCCCTTCGTGGCCGCCCCTTCTTACATAATCCTAATCGCGGCAAAGAGGGGCGGCCACGAAGGGCCACCCTTAAAGGGCTACCCGTTAGCTCCACTGGTGTGGGCGCCGACCATTGTGACATTTGACGTGTGCTCCGGACCGTCATAGGATGACGACGCCAATCCTAACAAAAGGAGAACCGAGCATGCCTCTCAAGAAGATCCTACCCATCGCTTTGTGTTTCCTTTTTCTTAGCCTGATCGCATGGGAAACAACCGGAAGCGGAGCGGATTCCTACTCGATTACCGGGGTGGTGACCGACCAGCAGAAGAAGCCGCTCTCCGGAGTGATGATCACAGCTTATGACTCGGTTCAAGAAAAGACGATCACGGTGTTCACACGAGAAGGTGGGCGTTTCAAACTGCCGGGCCTCAGTAATCGAGATTACAAGCTGCGAGCACGGCTACCCGGCTTTGAAGATGAATTCACGCAGGTTCCGTATAAGACCACACCATCGGTCGCGTTCCAACTCAAGCGAGCCGCCAACCCCAGGAATCAAGAAACAAGCGTGGAACGCATTCGCCTTCTCAAGTGGCCGAACGATGAGGCGCGATTGAATTTCCGAATGGCCTGTGCCTATTGCCATCAAGTCGGCACCGAAGGTTTTCGCGCACCCAAGGAGAAAGCTGACTGGGACGTGATGGTAAGGGAAGTGATGTCCACACGCATTGGCCTCGGCGCATTCCGCCTGCTGCATAAACAGACGCAGGAGACTCTGCCCGGGCTCCTGTACGAAACCTACAAGCAGGGAGCCGAGGCGAACTGGCCGTCATACACGCCGCCCCCTGCGCCGTCAGGTGACGCTCTTAATGTCGTGATCACCGAATGGCCTGTTGGACACGAAAACAACGCACTAATGCACGATCTCGAGATTGGCGACGATGGCCTGGTCTATCTGGTTGACATGGTTCATGACGCGTTGCGAACGCTCGACCCGAAAACCGGCGAGCGAAAGTCATACTCTATTCCGGGCGGAGTAAAGGATGGCTCGGGTGAATATCCGCTCCTCGGGCCGCATTCGATTGAGAAGGCGCCCAACGGCGATATGTGGATAACCCTTGCGCTCGGCGGCAAGATGGCACGCTTTCAGCCGAAGACCAAAGAGTTTTTGTTAATTGAGAGTGGCGAGGGAGGGAAGCGTGGCGGCTATCCGCACACGCTGCGATTCGATCAAAACGGAATCTGCTGGTACACCGACGCCGCGATGAATGCGATATTTCGGCTCGACCCGGCAACACTAAAAATCAGGCAGTATCAATTGCTCAAGCCGGAGCAGGCATCAAATGTCCCGACGATGGGCGAGACCGGTGGTATTACCCCCTACGGCATCGACATCGCGCCTGACGGCAAGGTTTGGTACACAAAGCTCAACGGCCAGCGAGTGGGAGTAATCGATCCGGCGACAGGCAAGATCACTGAATGGAAGCCGCCGGTCCATGGCCCGCGCCGGCTGGAGGTGGCGAACGATGGGGTGGTGTGGATACCCGGTTTTGGTAGCGGCGATTTTTGCAGCTACGACCCGAAGACTGATAAGTGGCGGGTCTATCCGCTGCCGGGTAAGGGCGATGACATTCCGTACGCCATCAACGTCGATCGGAGGACAGGTCAAATTTGGATATGCGGCGCGGGCAGCGACACGTTGATGAGATTCGATCCGAAGAGCGAGAAACTGACGGTTATTCCGATGCCGACGCGCGTGACCTACACTCGCGAGCTGGAGTTTGGCAAGGATGGGAGCATCTGGACTTGCAACTCCAATCATCCCGCACGGCATATTGAGGGTCATCGGCAAACGGTAATTAAGATCGAATCTGGCGGCGGGTATTGAGCGAAGGCCGAAGGCAGAAGGCGGAAAGCAGAAGGCAACGTGGCCCTTCGATGCCGACCCATACTGCTCTGCGGTGATCTTGGCTTCCAACATCTGTCGATCGAGATGTTGAAATCTAATGTCGCCGTTTTCCTCACTTGCGAGCGGGCTTCTCAGCAGAGTTTCAAGCGATATCGCGGCGGAAGTCGATACAGTCTTGAAGGCGAACAGTGTCAAATACCTATTCTTGAAGGTCGGAAAGGTGACGAACCTCGATCAGCGCTTTATTCATAACGCCGAACCAGCTCCTCGAAGCGAGGGTCGCTGTGAAGTTTTTCCAGCCTTGGATCAGCACGTAAGACTAAGGGCCACTTCCCTGGACATTCCGAACCAGCGTTCTCCTTCAACAGTCTCTCAAGGCACACAATGGCATGATTGTTGTCTCCAAGCGCAACATAGATTGATGCCTCGTCGTCTGGGGACAAATCAGGATTCTTCTTCAATCTCCGGAAGACTTTCAGGGCCTCGGCACGACGTCCCATTGCGGCATAGACACACGCAATTCCAGGAGACTCGTCATCCCTAACAGGGCCCCTTCGTAATTCAGCAAGCGCTTCCTCATACATCCCTTTTCTCAGATATGCACCTCCGAGAAATTCATGAGCCGTCATGAAGTTCGAATCCATTTCGAGGGTCCTTCTAAGCTGATCGATGGCCTCATCGATTCGTCCGCAGCGGCACAGGTGGAGTCCCACAGTTGCATTGATGATCAGCGATTGCGGATCGAGTTCCTGCGCTATCTTTATTTCATCGAGACCCTCATCACATCGTCCAAATGTTGAGAGAAAATTTGCATACCAATGATGTGCAGTAGCGTAATTCGGATTCAGCTCAAGGCTTCGTTTGAACTCTTTTTCACCTTCGCAAAAGTCGCCTTCTCTGTCCCACTTAAACACGGCCATCGCCGCGTGAGCCTCTGCGAGGGCTGGATCAAGCGCCAACGCCATCGCCGCCGCCGCCTCTTGCTTCTCATCCGCTACCTCCGGTGGGAGCCCATACAAACCAGAGAACCAGTACGTGTCTGCCAGCCCAGCGTAAGCAGCGGCATAGTTGGGGTCCAGATCGATGGCTGCTTGAAAACACTTCAGGGCCTTCTTCATACCTTCACCGTTTCGCTTGTTCCAGAAGATACGGCCTTGAATGTAAAGCTGCCAGGCATCCTGGTTTTCGGTGTAGTGCTTGGTTAGTTGTTTCTTCTCCTCACCGGTAAGCTGCAGCGCAAGCGCATCCACACATCGTTCCGCAATGGCGTCCTGCACAGTAAACAGGTCTTTGAGCTTCTCATCGAACTTGGCTGTCCAGATACTTGCGCCATCCCGTGTACGCAAGAGCTGGATAGTAATCCTAATCTTGTTATCAGCCCGCTGAATACTCCCATCAACCACCGCATCCACTTTCTGTTCGTGCCCAGCTGCCACTGCGTCCTGTTGCGGATCAGCGTACTTTCGCACCGCGCTCAACGGGCGAACAGCTAATCCTCTTATTCCGCTTAGTCGTGTGATGAGAGCATCAGTCATTCCCATCTCTAGCGTTTGATCATGGCTCCCAGCTGAAACCGGTCTAATTGGAAGCACTGCGATTGCTTTTATCGGAGTTGGAGCACGCTCGTCGGAAGGCTTTCGACTGTCTTTCCACAGATAGAGGGCGGTAATTGCTATAGCGGGAACTATTACGACGGCTATCGCGGCTCGCGGTGTCCTAAACGCCTTCGCCCGCCAATTCACGGCTTTCTCAGGCGAGTTTTCGAGTTCGTGCCTGATCGGCTCTCGGGAGACCTGTATCGGGTCCACAATTGGAGCGCAACCGAAAGACTCGACCTCAACGTTCTCATCCGCAGCTCGCAACTCACCGACACTGGCTACGAATCGATAGCCCCTACGAGGAACTGTTTTAATGTAGCGTTCGCTGCCTGCGACATCGCCGAGGACCTTACGTAACAAGGAAACATTGTTAGCAAGGTTTACCTCCTCCACACACGCGTCCGGCCAGACTCGCCTCATCAACTCGTCCTTACTAACCGTGTGGTTGCTATTCTCGACAAGTGCAAGGAGTACTTCGAACGCCTTGGGCGTTAGCGGTAAGACTTGCCCGTCGCGCAGTAACAGGCGCTCGTCCGCGTCCAGGCGAAAGGGTTCGAAAACGTAAATACAACAACCGTTCACTTTCATCGCTTCCCCTTGCCTGTTCTTAAGACACTGCTGAAGTAATTCTGAAGTTTTCCCAAGGTTTTCCTGAGACTTCAGAGTCGCGATTCCAGTATCGTCCGCCCCGAAGTTAGCGCGAAGTGAGCCAGTGAAGGTGTTCAAATCGAACTTGAACGCCTACATCTTACTGCAACGCCCTTAGCGTTACAACCGGCTTGCGATTAGTACTTTGAGGCGGACGGAATGCGATAAGGGAACAGCGAGAGGTGTGCTCACTGGCTCACATCAAAAAGCCCACATCCTGGAGTGAGCCATGCGAAAGATCATTGCCCTGACTAATGCCCTGGTGCTTGGAGCCGCTTTGTTATGTCATCCGCAATACAGTTATTCGCGCCCCCGTTGCACAAGGGTCGCGAACGACGAGTTTGCAAGACCAGGCTCTCTACTAAACGCTACCTCGGTAAAGAAGGCTATCCTCCGGGCATACCTGCTTTCGGGGAGTGGAACGTTGCACGTTGAGTTTGGCTTCGGGGTTATTAGAAGCCAGGACGGCAGCTTCGAGGCAACGGTTGTAACTCGAGGCGAGGCTGGGGTATGGAAGGCGAACCTTCCGGCTTCGACAATAGCGATCTTTCATACTCACTGGAACGGAGTGTCTCCCTGGCCGTCGCCGCAGGATATGCAAGAGGCCGATCGACTTCAAATACCAATCTATGTCATTAGCAGACGCGATTTGTGCGTGTATGAACCCACGGTCGGCAGCAATCAGCACCCGGCTTCTAAGGCAGTGGAAAGAGAAGGGAACAAGTGATCAAACGAGACGGTTTGTGCAACTACGTACGCAGCATCTTGAAGGAAAAGGAGTTGACGTTCTCCGATGTGGAGCGCCGCTCGGAGAAAAGCATTAGTGACAGCTATGTGCACGCCATCTCGAGCGGTAACATCGGGAATCCCTCGCTTGACAAGTTGAGCGCCTTGGCACGCGGTCTGGGTGTGACGGAAACTCAGTTATTCTTTGCCGCGTTCGGGCTGTCGCTCGTGGATCTGGAAGAGTTCGACGGGAATGAGGTGGTTTACGTATTGTATAAGTACAGAGAACTCTCCGTTGAAGACAGAACTCAGTTGCGGGCGCTACTCGCAATTCTTGATCGTGAAATCGACCGCCTCCTACTGAGGAATGGTCATCCCCAGTCCGCGAATTCATCATCACCACAACCCGAAGAGGGTCAGGCCTGAGTTCGTTGACATTTGCCGTCGGGCCTTCGTCTTAATCTCGAATCAAGAGCAAAGGTCAACGAACTCAAGCCTGACCCCTATCCTCCAAACAAAATGTCAACGAACTCAAGCCTGACCCCTTTTTCGCATTCCTCTGTCAACCATGGCTGACCCTCTTTTTGAGTTCCACTATCAACTACGGCAGTATAATCTCGTCAACAAAGAATAGGCAGGCGCGATTAAGCCTGTTGAGTGCATTTGGATACCAAAACCGGAGTCTTTGAGAGAAGATCGGCAGCCGACGCTTGTGAGATGGAAGAAATGGTAGTGAAGCCCATAGTGACTGAGCTCATAAGCAAAGCGCAGTTGTACTTGTCTCAAAAGGGGATGTGTCAATGAAATACGATTTTCTGGTTGAGACCTATGAAACAGAGCGCATCAAGGTGGTGAGTACTTGGGCTATGTTCAGAGACGAGGACCTCGAGGTGCGTCCCCACCCTGTCGACACCCGCGGACGCAGCTTCCATGAGCAGATGGTGCATCAATGTGTCAGTGAGGATTTGTGGTTTCGGACAATGCTCGGCATCGATGTCGGTGCACCGCCTCTGCCAACCGTCGAGACTCGATTGGAGTTCATGAGGCAGTACAGTGCGGATAGCGAGAAGCGCTTAGCCGTGCTACGCGAAAAGGACGAGCCTTGGTGGGAAACCGATGCCGCCTTTTTCGACGTGCGTCGACCGCGCACATGGATTATGGTGCGTCGTCTCTGCCATACCTCCCAGCATCGGGGACAACTCCTGGCCTTGCTACGCAGCCTGGCCCGCGACGTGTATAGCAATTATGGCCCAACCGCTGATACCGGTGGGCTGATGCAAAATCACGCGCCGACTATCTATGCTTACCCCAATGTCGACGCCATTCTGGAAGGAGAAGGAGCGGGCGGCAACAAAACACCTATTCCAGGCGTCGGAGATAAGCCAGTAACCGAGCGACCTACCGCGAAAGGCAATTAAGCCGATTTTTTTGACATCTCAGACAACATTGAAAGGTTAGTTCTCTTCGTTTCCATCCCGGTCTGGCCACAAGCAGTTCGCTTCTTTTGGTCCCCTGAAGGCCACAATGTAGATAAGAGTGCATTATCGTCCATTCGTTAGCGACTCATTTAGACATCTTCTATTGACTGGAGAAACCCCGTTGAATCCCCTGCCTCGATGTGAGTTTACATGCGCTGACATGTCAATCATCTACCTGGCCTTTGGTCAAAACGATCAAGCGATTCGATGCTTGGAGAAAAGTCTGGACAATCGCGATGCCGATATTTTTGCTTACCTGTTTAACGACGCCATATTAGATAGCCTTCGCTCAGATCCGCGGTTCGCCGACCTTGTACGGAGGGCGCGTCTGGTGCGGAAAGCGCAAGACGCTGCCAACGGCAGGCCGCCGCGCGACGAACTGGCAGAATCAGCTGATCATTGACTTTGGGATCGCAGCCGACCCGCACCGCTTGTCTCCTATCGGCAATAAAGTTACATCACCAAAGAGGGTCAGGCTTGAGTTTGTTGACATTTGCTGACGATCCTTCGTCTTAAATCTCGATTCAAGAGCAAATGTCAATGAACTCAAGCCTGACCCCCTTACAAGAGCCAGACCGCTCTCCGTGAAGGTTTCGCACAAGCGGCGAAGAAACATCCTCGAAGAGTTCCGCGAAGATGCACACCTCTGC
>DATFWY010000104.1:0-16500 GCA_035258805.1 Blastocatellia bacterium | reverse complement strand
CGCTTGGTTATCGCCTGGACATTCCCGCTGGAACCGCTGTCCGCTTCGAGCCTGGCCAATCGCGTGACGTTTCGCTGGTCCCTTACGAAGGGGCTCGCTTGGTCTATGGCTTCAACCAGGCTGTCATGGGCGCTTTGCCGTCAATGAGGTAACGAAGATGCCGAACAATATGAAGCGAGACGCCTATGCACAGATGTTTGGCCCGACGGTCGGCGACAAAGTTCGCCTTGCAGATACAGGCCTCATTATCGAAGTAGAGCAAGACTTAACTGTGTACGGAGAAGAGGTGAAGTTCGGCGGTGGGAAGGTCATTCGCGATGGCATGGGCCAGTCGCAACGTTCCAGTAGTGAAGGCGCGGTCGACACAGTAATCACTAACTCGCTCATTCTCGACCACTGGGGAATTGTCAAAGCTGATATCGGGATCAAGGACGGACGCATTGCCGCGATCGGCAAGGCAGGTAATCCTGACGTTCAACCAAAGGTCTCCATAGTAATTGGACCAGGAACGGAGGTGATCGCCGGTGAAGGCAAGATCATCACTGCGGGAGGCATCGACGTGCATGTCCACTTCATCTGTCCGCAGCAGATCGAAGAGGCACTTTATTCAGGCGTAACGACCATGATGGGAGGTGGAACCGGGCCAGCAACGGGCACGAATGCTACTACCTGCACACCAGGACCGTGGCACATTCAGCGCATGCTGCAGGCGGCCGACGCTTTCCCCATGAACCTCGGGTTTTTCGCGAAGGGCAACGCCAGCTTACCGCCCGGCCTTGTCGAACAGATTGAGGCGGGCGCCTGCGGCTTCAAGATTCACGAAGACTGGGGAGCCACGCCTTCGGCGATCGATTGTTGCCTCTCGGTCGCCGATGAGATGGATGTACAGGTTCTCATTCACACGGACACGTTGAATGAGAGTGGTTTCGTCGAAAGAACGATCGAAGCGTTCAAGGGGAGAACGATTCATTCCTTTCATACCGAAGGCGCCGGTGGAGGTCACGCACCGGACATTATTAAAGTTTGCGGCGAGCCAAATGTGATTCCATCTTCAACTACTCCGACACGACCTTATACAACGAACACGCTCGAGGAGGCTCTCGATATGGTGATGATCACACATCACCTCGACGCACGCATTCCTGAAGATGTCGCCTTCGCCGAAAGTCGTATCCGCAACGAGACAATCGCAGCGGAGGACATCCTCCACGATGTGGGTGCTCTGTCGATCATGTCTTCCGATAGTCAGGCGATGGGTCGCGTTGGCGAAGTGATCATTCGTACATGGCAGACCGCCGACAAAATGAAAAGTCAGTTTGGGCGGCTCCCGGAAGAAAAGGGTGAAAACGACAATTTCAGGGTGCGTCGCTATGTATCGAAATACACAATCAATCCCGCTATTGCGCAAGGTATTGCGACGCACGTTGGTTCTGTTGAAGTCGGGAAGCTTGCCGATTTGTGTATCTGGAATCCCGCCTTTTTTGGCGTGAAGCCCGATTTAGTGTTGAAGAGCGGAAGCATCGCTGCCGCCATTATGGGAGATCCCAACGCATCAATTCCCTCCCCGCAGCCGGAATACTATCGGCCCATGTTTGCGGCATTTGGGGCGCTAATAGCGGAGAGCTCAGTCACATTCGTAAGTCAGGCGGGACTGGAAACCTGCCGCAAGCTCGGACTCGCCAAGAAACTTGTTCCGGTAACAAATACCCGGCGGATTGGCAAGCGATCGATGATCTTGAACGATGCCACGCCGCATATGGAGGTTGATCCGGAGACCTACGAAGTGAGAGCCGACGGCCGGCTGCTCACGTGCGAACCGTCAACGGTGTTGCCAATGGCTCAGCGTTATTTCATGTATTGATATGAACACCCTCAACACTTCCCTTCCTCGTGCTTGCATTCACCGACCTGCCAGGGAGTGGCCCAGGGATATGGCAGTGGGCTCGATTACTCTTGATTTTGATCAGCGACACCGCCGTCGCATTCGTCTTACTGACGATCTTGGTCAAGAGCTGTTGCTGGATCTTCCAGACGCCGTTGCCATGGCAGACGGCGATGGCTTGCAGCTTGAGGATGGAAGATGGCTCCGAATTCGGGCGGCAACTGAACCTGTCGTTGAAATCAGGCATACGGATCCCGGTCATCTTGTGCGCCTTGCGTGGCATTTAGGAAATCGGCATGTCCCAACCGAAATCCGCGATCAGGTTCTTCGTATTCGGCCAGACCACGTGATCGAGGAGATGCTCTGTGGTTTTGGCGCAGAGCTCATCAAAGTGCAAGTCGCGTTTCAACCCGAGGGTGGCGCTTACGGCAGACATCATCACCATAATGTCCACGATGCGGAAGGACATCCTAATCATGACTGAGGAACGGTGCGAATGTCCCTTACAAGCAGTATTGAGACAGCAAACCTGGCTTTCACCCGCATTTCCTACCGGCGCATACAGCTATTCGCACGGTCTTGAATGCGCGATCGAAGCAGGACACATTCATAACCGCGAAACTCTCGTCGATTGGCTCGAAGCGGATCTTTGTTATGGCTCAGGTCGGAATGAATCGATCTTTTTCCACCAGAGCTGGTTAGCGGCGTCAGAAGATGATCGATCTCGGTTATTACGCGTGGCAGAACTGGCGGCAGTCTTTCGCAGTACTTCAGAATTTGCACTCGAATCAGTCCAGCAAGGCACTGCGTATCTGGCTACGCTGCGCCGCGTATGGCGCGATCATTCTCTTGATTGGCTCTCGGACATGCTTCACAAACTCAATCTTCCGCCAGCCGTCGCGGTGGTTCTCGGAATTTGCGCGGCGACGCACGGCATTCCGGTTTGTCTGGCGTTGCCTGCCTTCCTGCAAAGCATCGTTGCAAACTTGGTGAATGCCGGAGTTCGACTTCTTCCGCTTGGTCAAACGGATGGACAACTGGCGCTCGCTCAGCTCGAGAATGTAGTATTGGCCGCAAGCGGGGAAGCTACACAAGCGACCCTCGATGATCTCGGGTCAGCCGCATTCATGGTGGATCTTTCTTCGATGGCCCATGAAACACAATATACGAGGTTGTTTCGCTCATGACTGTTGTTACTGATTCACGCTCCGAGACTCGTCCGTTGCGCGTTGGAATCGGAGGACCAGTGGGCTCAGGCAAGACCGCGCTCGTCGAAATGCTGTGCAAGCGACTCCGTGACACCTATGACATTTATGTGATCACGAATGATATCTATACCAAAGAGGACCAACTTATTCTCACACGAGCTAATGCCCTGCCGGCAGAACGCATCATGGGTGTCGAGACCGGTGGCTGCCCACACACTGCGATTCGAGAAGATGCTTCGATGAACCTGTCGGCAATTGAGGAAATGAATAAAAAATTTCCTCGTGCAGAAATATGTTTTATCGAGTCAGGTGGTGACAATCTTGCGGCGACGTTCAGTCCTGAACTCGCGGACTTGACGATCTATGTGATCGATGTCGCCGAAGGTGAGAAAATACCCCGCAAGGGGGGGCCTGGCATAACACGTTCCGATCTGCTGGTGATAAATAAGATCGATCTGGCTCCTTTTGTGGGCGCTGACCTTGAAGTGATGAAGTCAGATACACATCGAATGCGCCCTGTGCGTCCGTTTGTCTTTGCAAATCTTAGAAGCGGTGAAGGCGTCGATCGAATCGCCGAATTTGTGATCGAGAAAGGCGGGTTGGCAAATTAACGGAGTCAGCCACTAGGCAAGGAGTAGAAACACAAGGACATATGGCAATTATTTCGCGCGGGTCTTCACGTTTGGGCCAGTGGGACAAATCTTATTCCGACAGCTGAAATCCCCGCGCCTTCTTTGTTATGTTTTGCTTCTCTTCGTTGACGGGCAGACAATTTCGCTTGATCCCCAATCGGCGACTTTGATTTGCTCCGCAAAGTACTGTATTCACTAGCTAGGGAGAGATTTCGTATGGGTATCATTTCGCGAGGCTTTTCCGGTCGACGACGCGCGGAAGCTGTAAAGCTACCGCCAGGGCAGTACCTCACGACAGACTTCCCCGTCCTTTCCGCGGGACCTACGCCTCACGTGCCGCTCGATCAATGGGAATTTAAGATTGACGAGGGCAACGATACTTTGAGGCGATGGGATTGGAAGTCGTTTCGCGACTTGCCCGCCGAGACCTTCACGGTTGATTTGCACTGCGTTACGCGCTGGTCGAAACTCGGCACAACGTGGGAGGGCGTTTCCCTCGATACGATATTCGCCGATGTAAAAACCGATGCCGGCTATGCTCTGGTTCATTCCTACGGAGACTACACTACGAATCTGCCGCTGGAAGATCTCCTGAACCAGCAGGCGTGGATTGCGTTCCGGTTTGACGACGAAGATCTTGCGCCCGAACACGGTGGCCCTGCACGGCTTCTCGTCCCCCATCTTTATTTATGGAAGAGCGCCAAATGGGTGCGGGGCATTACGCTGCTAGATGAGGATCAACCTGGTTTTTGGGAAAGCCTCGGCTACCATAATACTGGGGACCCATGGCGGGAGCAGCGTTATTGGGGGGATTGATGTGGCGTATCGGAACAGTGGTTGCGCTTCAAGACGAAACCGCGACGGCACGGACGATCAAGCTCGAAGTTCCAGATTGGCCGGGTCATGTTGCAGGCCAACACGTTGACGTGCGTTTGACGGCCTCGGATGGATACTCAGCGGTCAGGTCATACTCCATCGCCTCCGCACCGAATCCCGAAAGGCGGGTTGAGCTGACCGTCGACCGGTTACCTGGCGGCGAAGTCTCACCCTACCTCACCCAAGAAATTGCAGTCGGTGATCATCTGGAGTTGCGAGGTCCGATCGGGGGCTGGTTCGTGTGGCGAACCCAACAAACTGAGCCGATCCAGCTGGTCGCAGGAGGTTCCGGCATCGTTCCGCTCATGGCTATGATTCGCTCGCGTGCTTCGGCCGGCAGCACCGCGCCATTTCGATTGCTGTATTCGGTGCGCGAGCCGGCTGTGGTTTGGTACCGCAATGAACTGCAGGCACTATCAGATTTCGATCGTTCCGTGAGCATTACGTATGCGTACACACGAGTTGCTCCGAAGGATTGGCCGCGACCAGCCGGCCGGATCGACGTCAATTTGATCGCGAACACGACATGGCCCTCAACCCGTGTTCCGACTTGTTACGTCTGCGGTCCAACATCGTTCGTAGAAAGTGCTGCGAGCCTTCTTAGCGCCGCCGGCAATAGCCCTCATAAGATCAGGACAGAGCGTTTTGGGCCAACGGGAGATCGAAAATGAGTTCACATACCGACGACTACCTTGACGGTAACGCTGCGGCGGGTGAGTTGAGCAAGATATTCGCCGTGGATATTACGACTGGAGAAGGACAGTGCGCGCATTGCGGCGCAACAGGGCGTTTTGCCGAGGCGCATTTATACATGCAGAGTCCCGGCATCGTGGCACGGTGCTCCGCTTGCGAACATGTACTCCTTCGCCTTGTAAATGTGCGCGAGCAAGTTTTCCTAGACGTGCGTGGTATGACCTACTTGAGCTTCGATACATCACAACAGTAAGGGTCTCGGAGACAGCTCGTGATTAGATCGAATCTACTTCCGCTCGAGCACGCTTCGACGTACGCTCGTGATTAGATAGAATCTACCTCCGATCGAGCACTCTTCAGTGTACGCTCGCCCGCCAAAATTCTTGTAGTTGTCGGTTTTTGGTGGGATTAACTGTTTTGAAGGACTTCGAGTGACCGCTCCTCGGCACCAAGATGTTTTTCATCTATGTAGTGAGGATTGTGCTCAGGTTACTGGGACACGCGTGAAAAGGTATTCAGGTGAGTACCTGTAGAGGTGGAGAACTTTATATGCATCAGAACCCAATTTTACCGTCGGTTCCGACCCACTCGAACTCTGATGTGAGCCTGCGTCGGACGTTGGCAGCCATGTCTATCTTCACGCTGCTGATGAGTATTCCACAAGCGTTAACTATCTGGGTCGGTCATCGCGCAGAGGGGGTGTCGATCTTGACCTGGAGCACTTATTTCGCTTCTGCTGTTTTGTGGCTCTGGTTCGGATTAAGAAAACACGATAAGAACATCTATTTGCCGTGTATAGGATGGATTATTGTGGACGTGTTTATTGTCTTGGGGGCCATCATTTATGGGTGACGATGGAAGCGCGAACGCGTTTCGATTAACGTCGCACCTTACTTTTCCTGAGATCGTACTGGGGCAGCTCGAACCACTTTCGTCTCGTAATCCGTCCCCGAGAGTTACTTCTGAAATCTATCAAGACACGGCGCAATATCTTGGCAACTGGCCAAAGATATTTGCCCTTCACTGCCTGCAATAGGCTTCCGTCCGGAACCAACCCTCGAAGAGAGTACAAGGGAAACTTGGCGACTAAGTCCGTAGTAATTAGGGAGGCTCGCGCTCTCGCTAATCGTTATCCTCTTGCCCCTCTCCTTAGCCCGATTTACTTCATTCCAGAGCTCTGTCTCATGTCCTCGCTGTAGCTCCGGTTCGTCCGGCGAAGCGTCTATCAGACCATGGGCAAGACTACAGTTACATCGAGCGGCCTGAGTTCAGCTCAGGTATACCTTCAGACCTGAGGTCGAGCATCTTCGAGCCGTTTTTTACGACCAGGCCCGTCGGTGAGGGAACCGGGCTCGGGTTAGATGCGGTCGCCCGATCGTTCGAAAACAGCGGGGCAATATCCGTTTTGAATCGAAACCGGGCGATAAACGTTTTTCAAGTTCGTCTACCTCTTGAACAGTCCTTTGAGGAACGCCACTTTTTTGTGCAAAGCCTCAGTCAACCTTCAGGTCTTAAACCACTATGAATGACGTCGCTCGTCTCTCAGAAGCTTCAATCCCTCGACAAGCGGTGGAAAATCAACGAGAGCATCCTTCTTTACCCCCCAAGTAGTGAACATATGGCCGAGCAGTTTTCGGTCAGCATGCAATCGGGTGAATTCGATTAAGGCCTTTGTCGCCTCAAGGTTCTTCCAACCAGCAGGCAAGACCCTGAAACCCTTTTCCAGGAACATGGGTATCGAGGGATAATTGTCCCTCAGTTCGTAGTGCCATGGGCAGACAATGATATCTTTCGGGATCAGGTCGATAGCCGCAGCGGTTCCGTTAGTGGAGGCTTCCCACTCTCCAAAATCGTATTTCTTGCCGTCAATCAACCGATCGCCCCACATCAACATCTCGACGTGACGCTTACGCACGAGGTGAGCGTAAATCTCGTTGACGGCTTTTGCAAAGAGTACGCCACTGTCTTTGCCTTTCGTCGACGGCGAAAATTCCGAGCCCCAGCAAAAAAATCTCATCCATGCCAACGTGAAAGGCGTCGGCGCGAAACGCGTCAATGATCTCGTCCATCAACTGGAAGATGACTCGCCAGACCTCTGGGTTAAGCGGGTCCCATTCACGGCAGTAGATACCCTCGTTATTGGGAAATGCCCCTGGCGTGAGGTCGAAGGCTGGATAGACGCTGAGAAGGGAAAAAGTTTCAGCCTTCCATGATTGATGACCCAGCGATTGAAACTCCGGAATCAGCCGGATGTTGAGCTTCTTGCACAGCGCCGTGAATCTTCGTGCTCCATCGAGTGTAATCGGATTTGTTCCTCGCCTAAGTTCAGGGTGAGACCTGAACGCGAAGTTGTAGTCAATCTCGAGAATGATTACGTTGAGCCCCTGTTTCGCCAGGTTCTCGAGATTCTGCCCGAGTGCCTCGAGGGCACTATCGCTGTTGTAGTCGAGGAGATGTAAAGCCCGCCAGGGTTTCGACTGCTTTGATCCGCCACTTGCACCGACAGGCGTCCATGCGGCCCATAATAAGAGGAAGAGAACGACGCTAAAATAGCTGTTCAATTTCATGATTGAATCCCACAAACGGGGGGTGTGGATTGTTCAGATCCTTTCCAGCGAAGAAGAAGCTCCTAACCCCGTTCGGTTGGCGCTGAAGCGGTTCATCGCTATTCTCCCTGTTATCGCAAGGGCGAGCAAACCAAATTGACCGTAAGGAGAGCGTTGAGCATGAATGGGGCCTTCATCAGGTCTGCACTCAAGGTATTGAGCATTGCAGTGCTCATCTCTGGCTGTTCAGCGCTTAACGCGAATAACAGCAACCCGAAGTTCAGAGTCATTGCGTTCTTTACCGCGAAACAGGATCCGGCGCATATAAGCTTTGTGGATGAAGCCAACCGATGGTTTCCTGAAATGGCGGCGAAATACAATTTCAGCTATGACACTACATCCAATTGGCAGAATCTGAATTCAGACTTTCTTGCCAAATATCAGGTGGTTATTTTTCTTGATACTCGTCCCGAAGATCCTGCGCAACGAGCTGCGTTTAAGGCGTACGTGGAGCATGGCGGAGCCTGGATGGGCTTTCACTTCGCCGGCTTTGCATTGACACCTTCAGGGTATCCAGCAAACTGGGACTGGTACCATAACACCTTTCTCGGGTCAGGCTCATACGTCAGCAACACGTGGAGACCTACCTCGGCGATTCTACGTGTCGAAGACCGCAGGCATCCGGCGACTCACCATCTGCCTGAGACATTCAAGTCTTCGCCAAATGAGTGGTACCGATGGGAGAAAGATCTGCGACAAAATCGTGACATAGACATTCTGCTCTCCATAGACTCAACCAGCTTTCCGCTGGGCACCGGGCCAAAACAGAACGAGATCTGGCACAGCGGGTACTATCCTGTGGTCTGGACGAACAAGAACTACAAGATGCTCTATCTCAACATGGGTCACAACGACATTGACTATGAACACAAGTATGACGCTACCAACAAGACGTTGTCATATACACTCAACAACCCAATTCAGGATCGACTGATAATCGACGGGTTGTTGTGGTTGGCGCGACAGAGATGAAGGCACTTTAGAGCAATTCCTCCGGCCTCGCCACTCTCAACAACCGCGCGTTAACGCACATGCGCTTATGACGAGTTAACCCCAGGGTCACCTTTCCAGTCATCTCCGTACCAGCGAAATCTTTGTTACATTTCACTAGTATTCAGTATTGCACCTGTGCTTGCGGCATCGAAAGAGTTTTCGGGGACGGGCCCTTCGATTCCTTTGGTTTCTTAGGTTTGTGAGTGACGACATTCATTACGTCCCCATTCGAAAGCAAGCTTCTATAGCCGCGGTAGTTCCACGCGGGCAACATGAGCAGTCGTTTGGGGAGTTCCTTCTTAACGAGCGCGGTTATCTGTTGCTCCAGCAAGTCGTCCTGCTTAAGGGTGGGATCCAACTCGACAAGTTCTCCGGCAATCGTAACCTGAGCCTTGATAAAAAGGGTCAGGGTAAACTTTGTCGCGTACCCCTGCTCAATCAATCCGTAAAGCAATTCTTCCAAGGCGTTAAAGTTGCTTCGTCCTGGCTTTGGCTTGGTTATCTCCGCTATGAGGGCGTCGATTCGCCGAACCTTTTCAGGATCAGTAGGCATGCCATTTTCCAGCAGAGCTCCTGCGTATTTGTGCAAGCGCTTGGCATCGCTGAGCTGAACGCCGAGAATCATTTGTACGAGTGCGATCCGTTCCTGACGAGGAAACGTCCCCATTAACCCCCAATCCAACAGTGCGATCATATATGGGTTTTTAGGATCACCTGTCACATGATAAACATTGCCGGGATGTGGATCACCGTGGAAGATGGCTTCTTTTTTGGGCGCAAAAATCACGTCGCTGGTCAAGACGTCGCTCAAGCGGCGCGCCATGATGCCTCTCTGTTTAGCGTCGCCCGGGAAAGCACTGGTTATTTTCTCGCCGGTAATGAACTCCATAAATGAAACGTGCTTGGTTGAGATAGGAAATACCTCCGGCACGACCACTTTCTTGCTTCCCTTATAGTACTCTCGAGCGCGAATGAAGTTTTGCTGCTCGTCGACGATGTTGATTTCGTTAGTAAGGGACTTCCTGATGTCCTTAAACATTTCGACCAGCGGCATCGAGCCGAGCTGATAAAAATCGTGATTTGTGGTGAAAAACCCGGCGAGTCCATCAATGATGCTAAGATCCTCCGGCATATACGCGAGAACGTAGGGTTTGATCACTTTGCAAATCGCCTGCTTGCGCATTTCGGCTCCGGGCGGAACGTACGTCGCGCGAATCACCGCGCCAACACTGGCTTCCGCGAGAATCTTATCCGCAAACTGGACCTGATATTTGTCGATCGAGGGCTTACCGATATCCTCAGTGATGAACTGAACCAGTTCCTCCACAGTCATCGTGTGAATACCGTTTTCCAAATCCTGTAGCGCTTTCCGATAGTCGGGAGCAAGATCAGGATTCCTGGCGAGGATCTGCCCAATCTTTTGAAGGCTCGGCACTTTGGAGACGAATTCTTTAAGGTAGTCCCCACGCGATGTACCCGGAGGAAGGAAGGCCAGGCCGACGAGCTTGTCCAACAGACGATCATCAGAAAGATGGTCTAGAAAGTAAAGCAATGCATCGTGAACAATTGGTCCCCAGAGTGCTCCCGACGTCTCGGGGATCATATCCAAGACCCTGGACTGATGCACAAAGAACTCCAACAAGAGAGGACGAACTGGAGCCCAGTTGACTTGCTTTAGCAAAGACACTGCCTGCTCTTTCGGGATCGCCGGTCCGTTTGTTATCCCGGCAGCTTCGATCAGGCTCTGCAGCTTTTTGAGGTCAGAATCGAGTTCGGCGGTTGAGGGGATATCCTGAAGACCCGAGGCCTTTGCGAAACTCAACAGAACCTGCTGGATGTCCGGATTGAATTCTTTTAACAGGTCCATCAATAGCGGAATCCCCGAAGCGCCCTTCTTAAACTTCTCGTAATGACTGCGCGGGGTTGGTAGAGGAATCTCTTTACGAGAGGTCTGCTGGATTGGCCTGGGAGTATCCGCGCGCGAAATGGGACAGAGCAGGACCTGTCCGAGAAAGAGTAACGTGCAAATGACGACGCCGCTCGATCTTCTTACTCTAGGGCTCGAGAAGCGTCTCGGATTCCTTACTGGGCGTGTTGTTAGTCTGGAAAACATAAGAGAACCCTCGTACCTTACCTGAAGGCAGCTATTCATTCTCTCAATGTTCAGCGTTTTGATAGCTGAAGAAAGTGGGCCGATGCAGCTAGAAGCTCTGACCCGGACTGCACGTGCAACGTGGATTATTGTATCAGATAACGAACGTGGACTTCGCCTCCTATGCCGGCGCGGGCGCCGTCAGGCGCCGGTATTCTCGCAGCAGGAGAACGGCGACACCGATGGCGATCAACACGATCGCGATATTAGTGTTAGCAAAGCCCGCTACTCCGAAGGTCAGCATGTGCGTGCCAAGGAATACGACCCCGGCCGCTAGCATGTCTCCGGTCCGTACGAAGAAGGTGTCGATGGCTTGCTTAGCCTTGTACTTTTCCTCACGGCTCGTGGGCAACCAAAACATCTGCTTGCCAGTGTTCATGACCGAGTAGTCGGTGCTGTTCTCCGCGATCTTCACGTAGAGCAACGCTGTCAACCCCGCCCCGACCGCCGCCAACCCGTACGCTCCTAGCGCCACGACTGGTAGCGCCAACAGTACACCACCCATGCCGAAACGCTTTACGATGCGGGATACCAGGAAAGCCTGGATCAGGATTGTGGCCACGTTAGTCCAAAAGAAGTATCTGCCGTAGAAGGTGCCGATGAACGCTTCCTCGCTGAAGCCGATGTTGACCGCAGCCTGGGCGTTGGACCTCGTCACCACGGCGCGTCCCAGGATGTACTCGCCGACTGTGTTGACGATGTTCAGGAGGACAAGGAAGAAAGCGATGAGGCTCAGGTAGCGGCTCTTCAGCACGAGGACGAAACCGTTGCCGGGTTTCATCGGCGCTTCAGCCGCTCGATCGGCGGCGGCGCGGCGGCTCAGCACCCGATACAGCGCGAGATGCAACAGCAGGATCCCGGCCGCCATCTCCATCATGACGTACGGGCTCAAACCGAGAGCGAAGAGCCGCTCCGCGAGGGCAGCACCCAGCGGAGCGCCGGCCGCCGAGCCTACCGCTATCAACGGGAACAGGCGATCTCCATCGGCGCGAGCATAAATCTCGTTCGCGTAGGACCAGAACTGGGCAATCGTCGTGAGGCTGAAAATGCCCACCCACACGAAGAAAATGAAGCCCAGATACGGAACCCCAATCCGGCTGCCAAAGTAAAAGAGCTGGATGCAACCCACGAAAAAAAGAATGACCACCCTAAGAAAAGTTTGACGCGGGAGCCGAGTCGCCAACCAGCCATAAAGCGGGACGTAGGCGATTAGGGTCAGGGCCTGTGCCGCCGCGGCATAGGACTTTAGCTCGGCGCCGCCGGCCATGAGAATCAGCGGTTCTCGGACCGTCTTCAGGACGTAGTAGGCGACGAGCAGCAGGAATACATTGAGGGACATTAGCAGGACGGTCCCGCCCTCCCCGGCCCGCACATCGCCGAAAATCCCTAGAAGACGATCGAGTGGACCCCGCGATCGAGTGTCGCTCATATTAATGTTTTGCTAAGGCTGGTCAACGAAGTATGCAACGTCCCGTCCAAAGCTCAGCCGCTAGCGTTACGGACCGCAGCGGTTTTTCGATTTACAAATGATTGGGTCTGCTCAATGCATCCTCTCGGTTACCTCGACGGAATCTATCGGTGAAAACTTCCTGGGGCCCCGACGGTTTAGCACATTGCGCAGCGGCGCGTCGGAGATCTGGACCACGCCCTCGAATGGCAGGTCCAGGTCCATTATAAGGAAGATCGCGCTTGACACCGAGAGCGCCGCTATGAACATGCTGCCAACCGCTGTCCAGTTCATTGGCGCAAACAGGCCGAAGCTAATAAAGATGGTCGCAAGCCAAAGGATGACGATGACCAGCACGGGTGTGGCGATCGAAGTGTCTCCCATTGCGTATAGAAGCAAGTGTGTCTTGCTGAGATCCTCGGTGGTTGCCAACGCCTCGGCCTTGGCCGCGCGCTGCACATCGTTATCCGGCGCCAGCTTCGAAATCGAGGTGTACAAAGCCCTGAAAGGCGAATGGACGAGATTCGTCTCGGCTTTCCGGACTTGTTTTTCCGGCCACAATTGTTTGATCAAACTCTCGTTTAAGTCGCGCAGCAGTTCACCTGCCTCAGCCGCTTCCGGCCCATAGAATTCGAGCAAATGGTCGAGGAAATCGAGCGAGCCACCGAGATGGACCACCTCCTTCCTCCGGGCGTCGTACAAACCTTTTGCTGATGCGACCAGTAGCCCGAGAAGCAGCGCCGTCATGGTAGCGACCAATCCCATTCCGAGCCGCACAGAGTCCTTCGTTTCCGGACTAAGTTGACGGTCCGGAAGCGCGGTGCGCAGGTACATCCCCAGCATTGCCCCCCCAAAGATGCAGATTAACGCGAGCCAAGGAATAAGGATGGATTTCTTCATGTTTGGGAGTAGTTAAAGCGGCCTCAAAATTTGCGGGTTATATCCGCTGAATCAGTTCCGGCTCGCCTGGCCGGGGATGAGACCAAGAAATTCGCTGCCGTGGCGAGCGCTATAACCACAGTAGCCGCTACCGTCACATCGCCTTGCTATCGGGTCTGCTGGACGATTGCAGGTTCCACCGGGCGCGGATTGTAGCATCGGAACTTCTCAGACCGCCACTATCTCCACCAGGTCAGCCGAGCCAACTGGTCTGCGCGGTTGCCGCGGCAGTGGAGTTTTGGTGTTTCGAAGAGCCAGAGGCTCCCTCAAAACACAAGGTCCATCTTGTGATCAACGGGCTCGGTTCTGCTCGCCGGACGCCATGCCTCCCAGTACAGCTGCAGGCGATTCACAAACGGCGTAGGCTGTCAGCGTGTGCATTGCATTAGGCCTGACGCCACAGCATAACTTTGCTAAGAGTTAATCTTCTTGCTGCCTTCTGTTGCCCAAAGCTATTCGAAGACCAGTAGAGGTTCTTCGCATTCACGTATTTGAGGAGTCTCTTTCTTGATCGTGAACAGCTAATCGGCATGTGGCGAGATTTCGACTTGGCTTGGGCGAGCGACACCATCAATTCCCACAATTCTTTCATCAGGGTTTGCAAAAAGACTGATTCCCCTCTCCGCATGTGGGTCACAAAGTGGGTCACAAGTCCGTAAAACGTTGAAGAGTTGTGGTAGGTGAGATTAGCTAAAGCAAAGAAAACGGGACGCGGCATAGATTTACTTCGTTCTAATAAGCCAAAGGTCACGGCGTCAAATCCCGTGACCCTAATCGTTATCCAGGTATTCGCCGGGAACATCATCCTCAGGCACTTGGTGCGTCTGAACTTCCTCCAGATCGGCGTCACCCGCATCCTCCACCCCCATCACTACGCCGGCCTCGAATGCATTTCCTTCCTCGAGCAACTCGTCGACACTTTCGGAATCCGCACTTTCTATGCCTGACAAACCCTGCAAATCTCCCGATTGCCCCCCGGAATGTCCTACTATTCCGGCCCGCGAAAAGACGGTGGTATCCATCATCTGGCTCTCGTCCGGAGCCAGTTTCGTAACTGCTCTCGCCCTCCTCGGGCCAAGCTTCTGCTTTACGGTAACTTTGTTTTTCACTGACATTTTCTTCGGTGCTTCCTTCGATTTTATCACCTTCCGTATGGCAGTTTTGCTTTTCACGGCCGCCTTTTTCTTGGCAGGTTTCCTCGAGCGAAGCTTCTGCTTTACAGTTACTTTGGTTTTCATTGCCACTTTCTTCGGTGCTTTCTTCGACTCTACAATCTTCTGTATGGCAGTTTTGCTTTTCGCGTCCGCTTTTTTCTTGGCAGGTTTCTTCTTGATGGCTAGCTTCTTGTCAGCACTGGCATGTTTGGTTGGCGTCGCCTTGTTGACTGCGCGCCGCTTTGAGCCTCTCCGATTCTTCGACGTCTTCTTGTTGGCACTCATATGCGCAGTTTAGCACCGGAATATTCGGCACGAAACCATTGGTTGCCTGCTAGGGTCCTATGAGCGTCCTGTTTTGGAAATATAGACGTCAGTGCTGATCAGAATTGCTCGCAATATCTGCCGGACTCGTTCGGGCTAACCTCTTGCAGAGCATTACCCAGAAGCGCATGGATGGAGTAACAGGGGCCGGCTAACAAAGGTCGCCATCACTCAAGGCCGATATGTGAAGGAAGGAGAGATCCTCTAAGCACCTGAACGCTAACCACTCCGCGCCGATCTTCACACATACAGCGCACTCGCGTCACTTAGCACGCTTGATCGTCGTAATCGCTTCCAGATGAGAGCATGCACTATCAGGCATTGTATTCCTTTCATTCGTGGAGAACTCGATGTACGAAGGCGACCGCAATCGATCCTTCACCCACTGCCGATGCTACGCGCTTGAGGCTGCCTCTGCGAACATCGCCTACCGCGAATACTCCGGGCAAAGTTGTTTCGAGCAGATGTGGAGCACGCGCCAGCGGCCACTGCGCGGCGGCCAAATCGTGCGTCGACAGATCAGGTCCGGTCTTAATGAATCCATTCGCGTCGAGCGCAATGCAGCCGTCCAGCCAATGTGTGTTTGGAATTGCGCCAGCCATAACGAAGACATGGCGTATGTTGCGCGTCTCCAACTCTCCGGTTACGTTATCCCGCCAGCTCACGCGCTCAAGATGATTGGTGCCGTCAAGAGCTGTGATCTCTGATTGTGATCGTAAGTCAATCCTGGGATGGTCTTCGATGCGACGAATCAAGTAGCGAGACATGCTATTGGCCAAACCCTTCGACCGGACAAGCATGTGAACACGCTTTGCAGTCTGTGCCAGAAATACCGCAGCTTGCCCGGCGGCATTTCCTCCCCCAACTACGACCACATCTTCCCCACCGCATAACTGCGCCTCCATCGCGGTCGCCCCGTAATACACGCCTGCGCCTTCAAACTGCTGGAGGTTCTCAAGTGACAGCTTTCTATATTCGGCCCCGGTTGCGATGATAATCGTGCGCGCCGGAACGCTTACACCATCCTCCAGTTCAATTGCATACGGCTTCCGCTCGCACACGAGTTTTTTGGCGCCCTTCGCGATCATCAGCTCCGCCCCAAACTTCTGAGCTTGCGTATACGCACGTTCTGTCAGTTCCTGTCCAGAAATTCCCAAAGGAAAGCCGAGGTAGTTTTCGATCCTTGAACTCGAACCGGCCTGTCCTCCCGGCGCATTCGACTCCAGTACCAGAACATCGAGTCCTTCGGACGCGGCGTAAACGGCCGCCGCCAAACCGGACGGTCCGGCGCCAATGATGACTGAGTCGCGGACAAGTGTCTGGTCAATCGCATCGTTGAAGCCGAGACACGCTGCGATCTCCTCGTTGGTCGGATCCCGAAGCACCACTTGGCCTCGACAGATCAAAATTGGAACATCCGCTGCTGAGACTTGGAAATGATCCAGAAGTTCCTGTACTCCGTCGTCGCGATCCAGGTCGATATACGAGTACGGGTGCCCGTTACGGGTGAGGAACTCTTTCACGCGAAGTGTCCCGGCACAATGAATCGATCCGACAAGCACTACATCGCCGAATTGCCCCGCTATAAGCATCA
>DATFWY010000103.1:0-8220 GCA_035258805.1 Blastocatellia bacterium | reverse complement strand
CGCTGCCTTAGACAGGTTGATCTCGCACAATCCCGGCGGATTCAACGGATCGAGGTTGCCTACCGAGAACCCGGTGATCACCGGCTGCCCCGCTGTTCCCAGCAGATCCATTCGGCAGAAGTCGAAGATGAAGATCCCGCTACCTTCCGGTCTCGGCGGGCATCCCACCAACTGCTGCGTGTTCGGCTCTTTGGTGAACCTCAGATCTGTCGGGCCTTCCTGCTGATCGAACGTCACCGAACCGTCGTTGATGTTGTTGCCCACGGTGGCTGTCGGACTGAGGACTTCTATTGAGTTCTCATCCTGTCCCGTGCCGTCATCAAACAGCGTCACCGAGAACGTGTTGGAAGCTCCGGCTAAGTTGGCCGGATCTCCAGTGCAGTCCTCGCTGCCGGACTGAGGAACATTGATCCAGCGGACCTTGAATGCGTTCACGTTAGCAAAGCCCAACGCCTGCACTGGGAACGTCCCACAATTTAAATCGCGAGCCGATGGGTTCAGATCTGTCCAGGCTGGCGCTATTCGCGGCGGTCCGTGTCTGAAATCAGGCAGATTCGCATTGCCAGACACATCACCGGAACCGAATGTCACGTTACCGTTGGAATTGAGAAACAACCCGTTCCACACACAATTCACCGTTCCTACAGGACCTCCTAACACAAACTCAAATCCGCCGCTCTCCAGGCTGCCCAAAGGAAGAACCGGAGTGCCCGCGCCATCCGAATCATCACCACGGTTAGGAACGTTTTGATCGTCCCCTCCGGCTACCTGATGTCCAGGATCTAGGCGTTCAAAAATAATCGTTCCATCGGTATCATCATCGCCCTGAACTCTCTTGGTGACTCCTAACCCTGTGTTTCCGGAAAGCTCGGTGAATCCGCTCGGCGCTAGTCGATTCGTGTAACGCAAGAAGCCATCAGCCAGTCCCGCCAGACCCGCAGGTGTGAGAGTCAGCTGATCCAATGGCGACTGGTAGAAGATGTGATCAAATCGATCGCTGTCCCCATCTCCGGCGTTTCCCCCGCTCGCCGAAGGGTTGGGGAACGCATCCCCTCTAAGATCTACGAAATCGGCACGTCGATCTGAGGGACAGCTATCCTCGAAGCAAAGCACTTCTCCGAGCATTGGACTTGGATTTTTTCCGATTCCGGCGGGCGTCCCGCCCGAAATAACAAACACTGTGCCTTGTTCGTTAACTGCCAGGCCGGAATAGAGCGTGTAATCAACCTGCATATCCACTTTCAAAAGTGTGGAAGGCGTCCCTGGCACAATTGCGGTCCCTCCCGCAGGCAGCGTCAGGCTCGGCCCGTTCCCTTGAACGAAGATTCGGAAATTGTTCACTCCAGGAATTCGCGTCACTCCGTTCTGCGCTGCATCAGCAATGCCGTCCGCTACCGGAAGGATGCCGCCGACATTGACGGACACTGATCCGGTCGCCACACCGGAGCAAACGTCAAAAGAACCGGAGCAGTCGGCGAAACTGATCACCATTGAAGGAGTCCCAGCGACTCCAAATACACTCGGCGCCGGAAACAATCCCTGGGTCAATTGATCGAAGCTCGCGTCGCCGGACACAAACGACCGCGCCAACGCAGCATATAGAACGTTGCAGCCACCGTTTGCCAGCGCGACAACGTTGCCAAACAATGTTGATGGACCGCTGTAGTTGGTGATTCTGAAGAACCCCGGTATACGCAGAATGGGATTTGCGGTAGTTCCCTGCGCTGAGTTGATGCTGGTCAGCAGAACCGGGCCAGAGTTTGGACCAAGAGTTACCGTTCGATTAATGCGACCTGAACAAGAGCCAGTAGTACGACCAATTTCGGTCAACTTGAAGATCGCTCCTCCAGTGAATTGAATCAGATCCACCAGATGGAAGTAGAGCGAGCCATCGTCATCCACAGACAATCCGGCTACATTCGACAGTGTGCTAACAATGACCTCGTGCGCTCCAGCCGGTGTCATAGCACCTCCGCCTGTTCCGTCGGTAAAGGCAAACGCCAGGATCCTGGTTCTTATCGGCTGATTGGTCAATCCGTTACGAACACAACCTTCCGGATCGAATGCTGACACATACACCACTTCGCCGATAACGCCGTCCAGCCCGAAGTCGAAGAGGTCCGCAACCGGACTCACCGCGATTCCGGTGATCGCTACCTGGTCATCCGCACAGAATGAAAACGGGAGCGTGAATCCTCCCGATGTTCCGGTATTTAATAGCGCGGGCAGGTTAATCTGTCTCAAGACATCTATCTGGCTGCCCGAGCCGATTCCCGGATTTGTGTCGGTGCCCACCCACAAGTTCCCGACCGAGTCTCCGTAGTAGTACACGTTCTCGGCAAACCCATTTGCTACGGTGTGCTCAGAGATCGCAGTCCTTGTAAGCGACAGATCGATGTCCGGTTCTGTAAATGAGAAGTCATCGACCTTCTGCTCCCGGTCAGCCGCGCAATCTTCGCGACCATCCCAATCGGCGATCAATGTCACTTCCGAAAACTGGTTTTCCCGGCCACCGATAGCGGTGAGCAACGCTGCAGACAACGCGCTTCGCGAGTTCAGCACAACCGGCTGTCCGGATTGGATGGACACTTCGTTGCCGTTCTTCTTGTCCTGGAGCCTCTGAGCAATTTTTTTGCTTGTGTTTTGTGGATCGGCAACTGGTCTTAACCCAAGCGCACTCAGTGTCTCCTCAGGGATTCGGCCGGCAGGAGAAAGGTTGGTATTTGCATTCCCGGTTTGATCCGATTGTTCGGCTTCAACGAGTAAGGCGGCGGATGGCCGAGCAGTCTGCCGCGAGCGAACGGAGCTCGAGTACGAGTTTGTAGGTTGAACACTGGCGCCGGTTCGAAGGCTAGCGATAGGGAGAGCTAACGCGAGAGCCACGGCCGCAAACACCACATATGAAAACAGGCGCGGCACTCCTCGCATTAGTTACCTCCGGGCTAGGCTCCGTTGATGCAGCTCAGCCGATAGAGTATTCCGCAGATCTCGCCAACTCGCGCTGCGCAAGCCGCTCGAATCAGTGATCCAGAACAAAGCTTTTTGGTTCGCCTGAGACGGGGAGTGAATTCGTGCAAGTTATATGCCCAGAATTCGAAATATAAGAGACCGGTGACGCAGTGCGACCAAGTCCGAAAATCTCCAATACTGCCGCAGTTAGTTACCCGATTGGACCCGTGAAAAACGGTGGTATGTATACAAAGTTGTCCAAAGTATTGTCAATTAAGTATCCACTATGACCCTGGTCGCTACTGAATACCCAATATTCTGGACGTCAAGCTCGATAGGAAAATCGCCAGGAAGGTAAAGATTTGTTCGATTCAACAGCTAATTGATCGATGTGTTTTGCACAGGCCATTCCTTGTCAATGAACTCTACGCAGACCCTCTCTAGTCCGTCCTTGCCTGTGTACCTGTTTCGAAGCGCCGCCATGCTTTCAAAGTTAAGGCTTTGACAACTAACCCGCATGAGGTCAAATTCCGCAGGCGCGGAAGTTCCCATGATACGAAGACCTTGACTGCTTACGTTTTCAGTTCTCGCCTCATCTTTTGAGATCGCGCGCATACTTTCATCGAAGTACTCTACGGTGACCTCCTCGGCTATTTGCTCGCGGGCGGGTCGACGGCATTCCTTTCTGCCGGATCGTTTACGACGAAAGCTTGCCCAGGGTGTAGCCAGGAAACCGGCTGGAGGACGTTCCCCGATGAACTCGAGCCCGACCAGGCGCGATCCTTGTTTCGGCGGGTCAACTCTTTGAATCAACGTGTAGACGTTGTAACTGGACTCTGCAAAACCGTGCGATCGGAGTTTAGCCGGCAAGGGTAAAGTAACGTACAGCACCGTGCCGGGAGACACTCGACGACGTAAGCGAATCTTTATGCCGGTCCTACCTACGTCAATGGTCTCGGCCATTTCATTCCACTTACCGCGCCGGTCACAGCCTGTAACGCGGACCGGAATGGAGAGCTTGAATCGTTCAACGCGTCGCCGGTTGTCACCGGGCTTGGCTCTGGTGGTCTCGCTGAACACTTCTTTGTGGTGAAGTACGCGCTTGAGATTCACCTGATCGCCTCTCGAGGGAGAAGCCTGGGGCGCTGGTTCGTTCTGCTCCAAAACAGCGGACTTCTCCACCCGGCTAGTCTTATTCCGCGATTGATCGCTTACAGCGGTTCTGGTCAGAATCGACATTAACGCAAGATCGTAGTCTTTTCTTTTAGTAAAGCTGGCAAGTACAGCGAATGCATGCGAGGTCTTCGTGAAGGCCCGATCGATTCGCGAGCTAATCTCAGCCGGAATCGTTCGGCCAATTGCATAAGGTGGATAAAGTTGATTGACCAGGCACTCGAATGCGGACTTGATCTGTTCCTGTCCGACCGTCCGGTCAACGCACAAGATCTGGTAGTAAGTAGCCGCGGCATCTATGCGCGCCAGTAGACCTTCTAGTTCCAGGAAATAAGCGCTGAGCTGCTCCGTGGGGTATTTTGTGGGCAGCTGGGCTTCATCGGAATTTATGGGGGCTATGTTACTCAAGTTTCCACCTCGACCTAAATAGATGATTTGCGAGCTTTCCGGTACGGCGTGAAATCAGTGCCCTGCTTCGTCTTTGCGCAAAATTTGGCATTGAAGGCCCGCAGAGAAGAAAAATGTTCAAATACTCCTAAAATTCAGATCCTCCTGTTTTCGTAATCAACGCCACAGGATATAATGCCCCCGCACAAACAGAGCCAGGGGCGATCTTCTCATTCCGCAAGGAGGATCGAAATGTTCTCTGTCCCGCGAATCGTCACCTTTTTGACCGTATATGTTGTTCTTGCCTCTCCAACAATTGCTCTCCAGCAATCGAGACAGCCTAAGGAACCAAGTGGCACAATTTCCGGCCGAGTAACAATCAACGATCAGCCCGCACGGGGTGTGATTGTACTGCTGTTACCAAGCGGTCCGCGTTTGAGCAATACGACAACTTCCAAAGCGACCACGGACAACGATGGTCGGTTCCAACTGCGAGGGTTACCAGCGGGCGGTTACCAACTCCAGGCTTTCGCACCAGCGCTAGTCACTAGCAATCTTTACGGGCGTCAGGCGCAGATCATAAACCTGAATGACGGCGAATCAGTTGATGGAATTGACCTTGCGCTGAAACCAGGCGGCGTAATAACCGGGCGAATAACAAATGCGGACGGCGAGCCGGTAATTCAGGAGAACGTTCGATTGATTTCTGCCGACGCGTCAAAAAGGCCGATTTACTTTCCATATATCGAAATGATGTCATCGACCGACGATCGAGGAATCTACCGGCTCTTCGGTGTGCCGCCGGGCAAGTACCTGGTGGCGGTCGGAGGGGAACCGAACGGTCCGGCCCCTCCTCTTAACGGAAATAATACGTATTACCATCCAGGCACATCGGACGATTCAAAAGCAACAAGCATAGACGTCACTGCGGGCAGCGAATCAAACGGCGTGGATATCGTGATTGGCCATTCAAAGGCTTACTCGGTTTCTGGGCGTATCGTCGATGCGATCAGTGGCAAGCCTATCGTAGGGATGGCCTACGGTTACGGCGTACAGGATCCTCAGACCAACAACTTTAGAATGACGTTCTATTCGGGTTCCACGAGCAATGCGAGCGGGCAATTTCTTCTTCAGGGTGTGTCACCCGGACAATATGCCGCATATGCACAGCCGTCAGGCGAAACCGATCGTTATAGTGACCTCGCACCGTTTACAGTAAGCGACAGTGATGTTGGTGGCCTGATTGTTAAGCTGCACGTTGGCTCACAAATTACAGGCAACGTAATCATAGAGGGCGCCGAACGCCAAACAGTACCGAACCTTTCGCAAATCCAGCTCAGCTATTCATCAGGCTCACCAAACGTTTGGCGCCGCGGAGGGTTATTACGAATTGGTTCCGATGGCAGTTTTCGTATAACCGGAATACCACGAGGAATTGTACGGTTTTATCCCCAGCCTTATTACTCTCCAAAAGGACTCACGCTTTCTCGAATCGAGCGTGACGGTATTGAACAAAAGGACGCAATAGAAGTTGGATCAGACGAGGAGATAACTGGCGTCAAAATAATATTCTCTTACGGCACTGGCGTAATTAGCGGGCAGGTTAAAGTCGAAGGCGGCGAGATTACATCAAGCACAATGATGTTTCTAAACATTCGCCGCGTGGGGAGCAAGGACAATGTCAGCAATATGAGTCAGCCGGTGGATGCGAGGGGTCGCTTTGTCGCCTCTGGTTTCGTGCCGGGTGAGTACGAGATCACGCTTAATTATCAATCAAGACCATCCTCGCCTGACGCTAGTAGTCCTGCGGTGTTTTCAAGGCTAGTCAAGCAAACAGTATCGGTGACAAACCGAAGTGAAACACAAGTTACATTGATTGTGGACCTGACCAAGGAGCAATAGCCAGTGCTTTCTTTCGGAGTGATATGAAACGTCTCCTTTCTATTGTTACGATTCTCACCGCTGCCCTGTCCTTTGTAATGCTGGTGGTCGTCGGACAGAGTGCTGCTCAGAGTCCAAAAGAAGTCGGGGACAAGCGTGGTAGCTCGATCAGCGGGAGAATTGTGAACGAGTCTGGAAACCCGATTCCGAATGCGAGGGTAGTTGTGAATGGCGTCGCTCGACAGCCAGTGCGAAGAACCATTACCGCTGACGAAGAGGGTAGATTCGTTGCAGATGAGCTTCCCCGAGGCAACTACCTGATTTTCGGTCAGGCCAGCGGTTATGTTCAGGCCACGAACCCTGGCGACACTGTCTACCATAAACCAGGGGACACAGTTAACCTGATTCTTAAGAAAGGCGGCGTCGTAGCAGGAACTGTGACCACTTCGGATGGTGAGCCGGTGGTATGTGTTCCTGTAATGGCAACTCAGGTTCTGGATCAATTCGGACGACGCAGCGGAAACAATTACGGGTTGTTGAGATATACCGATGACCACGGCGCATACCGGCTCTTTGGTTTGCCTGCTGGGACTTACATCGTTGCGGCGGGCTCGACTGCTTTCCGATCAGGGTTTTCTGTTTATGAAGACATCATTCCTACATATTACCCTTCGTCAACACGGGATACGGCAGCGGAAATCGTCGTGCAAAACGGCGCCGAGACTAATGGGATAGATATTCGATATCGTGGAGAAACTGGTCACACGATCAGCGGTAAGGTCATCGATCAGATAATTCCCGAGGGCCTTGGCCTCATAGGGAATTTTAGTGTTGCGGTGATGCGGACTTCTGACGATAAGACGGAAGCTCAAAGTTCTCCTCGGTTCATGATTAACGATACCGGATTCTCTATTCTCGGCGTGCCTGATGGTGACTACTACTTGATAGCCAGGCGTGGCCCATCCCAGGGCTATGACGGTGCTGAATCGAAACCAGTACCGCTTAAGGTGAAAGGTCACGACGTCACCGGTGTTGCAATAAATCTTGTTCCGCTCGGTTCCTTATCCGGTCGCTTGATACTGGACATCGCTACTAAGAATCTTAAATGTGAAACAAAGGTCGCGCCCGCAGTCGAAGAAACCATGATCACTATGAGCTCTGATGATTCAAATCAGACTGGTCCGCCCGCACGCGTTCCAATGGCGGGCGGGTCACCTGATCAGGATGGGGAATTCGTTTTTCAAGGCTTGTCGCCCGGTCGTTATCGGATCGACCCGAGATTATTACTGGATGAATCCTGGTACATAAAAACTGTGACTGTACCGAGTCCGACCAATACTCCGGTCGATGCCGGCGGAAGTGGAATCACAGTGCGCTCCGGGCAGCGGACAAACGGCGTCAGAGTAGTACTGGGTCAGGGAGCCGCCTCCATTCGAGGTCGGGTGCTTCCTGAAAAAGAAGGCGCTTCTCTTCCCGATCGCCTGAGAGTCTACCTGGTGCCCTCTGAACAGAGCTCCGCCGAAGATCTTTTGCGTTATATCGAAGCTGACGTGCAGACAGATGGTTCATTCAAATTGCTGAACGCGGCTCCAGGGAAATATTGGCTAGTTGCCCGGCTGCTTCCAGAAGAAGATTTGAAAATGAGGGTACCTCGGCCACAGGCGTGGAAGAGCTCCAGCAGAGCGGCGCTTCGACGTGAAGCGAGTGCCGCTAACGCAGCAATCGAGGTGAAGCCATGTCAGCGCGTTTCGGATTTTCAAGTGCGCTATAGTCCACCCAAGGAAGCCGTCACGCCCAAACGTCAATAATTCCTTTGCGTCTTTGCGGCTT
>DATFWY010000102.1:0-11559 GCA_035258805.1 Blastocatellia bacterium | reverse complement strand
CGCTTGAACGGACTGGATGGATCGTAGAGGGCTCGAAGGGCGAAATGTCCGCCGGAGGAGTCTCCGATCAATGTATGGCGACCACTTAAGTCAATCGGATAGCGAGTCGCAAGAGATGTGATCAGCTCGTCTCTGATGAATGCCATGAATCGTTCATAACCTCCAGCACGCATCTCCATCTCGGGCTTGCCTTCGGCGGTCTTCATCATTTTGAAGATGTCCTGGAGCTGTTGGCCCAAAGGTTCGGTCATCCCCCAGGGACCGTGAAAATCATAGTTCCGGCATGCATAGAAGCTAGCCATACCCTCATCAGCAGGATATCCGACTCCGATGACAATCGTTGGAGGAATCATGCCGCCCACGCTCGCAAACCCGCCGTGCAATGCGACCTGAGCCACATCGAACAGAAGGTTGCCATCTAGTACGAGGACAACCGGAAAGCGTTCTCCTTCACGATCGTGGCCAGGCGGCAATGAGACGCCGATGGTGTAGCGGCCGAGACCATCGGCGATTACGTCGAACTGATCCTGACGATGGGTTGATGCATTCATCTCGTCCCAATTCTTAGTCGCGTTCGAGTTGTTCGGCCTGGACTTAGTGCAAAACTGCATTAATGTAACGAGCCAAGGCTTAGCGGCGCCGCGCACAGCAATGAGAAAACAATATCAAAGTGCTGACTGGTTTCCCCCCACAATGCGGTTTTGCCATAGACGTTTCTTCATCTCCTCCAGAACTGCCTCTAGCGGTCCTTCATATTCCTTGACTCGAAGGCCTTCTGCAATACATTCAAATGTCGAATCATGAAAGGCAAACACATAATGTTTAAATCGTTTGAAACTTTCGGGCTTATGGCGAGGATGGATTGAGTTCATTCGTTCCAGTTGGCGTATCCAGGAGGAGTGCTCAACCTGAAATGCGGCATAGGCATGTAGGCCCCTTGCAGCTAATGGATGACCGCGAAATGCTTCGTCATTAGGAGGGCCAAACATATGGGCATAATGTCGGTCGAACTCGACTAATGCCACTGGCTCCTCTGAGTTTGGAGTAACAATTCTTACTGTTGTGCCGTCCCAACCAGGATCGGTAGGTTCGATCAAGTAGGCTAGTAAGAGCCTATGCTCATCACTGAGCACAACGGGTAACGGCGCCCCAACGGAGCATTGCGGGATCGGGCTCAATTCAATAACTTTGTCATTTTCATCGACTGAATACATATCAACACATCGTGGTCTTAGTGTATGCCCTCTTTCAGGTATTCACACTACCAACGCTCTGCGATACGACCCGGAACACCGGAATCTCCGGCGAAACACGCTCGAACTCCGAGAGCGGAGCATTCTTGTCAACGGGCACATGCGGTCTCGCACCGGGTGCCCGTCTCAAGTACTCCTTCAATACTCGAGAGCGATCGTTTGCCGGAACTTCTACAAGGTGCACATCCTCTCGTCGTCCGTGACGCAGAGTGACATTGCCTCCCGCAGCCTTCACATTTCGGACCCACTCGACTTCCGCACCCAGCATGGAAACAAGATAGCGATCACCATCGAGGGTCACCATCACGAGCGGAAGACTGATAACGCGTCCTGATCGCCTGCCGCGAACCTCCAGGGTCACAAGATAGTTAGGAGCAATACCGAGCTTGTGTACCGTGGCTGACCACTGATTGAGGATCTTTGCCAACCAATTGGGCCGCCCTCCTTGATATAGCCATTTTCGCAGATTCATCGGTGCAGAAAACTAAATCCCAACCGTATTCAATAATTCTTTCTGGACGTGTAGGCAATGTGAGGCAAGGCTACAGGTGCGCAACCGACCGCAGAATTGCAGAAGCGCAGGACCGGCACCACCTACAGGCAATATTGCTAGGCGTCATTCGTCCGAAACCGGACCTAACAAATTGGCGTCACGCGCGAGCACCCATTTCCCATCCTGCTTCCTGAGAATCGAAAGCGTATGACCGGTACGCTTAACCGAGTGAGGGTTGTCCGGCATACTACCCACAACCGTAAGCCTGGTCCACATAAACGCCCAGTCTCCGAAAACCTTGATTTCTTGAATCTCGCTCGTTCCCTCGAAGGTGGGAGCGTTAGGCCCGGATTGACCGCGTGCTGCAGCAGCGAACTCAGCTTTGTGCATCACGACCCCACCCGGAATAAGAAAAACGACATCATCAGACATCAATGTAAGAAGTGTCTCGATATCGCCAGCCTTTGTTGCAGTCATCCATTTATCGACGAGTTGCCGGATTTCCTTCTCATCTTGTTGCATATCGGCCTCCCTTTGATCGATTGGAGAGCAACTCTTGCGCCGCAATTGTGGCAGCAGCTCGACGCCGAAACGTGTTTCAAGCAGTTTCATGTCTCGATAGTCTTTCTCCGCCGGAACATATCCGTGCGCGTGGCACAATACTTGAACTTCCGGAGATAGACACCGGACCACGATTCCTTGTATGACGCCTCGGCCAGCGAAGCCGTCAGATGGAAAAATCCAGTCTGATCCAGTTTCCATTCGGTAAATGCCGTTACCATCTCTGTCGAAGACAATCGCGTGAACGTCAACCTCTAACCCGCAACCATCCGCAAACACGAAGTTGGATTCAGTGCCGCCCTGCTGTATCTCAAAACCTCGGCCCCTGAGAATCTCGCGCAATTTTGGGAGATCTGATACCCGCAGGATTATGTCAGCGTCCTTATGCGGTCGCGTTTGTTCGCCAATAGCGGCATCGACCGCCCACCCTCCGTCAAGCCAAACCTCTATGCCGGCTTTTTCGAAAAGCTGAAGCAGATTCACTAAGGCCTCAGGTGTCATCTCGGGATTCATCGTTGTTGAACCGTAAGGAAGACATCCGCGATCTCTTCACAATTGCGCATACCTACGAAATGGTTTGCCTTGGTCCGTCCTGCGATTTTGAAATTCCAACCGTTGTTAGTCGGCGTCAATCGCCGCGAAGCGCAACACTGCAACTACGTCGTCAAATGATTGCGCCTGACTGAGGCGTCGTTTCAATTCCTCAGCGTCGTGAAACTGAGTGAGAACGTCATCGTCCCTGTCAATAGCTTCAACAAGGGCGTGTTGTAGCTCGGAAAGTCGGTAGTCACCACGAGCTCTGTACTCATAACGAACGCTGAATTTTGGATTGTAGATAGTTTTTGCCAGAATCCGGGACAACGACGTGAGTGCCCGGCCCGGGACTGCAGAGGTGATCTCAAAGCAGCGACCATCTCGATGAAAGAAGCGCACACCACACCACCACGACTTGTAAAAAGCCGCAGCAGTAGTTTGTCGCTCAGAGAGCAGAGAGGACCCAACCTCTACCCAACCGTCGTTAGAGACGCAAATAACGGAAACATCTGCCACCGCACCTTCCCCCATAGCAGATTGCTAGAAATAACCTAAATCATGACGAGCGAAGTAATGCTCAGGAAACAGCTCCAAGGTCCGTTTTTAGGTGATGCTCTATATTCAAATTGTTAAGCGTCTCCCGTCGGAATAATAGCCGCAGTTTCTACCATCAAGATAATCGAGCGCTCCGGTGCACGCGTGCGGTGAAGTACTCCTCTGGGCACGACGTAGCCCTGCTGAGGATGAAGATCAATGGATTTGCCTTCAAGGTCAATGATGAAGTGTCCCTCGAGGACGAAGAAAAACTCATCGTCATCGTCGTGCTTGTGCCAATGATACTCACCCTGCATCACACCGAGGCGGATCACAGAGTCATTGACCTTGCACAAGGTCTGGTTGAACCACTCAGCCTCAACCTGCGAGACGACGCTCGGAATGTCAATGAGGCTAAGTGGGGGAAACATAATGTTGAGGTTTGTTGTGTAGGGGAAGTCGCTTGGCTTTGACATGAACTACCTCGAAAATTTAGCTGGACAACCTGACAACTGTGTGACCGACGACGAACACTGTTAATAATCACGCCAATATCGCTTCGGCTGGTTGACCACATTTTTTGACGGTGCTTTACGGCGTCGAATGTCTCAATGAAACGTCAAATCGGTTGGCTACCAGCGCCATTCAGCCTCATCCCAGCCTGATTGATTTCTTAAGCCCTTATCGAGTAATTGATCGTCGCCCTATGAAGCCATTGAGCGGAATGCCGCTGCCCAACCCTCCCTGGGATGTCCAACGCGACGGATAATTATTTCGTTGTCCTGAACATCAAGTTCGACCTCGTCATCAAGCCCCGTCTGCCTCAAATAAAGTTTTGGGATGAGAATGCCTTGTGAGTTACCGATTCTGACGATTCGGGTTTTCATAGCTACAACGTAATTACAGAGGAACTTGCAGTCAAGAATCTAATGCAAACGACCTAACCGTTAGCTCACCGGACCGTTGACCTCGAGCACGATCTTGCCTGTCACGCCTCCCTTGCCGAGCAACTCGTGCGCATATCGCGCCTCGGCAAGCGGAAGTCTCTGCGCGATCAGCGGCTTGATCTTTTGCTGTTGAAGCAGGTCAAATAAGGCGATCAAATCCTGTCGAAACAATGCCGGTCTCACTCGCTTAAGCCATTGAATGCTGTAGGGGACCACTCGCTTCCGGCCCGGGAAAAGCCAGCCTCGCGCAACATACGTAGCGATTGTGGGGATTCCATGAAGCCGATTACGATGACCTGGACGACCTGAAGCCAACCCTTCTCCACGTAGCGACGTAGTATTTCCATAGGCAACAACTTTCCCGCCACGACGCAGCGCCTCGCGGGAATGCCAGATGTGAGCACCACCGATGGGATCAAAGACGGCGTCCACACCGTCGCTCGTGAGGCGGTGAATTTCTTCCACGAAGTCCTGATGCTGGTAATCAATCGGGATACCGCCCAGGTCGGATACGGCCGACGACCCTCGCGATGAACACGTTCCGTACATCTCAAGCCCATCGAGGCGCCCGAGCTGCAACAACGCCGTGCCGACTCCGCCTGCCGCTCCGTGAATCAACACGCGCTGGCCCGCTCTGACCTTCGCGGACCGATGCAGCATTTGGTACGCAGTGATGTAGTTCAGAATCAGGCTGACAGCCTCTGCGGGGTCCAGGCCCGATGATACGGGAACAAACTCGCGTTGCGGCAGGCAGACGTACTCAGCATACGCACCGCTGATTGGCATCGCGGCAACGATCTGGCCTGGTTCAATTGCAGAGACACCGTCGCCGAGCCGATCTACTACTCCTACAAGATCCCACCCCGGCGTGAACGGCACGCGAGGTGTTTCGGGATGAACGCCCTCGCGCGCCATGATGTCGGGCAAGGCGACACCTGAAGCCAGAACTCTGACACGCACTTCACCAGGCTTCGGCTCGGGGCATTCTTCCTCAAGAACCTGAAGAGCATCGGGCCCGCCGTAGTGAGTGACAATAATGCGCGTGTGTTTCAAGGGCTTCTTCGCCCTTGCCAGGGGCTCAGAGCTGCTGCGGCGAAATGAGATAAAAATTTCTAATTAAACTTCTTGGTTCGATGTTGGGTAAAACGAAACCCTTGATGCCCTGAGTCAGTCGTTTCAAACCGATCACGAACCATACTGGAGCTATTGAACGAAGATGAGCAGCACGCCGGATGGATCTACCACGTGAAGAACGAGCGAGTCTCCGACCGCCTCGGGGGCTTTTATGCGGATGTTGCCGAACTCACTACTGCCGGAGATTTTTTTAACATGTTGATGCCACGCCTCGACGTCCTCAACGCCCATAACCATCATGAAGTTGTCAGCCCAGTCTTTGACATAGTAGTTCTGCAGCCGGAATCTGTTGCCATCGAGCTCGAAATCCACGGTTCCGCCCCATCCTTCGGACGCCTTGAATCCCAGAGCAGTGTAGAATCTCTTCGATAGCTCAAAGTCCTTCGCCGGCACGTACACTTTTAGATCGTGGATGCTCAAACGCACCTATCTGACCTCCTGATTCACAACAACTCTGCTGTTAAGGCCGCTCGAGTTCCAGACAGCCGAGTGTGAATACATACGGAAACGGGCTATTTTCTTTCTTCGCATACAGACCGTCAAAGAAAACAAACATCTTATTCGAATCCGCGTCACTATAGCACAGCGATGGCTTCCACGGACCCGAGTGCCAACTCCGATCTTCGGCGGTCAAGATCTGCACAGGCTTACTCCAATCTGAAATCCTGGAGGATGGCGACTTAGCCTCGCACCACCACAGCCCGAGTGGTGCGGACGGAAGCGTCTTGCCAAGTATCACCCGCGAGAAGACGGCCTCATAGCCCCTTTTCGTCTGGACTACGCAGAAGTCGAAGACCTTCTCTTCCGGTCCGAAGAAGATTTGGTGTTTGCTCCAACCAGTGCGTCCGTCCGGGCTCTCTGAATAACCCTGCACAATGTAGTCTTCCTGATTAGACCCGGCCACATACCAAATCTTCCATTTGCCGTCATGGTAAATGAGATTTGGTTCATAGACGCTGCCGTGTTCCCAATCTTCGTTGGCCGCGAACGCGGGCGACGCTTGGTCAACCCACCTGGCTCCATCCCATTCAAGGTATCCGATGGTATATGGTCCCCAAACGTTACTTGCCCCGCCGGCATAATAGATTCGCTCGACCCAGGTTTTGCGCTGAGGGTCCCAGCCGCGCACATAAGAAGGGCAGTGTCTCCCACCTTTCAGATCCCACGCTTTGCTGCGTTCGTGTCCGGCAAGATCCGCGATTTTAGTTTTGTCTTCGTTTTTGGCTGTCAGGGCCCACCCGGTTGCGGCAAGCGGCGCGCCTTCTGGCAGCGAGGCGCTGAACAATTCGATGCTCTCGCGATTCATTGCTCGACCGGCGAGATGCATCCACCAGCGATTACCGCGCTTGATGACGGAGGCGTCAGTTAAAATGATGGCATCAGTAAGCGGAGCAAACCCATCTGCGGGATCAAAAATCTTGGTTTCTTTTCCTGGCATAGTCTTTTTCTGTGGCATTGGAATACTAATGCTTCTGAGAGGCACAGCGCTTAACGCTGAGCAGAAGATGCCCTTTAATATGCTCCGTCTGTTAATCATTTGAATGCATTGCGAAATCACCAATAAGTCCTGGTGTTTCGGACAACGGGATATTCGAATCCAATCGGACCCTTGTTCGTGACTCCGAAGGGTGCGGTTTAGATTGCCGCTTTCGCGACGTCCAAAAACCTGTCTGCGGTCAACGCGTCTATCGCCATCTGATACGCCGCGGATCAGTTGCCATCTTAACCGCACTCGGGATGATGACAGCTACAGCCAATCTCCATTATGTGGACCTTGGCAGCATCCTCGCACTCCGGGCTGCAATACTTGCTTCCCTCCGCGGCGGCACATCTACAAGTCTCACGCGCACATTTCTTGGTTTTCGCTTCGTCAGCCATCTCAGTAGCCTCCTTTAATAACTACACAAGGTTGCTCCCGAGAGAAGTTTCGGCTCGATGGTCTTGATGGTCAAGGTTGGACGTTCGTGAAAGATATTTCGGATGGAATAAGGGGTCGGGCCTGCGATTTGCAATTCGGCAGTTTGCCTTGTAGAAGAGTCAACGCGACTGCTCCGCGCACCGAATCGCAAAATCGCAGGACCAGCCCCAACTTTATGAGAGTAAGGTTGTACTTGAGTCGGGTCTTTGCACGCACGCGGCTAGCAAAGACAACGGCCGACACAGAAACGGCCCGCCATTCCCTCGGGCGACGCAAGATCAGTAGCAAATGAAACCCCGATGCCACCAAGAACCCAAAGCCAGATCATCGCACTGCGACTAGATGAAGGTTGGCCGCACACTGCCCGGTGAATGAGAAAGACCATGATCGACCACTCTACAACGCGAAGCGGCACATAGACCCCAAAGTATAGCCGTACAACGGACTCTGACGACACCGAGCCAAGCGCGATGGCGGCCATAACACCAAACGCTAAGCCCAGCAGCCACCGCAGTGCACCGAATTTCAGTGCGCGCCGGAACGTTGCTTGCGCCGGGTCGTGCAAGCGCAACCCCAGCAGGCACCACATGCAATACGCTACGAACTTGGTGAGCGCGTAGACGAGCACAATTGAACCTCTGTTTACTCCTTTTGTGAACTTCCCTTTATGTGATTAGCCAGACGGTTTACTTCCTGTTACCTGGTAAGTCTGCACGAGTCCGAAATTGATAACCGCACCGAACCAGAAAGAAAAGGACGACCCTACCCGCGCTCTCTTGGCATCCGCGATACCGATTCCTTGTAACACGCCGACGCACTCGCCCGTGAATATGAAATCCACCAACGCAAGTCGTCCACCCGGCTTGAGCACTCGAACCATCTCCCGCAAAATCTGCTCCCGTTCCGTCCTATTGTTCACTTCATGCACTACGAAGTTGGAAACGACGACGTCGAATGAGTCTCCACCAAAGGGCAACTGCCGGACATCACCCCGCGTGACCTCCACGCGATCCAGCACTCCCTCTAAACGAGCGTTGTCGAGGGCGGCTCCTGGGCGGTTGTCGATTAGGGACCCCGCTACCCAACGGTCCAAGCCGACGGCTATGCCGGTGGTCAAGCGGCGCGCAGCTCCGACAAGCAACAGCCCTCGCCCGCAGCCGACGTCGAGCGCGCTTTCATCGCCGCACAACTTGATCGTCTCCAGGATCTCCTCGCGGATGCGCAGCTTGCCTAGCTTGCTGTAGCTCAACATTCCGCCGGCACCCAATAAGAAGTATACGCCAGCTGCTACGAGCGCGATCTCACCAAACAAGGGCGGCTCGCCGAAGAGATACCACGCCAACGCCGCCCCAAAGCCGACCCCGCTCAGGATAAATAAGCTGGCGACGATGACGGGGGAATCGATGCCATAATCCGCCCGCGATGCCATCGCTCAATGCCTCCTGCTCCGCCTAACTATCGAGCTTTGTGTGAGGACCTGGACCATTTCGCTGGAATAGAGCGAAGCAAAAATCAGCAGCGGCCGCGTCTTTCCGTGGCTCGGGCCGGCGCCGTCACTCGGCCGGTGAACCGTCAGGTTTGCTTAATGTTCCCGAACCGTCAGGATAACCCCCGAATCTGCCGGCTACAGCGGTTAGTCGTTGCTCAGTGTCGGTGATCGCTGATTGGGTCCGAATCATCCGCTGGCGGCATTGAGCCTCCCAGCCACTCCCATCTTCCGTGTCCGGCTGAATAATTCTCGCTTCAAGCACGGTTTCCTGAATGGCTTCGTAGAATCCTACTGCAGAGGCCTGATCAGGAAAGCGGTGCTCGAAATCCATAACACGGGGAGAGCCCAGGTCAACGCCCCTGGCTGCCAACCGTCTGAGAACGTTGCCGTTCTCGTCATCTGGAAAATGTGGGTCAGATTTCACGATTGAACCACGAAATCTAGTCAATGCAGGAACCTACTCAAGAGGGCAATCCGATTAGGATAGATTATCGCAACTCACTCGTTGTCAGCCGCTACCTGCTTGGCGTCCAAGTAGTAATGAACGATCTCCCAAGCCTTCTCCAACGCAATTCCAGTGCGCTGATCTAGTGATAATTGATGCTCTGTCGGTTCCACCTCAATACTCGGACGCTGGCCTCCACCACGAAAGTGCACCATTGTTTTAAGAAATAGCGTCTCTTGTTCATAGTAGATGATTCTTGTTGCGAGCCAACCAAAAAAAGGGCCGATTTCGGCGGAATCGGAGCTGTTTAAGTAAGTATAAAAGTTCTGGCGCTTCTGTGATACCCAGACCCCGAAGCCAAAGGTTTCTGGATAATCGAGTACAGGAATTTCAATCACGCCACGAATAAAGAAATTCTCGTTATCAATAATACATGTATCTGGAGTTAGTTCGATTCGTTTATCTATCTCTTCGCCCGAAACCATCGAGTAAGGGTCTGGCTTATCTATCCCAATATCAGGTAGACCCTCATGCGCCTTCCCACAAGTCGAACATTGATAGTGCATTGCCTTTTAGTGCGGTCTACCCGTAGCGGTTGACCGACGTCTCTGACTCGTTATGCTGATGATGAACCCTGGACTTCTAAAAATCACACGTATGACCCACCCGTAACCAACACACAGTGTCCCGTGACGTAATCAGAAAGCGGGGACGCAAGGAACAGAACTGGTCCAGCCGCTTCGTCAGGCGTACCAGCACGACCCAGCGGGATTATCTGCGCAGCCAGCTGACGCATTTGTTCAGGTATTCCGATCTCGACTTGTTTGCCCTGGCGCTCGATTGTCTCGCGTTTCTCTTTCGACTGAGTAAGACGCGTTTCAATAAAGCCATATGCAACCGCGTTGACGTTGATGTTAAACCGTCCCCATTCCTTCGCCATCGTCTTAGTCACGCCGATGATTCCCATTTTACCGGCGGAATAATTGATCTGGCCCGGATTGCCGGCAACCCCTGATGTAGACGACACGTTGATGATCTTTCGATGCACGCGTTTGCCTTCGGCGATCTCCCGCTTTGCAACTTCGCGCATGTAAGGCGTCGCGGCGCGGATGATCCGGAACGGCGCTGTCAAATGGACGTCGATCATCGCGTACCATTGCTCGTCGGTCATATTCTGGACAACCGCATCCCAGGTGTATCCGGCGTTGTTGACGATAATGTCGATCCCGCCGAAGGACTCTGCCGCACTCTTCACAAGTCGATCGGGAAACTCGGCATCAGTCACGCTTCCAGCACAAACCGCGGCTCGGCCGCCAGCCGAAGTGATTTCATTTGCGGTTGCCTGCGCAACGCCGGTATCGATGTCGTTGATAACAACCGAAGCGCCGTGGTCCGCGAAGAGCTTTGCAACGCTTCGCCCGATTCCTCGTCCCGAACCGGTGACGATCGCTGATTTCCCTACCAACAGTCTGTAGTCAGTCATAGTTACCTTTCTTACTTTATGGGCGAATAGTCGGTCGCCTTCATAACTACCGAATCAATCTTATCGGTCAGCTTTCCGTTCTTCTCGCTTTCCTTTGCGACCGCCTGCCACTCAGGATCAGTACGGAATTCCTGCCACGCTTTTTCGCGAGCTTCACGGCTGGGAAACGCCAGTACGTAAACCAAAGTGTTCTCCGATCCTTTGTCTTTGTCCGTCGGTCCCCAGAAGCCGACTACCTCCATCCCATGCTTCTTAAAGAGTTTCATCGTGTGATTGCGGAACCGCGCATGGAGCTCTTCAAGTTTTCCCGGCGCGGCGTAATAGGTTCGCAGCTCAAAGCACCGGGAATCTTTGGATAGCGACGGGCTCGGCGCAAGCACAGGAGTCGCCGGTTGTGCTTGTGGCTCGGTTGGTGCGGAGTTTTGCCCGTTTGTTATTAGCGCGCTAATAAAACCAACGGTGGAAAAGATGATCATCAAAAAAGCATATTTCATATTCAATCCTCCTTGTGCCGTAGCCGGCTGCCGTACCGTAGACTATCTAGTCTGCGGAACCATCCCTTCAACTTCTCAACCCAAACACAGACTAGACAGTCTCCGGTACATTTAAAGATCCACAGATGACGCAGATTACGCTGACGGACTGATAAAGGTTTAACGCTGAACGCTAAACGCTGAACGTACAACGGTATAAACGTGGTACGTTGTAGCGTTCTACGTTATACAAATTCCCCCGTCTACCGGGATAGTGACTCCGTTTACGTACGCG
>DATFWY010000101.1:0-49886 GCA_035258805.1 Blastocatellia bacterium | reverse complement strand
AGAAAAGGACCTAACAGTCGGGAAATTGCCTGTTCACCGCCGCTAATAATATCAGATGAAGTCAATTGAGTGTGAAAAAATTTGACCTGGCTCCAGCAAGACATTCTGGTTGGTTTAAGCGGGATGGCTAGCGTGGGCGCGAAGATATGCAGACCTTCTGGACCCTCTTCGCTATGGTCGTCGCGGGCTATAGCTTCCCTTCATTAGCATTCTGTGTGAGCCATGGTCGATTTACAGTTTAGCCGAGGCATCAACTTCTCGAATGGTCCCATTCGATCGTTTTGAGGAACATCGCAACTGGTTTCCGACCGACAGTGACCCAGCCCCCAACCCCCACCTTGACGTCCGTCATGCCTGGTCAATATCATTCGTCGGTCCAACTTTCAGATAATTGGTTCAGAACAACGCTTATCGAAGGAACCTCTAGCCATTTTTTGCATTTCGCGAGGGTTTGATGGCCAAAGCAGAGCTCATCGGCGAAGTTCTTGACGAGAAGTATCGAATCGAGCGGGAACTCGGTAAGGGCGGAATGGGTTCCGTCTACCTTGCGACTCACCTCGGCACCGGACGTCCTGTTGCGGTAAAAGTGATTACCCCTCAGTTTATGATGAACGATGAGTTCATCGAGCGTTTCAAGCGCGAGGCGAAGGCTGCAGGTCGGCTCTATCACCCAAACGTAGTGAATGTAACCGATTTTGGCTTTGCCCATGTTGAGCAGGAACGCATTGCTTACCTGGTGATGGAATATCTGGATGGCTGCACCCTCGCCGAAGTTCTGGCAGAGGAATCCAGTCTGCCGATCGATTGGGTCGTCGACATTGTCGAACAGACATCCTCAGCGATCGATGAAGCTCACCAGCAGGGAATCGTTCACCGCGATCTGAAGCCTGACAACATCTGGCTCGAACCAAATCGACGCGGCGGCTACACCGTAAAAGTTCTGGATTTTGGTCTCGCCAAACTGGGAGATGTCGAAACAGCAGGCGCGACCGATGCATTGACCGCCGGTAGTTCTCCTACTAACCCAAGTTCGTCCGGAGGCGATTCGAAAACGCTTGCGCGATCTGCGCGCACTACCCAGGTCGTTGAGGTTAAAACTTTTGTTCATTCAGCGGATGGTTCCGAATCGGCGACTCAGATTCAAGCGCCAACGGGAGAGGATGCAACGCTGATTCAAGTGCCCTCCCGAGAGAACGACGCAACGCTAATTCAAGTACCTTCCGGAGAGAGCGACGCGACGCTGATCTTTGCCGACAAGGAGCAAAGCCGCGAACCTGTGTCGAGTGAAGCAGCGACTCGAATCATTCCAGGGGGAACAGAAGAGGCAGCCACGCTCATCCAGCCTGCGCGCGAACCGGACCAGGAGCCAACGCGCGTCAAGCGACAAACTACTGCGGAGAATCTGGCTCGGCAGACGGTTCCGGCGGATGGTCTCACTCGTGTGGGATCAATTCTTGGCACGCCGATCTATATGTCCCCGGAACAATGTCGCAGCGAGCCGCTTGATGCGCGAAGCGACATCTATAGTCTCGGTGTGATTGCTTACCAGATGCTGGCTGGTGCGCCTCCCTTTGCCGGCACGCCCTTTGAGCTGATGAAGCTTCATATTGAGGCGACTCCTCCGCCACTCAGAGACAAACGCAAGAAGATGCCGAAGCGCATGGCCGCTGTTGTAATGTCGGCGCTCGCCAAAAATCCCGCGGATCGATCGGCGAGCGCAGCAGGATTCTCCAGCGCACTACGTGCCACTTCTGATGGGGCCGGGGCGTTGCTCCGTCGGGCCTTCGCGCTTTATATCGAGCATTTTCCAAAGTTTTTTAGATTTACTTTCCTGACCTATTTGCCGTTGATGTTCTTACACGCCGGAGTCCTGGTTGTAAGCTTGATGAAAGCGACCGCCGAAGTACCCAGGAGTCCTGGTAGCGGTCCAAGGGTCGACTTCAGCGCTCCAACAAGTGCAATAGAAATCATTCTTTCTGTTGTAATGTTTATCCTCACCTTCTTTATCAACGCGTTTATCATCGGGGTCACGATAAGATTGGTAACGCAGCTTTATTTATCTCCACTTAGACCGCTCCAGCTGCGCACTGCTTACCTTGCGGTAAAGAAAAGACTGAAGCCTCTCCTGCTTACGACTGTGATAGCCGGAATTCGCTGGGGGATTGGATTGATTCTCCTGGTAATTCCCGGTGTGATCATGTTCATCAATTATTCGCTAGCCTCACCGGTCGTAATGATGGAGGGACTCAAGGGGCGCGCTGCGTTAAAACGCTCCAAAGCCCTGGTAAAACGGTGCTGGCGCTCAGTGATTGCCGTTCTCTTTCTGCAGTGGGCGATCCCCGCAGTAGCGAGTTCCGTCTTTGCCTTGCCAGTCGCTTTTGCGCTCAGAATGTCAAAGGCGCCGCATGCGCCACTGCTCACTCAACGCGTCACAGCAATCATAGTTGCGATGCTCAGCGCGATTATTGTGCCCCTTATCGCTACATTAACAGCGCTGCTGTATCTCAAAGCCCGGCAGATCGGCGGTGAGACAATGAGGGAGGTTCTGAGCCAGTTTGAGGAAGAAGATGCGCCGCGCACAAAGTGGCAAATGCGAATGAGAGAACGGCTGCAGACCACATCAAAAACCTCATACCCGCAATAGAACAGTAAGGACGCTAGACCTGAATCCACCTCGCGAGACATCCCAAAACCAGGCAGTAACTGCTGCGTCGTTACAAGACGGCGAATCGCCAAAGCTCGCGCGCCGCATCGGGCTTTTCGACGCCACGATGATCGTAATGGGCGGGATCATCGGCTCAGGAATATTCATCAATCCTTATGTCGTCGCCCAACATTTGGAGGATCCATTATTGATACTCGGTGCCTGGGCGATGGGCGGATTGATCGCTCTGGCCGGAGCATTTATTTACGCTGAACTCGCCGTTCTGCGACCGGATGTCGGCGGTCAATACGCGTACATTCGGGAAGCTCTTCATCCCTCAATCGCGTTCATTTACGGTTGGACTCTTCTGCTCGTAGTTCAAAGCGGCGGAATGGCAGCGGTGGCCATCACATTCGCACGCTATTTCCTCGATCTGACTCACGTGGGAATTGCAGACTGGGCAGTTGCGGCCATTGCTCTGGGCGCGTTGACGCTTATCAATTGTCTCGGAGTACGCTCGGGAAGCAGCGTGCAGAGCGCATTGATGGTACTGAAGATCCTCGCGATCGTTGCCCTTATTATCTGTGGTTTAACTGTAAATTGGGAATCGAGCCCTCTGAGTGGGAGTTTACCCGCCGACACCGCTGCGCCGGCCAAGGTCGAAGCATCAATCATCGCGTCGTTTGGTGCGGCAATGGTCCCGGTGCTCTTCGCGTATGGAGGTTGGCAAAATTCAGGATTCGTCGCCGGTGAAATGAGGCAACCTAAAAGGGATCTTCCACTAGGTTTGCTGATCGGCGTCATAGGAGTCATCGTTCTTTATCTCCTGGTGAACTTTGTATGTTTGCACGTCCTTGGCCCTGAAGGTCTTGCAAAGACTTCAACACCTGCTTCCGAAGTAATGTCACTGGCGCTTGGTGATACAGGGCGAAGGATCATAGCTGTCGGTATCGCGATTTCAACTCTGGGGTTTTTAAGTGGAGGAATGCTTACCGCACCGCGCGTTTACTTCGCGATGGCGGAAGATGGTTTGTTTTTCAAGAGCGTTGGCTGGCTTCATCCGAGAATGCGCGTTCCGGTGGTTGCGATTGTGCTTCAAGGCACGCTCGCGGTTGTAATTGCTGTGTCGGGCAGATACGAACAGATCTTGAATTATGTGGTGTCTGTTGATTCGATCTTTTTCGGATTGACGGCGGCTTGTCTGTTCTCGCTACGCAAGCGAGCGGTCGTTCCCAAAAGCGAAGGACGCATCTATGCTCTCAAAGTGAGTTCTGTTGGCATAATTCTGTTTATCGTCGCGGAATGGTTGGTCGCCGCAAATGCGATTTATAAGGATCCTGGGAACAGCGGGATAGGGCTCGGAATCTTGCTTGCGGGGATACCAGTCTATGTCTTTTGGCGACGGAGAAATGCAAATGGTTGAAGCGCGACGCGCGAAACACTCTGACTATATCGAGTGGGCAAAGACCAGTTCGCAAGCCCGATTCAATCTTGCAACAAGCGGGGTTGCGCACTATCCGATATCCGAACTCGGGGCGACGATCGACGACATCGAACTGAGCGGGCCGAGCTGGTATGGTTATGAGCCGCTTCAGCAGGCCCTCGCAGCTAAGTGCGGTGTTTCGGCCGACAACGTAGTCGCAGCAACCGGCACGTCGATGGCTAATTTCATGGTCATGGCCGCAATAATCGAACCTGGCGACGAGGTACTCATCGAATGCCCGACTTATGATCCGCTTATTGCCGCCGCGTCGTTTCTTGGCGCGGATGTGAAGCGTTTCGAACGACATTTTGAGCGAGGCTTTGAAATTGACCCTTCTGAGGTTGAACGTTCAGTGACCAACCGAACGCGACTGATCGTGATTACTAATCTCCACAATCCAAGCAGTATGCTGGTCGATAAGAATACGTTATTGCAGCTTGGAGAGATCGCGAGGCGGATCGGGGCGCGGGTGCTGGTCGATGAAGTCTATCTCGAAGCCTTGTTCGAGAACTCTCCAGGTTCGGCTTATCACCTGGGACCGGAATTCGTTGCTACCAGCAGTCTTACGAAGGCGTACGGGCTGAGTGGTCTGCGGTGCGGATGGATCCTGGCAGAGGCTGACCTGGCGAAAAGGATTTGGCGGGTCAATGACTTGTTTGGAAATATCCCGGCCCATCCCGCCGAACGATTGAGCGTAGTCGCGTTGAATAGCCTCGAAAAGATTACGCTTCGCGCGCGCACAATCATTGAGAATAATCGATCAGTCCTTGATCAGTTTCTAAATGCACGTGACGATCTCGATGTAATCCATCCGGGGATTGGGACCGTCGTTTTCCCAAGAGTAAAAGGATGCAGTGTAGATAAGTTATGCGAGATGTTGCGTGAGAAATACGAGACATCAGTTGTGCCGGGGAAGTTCTTCGAGATGCCGGATCATATTCGCATAGGTATTGGTGGTGACGCGGCGTCGTTGGAAGAAGGCCTGGCACGTTTGGGTGATGCTCTCGATGAATTCAGAGACAAGGATTCTTAGCGTCTCTGCGGCTCGGCGTCTTTGCGTTTAAAAAGTAACTTCGAATTCGACGGCTTTATGGCCAGAGTTTAAACGCAGAGTCGCCAAGCCGAAGAGTCGCTAAGAAATCAAGTATTGAAGGTCTACCCACGACTGATTAGCATTGCCGGAATTGCATGTTCGGAGGAGGAGTTAGTCATGAACAAAATCGTGGGGTTGCGTTTTATTGCGCTATTAGTGGCCTCATTTGTATTGATTGGGATTCTTGGGTCGCCGGCGGATGCGTCCAAAAAACGCCGGCACAATCCGGAAGCAGGCAAGGCTAAAGCAGCGAAGCGAATTGGCGTCGGTGCTGCGATCGGCGCGGGTGCCGGCGGATTGATCGGCGGTAGGAAAGGTGCTTTGATAGGCGCTGGCGCCGGTGCGGGTGCAGGAACCGCCTATCACGTGCACAAGAAACGGAGTTGGGAAAAGCACCACCCTAATCGCTAGATCGTCGATACCGACTTCAAAGTGCCTGGCGCCGACCACGACGAACCGACAAAGTTTGGAGTAAACCTATGCCAAGTCGACGCGAGGTAATATCCAGTGTCCTGCATAGCTGTGCCGCAACCGCGGTCGCCGGAGCCGTAACGGCTGAAGCTGGCAGCTCGGTCGCGGGTGCAGAGCAGCAGCGTTATCTACTAATCGGTCTCTGCGGCTCAGAGAACCCTACCCGCGCAAATTTTCCGTTCGCCTGGGCGTCCGCTTTGAAGGAGGCCGGACACGAAGTTCGACTCGAGTTGGCAGGTGATGCAACGGTCTTAATGAGGACCATTGTAGCAAAGAGCGTCACGCCGGTCGGGTGGCCTCCTCTCAGCGAGGCCATTGCAAGAGTCATCAACCACAAGATACCGATCTTTGTCTGAAAAGCTTGTGCGACTGCCCGTGGGGTAGTCGAGCAGGATTTTGTTGGCAAGAATGCTCAATTTACGGATCCGAAACTAACGGCTGAGACCATGAGCTGGGCGACGAAGGTGCTCGTGGTTTGAAACATTCAAGTGGGAGGTATTTTTCTATTTCGAGGTGAACAGCACGGTCACCAATGTCGAACCTTCCTCATTCATCGCGGCCGTTATATACGCTGTTCGATTCTTATTCGAGCTTTCACCCATCGCCGTCCCTCCAGCAGTCTTGCCGTTCTGTTCCACGATGTTTGTGTTCACGGTCAATCCGGCTCGCTTCAGGCCGCCTTCATAGAACTTTATGACCTTATTGGGTGAGTCGGTCGTCGTGAAGTGGAATCCTCCGCTCGACCCGTCTTTGGTCTCTGCTGAATAGCTTCCTTCGATTTGAGTGTCTGCGTAGGCTGGTAACCACTCCGGAAGCTTGTTGACGGCGTTTGTGCCGAACTTTGCTGAACCTTCGGCTGATTTTAGCTCGAGAGACCCTTTGGATTCATCGCCTCGTGCTTCAACCGAAACACGGTCTTCACCGTCCGCACTGAACACCACCCTTCCATCCTTTGCCTTATCCAGACTTACCGTGACAACGCGGCCGGTCTTTTTGTCTTTGACGGTAATGAGCTCCTTCTCCTCATCGATCGATACCACCTCAATGTCCGGATTCAAAGCGGCCATCAGCTTTGCAGTAGCGACTGCAGGATGTTTCTCCATTAATTCCGGATCCAGACCTGCCTGCTTCGCTTTATTCCATACAAAGAAGCCGCCTAACACCACGCCTATGATTCCCAACACTACGAAAGTGCCGCATCCGACCAGCACCCATGCCCACACGTTAGATTTCTTTTCGGGCGGTGGGGGGAATGACTGCTGAGGCGGAAACCCCTGGCTGGACGAACCACCGAAGGGAGTAGTGGGCGGTACATAGTTTGACATTCTCGTGAATCCTTTCGTCGCAGAGATCACTTAGCACTTTTTTGATAATCACTCGCGCTTCAACGGACGCCCCATCAACTCATTTGCCGCTTCACTCGCTGGTTTGTCCCGGTAAAGCAATTCGAAGATGCTCGCGGTGATCGGCATATCAATCTGTAATCGTCTGCCGAGTTCGTAAATTGATTTTGTAGTCTTTACTCCTTCGGCCACTTCGCGCATTTCCGCCAAAATCTCTGAGAGCTTACGACCTCGACCAAGATCAATTCCAACCCGACGATTTCGCGAAAGCTCGCCAGTGCACGTAAGAACTAAATCCCCTAGTCCTGCCAGTCCCGCCATCGTCTCCGCTTTGGCTCCTTGCGCAAGCGCCAGCCGAGTCAATTCGGCCAGGCCGCGGGTGATGATTGCCGCTACCGCATTAGTTCCGAAGCCCAATCCCCGTACTACGCCTGCCGCTATCGCCACTACATTTTTGATCGCACCGCCGAGCTCTACACCGACCACATCTGTGTTGGTGTAAATTCGAAACGAACCTGAGCTCAGAGCGTGTTGAATCACCTCGCTCGATTCGCTATCGCGGCTGGCAGCAACCACTGCGGTAGGATCACCCTTTGCAACCTCCAGCGCGAAGCTTGGCCCGGACAACACCACGTATCGCGGTTCAAACTCCCCGTGGAGGACGTCGCGAACCACCTCTTCCATGCGCATCAGCGAATTGTTTTCAACGCCTTTCGCCGCGCTAACGAGAATCATGTCGCGCCTCAGATGCGGTCGCAGGCATTGCGTCATCTCGCGCATCGCGTGCGATGGCACCACGAGTATCGCGAATGTTGCTTCTTTCAGAGCCTCCTCGACAGCAGTCGTGGCGCGAATGCCGTCTGGTAAATCAAAGTCCGAAAGATAGAATGGATTGCGGCGGGTTTGATTGATTTCCCGGGCTACTTCAGGTTCTCGAGCCCAGAGCGAGACCTGATGGCGATTGCGAGCAGCGACCAGAGCAAGCGCAGTTCCCCAGCTACCTGCTCCAATCACCGCAACCCGGTTTGTAGGTGCTGAGCTCATCGGTATTCTGCCCTGCTAAGAAGGATTAGCATTCGGTGTTGTGTTAGCAGGTTTGACGCGAACGCCAACTTTATTTTCAGTTCCCTTTATGAGCCTTCCGATGTTCTCGTGGTGCGTTGCTACAATTATGCCACAACCTGTAATCGCGATTACCAGTAAAGCTTTTAAATGGGGATGAGGCTGAAGCAATCCGTAAAAAATGAAAGTCCAAAGCGGGACGGCAGCAGTGGCAACGATCGAGCCCAGTGACACATAACGGAAAAAGTAAACTATTATGACCCAGAGCACGAGCGTCGCGAGAACCGAATACGGTGCCAGCACAAGATAAACGCCTACGCCGGTTGCGACGCCTTTCCCTCCGCGAAATCCCAGAAAGATGGGAAAGATATGACCGATGATTGCGGCGACCGCTGCCGCTCCAATCCAGAAATAATCGTCGTCCGCAACTGTCCGCATCAGTAATACCGCGGCAGCGCCTTTTGCGACGTCAAGAACGTAAGTCAGCAGTCCGCCCTTGATACCCGCGCGACGGCTCACATTGGTAGCGCCCGTCCCGCCGGACCCTATTTCACGAACATCCTCACCGGTGGTGAACACGTATTTCACCAGCAGATATCCGAAAGGGATAGAGCCAAGCATGTAAGCGATGACAACAAAAATTATCTTGGGAGCCATGTCGGGCGTCTCGTCGGCGGGACAATATATCAAACCACACTGCGGTTGTCAGTTAGGGGTTGGGGGTTGGGAGTTGGGGGTTAGGGGTTGGGAATTAAGGTTTGGCCTCTAGTTCAGGTCAGTACGTCAGCAGGGCGCAATTACTATTGCCTCATATGCGGGCTCAAAATAATATGGGCCAGTATTCGCAACGGCTCCCACTTAATCCGCTGACTCGCAGCACATTTTGATTTGTAACAATGAACATGGAGAGATATGAAGACTCTTTCCGCAAAACTACTCTTGCTCATCTTGGCAGGTACGGCCGTCACCGCCTGCAATGAACAACTGGGATCCGAAAAGTCCGCCTCACCGCAACAATCGGTGATGGTAACTGCGGCTAACGAAACCGCCGTGATGGCCCGGCTCCGGTCAATTGGCGTCGCCGAGGCTCAATACATGGCCGAGTCGGGAGGCGAGTATGGCACCCTGGATCAATTGATCCAGAAGCGCTATGCTGGCGACCCTTCGCGTGGAAAGCTGACTGGCTACAAATTTGATGTTCAAGTCAAGGCTGGAGGCTTTCAGGTAACAGCAGTACCCGAGAAATATGGGGTCACGGGCAATCGCTCTTTCTATCTCGACGAAAGCAACGTTATGCATGCGGCCGACAAGAAAGGCGCCCCAGCAACCCAATCTGACCCAGAGGTGTGATCGTGCTATTAGCAGTTAGTGCAGCAATCCAAGTTTCAAGCGCACCGTAATCCCTAACCCCCAACCTTAACTCCAACCCCCAATCCCCAACCCTCAATCCCCAATCCCCAATCCCCTCCTTGACTATCCCGTTACAGGCAGGTAGTTTACCGGCGTTGTTGGCTCCAACTCATCAACGTCGCTGAAATCTTTAAGTAGCTCAGGCCTTCTCTCTCCGGATCTTCCGGGTTTTTGGACAAACGCAGGTCGGAACGATCAAGGCGGGTTCGATTCATTTAAGCGATAAGGAGACACTATGGCAAAACCCCTTGCAACCGTCGTCGGCGTAGTGTTGATTTTAGTTGGCGTGGTCGGCTTCTTTAGCCCCAACCTTCTCGGTGCCCACCTTGGCAAAATTCACAATGCCATACATCTCGTTTCTGGTGGAGCCTCGTTGTATTTTGGAATGAAAGGATCGGTGGAAGCCGCTCGGCGGTTCTGCATCCTGTTCGGAGCTGTCTATCTCTTGCTCGGTATTGTTGTTTATTTTGTAGGAACCGGGCCCGAACACATGCTTCACCTTCCGAAGTTGATCCTGGGCCTGCGGGACCACATCATCCATATTGCACTGGGGCTGATCTATCTGATTGGCGGCTTTGCAACGAAAGCGGGTGTTTCAACGGCCACTGCTTGAGTGAAGACAGCGAGCGGTCATTGAGGGCCGCTCGCCATTCCTTACCCGAGACCTAAAAATCGCTTCACGTTTCCGCCTCGCTGATCAAATGTTCGTCAAGCTCCTCCAGATTCCGTAGAAAAACCCAGTTCGCTCTCGCCAATAGTTTTTGATAGTGCTCTGCGGCAGCGCCGGCAATCCAGATTCTGGTTGCTACTGGCGCGAGCTTCGCAATCTCAACCAATTCGTTGGCTGTGCCTGGTAGGACACTGGTGAGGTTTAGCACCAGGACTCTGGCATTTGTTGTTCGTACTGCAAGCACTATTTCGTCCGCGGGCAAATCGACCCCAAGGTGGATCACATTCCAACCCTGTGCTGCGGCCAATAGCGCCGACAACAAGAGGCCTAGCTCATCACGTTCTCCAACCGGCGTCGCGAGCAGAATCATTCCCGAATTTACTGAAGGAGCATAAATTCTAAAGAGCGTGCCTAGTAATCTGTTGGCCACGCCAAAGGCGAGTTTTTCATGGGCAATGCCTAGCTCTTTGCGCGACCGGCCGCCACTTATTTCTTCAAACCCAGGACAAACAACTTTCTTAACCAACTCTCCGACGGGAAAGAGTGTAGCGGCTCGTGCCAGCTCCTGGTCCGCAGTGACAACGTCCATAGACCTCACAGCGTCGAGAAACCGTTCTCGAATCGATTTGTACGGATCTGGAGACTCGAGCGAATGTGGCGCTCCGGCTATCAATTCATCCAGTTCGAGTTCGCTGAGTTTTGACGCCTGGCCAATGCTGTATCCACACTCGACGGCCTTTCTCAGTCGTTTGAGCCGGTGAATATCCGCATCGGAATATAGCCGCGTTCCCCCACTGCTGCGAACCGGCCGGACGGCTCCATAACGTCGCTCCCAGACGCGTACAACGTCAATTGACAGCCCGGTTAGTTTCGTTACCCTTCCAATCAGATACTTGGGTGTGACGGACATTGCGTCGTCGGTTGCCATTTGGGGCATAATTCTTACCAGACGTCGCGATCGTGTCAAGATATTGAACTGAGGTTGCGGGGTTGCCACGTAGTGACGAATTCATTCGTTTTGAATTGCGATCCCTACGCATTCAAATCAGAACGAATAAATTCATTGCTACCGGGGTTAGCGGCAGGGAATCTGGGCACAATCTTGACAGCCTATCGGACGCTGCTAAGCTCTTGGCATTCTGCTCAGATGAATTAGGGAGCTTCGAATGAAGATATTGGTAACTGGAGCAACAGGCCTGATTGGAAGAAGCTTGTGCCGCAGGCTGACGGATGATGGGCACACCGTTATTGGAGTGTCGCGTTCGAGCCGAAAGCCGCCAGGGCTCGCGGTCGCCGAGGTTCTGCAATGGGATCCGCAGACTGGTCCAATCACTTCGACAGCGCTGGATGGCGTCGATGCGGTGGCTAATCTTGCAGGCGAACCGATCGATTCACGTCGCTGGAGCGAGCAGCAAAAAGAGCTCATCAGGGATTCACGAATCGTAACCACACGGAATCTGGTAGAAACGCTCCGTTCAATCGATCGCAAACCCGAAGTTCTGGTCAGCAGTTCGGCGGTCGGCTTTTACGGCGACCGAGGGGATGAGCAACTAGATGAGACATCGACGCCCGGCGGCGGATTCATGAGCGAGATTTGCCGCGAATGGGAGCGAGAAGCCGAACGAGTTACTGAACGCGGTATTCGTGTGGTCGAAGTGCGAACAGGAGTCGTGTTGAGCAGGGAGGGTGGAGCGCTGCAAAAGATGCTCACGCCCTTTAAGTTCGGGATCGGCGGTCCGTTGGGAAATGGAAAACAATGGTTTCCCTGGATTCACATCAACGACATCGTTGGTATTTATCATCACGCTATAGCCACATCGGCATTGCATGGACCTGTTAATGGTGCCGCTCCTGAACCGGTCACCAACAAGGAGTTCACGCGTGAGCTCGCAAGGGCGCTGCATCGCCCAGCGTTCCTGCCGGTGCCTGAGGCGGCATTGAGAGTGTTGGTGGGAGAAATGGCCGACGTGCTGTTCGGAAGCCAACGGGTATTGCCAAGGGTGGCATTGGAGTCGGGTTATCGGTTCCAATATCCGTCGCTGACAGAAGCGCTTTCGGATCTATTGTAACGTAGTCCTGTACGGGTGGCCCTCCGTGTCCGCCCCTCTTAGATAACCTTAATCGCGGTCAAGGAGGGGCGGCCACGGAGGTGGGCCACCCGTACAGGACTAGCGAGTTCTCCGTTACACGCCACTAGTTCCGCAGACTGGACAGTCTACCTACCTCAAGATCTTATCCGCACCGCGGGAGAGCAACTCGTCCGCAAGCTCTCGTCCAATTGATACCGCGTCCGACGACGCACCGCTTGTGAGGCCCCTCACCGTCTGAGATCCGTCAGGGCTCGCGACCAACCCCCTGAGATTCAATGTCTCTCCCTCAATATGGGCGTGAGCTGCAATCGGCACAAGACAGCCGCCGCCTAGTCCCTTGAGAAATGCACGTTCGGCATTGCAAGTCAGGCTGGTTGCCTCGTGATTAAGTTGTCGAACGATCCCGGCTGTAGCGGCATCGTTCGAGCGAATCTCGATAGCTAGTGCTCCCTGTCCAACTGCCGGCAGCATAACATCCTCATCAAGGTGTTCGGTGATTCGTCCCGCGTGGCCGAGCCTATGGAGACCGGCGGCAGCGAGGACGATCGCATCGAATTGTCCCTCGTCCAGCTTTCGTAAACGGGTATCGACATTGCCACGGACGGGTTCGATCAATAGGTCCGGCCTAACTGCGCGAAGCTGCGCCTGGCGTCGAAGACTGCTTGTGCCAACCCGTGCGTGCTCCGGAAGCGCGGCGAATGATCTCACATCCTTGCGAGCCACCAGTGCATCCCGCACGTCTTCGCGTTCGCAAATCGCGCCGACATCCAGGCCTGGTGGTAATTCGGTGGGCAGATCTTTGAGGCTGTGCACTGCCAGATCTACACGATTGTCGATTATTGCGTCTTCCAGTTCTTTGGTAAATAGGCCTTTGCCTTGTTCGCCCAGCTTTGGAAGAGATACATCGAGCACCCGGTCGCCTTTTGTTGAGATGACCTGAATTTGAACCTCAATCTTCGGTTGTAATTCGAGTAACCGACCCTTGACCCAATTAGTTTGGCACAACGCCAGTTGGCTTCCGCGCGTTCCGATAATGAGCTTTTGAATCAAGGTGAGGCCTTCTCGTGTTATTCGATGCGGATCATCTTTCGCAGTTCGTCCATCATTTGGGTTGGTTTGCCGTCCCTGGCCGCGTTGCGGAGATGGACAATCATTGGATGCGAAAGTTTATTCACCAGAGAGGGTATCAGGACTTCTTCTATTGCGGTTTCCTGCTCTTGACTAAGAACGCCGAGTCGCTTCCGGTTACGCTTGAATTCGCTCAACACAATTTGCGCTAACAACTCCTTTACTTCGACAACCGCCGGACCAATGTCGAGCGAACGCAACTGCTGAACGAACTGTTCGACCTCTGCGTCTATGATCGACTCGGCCTGACGAGCTTCGCGTTCGCGTTCCTTGACGTTCGCCTGCACGATCGAGTTCAGATCATCAACATCAAACAAGAATGCGTTTTCTAAACTCGCCAGAGCAGGATCGATGTTTCGCGGAACAGAAATGTCGACAAACAGCACCGGTCCCTTCTTTCGAGACTTGAGCGATCGCTTGGTCTCGACCGGCCTGATGACGTAATCGGGTGCTCCGGTCGAGCAAATAACAATATCGGCTGAAGGTAATACGTCATAAAACGCTTCAAAATTTACTGCGCCGCCGGAGTACTTGCCGGCGATTTCTTCGGCGCGTTCTGCGGTGCGGTTGGTGACGATCAACTTGCTGGTGCCGGCTTCGATCAGGCTTCGGGCCGCGAGCTCTCCCATTTCTCCGGCGCCGACCAGCAGTACGGTCTTGTCCGAAAGCTCGCCGAAAATCTTTCGAGCCAGCTCAACTGCAACGGAGCTGACCGATACCGGATTCTGGGCGACTGCGGTTTCAGTTCTTATTCGTTTGGCGACGGACAACGTTCGATGCATCAGCTGGCTAAGTACGCGTCCGATGGTCCCAGCATCAATAGCGTGTTGGTATGCTTCTTTAACCTGACCGAGGATCTGCGATTCCCCAACCACCATTGAGTCGAGGCTCGAGGCAACGCGAAACAGATGCTTGATTGCGTTTGTATCCGAATGTCTATAAAGGTGACCGTTTAACGTGTTGGGAGCGAGATGGTGGAATGTATTAAGAAAGCCCGCAAGGCAATCGAGACCCTGTTCCGGAGCAGCCGCTGTTGAGGCTATCAACTCGATTCGATTACAGGTTGAAACAATCAGGCCTTCGTCGAGGCTCTGCTGATCCACGAGGCTGATGAGGGCCTCTGGGAGCAGAGGATCGCCGAAAGCCAACCGCTCCCGCATCTCGAGCGGCGCCGTTTTATGACTCAAACCTACTAGTACTATGCTCATCGTCTAGTACTGTTTCATCGGCTACTGTGTTAATCGTTTACGCGGTACCATCGTGATAGAGCGCCTGTACTTTTGTGGCTCTGAAATTTCAAATTTCAAATTTAGTATTTCAGATTCAGATTCAGATTCAGACACAGCTTCAGATACAGATTCAGATTCAGGTTCCATATTCAAGTTCAGATTGCATATTCAGATTCAAACTCAAAACGCGTGGCCGAAGTATCGTACTCCGACCAGGCTGCAGATCACGATTATGAAACTTACGATCGAAGCGAGCGCGGCGGCTCGCCCGCCCCGCAATAGAATCGATAAATTGCAAATGTCAGATTTCGAATGTCAGATTCAGATTCAGATTGCATATTCAAGTTCAGATTGCATATTCATATTCAAACTCAAAACGCGTGGCCGAGGTATCGTACTCCGACCAGGCTGCAGATCACGATTATGAAACTTACGATCGAAGCGAGCGCGGCGGCTCGCCCGCCCCAGCCTGCATTAATCCTGGATTGGATGATCACCAGATAAAGGAGCCAGGTAACTACCGAGAAGATTTCCAGCGGTCCCGATTGCCAGTACACGTGATAACGCGAGTAGGAATACCAGAGACCATCGACGATGCCCAAGGTCATCAGCACAAACCCGATTGCCATCGCGCGGGTGCTTATCGCATCGCAAGTATCGAGCGACGGAAGTTTGTAAAAGATTGTGCCAAACCGTTTGTGTCTTAGCTCACGTTCCTGAATGATGTACATAACTCCTGCCCCAAACGCCACAAAAAACGACGAGTAGGCAAGAAGCAACAAAGCTACATGGGCCGGCAACAAGATGCTTTGCAAGGTGCTGCTGAATTCCTCGGTTTCGCCAGCAGGCCCGCTGGAGATCGCTGCGATCGTCGCCAAAACTAATACAATCGGAAAAATGAAAGCTTTAAGCGCTGTAGCGTGATACCAGCGATAGGCTATCAGCGTTGAGAGCACTAGGCCCCACGAAAGAAAAGCGCTCATTTCCTGTGTCCCGACCAGCGGACAGCGTTCCATATGTATTCCACGCAACAGCAGCCAGGCGGTGTGTGCTCCCCATGTAACGGCGAGAGCGGCCAGGGCTGTGCGACGCATGATCGGGCGCCTTGCTGTCAAAGCGAAGATTGATTGGGCTACACACACCGCGTAACCCAAAAGTATGATGACCCAGAGAATTTCCATAGGATCGCTCCGGAGTGTGGTTGCAAACCCAATCTTACCTAGCGGACAGGTCTTAGGCAACGAAGCGCATTGACTCACCAAAAATCTTGATAAAATCGATTCGTTGCCTCACGAAAAAATCTTGACGAAATACTCGAGCAATGACCCCTTAGCCGCCGATTCTCTGCTCAGCCAAATCAAAGTCAAGGGCTACGCAAGTCGCCGCCGGCCGCAGTTCAAAGGAAGCTTCGCGACATTTATTATCTGCTGCCGGCGCCGACCCTTAACTTTCATTTGGCTTCGCAGGAGCTGGTCGCTAACGGGGTCATTGGTCGAGGGTATTTCATCAAGATTTTTACGTGAGGCAACGAATCACATTTCATCAGGATTTTTACGCGAGTCAACAGGGGAAGGGAAGTATCCTGACGATGCGATGATGTGATGAGATCCGGGTTCAAAAAGATCAAGCCGCCGAAAGTGCCCTGGTGACTTGCAGTCCACCATGGCAGTTTCGGCGGCGTGTCAATTCTTCCAGAGAACCGCACAAAAAGGAGAACGTACGCTTAAATGGTCTCCATTTTGCGAAGTGCGCTCAGGTCTAGCATTGTGATTCGCTTGCGGCCAACTTTGATCAACTGGTCGGCCTTTAGCTCCGCGATACCGTTTGTTACGGTTTCCCGGTAAACACCGAGCATATCGGCCATTTCCTGATGAGTATACCCGCTCACCTCTTTGCGGCCTCCTGCGAGCTTTAGGAGGAGCGAGGCCACTCTCGAAGTGACCGGTTGGAAGGCGGACTGCTCGTGGCGTCTCTCCGCGTCTACCAGTCTTGGTCCGATTTGCCGTGCAAGATTGAGAGCAACCGCGGGTGAAGCATGAGCGATCTTCTCAAACTCCGCCGCGCCTATGAAAGTGACTTTAGATGGTTCGGCGGCCACAGCTTTTGCGCCTAACATCGATTGTCCCAGCATAGGCATATCGCCAAAAATCGTGCCGGGCTCGACAGCCTTAACCTCGAAGTCGCGGCCCGTTGATGCCGTACGAACGATGTTCACGCGCCCGCTTCGGACCAGACAAGCGGCTGGTCCTTTTTGTGACGACGGATACACCGTCTCTCCCGCTTTGAAATTGCGTTTCGGCATCTTGTCGATCACTGCGTCCACTGCTCTGCTGTTGTTATGTCCAACCAGGTCGCCGAGCTTTAGGTAGCCGACTTTGTTAGCCAGACTAAGGGCGGCGAGCGAGCGTATCTTCTCACTCGGACCTTTAGTCCTTCTCTTCCTCTTTGTTCTTGTACCTCGTTTGGATGCGGTTGCCAATTTCAATCACCTCTTTCACCCAGGGTATGTTGTCGACAAGCCACTGTGTCTTGTCCTCTAGCGTGTAGTTTACAGTGGCACTCTCAGCAGTTTTGTATACTTATTTTTTTGAGCCTACGCGCCTGCCTCGCGCTGTCAACAGTCTCGTTGTATACCCACAACTCAACTAAGTCCAGCCAGAGCTGAGGAATTGATATTACAATGTTGATCCTTGCAGCGTCAGTAAGCCACCGCACAAAAGTAACCAGAGTTGCTGCTACAGATCAGGCGAAAAACCGATAGTTTGCACGAGAAAGCGCGGCCTGATTGGGGGTGTCTGTGCTCTTTATTTTCACGTTCGCGCAACTGTCCTTCGGTAGAGAGTGATAATCGTAATGGCGAATACCAAACACAAAAGCGAAGGCAGATAAAGAAGCCACTTCGGATTGTCGAAATGGGTCATTGCCAATCCTGATGCAGAGGGGCCGATGAGGCTCCCAATTCCAAAAGCAAGCGAGAAGGTCGAGGTAGCAGCACCCAACCGCTCTTTTCTTACAATCTGACCGATCAGGGCCAACGCAAGCGGGTACAAGCTTCCAGCGAGTGCTCCAGCCAGCACCCCCGAAGCGATAAACCATCTCCAGTCTGAATGAATTGACATCACTGCAAAAACTCCGACCAACAGCACGGTGCAAACAAGAAGCGTCTTGCGTTTGCCAAAGCGGTCCGCGGCCCGCCCAATAGGAACCTGGCTCACAATTGTTCCCACGATGACCGCGGTGATTATCCCGGCCATCCCGGTCTCGGACGCATTCAGATCTCGCTTCAGATAAAGAGGAAAGAGCGTCACCAGCGAAGACATTAAGTAACCATAGACAGCGCCTGCCGAGATGGGCACGATGATTCTCGGCGAAAGGACACTGAAAACGGCTTCGCCGTGGGTGGATCCCGGCGGCGCTTTCCTAATCATGAAGCCGGCCAACAACGCCGCGATCACGCTAAGCGCACAACAGGCGACGAAAGGAACCTCCCGCCTAATTCCAAAAAGGAGCGCACCCGTCTCGGGACCAGTAGCCCAGCCTATTCCTACGGCGAGCGCATAATAACTCATCCTGCGCGCTCGCTCGCCGCGTTCGCTGAGCCGGCTGATCATTGTCTCGGTAGCAACAGAAATGGCAGAGGCGCCGATCCCTTCAACCGCCCGCACGATGAAAAAGAGCGAGGTCAGGTGAATGAAGGCAAACAGGAGTATTGAAACGCCGTAGACGATCAGGCCGGCGATAAGCACAGGTTTTGGTCCGAAGCGGTCTGTGGCAGCTCCTACCGGAAATGATGCGACAGTGAAGGCAGCGAACATTGTCGAGCCAATCAAGCCGACCAGAAAACTGTTTTGTCCATATTCTCCAAGAAGGATGGGAATCAGGGGCGCTACAAGTCCTACGCCCAGATAGCTCAGACCGACACTTAGATAAATCGCGGAGAAGCCTTTCGAATCAGACAAGTCTCCCCCAGATGGAAAGAGCGAAGGACAAGCCGCAGCCTGAGCTCAAGAAATTTGCTGTAGTTAGATTGATGATGGTTGACTGTGCAGACAAAGACTAAGGGTTGTCAAGATTTCATCGGGGATCTTAGTGTAGCCAGGAAAAAGGACTGTCCCCGCAAAGACACGAAACTCCAGGCATCATAATGCCTGTTTGTTTGCGTAGTAGTCGCGCATCTGCTGGACGTACTTGTCGTACTCGCGACTCCCTATGAAACGAGAGGGCAGAACAGTCGCCAGATATTGCAGGTAGCCATCCATAGACAAAGGCTTCCCATTCTCAGTGAGCAATTGTCCCTTCACATCGTACGAGCCAAAAATGACTTCCTCGGGACCTCGCTTGCGGAAGAACTTTGTGTCCGGCAGCGCAATCAAATCTTCAGGCTTTACGCCTTGCTTCGGGTCGCCGCTTCTTTCCACCTCGTCAATCAGCGCGTGCGCTTCCTCGCGAGAGGTGCCCGGCACAAGCTCCTGAACGATGGCGACGTTCACATTTCGGACCACGCCTTTGACTTCCTCTATATACTCCGATTGAGCGATGCCGTTCGTCTTGTCTTTAAATCCGAAGGTGACCGCGGTCTCGCCGCCCGTCTCATTGCCAAACATCTCGAGGCCGCGCGGATACCAGAGATTCATAGCATGCTGCACGTCACGAATGCTGTAGTCGTCTTCACCTCTTGCCGCCATCTGACCAATTTCTTTTAGCAGCTTTCGACCGCTGCCCAGGTGGAACGCCTCCTCTTGCAACATCGGTCCCATGCTTCGAGCCATCGGCGCATAGCTGAATACTTGCTGCATCTCCAACTGGTACTTCCCTACAAGATCGATAACCGTCGCATAAGTCACATTGTCCAGAAAGTCGTTAAAATCGATATTGAATGCATCGAGCACGTGGCTACCGAGTTCCATCGACAACAGTTCATCGATCGTCTGCCTGGCAACGTCCCCGAGACCGGGTTTTTTCCAGGTCGGGTCCTGATCAAGAACCCAGAACATCTGATAAGCGTGTCGCAGTTCTTCAGCCATGATCCGCAGGACCGCGAACTTACCCTTGTCGCTCACGGCCTTGTCCAGAGTGAGACGGTGCTGCTGAATTGAGCCCAATTCAGTCGAGCACTGGGCGCGCACTATATCTCTGGCGCTGAAGAATGCATTGCCGACCATCTCCTTGGCGTGCTCAAACCGTCTCCGACCGGCGTATTGACCAACCTCTACGACATCGGTTTTAAGATCACCGACTTTGGCTACCAGCTGAAACGGAGGCACACCCTTGAAGTAATCGTCCCAGTGCTTCATCAAGGTATTGAGTTCCGGGAAGTTGCGTTGCTGCCAGTCTACAATTGCATCGTGATATTTCTGGGTGATGGTGGTGGTCGTGTAGGTCATCTCGCCTCCGTATGTGCTCTCCTAACCAGCATAAAGATTTTATCGAACAGTTGTTCGAATTTCAAGAGCGAAGGAGGAACTAAGTCTTTGATAAATCGATCCGTCTTCAATAAGTTTGGATCTTCTCCGCTGCCTTGGCGATTGCTTCTTCGACTCTCTCAACATTAGGTCCGCCACCTTGAGCGAGCTCCGGCTTTCCGCCGCCGCGGCCTCCAAGCAATTCGCAAGCTTCGGAAAGAAGCTGTCCCATGTTTTGCGTCAGTGATTCGGACCTTGAGAATACGAGGCGTGCAGCGGTGGGCTCTTTCGTCCCAAGAAGCGTTATTGAAGGCTCACGTTTCACTATTTTGGCTGCCAGGATTCGAATCTCTTCCAGCTCCCTTGAATCGAAAACTGCCTGCACTATTTTGAATCCACCGCAATCAACCGCGGCCTCTAGCATCGCCGACGCTTCGGCAGTCGTCGCCAGCTCGAGGAGGTCGCGGATACGCTTTTTGGTTGACTTAATTTCCTGCAAAGCGCGCGCTACCAGCTCCGGTGCCGAGTCTCTGTCAGCGCTAAACATTCGGGCTACCGCGAACGCGACATCGCTTGCAGATCGATACTCGGCGAGCGCTCGCCCGCCGCAGACGAACTCGACTCGAGTCATCTTCTTTGCGCGTTCAAATGACCTGATGGCGATCAGCCCAATCTGACCGGTTCGCGCCGCGTGAGTGCCGCCACATGGAGACCAGTCAAAGTTCTCAATCTCTATCACTCGTATGTCACCCTTTACTGCGCTTTCCTTTCGCAGCGGCAAACGCGACGCCTCGTCCTCGTTGACGATATGCACGCGCATCGGTCTGTCTTCAAAGACAACCGAATTGGCGATGTCTTCCGCCGCCCGCATCAATTCGATGGTTGGCGTCTGAAGCTCGATATCGATGGTGGAGGTCTGTGAGCCGAGATGGAAGGAACGAGTTTCCGCGCCGCAGCTCTGAACGAACGCTTGTGACAGGATGTGTTGTCCGCTGTGCTGCTGCAGGTGGTCGAGCCGGCGCCCGCGATCAACGGTACCGGTAACCATTTGCCCCGGCTCAATCGAACCTCTTCTTTCGACCACATGATAAATGATGCCCGCTTCGTCCTCATAAACATCGATCACCGGAGCTTCGTTGAGAGTTCCAATGTCATTAGGTTGGCCGCCGCCGGTCGGGTAGAATGCGGTTGCTTTAAGAACCACACAATCGCCGCGATCGCCGGGCGTCACACATAGTACACCTGCTTGAAATTCGAGGAAGTTAGAATCGCTGAAGTAAAGTCTTTCTGTTGGTTCCATGTCGTTTTCTAATGAGAATGATTACGCTCGAGTCATTCTACCACTGTGCTTGGCAGCTTTAACCTTTGCTGAGGTTTTCCTGGACTTGGATTTTCGCTGAAGTGCTGCAGGGTATCACATGCGATTACGCCTGGAAAATAGGTTTGGAGGCCCGACTCTGTTGCAGTACAGAGCTTGCGCGTCGATTGGCGAAGCCGCTAGCCTTCGTTCGAATGCGAAAGAAGTTTGTCATAAATCTTCGGGATGGCCGCTCGATCGTGCTTGGCGATCGGACCGTGGTCGTCGGTGTCTTGAACGTCACTCCGGATTCGTTCTCTGATGGTGGGCTTCATTTTGATGTCGTACAAGCTGTCGATCGAGCTCTTGAATTAGAGGCCGAGGGTGCGGATGTCGTTGAAATCGGTGGGGAATCGACCAGACCAGGATCTGTGCGAGTGTCTGTTGAACAGGAGCTTTCTCGTGTGCTTCCAGTGCTGCGGAAGCTGAAAGGGCTTCGAGTTCCGATTGCGATTGATACCTACAAGAGTCAAGTTGCCGCTGAGGCAATTGCCCTCGGTGCGAGCATCGTTAACGATATCAGTGCTCTTAGGTTTGATCCGTCTCTCGCGTCGGTGGTAGCCCGTGAGCGCGCGGCGCTGGTGCTTATGCACATGAGGGGCGAACCGGCTACGATGCAGCGGATGGATCCCAGCCCAGAGATCTTCAGCGAGATTACGTCGGATCTTAACAAGGCGATCAGCCTCGCTGAATCACAAGGGGTCAGACGCGATATGTTAGTTGTTGACCCGGGAATTGGATTCGGGAAGACGCTGGAACAGAACCTCGCAATTTTGAACCATCTCGAGCGCTTTGAGAAATTGAACCTTCCTTTGATGATCGGGACTTCGCGAAAGAGTTTTATAGGTCGGATAACCGGACGGACGGAAACTGAGCGAGCGTTTGGCAGTGCGGCATCAATCGCCATAGCGATTTTGCGGGGGGCCCATCTGTTGCGCGTTCACGATGTGAAGGAAATGGTAGACGTCATCAGAGTTGCGGATGCAATTGTTATGGCCTGACCGCGACAATAGGACACATAACACCGGTAAGTCTATTAAACAAAAGGGGCTGGATGCCTGGCATCCAGCCCCTTTGAATCAGGCAACGCCGTCTGGGCGTTGCTGGGTTTATCGATCACTGACAGAGTTGAGTATCATTTCTTGTATCTCTATCAGTGAGAGTACACCGCGTGCTTCCAGGCGGCGCTTGTAGCGATGCGGTTCCGTTAAAGGTCGCTTTGTTGAGTGTCGCTTGCACCCGTAGTTGAACCGGGGTTGCTGACAACGAGAATATGCAACCCGCCTTAGTTACCTTTCCGACACCGCTGAATAGTATACCGTTGCAGCAGAATCGGAATTCTCCGGTGGTTGTGTTAAACAACAGCACGTTTGTTGGAACCGCGTCATCCTGAATCCGCGCGTCAAATACCGTTATGCTGAAGCTGCAGGACGCCGTGTTTCCTGATCCGTCAGTCGCGGTGCAGGTGACTGACGTTGTTCCTGTCGGGAAACAACTACCAGCCGGAGGATTACACACGACTGTAACTCCTGGGCAATTGTCAGTAGCTGTCGGAGGCGGGAAATTCACTACTTGACAGCTTGAGGCGCCGCAGGCCTGATCGGTGACCGCGGTTTGGTTTGCCGGACAGGTGATCGTGGGCGGTTGAGTGTCGTTTACCGTTACAGTGAAACTGCAGGTAGCGCCACCTGAGTCCGCGCAAGTGACGGTAGTGGTGCCGACCGGGAAGAACGAACCGGATGGCGGGGTACAGGTGATAGTACCGCAGGTACCGGTAGAGGTCGGAGCTGCGTAAGTTGTAACCGCTCCGCACTGGTTTGGATCATTGGACTTGGTGATGTTAGCCGGACACGTGAGGACACAAGGTGCGCCGCAGTTGGAGTTTGTGATGCTGACGGTGTCCACTCGCCACCCAGTTCCTGCTGCACTGGAGTCCGTACCCCGCCGCCAGCGAATAATTACACTCTGACCGTTGGTTACCGCAGGCAAGTTAATGCTCGTGGTGACATAGACTCCGAAGCCGCCGGCATTCGTGCCGGTGAAGGCTTGGCGACCGCCAATCGGGTTCCCGAAATTAACGCTGATTGTCCCATTGTAGGCTTGCGTTCCGCCAACGAACGACCCGCCAGCCGTTATGATGTCAGTGAAAGCGCCAGCATTGATATTCGGCGATGAAATTTCCACAACGCCCCCGTCAAAGCTGGATTCCAAAGCGAAGGTATGCCGGAACGTCAACACCGCTGGTGTCCCGGTAATCGGGAAGGGCTTGGAGTCAAGCCGCTCATCCGAGATGCAGTTCGGGTCATTGACGAAAGCATCATTGGGAACGGTGTCCGGGGTGACGTTTGACGTTACCCAGGGTGCAGAGTTTGCACAGGTTACTCCCGTTGTCGCTGACCATCCCGTCGGCAACGCGGGCGGAGTCACAGTGTCGAAGTTTTCGGCACAAGGCACGGCAACGGCACAAGCACCCATTCCTGTCGGGCAATTGGTAAGAACTGTGTAGGAGATCTTCAAGCCCGGAGCGAGGGAAGGCGTATTACAGGAGAACTGGGTGAAATCACTCGGACCTCCACTGCCGGTACCCTTCTGCAGACCGACGGTCGCGCTTGAGCCGTTGTTATTAGTCCCATCGGCGATGGTGCCATAAACAAGGTCAATCTGCCCGGTGGTTTCAAAAAGACGGATCTCAAAGTTGAAGGTGCCGCCCGTACTGAAGTGGATGGCACGCCATTCAATGTTGAAGATCCGATTTGGCGCTAAACCGGAGATCGATGTGAAGATCCCTGGCGCGGTCTGGTCGGTTCTCAAGTCGTCCCAGAACGGCGAAATTAGGTTGTTCATCGCTGCGGTGGGGAGACACGCATTGGTAAATCCGTTGTTGTTGCTTGTGAACTGGAGATTACCGTTGGACGAGACATTGGCTCCGGTAAAATTCTGGCCATAGAAGGTGAAATTAAACGGCAAGCTGATGAACGTTGTACCGTCGTCGGTGTGGTTGCCAACATCGGTGGTACCCGGCACGATGGATTGCCCCGTCATGGTGCTGGCTGAATAACCGAGTCCTTGTGTGTTGATGGTGAACGAACCGGTCTCACCCGTGCTTGCGGTCCAATTGATGACAATCGGCGTACCACAAACAAATGTGTTTGAGATACTAAGTTTGAAGGGGGTTGCATTGGTGGCGCTCGCGCCCGCGGCGATGTCGCCGTAACCCTGCGGCGTATTCTGAATCGTTACTCCGGGAGTTGCGGTGGTCAACGCTAACGATACACCAGTAGCGGTGGCGGTGCCGTTATTGGTCAGTGTGACAAACAGGTCATTGCAAGTGCTAGTTGCCACAGCCAGACTTGTGGGGTTGACGTTGGTGACGGCGAGAATTTCGCCCGGGCCGGCCTTTGGAATCTTTGCAAACCGCACATCTTGATCACCTAACCGGCAATCAACGAATGTGGTGTAAAAGAAGCTGTTGTCGGCGGCCATTGTGTCGTAGTCACCCATGTAAACAGAGTTGACCACAGGGTCCTGTCCGAACACGGGGTTCCAATCTGGTTGACTGACCTGGAAGTTTGGTCCGAACGTAACAGTCGTCCCGGAAATGGTTCCAATCACGCCGAATCGTTGAACCCTGCGATTCGCCACATCGTTGCGGCTGTCCTGCCATGTTACGCAAAGAGCAGTCCCGTCAGGCGTGATCGCGATAGCCGGTTGGGTCTGCACTCTGGTTGTCGGGTCGGTGTTCAGTTTTTGATTTGCGGACCAGGTAGCGCCTCCATCGGTAGATTGCTGGAAGAAGATATTGCTGTCGCTGCCACCTGCAACCGTTATGTCCGGGTGGATCTCGAACAACAAATTGGCGTTTGTCGGACTGGCTACAAACTGTGGGAAGGCGCTCGAGCGATATCCGGCAGGGACGTTCAAGCTGCCATTGGTACCAGTGGTCACCAGGTTAGAAACGCCTACTGTTGCGGCAAAGGTTAGTCCCAAATCGGTGGATTTGCGAATTGCGATTCGGTCGGGGTTTGTAGAGGAGTCATAAAAACCAGCGTAAACCGCATGGTCGGCTCCAACAAAAACAAAAGCGCCCTGCACGTTGCCCGAGGCGCCGCTTACAATCAGAAGTGGATTGCTGAATGAAATACCGTCATTGGTGGAGCGAGTGAAATAGATTCCGTTGGGAGCGCCGAAATCTCTATATACGTGATACACATTACCGTTGCCGGTACCCACGAAATTATCAACCGCAATCCATTCCTTGTCGGTGTCATTAGAACTCGCAGTGGGAGCACCGTTGGCAACTGTGCTGAACGTAACACCCCCATCGGTCGAACGATAGATATTGATACCGTTGGCACCACCGGCCAGTGTGGACAGGAAGACCGAGCCTGTAGCCGCGCTCCGAGCGAGAACCGGATCGCCAAAGTTCTGATCGCCGAGTAAAGGAACGATGCCGCGATCAGTCCAGGTCGAACCCATGTCGGTGGACGTAGAATAACCGGTGAACGAATTCACGCCGATGAACGAACCAGAATCGTTATATACGGAAATGGCGCTGTTAGCGCCCGTAAGAACGATAGTGGTTTCGCTCTGAGTCTTTTGTGCGGTTGCATCAAGCGCCGGGTTATTCACCTGCGGGTTGGCCAGGGGTGACTGAGGAGACTCGATAAGAGAAGCCGAGGTTTTGCCTGGCGGCAGCGGCTCAGCCGGCTTCGCAGGCTGGGAGGGTGGAATCGGATACATTTCTTTTAGAACGCCGTCCTCGAATCTCATTCCGGCCCGCAACAGCAGTTGTTGCTGCTTAGCGCTGGACATCAGCTCAAAAGTTCCATCCTTAATTGCCTGATCCAAAACAGCACGAGCGGTCTGGTTCTCTTGGGCAGTCGCGCCGGCGGTGCCACCCGAAAGGCTCTTTTGCGCGGACACTGATCGGTAAAGGGGCATACCTATTAGCAGTCCAGCGCTCACGATAAAAGCCAGCGTAATTAATAGGGCTCTCGACTTGGTTTGACGACGTACATTCTCGAGTTTCATTCTTACAAATCCTCCTGGGCTTAGTCCGTTATATCCCGAGGCGCACCTCTACACAGGAATGGATGGTTCCCTGGTTTCGCTGCGCCCAATGACGCAATACGGTATGCGATCTAGTTCTTGAACAAACTTGGGCCGGCAAGATACAACGCGCGCAGCCCTGAGGCCTTGCAACCACTCTGCGAGCGCGGCGATATTATACGTGACGCTAATCTAAGTCAAGACGCAAATACAGAAAAATAAAGAATCAACTCACAATAAAGGCACTTTGACACTTCTCCTTGCTTTTTCTTCCGCGCGTTGTCAGATTTTTGAGAAGTTTATTGACATCGATAGTCAACTAACGATAGGATGCGGCGCGCAGGGACAACGCCGGACCGATAACGGAATGTGCTTTCATCATAGAATCTCCTCAGGTTACGAGAATGAAAGCTAGTCTGGCGTCAGAGCAAATCAGAGAATCAATCCGCACGATTGTAACTAGAGAACCTTGGGTTCGCTCGTGATCAGAAGCAACTAAAGGTTGAGCTTACCCGAACCGGCCAATCACAGTTTCAGAATTGAGATCAGGAGGGCTTGTGAGAATGTTACACAATATTCGTAGATCAGTACTCATTGCTGCGGCGGCTGTGACAGTGCTTTTCATCGCTGTGGCGTTTGTGGGTGTCGGTCGGGGCTCTGCCGCACAGGGTCCGAGCAAGGAATCACCAGATTCCGTCGGGTACAGCGTCCGCTTGATTTCACCGGCACCTGGGGATGTGCTCGTTGCGGGGCAGCGAACGACGATAATATGGGATGCGTTACTACCCAAAATCGACTTAACCTGGTGCGAGCAGGAAATAAACCTGTCGCTCGACGGCGGAAAGACCGCTACTATTCGACTCAGCCCTCAACTCGACCCCAGGGGGAAGAGCTTTGATTGGGTGGTTCCTGACACACCCACGGAAAAGGCAGTTCTCGTCCTCCGATTCGGGTGCGAGGGAACATTGCAGGAAACAGCGTATCCGCAAACGCAGTCGGTATTCACAATCGCCAGTTCCTCTAGCCCTACCCCAAAGGTTTCGCTTAAATCGTTGGCAAGTTCAGAAGTAGCGCCAGGAGAGAGCGTAACTATTGGTTGGGATAGCAATGTTGACGACGTCTCGTTCTACGAAGTAAAGGTTTCATACGACCAGGGAGCTCACTTCCACAGGTTGGCAAAGACGGATAAGAACGAGTATTCGTGGAAGGTGCCGTCAGATATGGCAGGGCACGCGACTTTCAAAGTAGTGGCCCACACCAAGAGCGGAGAGCTGGTGGAATCCTCTACCAATGCTAAGCCGGACCTCTTGCTGCGAAGGTCGTCAGAGTAATCGCCTTTAATCAGGAATATCCGGGCGCGTTGATCAGATGGTTGTGCTATCCAACCTGGTCTCGCGCCCTTACTGTTGTCTGGATGTATTGAGAAGCTGGGGTCGAAGAAAGAACCCTGATCCTGCGTTTTACCTCCTTGAATCTTTTCGGGGCTTGAGTACCCCGATCCTCGATCCGTTAATAACTACAATCTTTAGTACCCTTTCCGGCATAGCGCTTCGGCGAGTCAACGCGTTCAGATGCAAGTGTTGCTTAGAGGTTCAGAATGATGAATACTCCCTGCTCGACAGGATTGTGCCGGTTCGCAACAAAAACATCGCTTGTTCCAGTAGCACGATAGTCTGCAATTTTTCTGAGTGGCAAGTCGCAATGCAGAAGCCCTATCCAATCTGGAATCCCTTCTTCCGGTATTGAATACAACGCGCGACCCCGATGTGCTTGTAGCGTGGTGGTATCTTGGTGAGCTTTATCGCGAGCAGGGAAGAACGGATAACGCAACGGCGGCTTATGATCGATATCTTAAGGCGACCGAAGGTGGGAATGATCCGCAAGTTAACAAGCAAAGAGATCTCGCCGCGGAGCGGCTAAGTTCAGATCAAAAGATGACGCGATGGTCCCGAAAAAAAGGAGCCGCAAACTCTGAGTACTCCATCCCATCGAGAAGATTAGGAAATAATCTCAAAACCTAAGTTTCTAGTTTCTGGTTCCTTCTTTCTCGTTACTTATTCTGCGTCGTTTGCCGATGAGTCCAGCGTAGTCCTTTTGGTTTCCTTTGAAGCACTGCTCATCCGCAGATGACGCAGAACAAGAAACCGCAAACCAGAAACCAGAAACTAGAAACCGGAAGACACAAGCAAAAAAAGGGACCGAGATTCTCGGTCCCCTTTTCAAATGACACAAACAGTTTCTATGGATGAATCACTGACAGGTCAATGTATCATTTCTATTGTCCCTGTCGGAGAACGCGCACCGAATGGTACCTGGCGGAGCTTGAAGCGATGCAGTTCCAGCGTGCACCGCTTTATCCACTCGGCCAAGTACTCTTCGGTCGATTCCACTAGTGTGATCCAGCGTGAAGATACATCCCTGACGAAGTGCCTTACCGACACCTGTGAAGACGATGCCGTTGCAGCAGAATCTGTAGGCTCCGGTTAAGGAATTCCACAACAGTTCATTTGCTGGGTTTGAGTCATCCTGAAGAATCGTGTCGAACACACTAACAGCAAACGAACATGTTGCGGTGTTGCCTGAGGCATCGGTAGCGGTACAAGTAACGGTTGTGACTCCGACCGGCAAACATCCGCCGGATGGTGGGTTACACACCACGGTGGCTCCGGGGCAGTTGTCAGTCACTGTGGGCGCCGGGAAGTTGACCGCTGTGCACGCCGGAGGCGGACACACATTCTGATCGGTAACCGCCGTCTGGTTTGCAGGACAGGTTATGGTGGGCGGTTGTGTATCCACGACGGTTACAGTAAAAGCACACATCGTGGTTGCCTGTCGGGTGGTTTCAAGTTCCCAACAGAAAATCGTGCCTGTCTCAGCGGCCGCGCTGTCAACAACACCTAGAGTCCAGGCGCCGTCGTTCGGGGACCCGTTATATATCGTCAACCCGGACTGTGGTTGAAATGTCCCGGCAAACGGAGCCGACCCTGCTGATATCGGAGTGCCCGCCGAGTCATCAAAAATGGTTTTGGTGCCAGAACAATCGTTTGCTCCCATCCCATAGTTATCACCAGCACCGCCGTTGTTGTTGGAAAGCGCGTTACCCGAGTTGGCATGGCCGAGCCCAATCGCAAGGTCAGCATCCCGCGTGTGGTTTATTCGCACACGAACATTCACATCGGTTACGGGCCCGGTATCGGTAGCAGGTACAGTTATGGTACTACTAGCCCCGGTTGGGTTGTTGTCCGGAATTGGCACAGCTATGTTGCCGCTACTATAGACTGTGGTCGTGTTCCCTGCTACCGAGGAAGAACAAGTGACGGTCGTGGTACCTACAGGGAAGAATGAACCGATGGCCGGCGTGCAGATTACGGGCCCACAGGACCCTGTCGTAGTCGGCGCCGGATAGTTGACGACAGCACCGCACTGGTTGGGGTCGTTGGCGACCGTGAGGTTAGCTGGGCATGTGAGCGTGCATGCCGCCCCGCAAACCGCAGTAGTGACGTTCAAAGTCCAACTGTCGAGCGAGCCGCCGTCCCCCGCGAGGTCGTCCGAAATAGTTATCGTCCAAGTCCCGTTCGGGTTTTGGCCATTGAATGCGCCGAGCGCCTCTTCTGGCGTGAGCGGCGTGGCTACCGTTAGATTTGCATAAGGGTGATCAGTCGTCATGCCCGCGTTCGTGGTGTAAGGTACTTGACCTCCCGGATTGGCATCATCATCCCAGAGCGTGCCGTTAAATACGTTATCATTGCCAGCGCCGTTGTCGGTCGTCAGCGTGACGACGGTTCCGGAAGGCGACGCGATCGTGATATCCAAATCAGCGGCAAATGTATGCGTGATGTTGGCCATCAGCGTTACCTTGCTCACCACCGCGCCCGCGCCCGCTATAACAACCGTGTTGGATACGACTGCCGGGCCGGTCGGAATCGCCAACGGCGTAGAGTTGGTGGCGCTCGTAGTTGTTTCGGTCGGCGCGGCGGACAGGGTTGAGACCTCAAGTTGCCAACTGTCGAGCGAGCCGCCGTCGCCAGCAAGATCGTCTGAGATAGTCAGCGTCCACGTCCCGTTCGGGTTCTCTCCGCGGAATGCGGCTAGCGCCTCTTCGGGCACGAGCGGTGTGGCAGTCACCAAGTTCACATACGGATGATCAGTCACAAGGCCAGCGTTGGTGGTGTAAGGCACTTGACCACCAGGATTGGCCTGATCGTCCCAGACGGTGCCGTTGAAGACGTTGTCATTGCTGGCGCCGTTGTCAGTCGTAATGGTCACGATTGTTCCAGCCGGCGATTGCAAAGTGATGTCAAGATCGGCGGCGAACGTATGGGTAATGAACGTCTGCATGTTCAAGTCCCAAAGATAAGTGCCAGCACCGGCGACGGTGATCGTCGAACTGACTACGGCCGGGCCGGTGGGAATGGCCACCGGAGTGCTGTTGACGGTGTTAGTTGTGGTTACTGTGCAACCAGTGGGCGCCGTCGGAACAACTCCTATTCCACCCAAAGGTCCACCACGAGGCAATGAGCCGGCTCCACCTTTCCCCTCAGCCGGGGCGGCGCGGTCTCCTCCCATCTGTGCTGATAGTTGATCGTATTGACTTAAGGCAGCATTTAGTTGGTCTCTCAAGCTTGTATCTTTTGGGTTGGCTGCGAGTGCCTGTTTGAGTCTCGCGATATTCGCCTCGGCTTCGTTCATCTGTGTGACAAGCTTCTCTTTCCAGTCTGATTGCGCGCTGGACGCTGCGCGTGATGTCAACGCCGGTCTGGAAGCAATCAAACCACTGATCAAACTAAACAGTACGAAGGACAGCAAAAGCTTCCCCCATTTATTGGTCGGGATATGCATGGCCTTTCTCCTCCTGTATTCGACTTGCCCTAGATTGTACCGCTCAGGTTGAGCTCCTGATCTGAATCAAAGCCGCCTTCCAAGTAATTCGGCTTCTGTTTCGTTACCGAATTGGAGGCATCGAGGAGACGGCGTTGCTGCTACAAACTGAAGTCCTTTTACGACGCGCTGATGCTATCCGTCCCGCCTATTGAAGTCAAGCAAATGTCAGGAAAGCCAGTGAGACCCGCCTAAATCTTTTGCGACGTACGGCGCGAACATTTAGAATAACTCTATCGCACATGGTCATCTTGACGGAGAGCGCACTCATTCGTGGGAGTTGATACTTGGAACAGGTTGTAAGTTTTCTGTTCAATCACCGGCAGGCGCTCTTCTCGAAGAGCCAGTTTGCTTTTGGTGCTCGTCCATCGATTTTGCTCGTTTTCGCGCTTATCGCTTTACTGGCGTTATTTCTCTACTTTCTTTATTCCACTCCCGCGGTAAAGCTCCCATTGCGTTGGCGCATTGCTCTTATTTCGCTCAGGTGCGCACTGGTGGCCGCAATAGTGCTGTTCGTTATGCGGCCGGTTATCGTTGTCCCTTCCGTCGTGCCACAGTCAAGCTACGTTGCGGTGTTGATGGATGATTCATCCAGTATGAAGCTTCCGGATGAATCCAGCGCCACTCGTCTCGACGCAGTTAGACAATTGATGTCCGCCAACAGCCATTTTTATTCGCTGCTTGCGGACAAGTTCAAATTGCGGAATTACAAGTTCGCGGCTTCGGCAGACCGAATTCAAAACGCAAGCGAGCTCTCCGGAGATGGCGATCAGACAAACCTTACTTCAGCTTTAGATCAAGCTTCGCGCGAATCGGCAGGGCTGCCGATGTCCGGCGCGATAGTGATCAGCGACGGTGCCGACAACGCGGGAGCGAGCGAAGACGATCGAGCCACCAGCCTTGGCACTACCCTGGCTAATCTCCGGTCGAGAGGACTCCCCGTCTACGTCATCGGAGTCGGCCCGGATAATCTCGACGGGGACATCGAGTTAATACGCGCAACCTCGCCGAGACGCGCGCTCTCCGGATCGCCGGTCACCTCTGAATTGCTCATCAAGGCAAGCGGCGGACGCAAGTCCGTAACGGTTGATCTCTCCGAGGACAACCATTTGCTGAAGTCTCAAGACGTTCCAATTCAAGGTGATGGGACAACAGTCGCACGCCTGACGTTCACCCCGTCGTCACCCGGCGTTCACCGATATACGTTGACTGCAAAACCGCCTTCCGACGATCCAGTGCCGGACAACAATTCTCGCGAGCTCTCGATCGATGTCGTGGACTGGAAGCCAAGGATCTTATATATCGAAGGCGAACCCAGGTGGGAATATGCAAAGTTGCGTGAGTCGGTCGCCGAAGAGAAGAACATTGTGCTTGTTTCTGTTTTGCGTTCGGCTGACGGAAAATTTTATCGACAGGGTATCGAGAACCCCGATGAACTGGTCAATGGGTTTCCAAAATCCGAAGAGGAGCTGTTCAAGTACGATGCCCTCATGATTGGAAGTGTAGAAGCGACGTTTTTCACCTTCGACCAGCTTAAGGCCGTCGAGCAGTTTGTATTTCGACGCGGCGGGACTCTGCTGGCTCTCGGTGGTCCGAAGGCTTTCAACACCGGCGGCTTTGGAAACACGCCACTGGCCGACTTGCTGCCGATTTACCTTAACGGCAAGCAAGACACGCCAACCGAGAGTCAAACTTACAAGGCATCACCGTCTGATCGTGGTAAAGATCATCCCGCTGCTCGGCTTGTAGATCAGCCCGAGGCGAATGCCAAAGCCTGGGACCAAATGCCTGCAATTACGCTGCCTGAGATCATCACCGATACCAAGCCCGGAGCATCGGTGATTCTCGAAGCTCGAAGCCCAAAAGAAAAGAATCGAGTTGCGCCGTTGCTCGTTGAAGAAAGATATGGGCGAGGAAAAAGCCTGGCGTTTCTGACGTCGGATACGTGGCGGTGGCGAATGATGTTGGAATCCAAGGACAAATCGTTTGAGACATTTTGGCGGAATCTCATGCGATACATCGTGGAGTCCTCGCCGCGTCAGATCGAGTCCTCAACCGAGCGAAGCTTTTATGCAACGAATGAGCAGGTGCGGATTCGCGCTGAGGTAACCGACGAGAAATTCATAAAAATGAATGATGCCACTGTCTCAGCTCACGTAACCTCGCCGTCGGGCCGCTCAGTGGATGTTCCGATGAAGCAAACGGTGGAAGGCGGGTTTGAGGGCTACGCCTGCGATTTTCACCCCGATGAGGATGGACTTTACCGTGTGGAAGTGAGTGCCAGGCGCGCCGGCAAACAGGTATCGGTGCTGACACCCGCCCAAACCAGCTTCATCGTCGGGAAGCTTAATCGTGAGTCCTGGAATGCCGCGCAAAACCGAGAACTGCTGAAGCGCATTGCAACCGAGACCGGCGGTGGTTACTACTCGCCAAGCCAGGTAGACAAGCTCATCGACGACCTTACTCACAAAGAGGGTGCCGGGTCGATCAAGGTTAGCTATGACCTTTGGGACATGCCGATAAACTTTCTGCTGGTCGTCGGCCTCTCCGCGGGCGAGTGGTTCATTCGCAAACGCAAAGGCCTCGCATAAGAACGTTCAACATATTGGATGGTAATGCACAGCTCAACATTCAAGGTTATCGAGAACCAACAACTTCAACGGCTGATTTCCAGGAGGTCATTCCACAGCCTCTGGATGCTATGCCTGTGCGCGATGATTGGTCTGTGCTCCTGCGCTTTGAGCGCTGATAAAGGAACCCCGCCTCAGAATGCGAATTCACCTGCGCAATCCTCCAGGCAACAGAAGCCACCGATAAAGAAGGCAACGGTCGATCCAAATAAATTCGCTCTGGTTGTGGCCGGGGTAGGCGGGGAAGATGCATACACCAAGAAGTTCACCGCCCAGGCGACTCGCCTTTACGAAATTCTGACTAATCAACTTGGATTTTCGGAAAAGAACGTTTTTCTGCTCACCGAAACGGTTTCCAGCGCAGGACCCGAAGACGGAGCCCGCGAGTCGGAAGTGGTTCCCTCAAAAAGGGCCACGGCTGAAGAAGTTAAAAAGGCTTTCGCGACGATCAAATCAGCGGCAAACGCTGAAAGCCTGGTCCTGGTTGTTTTGATTGGACACGGAGCGGTCGACAATCAGGTTCCGAAGTTCAACCTCGTAGGGCCCGATCTCAGCGCCAAGGACTACGCACTGCTGCTTGGAACATTGCCGAACAAGAAGACGATTTTCGTTGATTGCTCCAGCTCATCAGGCGACTTCGTCAAACCGCTCTCATCTCAAAATAGAATAGTGATTACCGCGACGAGAAGTGGTAACGAGCAAAACGCCACAGTGTTTGCGGACCACTTTATTGCCGCATTTGCGGACAATGCGGCGGATGCGGACAAGAACGGACGAGTGTCGGTCCTGGAGGCGTTCAATTACGCAACCAGGCTGACGGCCGATTGGTATAAGGAGAAGAATCGCCTGGCGACCGAGCACGCGTTGATTGATGACAACGGTGATGGTACGGGACATGAAGAGGCTGGGAATGGTGACGGCAACCTGGCAAAGATAATCTATCTGGATTCCAAGACGATTGAGGAGGCCGCAGGAGACGCCGAACTCGAGCGGCTGATCAAAGAGCGACAGCGACTAGAGGAAGAAGTCGAAAAATTAAAGACACGCAAGAGCGAGATGAAGCCAGAAGAATACGAGGCAGAACTCGAAAAAATACTCGTTGATCTTGCAAAGGTGAACCAACAGATAAAAGGGAAGCAGAAGAACTAATGTAGGGGCGGCCCTCCGTGGCCGCCCCTCACTGGAATCAGCGTACCTGATAAAACCCTAAGGACGGCCCTCCGTGGCCATCCCTCGATGGAGCCGGTATTGCTAACGAATCCTGATTTTCCGTACCCAAGGCGTTATAACAGTCTTCGTCTGCTCGGCTTCGACTACGCTTCGACCTCGTCCTTGTTCTTTCTCACAATTGACACGGATAGCTCGCGCCCGCTTTTCGGAGACATACAGCTTGCGAAAGCTGTTCTTGCGGCGCTTTTGCACCCAACGACACAAGAGAGAATACGACTAGAGGTCTATACACTCCTTCCTGACCATTTTCACTTACTCGCGGGAGTAAAGGAACAAGCAAAAAACCTTTCCCAAGCGTTGGGCGCGTTTAAGAGCTATACCACGCAGCTGTACTGGAAGCGCAGTCGGGAAATAGTAGATGCGCGTCGTGTGGATCTACCGGCCGCGTTCGTTTCGAAAAACCTGCAGGATGACAAGACGAAGGCGCTTTTAACCGCTCTGATTGAATGGCGCGCTGCGCTCCGACCTGAGACAGTCGAACTAAAGAATTGGCCTAAGGTGCATCCTGATCAATTCTTGGGAAAGACTTTGTGGCACACGAACTTTAATGACCATGTAATACGGAACGATGCGGATCTGAGGGAGACAATTGAGTATATCGTGATGAATCCGGTGAAACGCGGGTACGTGAGCAGGCCTGAGTTTTATCCGTTTACAGGATTTGGACATAATGTATGAGGCTAACCTCAAAAGAGATAGAAGGTAGCGAAGTTTATGGATTGCACTAATTCAGGTGAGGGGCGGCCACGGAGGGCCGCCCGTACAGAAGTTTCCTCGATTTGCGCTGATTTCAGTGAGGGGCGGCCACGGAGGGCGCCCGTACAGAGGTTTCCTCGATTTGCGCTGATTTCAGTGAGGGGGGCCACGGAGGGCAGCCGTACAGAGGTTTCCTCGATTTGTGCTGATTTCAGTGAGGGGCGGCCACGGAGGGCCGCCCGTACAGGATTTCATCGGTTGCGCTGATTTCAGTGAGGGGCGGCCACGGAGGGCCGCCCACACATGGTAGATTTATGAGACGCGTGGCAATTATATCTACTCTCTTTCTGTTTGGCTGCTCGTTCCAGTCGGGTGCGGCTCAAGAGATCTCGCTCGCACGCGGGTCAGATCTCCTGAAGCACGGCAGTTATAAGGAAGCAATACAGGTCTTCACCTCGCTCCTGGATAAAAATTCTAAGGACGCGGCAGCGGCCGAGGGATTGATCAGGGCGCAGATTGAGACCGGAGATTACGCAAACGCCGAAAAGAGAGCGCGCGATTTTTTGAGCGCCCAGCCGGAAGCGGCGGCCATACGAATTCAACTCGGCGAAATAAAATTTGAAACGGGGAGATACGCAGAGGCTGCGTCGGAATTCGAGCGAGCCGCGCAGAATTCAAAGGCGGCGACATTGTTGCGCGCGATGCTCGGACGTGCGCAATCACTTCGGGCTCAAGGCAAAGAAGATGAAGCTGCGGCGATCGCACAGGAGCTCGTCCGATACTACAATGCCAACTCCCCTCGTACTGCTGAAGAACTCAGTCTCATTGCGGAAGCCCTCGTCATCCTGGACAAGGTCAAAGATGCAAACGAGCTCTTTATAGACGCGCGCGAAGCAGATTCGAGTTATACGGATGCATTCATAAAACAAGGAGAGTTGCTAAACGAAAAATATCAATACGGAGACGCGGCTAGTCTCTTTCAGGACGCGCTGAAAATAAATCCAAATTCGGCGCGAGCACTGATAGGCCTGTCAAAGAGCAAACAGTTCGAGGCGAACGAAGTCCAGCTTGCATCGCTTAATAAAGCACTTGAAAACAACGCAAATTTTGCTTCGGCGCTGGTTGGACGGGCTTCGATTGACGTGGAGACTGAGAACTTCGAAGCGGCGTCCCAGGAGATCGATCGGGCGCTAAAAGTGAATCCGAATGCAGTCGATGCGCTTGCTGTTCGCGCGGCGATTCTATATTTGAGCAACAAGAAGACCGAATTCGATGCCGAGATCAAAAAAATCCTGGCGATTAACCCACGAGCGGGAGAAGTGTTCGACACACTCGCTCAATTTGCGGTGAACAATCGCCGCTATTCCGACGCTGTAGATTTCGGTCGCCGAGCACTCCAGCTTTCACCAAATTTGTGGAGTGCGAGGACCCAACTTGGCATCCAGTTGTTGCGTATTGGCAAGGTCGAAGAAGGCCGCGCCGAGATCGAGCGAGCGTGGAAGAGCGATCCATTTAATCCCTGGGCCAAGAATACGCTTGATTTGCTCGACAAAATAAAGGACTACCCGGATGCGGTGCGAGGACCGTTCATCATCAAGACTTCGCAGCAGGAAAGCGGCGCTCTGGTTAGCTACGCCGGCGATCTTGCAGAAGAGGTCTACAAGAAGCTCACTGCCAAGTATCGGTTTACTCCTCCGGCGCCGATAGCTATTGAGATCTTTCCAGACCACAATGATTTCGAGGTTCGAACTCTTGGTGTGACTGGGATCGGAGCCCTCGGTGTTTGCTTTGGTCCGGTGATCGCGATGGATAGCCCTTCGGCGCGCGACTCAGGGGATTTCAACTGGGGAAGCACGCTCTGGCACGAGTTCACTCACGTTATCACGCTGGAGATTACTGATCACCGTATCCCTCGTTGGTTCTCGGAAGGCCTTTCGGTTTTCGAGGAGCGTCGCGCCCGGGCCGGTTGGGGAGATAACTGGTCCCTCGAGAACCTGAAGGCGATAAAGGACGGTAGATTCGTACCGATAAACGAGCTCGATGCGGCGTTCACACGTCCGAAGCGGCCGGATGGAGTGCCGCTTGCGTATTTTCAGGCATCTCAGGTGTGCGAATTTGTGGACGAGAAGTTCGGGTTCGATGCGATTCTAAAAATGCTTGCGCTATACAAGGAGAATGCCAGAACTGCTGATGTTCTACAGCGCGCGCTGAAGCTTACACCCGCTGACTTCGATAAAGCCTTCAGCGAATATATAAAGGCTAAAACCAGTGCCTGGATTGAAGCTCTTGGCAGTGGACCTGCTCACGCGCCGTCAGGCCAACCTCCAGCTAAAGAGGCGGTGATTGCGCTGGTTAACGCGAAGCCCAATGACTACTTCAGTCAGCTGCGGCTTGGGATGATCTACAAAAACGAGGGAAACAACGATAAGGCAATTGAACACTTGAAGAAGGCCGCCGAGTTATTTCCGCATTACGCAGGCGACGGAAATCCTTACCAGATGATGGCAGACATCTATGAAGCTCGAGGGCAAAAGGCAGAGAGCGCGGCGGCGCTGGAAACGCTTATTCGTTACAACGAGACAAACAAGACTGCGCCGGCGAAGCTGGCACGGTTAAGAATGGAGTTGGGAGATCTCAAAGGAGCGGCCGAGATCTTGAGGCAAAGCTTTTATATACAGCCGTTCGATGCCAGCTTGCACAAGCTTGCCGGAGGCGTTTATCTTGAATTGGGCAACCCCACAGAGGCGATTCGCGAGTTCCGTGCCCAAGTAGCACTCGCGCCACCCGATCTGGCAGAAGCTCACTACGATCTGGCGCGCTCGCTCGAGGCAGCGGGCAATCACACTGAGGCAAAGCGTGAGGTACTGCGAGCGTTGGAGATCGCGCCCGGGTTTGACAAAGCACAGGAGCTGCTATTGAAACTCCGAGCGAGCAGGTGACGCTGAAATCTGATTTTGAATATGAATTTTGAATCGGAATCCGGAATCTGATTTGAATCTGAATTTGGAATCTGAATCTGCAATCTGAAATTTGGAATTTGAAATTTGAAATTATTGAAATTTCAAATTGCACAGATCGAGATCAAGCCATCGTGAAACCCAGGATTATGCGCTTACTAATCCTAACTCTGGTACTCCTAATGACCGCAGCCGCTCCGTTAGCGCTTTCCGTCGGCACAGCAGCCGTGACTCCATCCGGCTCGGAAAAACCGTTTCACTATGACGACCCGCGTCTGGGCGAAAAAAAGGACGAATCAGACAAGTTCAAGTTTGCGAGAGTGAAGCTCGAACCGATGTACCCAGGCGCTTTCCTGGGGGACCGTGGCGAGGAGTGGTCCCACGATTATCCCGAAGCTGGTCTGCACTTTTCCAAGATTCTTTCGGAGCTTTCAAAGCTGCAGGTGGTGCTGGACGAAAACGAATACATTTTCGCTTTCGATGACCCGAATCTGATGAAGTACCCGTTTGCCTACATGTGTGAAGTGGGTCATATGCAGCTGACAGATCAAGAGATCGCAGGCATGCGCGAGTACCTGTTGCGCGGCGGGTTTTTGCTTGTCGATGACTTCCGAACTAATTATGAAATGCGCAATTTCGAATATCACTTCAAAAAAGCGTTTCCTGAGCCTGAATACAAAATGAAGCCCCTCGATATTACGCATCCAATATTCAACTGCTTTTTTACGATTAAATCCCTCGATGTACACCCGCCGTATGGTCGATATAAACCAGAGTTCCTGGGAGTCGAAGACAAGCACGGGCGGCTGATGATGATCATCAACTACAACAACGACGTGAGTGACTACTGGCAATGGTCGAACGATCCGTTCATGCCGATTGATGATACTAACAGCGCGTATAAGTTCGGGGTGAATTATGTTTTCTATGCGCTAACGCATTAAAAAAAGGTTTCTGGATTTCCGGGTTTTTATCTGCGTCATCTACGAATGATTCATTATTGGACTTTAGATGACGAATCCAGACGCGATTGATCTACGATGACACAGAAGAAACAAGGAACCAAAAACCAGAAACCATAAACCAAATTGTTTCGAGGTGAGAATGGCGATAGATACCAAGGAGATCGTGAGAGAGGACGAGTTACTCGACAAGCTCGTTGCCGCTCGCGAACAAGTGCTTAGCGAAGTACGAAAGGTCATCGTCGGACAAGACGAGGTGATTGATCAGACGCTCATCTCGCTCTTTGTGGGCGGCCACTCCCTGGTTACCGGGGCTCCCGGCCTCGCCAAAACTCTTCTGATACGAACGCTGGCTAACGTCCTCGAATTATCGTTCAAACGCATTCAATTCACGCCCGACCTGATGCCTTCGGACATAACCGGCACCGATATCATCGAGGAAGATCGATCCACTGGCCATCGCAAGCTCGAGTTTATTCACGGACCCATCTTCGCCAACATCATTCTCGCCGATGAGATCAACCGAACGCCTCCAAAGACTCAGGCCGCGCTGCTCGAAGCAATGCAAGAAGGATGCGTTACCGTTCAGGGAACAACTTACACGTTACCTAAGCCTTTTTACGTGCTTGCGACTCAGAATCCAATCGAAATGGAAGGCACGTATCCGTTGCCTGAAGCCCAGCTGGACCGGTTCATGTTCAATATTCAGATCGGCTATCTGAATGAGGACGATGAAGTGGATGTCGTGAATCAGACAACGTCGGTTCAGGATATCAGCTTCGAGCGAAATGTCACTGGCCCGGACATACTTGCGTTCCAGCGATTGGTGCGTCGCGTTCCGGCGGCGGAGTCAGTTACCCGGTATGCCGTGAAACTGGTGGCCGCGAGCCGGCCTGGTTCTGAGGGTGCGCCTGACTACATCCGGCGTTGGGTCAACTGGGGCGCGTCCCTGCGAGCATCTCAGTTCTTGATCCTCGGCGGAAAAGCCCGGGCGGTGATGAGCGGCCGTTACAATGTCTCAGTGGACGATGTCCGCGCGCTGGCCTACCCGATTCTGCGTCATCGCATACTTCTCAATTTTCACGCCGAGTCTGAACGGGTAAAACCAGATGATGTGATTCGCAGGCTGATTGAGACGGTGCCCGAGCCCAGATCAGGTTTGTAGCACGCCCTTCTTAACTTCACGTTTGATGCTCGCTATTAGAAATGCAACCTAACGCAGCGCCAATCGGAACCCGCTTTCTCTCTCCCGAAGTACTTGCGCGCATAAGTTCGCTCGAGTTGATCGCACGTTCGGTTGTCGAAGGCTTTATCGCGGGGTTGCACCGCTCACCATACCTTGGATTCTCAACCGACTTTGCCGAACACCGGCAGTACATGCCCGGCGACGACCTGCGGCATCTCGACTGGAAGCTGCTCGCCCGTACCGATCGGCTCTACATAAAAAAATACCAGGGCGACACTAACGCCCGGATTCACATTCTGGTGGATTCGAGTGCATCAATGGGTTACGCGAGCGGCGAGGTGAGCAAGCTTCAGTATGCGCAATACCTCGCGTCTTCGCTCGCATTTTTAGGGGTTCGTCAGCACGATTCAGTCGGACTGGTTGCGTTTGACGAGAAGGTGATCGAACACTTGCCTCCGGGATCGCGATCGGGACACCTGCGAACGGTGCTGGGCGTTATTGAGCGGCTTCAGCCCGGCCGAGGCACTACGATCGCCGATTTGCTAAATCGCACAGCGGAGCTGCTGACGCGACGCGGCATCGTCGTTTTGATATCGGATCTCTACGATGAGCCGGAGAAGATTGTTGAAGGGCTGGAGCACCTGCGCTTTCGCGGCAACGACGTGATCGTGTTTCACGTGATGGATCAACAGGAATTGGATTTTGATTTTATTGAGCCGGTGGTTCTCGAGGATGCGGAAACCGAGGAGCAGCTTCACGTGCTGCCGGATGTTTTGCGGGACGAGTATTTGAGGGCGATTCGAGGGCACATTGCGGCCCTTCGAGAAGGCGCGGCAAAGAATCGGATTGATTACGAGATGCACCGGACGTCGGAGCCGCTGGATGCTTCGTTGTTTGCGTATTTGGCGAGACGCTCGCAGTTTGGGTGAGGGGGTTTTGAAATTTGAAATCTGAAATAATCTGAAAGCTCAAATTTCAAATTTCAAATTTCAGATACAGATTTCAAATACAGATACAGATTTCAAATACAGATACAAATTTCAGATAAGGAAACTGATTTTCAAAAATACAAATACAGATTTTTCAAAAGATTTCAAAAGATATAGATAAAGCTTTCAAAGGTAGAGATACAGATACGATAGCCGTTTTCAAAGATACAGATTATAGATACAGACTTAGACACAAATTACAAAATGGCATTTCTCAATCCAATCTTTCTCCTGGGAGCCATGGTCGCCGGATTGCCCGTGCTCGTGCACCTCGTACGTCGAACGCGCGCACCCCGCCTTCCGTTTCCCTCCCTCATGTTCCTTCGAAGAATAGAACAGAAGACCATTCGCAAGCGCAAGCTTCGAAACCTGCTGCTCTTGTTGATGCGGTGCGCGGCGCTGCTGCTGCTCGCATTCGCGTTCTCTCGACCTTTCTTCACCGGTGCAACTCCGGTATCGGCGGCGGGGGATCGTACCAGCACCGTAATTCTGGTCGACTCTTCCTTCAGTATGCGGTACGGCGATGTATTCAATCGCGCGCGCCAATCGGCTCGAAACATCGTCAACGATGCGGCGTCCAACGAACAACTTGCCGTGGTTCCTTTCTCCAAGAACTACGAGTTGCTGATGCCCTTGAAAACCGACCACGCCGAAGCCTTATCAGTCATCGCTCAAATGCAGCCTGGCCTCGATTCGACGGACTATCTGCAGGCGATCCAGGCAGCGAGCGCAATTCTAAAAGACGCAAGCCCCGGGCAACATCGGATATATCTGATTTCAGATTTCCAGGACTCCGGTTGGAACCGTTCAGCGCCGCAGGTCAAGCTCGCTCCCGATGTAAAGCTCTTCCCGATCGACGTGTCTGATGCGAAGGCAGCGAATCTCGCTGTTTCGGGTGTGACAGCAGACCCGGTTGTTTACGCCCAAAAGTATTCGAGCAAAGCCGTGGCCCGCGTCAGCAACTTTGGTCCGGACGATGTCGAAACCGTGATCGAGCTTAAGCTCAACGACCTGCCAGCTGAGCGCAAGCCGCTTAATGTGGGCGCAGGCGGGACGCAGAACGTTGAGTTTACCGGATTCAATGTCCCCGAAGGCTCGAACCGCGCGTCCGTGGAAATCGCCGGAGACAGCTTTCCTATAGACAACAAATTCTTCTTCGCAATCAGAAGAGAGAATCAAACCAGAGTGCTGGCGATTGAAACCGCGGCAAGAGGTCGCAGCGAGAGCTTCTTCCTTCAACAGTCTCTGGCAGCGGGGGAGAACAATCAACATGCCCTGACTGTTAAAACAGCCGGCTCGGTAAATCCCACCGAACTCGATCCATATCGAGTCATCATAGTGAATGACGTCGCGGACATCAGCGACGGCCTCGTCGCGGGTCTTAAGGGGTTTGCGGAGCGCGGCGGGGGATTGATCCTGGCGGCCGGGAAGCACACCGATGCGAGTGACTTCAACAGGCTGTTTGGCTCGATAGCTCCGGCACAAATCGGGGAGATAGTTCAATCTCGCGGCTATGCTCTTATGAGCCAGGTAAAGACTGATCATCCGATCTTTAGTGCATTCGCGCGAAGCGGGAGGTTAACCTCAACGCGCGTGTACGGCTATCACCGGGCGACAACAAAAGAAGGATCTCTTAATGTTGCCGCCCTGGATGACGGCAGCCCGATTGTCGTTGAAGGCCTGGCTGGCAGAGGGAAAGTATTGCTTATTACAACAACCCTGGATACAGCATGGAACGAGTTGCCATTAACTCCGATGTTCCTGCCGCTTGTTCGGCAGATGCTGGAGTATCTGGGCGGCCGCGACACTTCTTCGTCATACACGATCGGGCAGGCGTTCACTACACCGGCAGATAAAGACGGATCACTGCCGGCAGTTGATACTCCCGGCGGAAAGAGGGTCGACGAGGTCAGAAAGAATTCATTGGGGGAACAATCAGTCGATGCAACCGAGAACGGATTCTACCGGCTTCGGTACCGAGACCGAGACGAGTTCGTAGCGGTCAACCTTGACCCTAAGGAATCGGATCTGACTAAAGTAAATATCGACGATCTGATCGCAGGAATTACGACCGCCCCGTCCGATGCGAATGCCCAGAGCTCCTCATCGGTTTTGACCGCTGAGGAGAAAGAGGCGAAGCAGCGATTGTGGCTGCCTCTTCTGCTGACGGCGCTGGCGTTATTTGTAATGGAAGCCGTAATCGCAAGACGAATTCGCCTTCCGAAGCTGATTTAGAGAGACTTCGGCGGCGCCTTCTTTGTTATGCATCGAGAAAGCGGAGTATACTCAGCGATGATAGTAGTTACCGAGCCAACTGCGGTGTTCATTGCGAGAGACTCGGATAACCGCCCGTAGCTATCGCGCTTCACCGCAGGTTTATGCCTGCGTTACTTTCCCTGGAGGATCGCGGGATGAGTCCTCAATTAGAAAACGTAAGTCAAGTCATTAACGAGGTGCGCCGGCGCATTCGAACCCGTCAGCTGCTGCGCGGTGCAGCACTTACTCTCGCAATCGCGGCGGCGTCGCTGTTGCTCGTTGCGCTCGTGGCCAGCCTCCTCAAACACAGCGCCGCTGCGCTGATCGTGCTTCGATTGCTGCCGGTAGTTGTCGCAGGCGCCGCGGCCTGGCTGTTCATTGTTCGCCCGATGCGATCGACGATAAATGACTCGAAGGTAGCGCGACTGATTGAGGAGAAGTGCGTCCTGGGCGACCGCCTGGTGACTGCGGTGGAGTATAGCGAAGATCCACGCGAAGCCTCGCCCGCGATTGTCGATCGCCTCATCTCGGATGCGTCACGCCGCTCCGCATCTGCCGATATCGATCGCGTAGTCGATCCTCGACAGGCTTATGCGTATGGAGCGGCGGCCGCAATCATACTCCTGGGATTGATCGGTACTCTGGTCTTAGCGCCTCGCTCAGTGTCGAGCGGCTTGACCGCGTTGTACTCATCGGACGACTCGGTTTCCGCTAGCACGATGTTGATCAACGTGAACCCCGGGACCGCCCGCGTGCCCCGCGGTTCGGATCAGAAACTAAAAGCAACATTGGCCGGGTTTGACGCGCCGGATGCTCAGATCTTTATCAGGAAAGTGGGTTCTGACGGCTGGCAGGCGCAGCCGATGGAACCAGCCAAAACCAATGGCGAATTTCAGTACGTAATCTTCAACATTCAAGACTCCATTTCCTACTATGTCGAATCGAAAGGCGTACGATCATCCGAGTTTTCGCTCGAAGTAGTTGATCTGCCCTTTGTAAGGCAGATAGATCTGGTACTCAATTTTCCTTCATACACGCGATTGCCGGTCAAGAAGATTGAAAACGGCGGAGAGATCGCCGCGCTAAAAGGCACGGTGGTCGAAGTGTCAGCGACGTTGAGCGCCAGTGCAAAAGCAGCTCGAATTGTTCTTAGCGATGGGACAAAAATCGAGATGACCTGGACCGATGACGGACACTTTGTAGGACAGTTTACCGTCAAGCAGAACGGTACATATCGGATCGAACTCACCAGCGAGGGCGGCGAGCGCTACAACGGATCCAATGAGTACGACATAACTCTGCTCGAGGACCACGGACCTACGGTGCTTATCGACAAGCCGGGCCGCGACATGAAGGTCAGCAGTATCCAGGAAGTGTTCACGCAGGTACGAGCCGAGGACGATTTCGGCGTTACTGCCGTTGAGCTCTACTATTCGGTCAATGGGGGCGAGGAGAAGAAAGTTCAACTTCAGGATCTCAAGAGTGACGCCGCTCATACCTTGACCGGCGCGCACACCTTCTTCCTAGAGGAATACGGGCTGCAGCCCGGCGATTTCATCTCATACTACGCTAAAGCTCGCGACAATTCTGCCAATGAATCGACGAGTGACATCTATTTCATGGAAGTGCGGCCGTTTGATCGCGAGTTCCGGCAGTCTGCGCAGCAGGGCGGGCAAGGCGGTAGTGACCAGGAGTCGAACGCGCTCACCCGTAGACAACGTGAAATAATTGCCGCGACCTTCCGGGTGCAGAGAGAGCTTTCGACCTACACCCCTCCGGAGAAGGACGAGAACTTCGGAGCGGTGACTCTGAGCCAGGAAAAGCTTAAGACTGATGCTGAGAACCTGGCTGAGCGCATACGGCGGAGACTTGGCGAGCAGCTGAACTCGCAGCCCGATTACGCCAAGCTCGTAGAGCACATTGCCCAGGCGGCAAAAGAAATGTCGGGCGCCCTCGATGAGCTTCGTGCGAAGAAAACCAAAGAAGCACTTCCGCCGGAACAGCGAGCGCTGCAGCAGCTTCTGCGAGCCGAAGCTATATTTCGAGATATTCAGGTCGCACGCGGCGGCGGCCAGGGCCAGAGCCAGAATCAACAGGACCAGCAGGAACTGGCTGATCTGTTCGAACTGCAGCTCGACAAAATGAAGAATCAGTACGAGACGGTTCAACGGCAGCAACAGGAAAATCAGAGTCAACAACAAGACGAGATTGCCAGGAGGCTCGCGGAGCTTGCGCGCCGCCAGCAGCAACAACTCGAGCAGCGGATGCGCTCGCAGATGTCGCAGCAGGGAGGCGGCGGAGGCGGATCGCAGAGACAGCAGCAGGAAATGATCGATGAAGCTCAGAAGATGGCGCGGGAGCTTGAAAGGCTGTCGCGCGATCGTCGCGATCAGAAGCTAGCCGAGGCGGCTCAGCAAATGCAGCAAGCCGCGGAAGAGTTAAAGCGGGCGCAAGCATCTCAATCGCAATCATCTTCCTCACAACAAGGCGGCGGGGAAGCTACCGCCCAACAGCTCCGAGCGCTCGAACGAATGGAGCAGGCGCGGCGCATGCTTGAGTCGGCGCAGCGGGCCGGCGGGCAGCAGGGCGCGCAGAGACTTCGCCAGCAAGCGGAGGACGCGCTGAAAAAACAGGAGGAAATATCAAAAAGCGTCGAGGAGCTGGCGCGAAATCCGCAAGCCGGGAATGGGAACGATCGAAAGCAACAGATCGGCGAACGGAAACAGGCGCTTGCTGAGCAGGTCGCCGGGCTTGAGAAAGATATCGATCAAGCAGCAAGGGGAATGGGTCAGGACCGGCAACAGTCCGCTGATAAGCTGCGCGAGGCTGCGGGATCAATTCGACAAAATAGAATACCCGACAGAATTCGTCAAAATCAGGAACTGATCGCCAACGGTTGGTACGATCAGGCGCGCGAACGCGAGCGGACAATTAAAGGAAATCTGGAAGAGGTGCTCAAGGATCTCCAGGCGGCTGAAGGCGGAGGGAAAAACGCACAAGGCCAGGGCCTGGAAGATGCGCTGAATCGAGCGCGCGAGCTGACTGAGAACCTTGAATCGCTGCGACGGAAGCTCGAATCCGGTCAGCAGGAGGGTCAGCAAGGACAACAGGGCCAGCAGGGTCAGCAGGCTGGGCAACAGGGCCAGCAGGGTCAACAGGGCCAACAGGCTGGACAACAGGGTCAACAAAGCCAGCGAAACCAGGGCCAGCAAGCTGCACGGCAGGGCCAACAAGGCCAACAAACCGGACGTCAGGGACAACGGGGTCAGCAGGGGCAGCAGGCTGGTCGACAGGGACAACAACAGGGTCAGCAGGGCCAACAGGGGCAACAGGCGGGTCGACAGGGCCAACAAGGGCAACAGGGCCAACAAGGGCAACAGGGTCAACAAGGGCAACAGGGTCAGCAGGGTGGTCAACAAGGACAGCAAGGGCAACAGGGTGGTCAACAAGGACAGCAGGGTCGACAGGGCCAACAGGCTGGTCAGGGTGCTCAAGGCAGCCAACAAGGTGGCCGTCCAACCGGCGCCGCAGCCGATGATCCCAGAACGACTGGCGGCGGCCCCCCGTCGGGAGGATCACGCCAGTTGGAAAGCGAAATTCGTCAGCGACTCGCCGATGCTGAAGAACTCAAACGCGCGCTTGGTAAAAACCCCGACCTCACCAAGGATCTGAACCGCGCCATTGAACAGTTGAAGCGCTTCAATCCAAATGCGTTTGCCGATCCTGCGCAACTCGCTTTGCTCAAGAACGAAGTCATCGACCCGCTGCGCCAACTCGAAATCGAGCTGGCTCGAAGGCTGCAGGCCAAGCTCGGCAATAATGGTCCCGGCGCATTCGGCGATGGCGATGCCCCCGATCGTTACAGGAAGACTATTGAAGATTACTATCGCAGGCTTTCAGCGCGTTCGCCGGATACAAAACCTTAATTAGTTACTCTCTTTGTGCTACTTTGTGGCTTAGAGTCTTTGTTGCGGAGGGTTCTCCCACAGGCGCGCAATTGCCCTCTTCATAAGGACTCCATTGATAAGCTCGGAGCTCAATATATGATCAGGAGAGAAATCTTGAGACGCTTTATAGTAATAAATCTTTTGGCAGTGTTTATGATGACTGCGGCTGCGAGCCGCGTCGCAAATGCATCGCGCGATCATAAATCTTTCGCAGCACTCTCGGCTCGACTCTCCGAGCCTGGAGGGTATTTCGATTCCGATAACCTGATTTCGAACGAGACCTCCTACCTGCACGTGATGGGCAAAATACGCGAGATGGGGATAATGGGAGGTGTGTATGTCGGGGTCGGCCCCGATCAGAGCTTTTCGTATATCGCCAAGATCCGACCCAAACTCGCGATCATGATCGACATTCGTCGCGATAATCTGCTCCAGCATCTGATGTTCAAATCGCTGTTCGGTCGGGCCAGGAATCGAATCGACTACCTCTGCGAATTGTTCGGGAAACCTGCTCCGAAGACTAAGGGCTGGGAAACTCGAGGGGTGAAGGAACTGGCCGATTACATCGATAGCACAGCCTCCGATCAGAAGTTGTTTGATAAGAGTTTGAAGGACGTGCGACAGGACGTTCAGAAGTACGGCATACCGCTTTCACAGTCGGATATGGAAACTATTGCAAAAGTTCAGCGGGCGTTCTACAGCGCGGGTCTCGATATCCGCTATTCGAGCTATCACCGTCCGCCCCGATCAATTTATCCTCCTTATCGTGACCTTTTGCTTGAGACCGATCTTTCTGGAAGCCAGCAGAATTATTTCAACTCAGAAGATGACTTTCAGTTTCTCAAGAAGCTCGAAGATCAGGATATGGTTGTTCCGGTAGTGGGAGATTTGTCCGGGCCTCAAGCAGTTAAGGCGATAGGGCAGTACGTAGCAGAAATCAAAGAACGAGTGTCGGCATACTACGTTTCGAATGTAGAGTTTTACCTGCAAAGACAGGGAACGTTCGATAAGTTTGTAGAGAACCTGAAAGCACTGCCCATCGACAGCCGCAGCGTAATCATTCGGAGCTACTTCAATTACTATGCGCCCGCGCATCCACAGGCGGAGCCGAATCACTTCAGCACGCAGTTGATGGAGCGAATCGAGGATCTGATCAAGCAGTGTTCTGCCGGCGAGTGCGACTCCTACACCGACATTGTAACGAAGAACTCGATCCCGCTTAGGTGAAGGCTTCACTAACAGGGTCAGGCTTGAAATCCGACATTGTTTTGGTGGACTACATCTCGATTGACCAAAGCAAAAACGTCAGATCAAGTCTGACCCCGTTTCGATTCCAAATCACAAAAGCTATCATAAAAAGTCAGGACCAGGTTTGACCTGTTGAAAATCGGTTCGAGATAGTGGAAGAAATTCGAGTACAAAGCTGGAATGAATTGAACGAACGGCTTTACGAAGGTTCGTGGCAGGAGCCTCTCGCCCGGTTCCGGTCGAATCTGGTGTTCCGCGGGCTGGGTAATTCGACTTACAACCTAAAGACGGGGCTTATAAGACTGGGGGGCGCGGCGGAGGGTCTCGAAGGGCACCTGCTCCGCAACTATCGCAAGTATGCTGGACTTGGCTCAGTGCCGGACGACTCGATCTGGAACTGGGTCGCGCTCGCGCAACATCACGGATTGCCTACCAGGCTGATCGACTGGACCTATTCGCCTTTTGTCGCAATGCAC
>DATFWY010000100.1:0-50277 GCA_035258805.1 Blastocatellia bacterium | reverse complement strand
CTTTGCCGGTAGCCGGATCATGACCGGTTACGCAGTCTCCGCCGGTGATCACGATTTCGACATTGTTTCCATACGTGAGCAGCGCCGGCGTTGTGTACGAGTCTGGCGATTCTCTAATCGCCTTTGTCTCTCGCTCCACTCTCCAGAGCGTCTTGCCTGTCTTCTTATCGATCCGCATCACGTAAGACGGATCGTCAGTTTTCATACCGTGTAAGACCTGAACAAACAGCGCATCTTCATAGAGCAGAGGCGACGAGGCGTAACCCCAATTCAAACCGAACCGGCCGTAATCTTTTTGAATATCGCGCGCCCAAAGTTCTGTGCCGCTGAAATCAAATGCTTTGAGAATGCCGGTGCCAGTCATCACCCAAACGTTCTTGCCGTCGGTAACCGGCGAGGGCGATGACATATTCTGCTTGCGCGTCTTGGTGTTGCCGGCGCTGAGATGCTTCTTCCAGAGCGCTTCGCCCCTGGTCCGGTCCACGCACCAAAGAAGCAGATTGTCACCCTCGGCAACGTTTAGAAAAATCCGATCGCCCCATATGATTGGGGTGGCACCGGTCCAGCTTGGCATCGACAGCTTCCAGGTTATGTTCTCTTCAGCACTCCACTTGAGCGGAAGATTTTTCTCCGCACTGATGCCGTTCATCGTTGGTCCCCGCCACTGCGGCCAATTGTCAGCGAAGGCGGCTCGGATCACCACCAGGGAAACGAGAGATGTTAGAAGAAGTCCTCTGCGCACGTAATTCCTCCGAGGTGGAATGGGGATCAATATTAGTGCATTCGGTGCGAAAGAAGAAGGGTTGGGGATTGGGATTTTGGAGTTAGGAGTTTGGGGTTGCGGTTATGGATGCAGTTGGGTCCTTCGGGAGTCTTCACGAGCCATCAAATCCGCCAATCCCTAACCCCGATTCCTACCCAATCCCCAACCCCCCAAGTCCCAACCCCTAAACCCCTAGTTATTCAAACCCTAACAACGCCAGGTTCGAAGCGTCTTTGATCAGCACTCGCCTTCCGACCGGTACGGGATGAGCCCATGTGGGGCTATCAGCGACGGAGTATTTCTTGATTACCTCGAATTGCTTGGGATCGGCGCGTATCACAACCAATTCAGCTCCATCGGTCAACATAAGAAGAAACTGTCCAGCTACAACCGCTGCGCTGTTGTCTCCTTCACGGCCATTGCTGAGCCACTGAGTTTTACCGGTTCGAGCATCGAGACAGAAGAACTGGCCCTTTCGTTTGTGTGAAAGACCATAAATATAATCGCCAATCACCACGGGCGAGCTCATGTACATTGACACGTCGGTGTTTTTCCAAAGCTCCTCGGTAACCCACCTCGGTCCTCGGAGAACCGGTTTGATTGCGAAGACGCCCTTGTCTATGCCGCACAGAATTAATGTATCTTTGTAAATGAGGGGCGTGACTATGTTCTGGACGTATTCAGTCTCGAATGGTATCTGCCACAGATTCATGCCACTCGAGGCTAAGAAGCCGACGATGTTTTTTTGCGTTTGGGTTACTATTTGCCTGGTCTCTGCCACGCTGACCACGATAGGCGATGCATAACCAGGACCATCTCCGGACCACGCCCAGCGCGTCTCACCGGTCTTTGCATCGAAAGCCGCCAATGTTCCTGAGTCGTTGCCACCAACGTGAGCTATCAACACGCCTCGATCCACCATTGGAGACATTGCTGTTCCATAGAGTGGAGAGGTGGACTTCTCGGTCTTCGAAAATTCCCTTCGCCAGAGTAGCTTACCGGTCGCGCCGTCATAACAAGAGAGAATTCCGCTGATACCAAGTGTGAAGAGCTTGCCGTCGCTAACAACTGGTGTTGATTTGGGACCTTTGCCGTGAGTGACCGCCGCAGGATTCATCTTGTAGGGCGTGGGATAGCTGTCGGCCCATAGCTGCTGTCCGGTATCGAGATCGAAACAGGACACGACCTCATTCTCATCTTTTCGCGAATGGACAAACACCCGCTTACCGGCGACTACCGGAGACGAATGACCTATACCAACTTGTACCTTCCATATGGGCTTCAGCTTATCGGGCCAGGTGTTTGGCGGGGTGAATGAAGCAACAACAGCGTCACGATTAGGACCGCGCCACTGATTCCAGTCCTGACCAAACGCGGCGGTTGAGATCAGTAATGTTATAGAGATTGCTAGTGCGATTCTTGTAATCATAGGATTCAATCTACTCCGCCCTTAAACCAGCCAGCAACGGCGTCCTTAACGCAGCCAGCGTCGCCGCAATCGATGCCAGCAGCCCGGTAACCAACACTACCAACAACATCCACATCGATAACTCAGGGAAACCTCCTCCCCGCGAAACAAATGCCGGACCAATCGCAACCAGCGCGCAAATAGTTCCAGTAAGCAAACCGCATACGACCAGGAAAGCATTCTCCGCGATCACCATCATCGCAAAGTGCGCCGAGTTGTAACCTATCGCACGTAACAAGGCTAACTCACGCCTCCGCTCCAGTACATTCCTCAACAAGACCGTCGCCAATCCCAATGTTCCAAGCACAAGACCCAGCCCACCCAATGTCTGGAAGGTCGACAAATATGTGTTCTCAACTCGATGAAAGCTCGCCAATCTTTCAGAGGTCGATGCTATATCAAAGCCAAAATCTGCAAGCTGTTCTTCCAACGCGCCGGTTGTCGCCGGCGTGGCTTCCGGCGCCACTTCCAGCAAATAGAAGCCGTAACCATCGTCCTCCGGAAACACTCTCAAAAAGTTTGCATCAGTCATTATCAACTCACCCTGGAAGATGCTGTCGGCAAGCGCTGCAACCAAACGAAACCGCAGCGATTCACCGCTAGCCCTGCTTATCAGGACGTCGTCTCCCACTGCTCGATGCAGCACGTAAGTCATCGAGTTCGCATCAGCAATTACCGGAATCGCTCCGTCCGGAAACGGGCGGTTCAGCAGCAGCCACGGATTCTCCTTTTCTTCCCTTGTCTGCGCTAATGATTCCTTGAAAGCAAAACGCCCGCTTTGAATAAAGTTCTGCGATGCTCCGAGCATTCTGGGGTTGCGCGGCTGATAGAGATTCAAACAGCTAGCGTCGTCTCCCGGGCGAACCCTAAACCCAACGAAATTCACTCGTTCGGGACTGAACCCGTTCCGCGCCTCCAGGCTTACAGCTTCCTTCCCTTCGCTCGTGTTCAGGTCGTGATAGATCGGCAAGATCGTGTCGGCGAGTAGTGGAAATCCTCCGGTGCCCGACTTTTTATCCAGCGTTGTCTGGCTGTTGTCTCGCTTAAAAGCATCCACCGCAACGATGATGAATGACGCAGACGACATGAGAGCAATACACAAAATGCTCCTGCCTGGACGAAAGGTAGCATTTCTAAAACCGAGTTTAGAAACCGGCCACCAGCCCGTACCCTGGATCAAGTTCCTGCTCCTCGCACTGAGCCAGCGGTATTCAAAACATAAGAGCGCGATCAGCATCAACGCTCCCGCACCGAAGAACCCTGCGGTTTTTCCGATTCGGTTTAGCGAAGCCGCCACAAGTAGAACCGTGCCTGCGATGCCGAATACCAGCGCAACGAGTCGCGAAGACAAAACACTGCGCGAACGCGTTTTGTTTTGCAGCGATGCTTCCAGGCTCCCGGTCAGAAGGTTTCTTGGCGTTGAATGCCGAAGAGTTCTTAACGTCAAGACTACACATGCCGCCGCGGCGATAATTCCGCCAATTGCGCCTCCAGCCAACGACAAACCAGAAAGGTGCAAGGTCAAAGAGGTCGTCCCAACTGCGCCAACCCACCAGGTGCGCAATCCGTACATAACCATTGCGCCATAGCCGACAGCGCCAATAATGCCGAGCGCGCTACCAGCCGCTGCCAGCAAGATTCCTTCCTTCATAAAGAGAGAGCGCACTGTTGCCGCTGAAAACCCAAGCGCTCGAAGCGTGCCAATCTCGCGCAGCCGCTGCTCGATACCCAGTTTAAAAAAGAGACTCGCAAGCAGCAGCGCACCGACAACCAGGAAGAAGCTGAAGTACACGAAATATTCGCCAAAATCGGTAGCGCCCTGAGAGGCCTGAAGACCTTCGCTGCGCACCGAGCTGATTGAAACGCCCATCGCAACAGGGTCTACTGCAGCACGCAAGCTTTCCGTAAAGGTTTGTAACTTCGGTTCCGAATCGCTGCCGGCGATCGCATTTAATCTGAGCGATGTGAATTTTCCGTGTCGCGATTGCCATAGCTTGATTCCGGTATCGAGCGGAACGAAAGCTTTTGGGGTTGTTCGGTACTTGTGCCAGTAGTCTTCGTCCTTCGGTCTCACTCGTTTCAAATCGACCGGAAATGGCGGATCCCAATCAGCAATATTTTCAGTTTCCGTGAGCCCCGGATAATCAGGAACCAGATCGCGATCTATCGCTTGTTCGTCGAGCGGTATAATCGCATCAAGCACGAATCGCGCAGTTTCAGTTTTGAGCCGGCCGTCATCCTGCCAGAGGTAGTATTCCAGGACGACCGAGTCGCCCGGCTTAGCGCCGAGATCGCTCGCGGCCCATTGGTTCAAAACAATTCGAGGTTCATTTACAAGCTCGGGTACCGATGGGCTCGGGGAAGTCGAAATTCCTGAACGATTGATACCACGTCGTTTCAACGCTTCGAATAATGCAGGTGGCACGGCGGTGACTACCGAGTACGGTACATCTCTATTCGATATGCGAATGCTGTTAGCCAAGTAACTCAGAATTGGAGTAACCTTCAAACCCGCCTTTCCAGCTGCATCCTCGGCGGCCGTGTAAAGAGGTTCATTGATCATTGCGGTATCGCTTTCGAGCGCAATACCGCGACCCTGATCAAGCTGGCGAAGCTTGATCCCCAGGTCCTCAAGTGAAATCACATCTTTCAGAATGTCGGCAAGAAGAATAGTGCTTCTTGCACTCTGCTCGGTCGCTTTTGAATTGTTGGCCAGCAGGATGGTGTTGACTTTGCCTGTCAGGGACGAATCTCTTTGCAATCTCGTCAACGCCACAAAGATCGCGCGTACTGGACCCTGCCCCGGTCGAAGCGAAAATTCACCAAGGTTCGAAGCCGTAAGAGTCTCACGAAACGTCAAGCGAATCGTTTGGCCCAGATCATCCTTTCGCCCGTGAAGCGAACCAGCCGGTATCGCGGACGGCTTCTCGATTCGCAGTAGAGTAGCGTCCCCCGGCGCGCTGCCAAGCTCACTGACCAGATCAGGGCTCAGCAATGCTTCGCGGTCGCCCGGCGTCTTTACCGAATTTGCGAGCCCATGAAAATTCCAGAAGCGATCATCGATGCCGTACACCTGAACATTCGACGCACGACGACCGCTCTTCTCGTCTATTACAAGTCCGTTGAGAACAATTAGCGGACAAGAGGTCCTGAGAGCTTCGTTAAAGCGCTGGTCGGCTTCGAGATTGGCGCTAAGGTTCTCTCGGAAGAAGTTTGTCGACGCGATGACCTCGTCAGTCTTGCCCAGCCGTTGCTCAAACAGATCACGCAGGCTTCCCCGAACCGAATCTCCAACCAGCAGCGCACCGGCAAGCACAGAAACCGCCGTCGCCACACCAATCACCACAGCGAGGTTGGTGCGCCAAAAATATTTTAGATTGCGAGAGAGGAGGGTGCGGAGTTGCATCATGCTTGCTTGATATTCCGTTCGACCATTTCGTAACGAACCGGAAACTTCGCCGCCAGCTCGACGCTATGGGTCACGACAACCAATATGGTCTTTTGCTGCGAGTGCAACTCCATGAGCAGCGAGGCTACGGACTCGGCTGATTTGCGATCGAGGTTGCCGGTTGGTTCATCGCACAACAACAGCAGCGGCTCGTTGATCAGGGCGCGCGCAAGAGCCACTCTTTGCTTCTCGCCTCCGGATAGTTCTGCGGGGCGATGATCGAGCCGTTCGGAGAGTCCCACTTGATCGAGAAGCTTTCGCGCACGTTCGGTGCGGTCACCGTTGGCCGATGATACGAGGGTTGGCGTAAGAACGTTCTCCAAAACTGAGCACTGCGGCAGTAAACAGTGGTCCTGAAAGACGAAGCCTACCTTATGATTTCTGAAGGTCGCGAGCGCTTTTTCATCGAGCTCAAACGGATTGTCGCCGTCCAGGGTCACGCTTCCTGAGGTTGGGGTATCCAGCGCGCCGATGATATGTAGAAACGTACTTTTCCCGCTTCCGGAAGGACCCATGATGGCAACGGCTTCTTCGCGAGAGATTGTGAGTGAGATATCGGAGAGCACAGATAGCGCGCCACGAGGCGTTGGATACTCTTTAGAAAGGTTTCGAACTTCAAGCAATCGGCAACTCCAAAGGTACCGTAGACTGTCTAGTCTTCGGATTTTGATGGTTTCGGCACAATATCTGTACTCGTTGAGGCGGCAATCCGCGGACCGGACAGTCTACGGTACCTTTCGCAGACTGGACAGTCTACGGTACGGCTAGTTGCTCACCCTGTATAAATGCGTTCGGCTGCGAATAAAGATCGAACCTCCGGAAACCGCCATCGAAGCCAGCGTTTCCCCATCGAGCTCATTCTTCGCGAGCACCTTGAATTCCTTACCTGGCGCTATCACCACTGACTCACCTTCTTCACTCAAAAAATAGATTCGTCCATCAGCAAAAATCGGCGAAGCGGAGTGATTGCCGCCCACTCTTGACTTCCAGTGTTCCTTTCCGGTGCTCGCATCCATACAAGTCGCAATTCCGTTATCGGTGATTACGTACAACTCGTCTCCGACCAGCAACGGAGAAGGCGTTAACGGAGCGCCGCGCTTCAGCGTCCAGGCAATCTGCTTTTTGGATAGCTCCCCGCGGCCATCCACCCGAACTGCGAGCAGAGAGGGCTCCTGGAATCCGGTGCAGATAAACGCCAGTCCGTTGCCGAAGACCGGGCGAGGCACGTTTGAAAATCCGTCACCGTATCTTACCTGCCAGATCTCTTTGCCTGTTCGCGGTTCATACGCGATCGTTCGAAACGCGCCGGGGCTGATTACCTGATCGCCTGCGGGAAGCCTGACTACCAGCGGCGTAGTGTAAGCTTGATAACCCTCGCGTAGTTTCTTCCACTTAGTCTTTCCCGTGGTCTTATCGAGTGCCGCTACATATTGGATGTTCAGTCCATCGCAACTCACTATCAAGAGATCGTCGTAGAGCACCGGAGAACCTCCAGGCCCATGCTGACCATTGTCATAATCCAAACGGGTCTTCCAAACGATCTCGCCGTTTTGATTTACGCACGCTGTTCCGTGAGCGCCGAAGTGTAAATAGACTTTATCGCCCTCGAGGACCGGTGTCGGGGATGCGTGGCTGTTCTTCGGGCTGAGCCCTAAACTCTTAGGCCGGAACACCTCAACGTTTTGCGTGATCGCGCCGCTGTTTCGGTCAACGCAGATCGCCCGAAGAGACTTTCCTTCCTCTGTTGCGGTGGTGAGCCAGATGCGATCGCCCTGGACTGCTGGGGACGACCAGCCCTTTCCGGGTATCGCAGTCTTCCATCGCACATTCTTTGTCTCACTCCAGGTAAGCGGAAGGCCGGTTTCAGCAGAGTGGCCCTGACCTCCAGGCCCTCTGAATTCAGGCCAGTCTTCGGCGAGGACGGGTAGGGATAAGAAAAGAAGGAGAGCGATGGTGAGCTTGCGATTGATGCCCGTCAACATGTCATTCACCGTAGACTCACTAGTCTGCGGTGCCGTACCGTAGACTGTCCAGCCTGCGGCGCCGGTACCGTAGACTGTCCGGTCTGCGGTGATTGTTAGCTAATAAATCAGAGAGCACGTTCCGCAGACTAGACAGTCTACGGTACCTCAGGCGGTACATCTACACTGCAACCCTCTCAACACGTGACTGAAAAGCCCTAGGCCTGAACAAAAACTCCACTATGTTTCCTTCGTGTGGCTGAAGCCAGTCGAGCTGAATCGTCGGCACCGGCCCAAGATTAAGCCGATCTATGTTGGTCGCATCAACCAGCTCTCGATGAAACTTCTCATCGTAGGTGATCGCGCTTGCGACCAACGTGCCTCCGATCTTCTTGAGCATGTCATCTTGAGGGCACTGCACTACGCTCACGAAGGGAAACATGAATTCGGTATTTGCAAGCTTACGATCCGGGGAATCGCAATGAATCACAACCGGCCTCAGGTATCCGCAGCGCTCTTTTTCCACAAACCGTGAACCGAATTTTTCGGTCATGTGTTCAGTTCCCGACTCGTGCAATCCTGATTCAATGCTCTTCCAAATCGCTCTTGCTGCGCCGGGCACGGTGAATGCAGCCAGGCTCGCTTGTGGATCCTCAGGCGGCTTTACTTCGATCGGCCCAATTCGTTCCGCAAGAGCTTCAGCGATCTCCTTCGTATGCCGTGACGCCCAGACGCCGGAGCAATTAATGCAACCGCGACCGCTGTTCAGAAACACACTGTCTACCATTACATCGAGATACTTCTCCCATTCGTCGACAACATCATCGCCCAACAGAATCTTCGTGAAGCCGGGTCCGTGTACCTGGACTCGAGTATCACCGCGATAGCGTTCGACGGTAGGCGTTCCACCGAAGATCATCGTGCGATTCGATCGACGAACGACCTCCGCGCCCATTTCGCCGGCTCCGAAATAAATGGCAATCGCTTCTTTGGGGACTCCGGCTTCGGTGAACGCCGCCGCCATGCGACAGGGCGTCCAGGGTTCCTGCGGGCCAGGCTTCAGCAACAATCCGATCTGCATCGGGATGACCGGTAGCCACAACGTATGCACGCCCGGCGAATTCGATGGCAACACCAACCCAAGCACCGGCGCCTGTGCCTGATAACTCACCATCACGCCACGCGATTCAATTCCATACCCGCGCGTCAAAATGTTCAGATCGAGGCCGCGAGTGAGCGCATCAAGAATCTTGTCCATATTTGAAAGGACGAAGTGGTTCTTGCTCATGTTGGCCTTGCACATGTGCTCTGGCAGGCCGGTGCTCGCCGACTGCTGGCGGGCGAAGTCATCTGGCGTTTGCGCTCCGTCACCCATCGGCAGAGTAGCGTTAAGATATAAATCACCTGCTTTTTTCATCATCGCGATGAGATCGGAGACCGGGATCTCTGTGAGGACACGTCGAGCTCTTTCGGCAAATCGCATATCTCGTGCGAGCAAACCGGTATTAGCCTGACTCACTCGTGCGAGCGTTTCGCCGGTTATGAAATGGACGACATCTTCGGTGTCGAGGCTCGTATAGGGCTGACCCCAGCGGGAAATTGGAATATTTAGAATGGACATTTAATCCTCAAAAAGACTTATAGGACATATTGGTCGTATAGGTCGCATTTGGTTTCTGTTAATAGACCCCCACCGTCGTTGTCGCCGCGAGCTTTCGAAATGGTCGCACGCCGCTGACGCCGTCCCACGGATACTTGTCACAGGGCTTCTCGCGCTCTCCTTCGTCTCTTTCCAGAAAACCAGGAATAAAAGTCTCGCGAGTCAATGTAGTCAATTTCACACGACCGGTATCGCCATAATCTACAACCAGGTCGCTGTCGTTGAATTCAACTACTTCGATGACTGCGCGGGGTTGTGGCGCATAATAGGCGATCTTATAGCCATCTTCGGGTGTCACAGGTTTCGAGCACGCTAGCCCCATCAATGTGTTTCCATATGTCGGAGTCAGATAAACTTTCGGCCCCAACAACTCTTCCATTGCAAAGCGAGTGTACTGCGGTGTGAATTCCGTTCCTCCTGCGAAGATTCCGGTAATGCCGCTCTCAGCAACGCTGGTCCCGCGGTTCTCGAGTTCCTCCGCCAGCGCCTCGAGCAGCTTCGGCGTTGTGAACATGCATTTAATATCGTGACCGGCACTCAGAACCGTAATCGCCTGATCGATCACGTGAGCTTTATACCCGTCGAGCGCTTCGGTTTCGCCCCATTTGATGAGCTTGATTACCCACCGCGGATCGAGATCAACACAGAAACAGATTCCTCCACGGTACTGGCACAAATGTTCAACCGCGAGCCGCAACCGTCGCGGACCAGAAGGCCCAAGCATCAGCCAGTTGGCACCCTTCGGGAAAAACTCTTCCGGAAGCGTCTCGCTGAACATTTCATAGTCGATCCTGAAGTCCTCGATCTGCAGCCGGCTTTTCGGCACTCCGGTGGTTCCGCCGGTTTCAAAGGTAAAGATCGGCTTACCCTGGAGGCCCTTGGGGAGCCAGCGGCGAACTGGCCCGCCGCGCAGCCATTCATCCTCGAAGGGCGGAAACTTACGCAGATCTTCGAATGCGTTGATCTCACGCCGTGGATCCCAGCTGAGCTTCGTTGCGAAATCCAGCCAGAAAGGACAACCGGTTTCCGGGTTGAAATGCCAATTAACTATCTCGCGCACTTGGGCATCGAGTTGTGCCTTTGCTTGCTGCGCTCTGATTGATAGATCTGTCGCTGCAATACTCATCCGTTAAGTGCCTCTTCGACCAGTTCTTCAAATCTGGGAACAAGATCATCGGCGTGTTTATGAAGATAGTCCCGGACTGACTTCACATCCACGCCGATTTTGATAAGCTCCACGACATCCGATAGATCTCTTCGTCGTCCGGCTGTCAGCTTCATAAAGACAAGAACCTCGATCGGAACGACACCCAGCCCCTCATCCATTGGTGGAGTATCGAGAACCTCTTCTAGTTGCGATCCTAACGATGCGGGCGACAAGTAGTCTATTCGGATGCCGTCCACTTCAATAGGAACACCCGGCTTGAAAGTAACCAACGTACCGTGATGTTCAAAGGCTTCGTCACCTACCAGGAAATCTACATCGGTCGTTGCACGAAGGTATCCGTGCGCACCGACGGCTAATCCCCCCGCGAGAGCATGACGGATCCCTAGAGCTGTTAGCTGCTGAGCAGATTTTATCGCCGCATCTCGCAACGCAGGAGGAACAAAACTGAAAACTTCTTTGAGATTCATCTGGTTCACTCGCCGACGAGGTATCTGAGCGTACGAGAACTGCATAGAATCGTCCTTCACCGTCGCGCGACTTCGACTGCCGGGCTTTGAATCTTTTCTAAGTTGACCTGTGCCGAACCAAAGACCTCAACCACTCGCCGCGCCATCACCGAAACCGAGTAGTGCTCTCGAACTCCGACAAATCCTCTTTCCACAAGCTCTGCCGCAAGAGAGGGGCTCTCGATCAATGACAACAAGCCCCGTGCAAGGCTTTCCGCGTCGAAGTCCTCAATCAGAAGCCCGCCTCCGGTTCGCTCTACTATCTCCGGAAAGGAACCTCTGCGCGGTTGTACCACTGGAACGCCCGATGCCATTGCCTCGAGCAGCGACATTCCCTTTGGCTCATCATAAGTCGCCGGCACCGAGAGAACATCCAGTCCTCTCAGGAACGCCAGCTTCGAGGCACGATCCAATACACCTCGATAATGAACTTCGTCCGCGTAACCCAAATCACTCAGCTTGCGTTCGATTTGCGCCAGATAATCCCGGTGTTCCGGTGCGAGATAGCCGGCAATCTCGAATCTTACGCGTCTATCAGGCGTTCGCTGCCGCAAAAGGTGATAAGCGTCAGCCAAAACGTGGAGTCCCTTTTCAGGGGCAACCCTTGCGAAATATCCAACTACAAACTCGCTCGACTCGTTGCGAGTTCTTTTTTCAAATCCCTCCAGGTTTATGCCGAGAGGAGCGACGTGCATTCTGCTTTGCGGTATACCGAGATCGTTGCACATCCGCTTAGCATAAAAATCGCTCACCGCAAGAAAACCATCGACAGACTCCACGTTTGAACGAATCAATTCACGGGCCTGTGTTCGATACGGCTCGCCTAATCCATCAATAAACAGATCCTCTCCCTGGAGCGTGCAATAGATTGGCAAATTCAACTCTCGCTTTATCGGACCGGCAAGCGCAATCAAAAGACAATTGGGAAGGTTTATTACGTCTGGGCGCGTTTCCGTCCTTAGCCACTCAACCAGGTTATCGAGCTCTTTTCGTTGGTAGCCATCCTCACCCCTCAGCATTGAGAGCGTCAGTTCTGCCAGGGACTGAGGATCTACTGCGATTGAACGTTTGGCTATGAAGCCTAATGCCGCCTCGGAATCCCAAAGACGGTCAAACAGCTTCGGGGTGTGTCGAAAAAGCGGAACGTGTTGTTCGAGATAAACGCTTATACCGCCAAAAAAGACTTTATGCTGGCTGACATTTTCTTCGTCCGTGAGAGTCGGAGTGTAGATCGGAACTAGCGTAACATCATGTCCCTGTTTCAACAGCTCGGCGGCGAGCGCGTTGTCCCTGAGACAACTGCCGCAATACATGCCCGCCGCACCTGCTGTGATTGAGAGGATCTTCATGATTACCGACTGGCGATTTTTAATTTGCGATTTGCGATTTCCGATTGCCGATTTGAGATTCCCGATTTGTGACTGCCGGCTTTGCACGCTCCCAACCAAGCTAGATCATCGACACTCCGCAATCGGAGATCGACAATCGGCAATTCCAAATTTCATTGCAAATCTCAAATTCAATACACTCCTTCAACGACACTCGATTGAAAGCCGGAGAACGGCCTGACGTTTCTTACTCCATCCCATGGATACGACTCACAAGGCGGTTCCCGTTCCGCTTCATCCCGTTCCAGAAATCGCGGCATAAAGAACTCCCGGGTCAACGTCGTGAGGCGCACTCGTCCGGTCTTTCCGTATTCAACAACCTGGTCCGGATTATCCGGTTCAACAATTTCAATCATTGCGCGGGGCGCCGGCGGATAGTAAATCACCGCGTAGTTGTCTTCCTTCACGCGCGGTTTGTGAACCGCAAGCCCCATCAAAGTGTTTCCATAAGTCGGCGCGAAATACACACCATCAAGTAGCTCCTCCACCGCCAACCGATGAAACTGCGGAGTCATCTCTGTCCCGCCGCAAAACACCCCCTTGATCCCTACTCGTTTGAGCGAGACCTTATCGCATAAAGCTTCAAGAAGCTTCGGAGTGGTAAACAAACAGCGTATGTTGTCGTGCGCCTTCAACAATGTGAGACCCTGATCGATAACATGCTGCTTATACTTTTCGGCCAGGTCGCTCTTATTCCCCTTTATGAGTTTAATGACCCAGCGTGGATCGAGATCCACCATGAAGCAAATGCCACCACGGTGTTGAGCAAGGTGCTCGACTGCGAGCCGCAGCCGCCGCGGTCCCGTCGGCCCCAGCATCAGCCAGTCAGAACCTTTAGGAAAGGCCTCGTCCGGAAGCGTATCGCTGAATGCCTCATAGTCTATTCGGAAGTCTTCGATGTTGATTCTCGATTTTGGAATGCCGGTGCTTCCGCCAGTCTCGAAGTTATAGATCGGTCGATCTGCATACGCTTTTGGAACCCAACGGCGAACCGGACCTCCTCGCAGCCATTCATCCTGAAATCCGCCAAATCTTTCCAGGTCGTCATATCCGCGAATCTCCCGGCGAGGGTCCCAATCGAGGTTCTTAGCGTAATCGAGCCAGAATGGGCATCCAGTCTCGGGATTGAAGTGCCATTCAACGATCTCGCGCACCCAGGAATCGAGCGCTTCGCGAGAGGTTTTGATTCGTGATTTGAGGCCAATATCGTCCGTTCTTTTCATTTCGACTCACTTTAAGATAGAGAATCGATTCTTGTCGAGGGTAGGGATTGGGGACTGGGGATTGGGGACTAGGGGGTGGGGGATTGGGGGTTGGGAGTTGGGGGTTGGGGGATTGGGGATTGGGGGTTGGGGATTTGCGATTGCTAATGCCGATTGCCGGATTCAGATGTGCCCTTGTGATTGACATTGGTTTCCAGAATTCGCGCGATAACCTCATTCGGCAATCGACAATCACAAATCCCCGACCCCAATCCCCCAACCCCCAGTCCCCAATCCCTACTTCACAACACTGGCTCGAACTAACTTATCCAGCTTCGGAAACTCTCGATCGAGATGTGCGTTGCCGCCTTCGAAGATCTTTCCTTGTTTTCCGCCGCGCATACCGCCGCCAGCATCCTCGCCATACCCGGAGTACAGTTGATCCACAATCTCCATCCCTTCAACAACTCGACCTATCGGAGAAAAACCGTCGGCGTCCAATCGAGAGTTCTCACTAATGTTGATGTACAGCTGAGTAGTTCGAGTGTTGGGCCCTGTCATCGCGTAGGCTATCGTCCCGCGAATATTACTTTGTCGTACGGGGTCATCGGGAAGAGTCTGTTCTTTCCATACAGCGGCGATTTTCGGATCACCGGGGATTCCGAACTGAGCAATAAATCCAGGACGAACCCGAAAAAAGCGAGAGTTATCGAAGAACCCTGTCCTAACGAGATTGTAGAAACGGTCGACGCCGCGCGGTGCCCAATCTCGATGAACCTGAATTAGGAAGAGGCCCTCGGTTGTTTCAAATCTGACTTTGAAAACATCAGGCGCGCGTTCAGTCCAAGCCTTATGCTTTGGATTGAGTAGTACATTCTTATTCTCGATTGTCTGGCAGGAACCGGTTACCCGGAGACCAACCTCAGCGAAAACCAGAGAAAACAAAATCAGCGAAATTACAAATCGACTTGAACGCTCCAAAACAATCTCCGTTTATCAATCGAACTGATCCTATCATCTGTAATCTGCGTAATCTGCGGATGAGGCAGTCGTTCTTGAGACCGAAGAGTCTCACCCGCAGATTTCGCAGATGACGCAGATTAAGCAAATTACGTCGAATCAGATACTAAGAATGAAAATATTAGACCATCCTTTACTATTCCTCACACGAATTCGATTAACGCCACTGCGCAATCCCAATTGAACCGAATCGCCTTTCACGATGAGCTTTCCTGCTCCTTTAATTTTGATTGCTCGAGGCGGCGCAACAACCGCGCCGTTTATTTCAACCTGGAGGTTTTCCTCTACACCTCCGGTTCGAATTGTGAGTCTTCCGTCGCCATAGCTGGCGCCGATCAATGTTAAGCCTCCGGTTTCGGCCGCGCCAAAATTCACCAATACTTCAGGGCTTCGATTTCCGTCCTGGTCTATTACGATGAATTTGATGTTCGTTGCTGCCGGCAACCCGCCGAGACCTCCGATCGACACGCGCGACACAAACCTAACGGTGTCAAACGCAACCGCGGAGCTCGATGGCGGCGCAAGGGGACGACCAGTTTCGTCAGCAATAGTTAACTCTACTCTTCCCGCATCTTTGTCCATATCCACGGCGGCGTAGTCAACGGACAATACATCACCATCAAGATGCGGTTTGGCATCGAAGACGACCGGCGGTCGACCGTTCGTTCCACCGCTTACAGTAGCCTTCACACTGAAGTCTGCGTCACCCGGTCCAAAATTCGCGACGGCTATGAAGTAGGTACCCGCACGCAACGGTGGCGAGCTATTAGAAGTGATCGTAACAGATTCGACTCCCGAGTCACCCGCCGAAACGTAATCCGTTTCCGGATGAAAGCCATCGATAAATACTCTCTGACCAAAGCGCACAAAAAGATCGACGTCCTGGTTGCCGTTAAGATCGATCTTCAATTGTTCCGCTCCAGACGGAACTCTTATCGAATACTGCAGGTGACTGAGAACGCCGGCGTTTGGCGGCGGGCCAATCATCCCTCCGTTCTGAGACCGGCCCGAAATCAGCGGTATCAAAGTCGGCGGCTCACTGACGCTCTTTGCCTGATAGCCGATTGTGTTGAGGACAGCCGTATCATTGTCAGTAATGGAATAATGATCACCGAATCCGATCGTAGGGTCCATAATGCCGATGTACTTGCCGGATAGACTATCGTCCTTCCAATGTGCCGGCTGACGGCCATCTCCTCCGGATCCGTCGGGACGGCCGGACGACAACGACAGCGCAGAATCACCGCCAAAAAAGCTTTGCTCGCCACCGGCAGTGAGTATTCGTTGCGCTGTACTGAAACTGCTTCTTACTGCGTCAGGGCGAATCCTAAACAGATCCCAGATCGAAGGCTGGGGATCGGCGGAGGAGTCGATCTCACCCTGACCAACACACGAAATAAACCCCAGAACATGCCCGATCTCATGCGAGACGATTGCCTCGAAATCCAGCTGGTCAGGCGCGATTCCGTCGGTGGCGTCGAAATCGAACTTGAACTTTGAGTTCAGGGCGATCGCAGGTGGGAGACCGAAGCAGCTCAACTCACTGGCTGGATCGGCGTTCTGCTCGATCAATTCCAAAGCTCGCAGGGTGGCAGTAGGCGCGGCTATGCCTGTTGACATACCCGCGGTTGTCGGCACGGCTTTGGAGGGGAGCGCGTTGTACAGCGCTGCGCTTTCCGGCTCGAACGCTCGTGAGATCAAATCGGCTTGAACTGCCGCGTAAAGGGCGTTGCCTTCAAGGACCTGAGCTTCGGTGCTGCTGACCACATCGTCCCCGAACGAACTTCCAAAGATAGTAGGACCAAAATCTACATCAATGACGACGGTCAAATGACTTTGAATGAGAGTCTCCCATTGTGCTGCTGCGCGCTTGAAGGCTTCAGTTGCGGCTGGAACGCTCTTTAGCTGTGATGTTCCCCTCAAAATTATCTTCAAACCTGTCCGGTCGGGACCCGATTCAGCGTTGAGGTTGGTCAGAGGCAGGCTGGGATCGCGATGCTTGATCTTAAGGGCTTGTTCGCCAGTGGCCTCCAAACAGACTGCGCGATCACCGATCAACTTTCGTACGAAGGTGCCGAGGTTATTTGGAGCGATCCATGCGGGTTCATTGCTGAGGCTGTCCAAAGCTCTGAGGGGTTTTGCAGCGATGATTTGATGTTGCGCGGAAACAAATATCAAGTTCAATACAAGAAGGGACACCGCAGCCGCGCGAGTGGGGACACTACACATGGGACTACCTCGCCTTTTATATGTGGCTTCTTTTGAGAAGCCCTAAGCGAAATCGAAGGGGAATGATAAAACACCGGAAGCGAGGGATAAATAACCTGTTTGGGGGTTTATTCTTTGCGCGCTTGCGTACATTGCTTCTTTGCGCGAACCGACCTGTCTGTTCTTAGAGTTTCAAAGTACGCTTTCGCGCAGACGCAAAGTCCCCGCAAAGAACCGCAAAGTACCTAAGAAAACCACTAGTTCCTGGCCTGTTCAGTTTCCTGCAGCAACCTGCTCAAATGTTCTTTCCACAGTTCCGGAAGCGAATGTGTGCCGTGCCCCGCGTCTTGTCGCTGATCGGAATCAGCACGTATTGACCGTGCTTCACGCGCTTGATCTCCTTCTCCAGGATACCCAGCTCAGGTGGATTGACTTGATCGTCAGCGGAATTAACCGCAATTAGCATCGCCTTTATCTTTTCGAGATTCGGCGCAGGGTCGTAATCGCGTGACGAGTCGAAGGCGTACAGCATGTCGTTGGCATCGGTACGCGAAAGTTGCCGACGCACCATATCGTCGAAGAATTTATCGGCCGAGTCTCGGGACGGAGCCTGCTTATACCATTGAAGCGGACTACTGGTCATGAAAAGCAGGGTGTAAATCGCGTTGGTTAGGCCGCGCGGTTGCGACTTGTATTCACCGTTGTTCCATTCTGGATCATTTCTGATCGAATCGATGACCATCCGGCGCATCATACGATTCCGTCCGGAGATCTGGACGGGAAGACTGGCAAGGGGCATCAGGGCATCCATGAAGTCGGGATATTTCTCTGCCCAAACCCAGGTATGCATACCGCCCATCGAAGTACCCATTACCAGTCTAAGATGGTTCACTCCCAGACCCTCAGTAAGCAGCCGGTATTGAGCGGTAACCATATCGTTGTAGCCATAGTGTGGAAACCTGGCGTGTAACCCATCGCTCGGTTTAGATGATTGGCCGTGGCCTATGCCATCAGGAAGCACGATGAAATACCTGTTCGCATCCAGGAGTTGTCCCGGCTTCAACAAAACGCCAGCAAATTGATCAGACAGAAACCCGGAACCTGAACCGCCGGTGCCGTGCATAATGAGCACTGCGTTTCGAGCGACGCCGGCCGAGTCGCGTTTTGGAGTGCCGAGAGTGCGATAATGCAATCTGAGTTCCGACAATGTCTCGCCACTGTCAAACTTAAAATCCCGGATCGTGAAATTCCCCTGGGTCACTGGAGGCAGGTTCTGTGCACTCGCCGTGTGAGCGGCGAGCACGATGATCGATATGAAGATAGCGTGCAGATAACGTTTCATAGTGCCGCCTCCATTCTCAGGTCCGATGCCGGCTTTTGATCACTGATTCGCAAATTACGCGCGCGTCGTTGTCTAACTCAGTCGCGATCTGCTGTATCTTGCGATCATATCAAGAGAGTGGACAGGTGGGCGACAGCGTTGTGGTCCAGGACGCGAGCCTTGGGATAACGCGGGCCTGGGGCCCTGGGCGGCACCGTCTCGCCCGCGGCGCGGCTCCCTCAAATTTTTTTTCAGAAAAAACTTCTCTTTTTCTCCTTCGCGCTACGCGTGTCTGCATCTGATGAGCTAGAATGAAAGCGGGCGCTGCAGGGGCGCATCAATGGTTCAAACAATACGGGCCCGAAAGCCACTCAATCAGTTAAAGGACGAGGAACTCCTCGAAATGCGCTTTTGCGACCTGGCGCTAAGCATCGAGGGAACTCCATTAAATCACCGCATATCAATACTTTATGGTGAGCTGGAAGAGCATGGACTGCGCTACAAGCCGCATATTTGGCTCTCGGAAGAGTGGTTCACCCCAGACGAAGTTCCCGGTTTTGCGATACCTTTTTATCTTGCGCACCCGAGGCTGGCTCGACTCGAACGCAAGCAGATGCTTGAAGTCGAAGGCGGAACGAAGCGCGACTGCCTCCGGATCATGCGCCACGAGGCGGGACACGCTTTCGACAATGCTTATCGCCTTCATACCAGGCGTCGATACCGCGAATTATTCGGGTCATTCGCCCGTCCTTATCCAGACTGGTACAAGCCTAAACCCACCAGCCGCGACTTCGTTCTCAACCTACCGGCATGGTACGCTCAAGCACATCCGGCGGAAGACTTCGCGGAAACGTTTGCGGTTTGGCTCCGAGGTTCCGGGTGGCGAAGACACTACGCGGGCTGGCCTGCCCTTCGAAAGGTGGAGTACATTGATGAGCTCATGAAGGAGGTTTCACGTCGAAGCCCGGTAAACAAATCTCGCGAAAGTGTTGAAGAATTGTCTGGGATAACTACAACTCTATTTGAACATTATCAAAAAAAACGTGAACACTATGCATTCAAATGGCCCCCGGATTATGATCGTGCTCTTAAGAGAATCTTTGTTTCAGAACCCAATCACAATTCGACCCCCGCTGCTGCAGGATTTCTGAGTCGTCATCGACGCGAGCTTTGTCACGAAGTCGCAGAGGGAACTGGTGCGCATCACTATGCGATAGATCAGATGCTATCCCACATGATCAATCGCTGCCGGGAGTTGAAACTAAAAGTCGACCCGGCGCAAGATCGTACATGGCAGATGGTTTTGGTATCTTTGACGATTCAGACGATGAACGGCATTCTCTCGGGTTATCATAGAATCGCATTGTGAAACGCCAGGTAAAACGAAAGCTCCGCATTATTGCGTTGGTTCGTGACGACCTGATTCCGCCAGATACGCTCGATGGCGTCGAGAACAAGGAGAGCGAAGAGTGGCGGGCTGAGTATGATGTTGTCTCTACTCTGCGCAAACTCGGGCATGAAGTTTGGCCCATCGGTGTTCGAAACGAGCTAAGCGTAATCCGGGACGCCACCGAGACGCATAAACCTCATGTCGCGTTTAACCTGCTCGAGGAGTTCGACGGATATCCGCTCTTTGACCAGCACGTGGTCAGCTATCTCGAACTAAGTAAGCAACGTTACACCGGGTGTAACCCACGGGGCCTCACCCTCACTCACGACAAGGCACTTACGAAGAAGATTCTGGCGTACCACCGAATCAGAGTGCCGCATTTCGCAGTATTCCCGATCAACCGCAAAGTGAACCGTCCGAGACGTTTGAAGTTCCCGCTTTTTGTAAAATCGTTAAGCGACGAGGGGTCTGTCGGCATAGCCCACGCGTCGATCGTGCGCGACGATGAGAAACTTCAGGAGCGCGTAGACTTCATCCATCGTCAAAACGGGACGCCTGCGATGGCAGAGGAATACATTGAGGGGCGCGAGATTTATGTTGGAGTGATCGGGAATCAGAAGCTGCAAGCCTATACTCCCTGGGAGCTACTGATGCCCAATTTGCCCGAAGGTGCGCCGAACATCGCGACCGGCAAAGTTAAATGGGATGTTGCTTACCAGAAGAAGGTGGGTCTTGTAACAAAGCCTGCAGAACTCGACGAACAGCTAAAGAAAGAATTCACGAGGCTCTCGAAACGTGTCTATCGAATTCTCGGGTTGAGCGGTTATGCGAGGGTTGATTACAGGATGAACGCCGATGGCGCCATCTATCTGCTCGAAGTGAATCCGAATCCGCATATCGCATACCAGGAGGACTTCGCAGATTCCGCGGAGCACTGCGGCGTGAAGTACGATTCGCTACTCCAGAAGATCGCGACCTTGGGTATGAGTTACGATCCGTTCGGCTGAGGAATTAACTTTTCTTACCGCGCCCCTCTATCTTTGACCAGCTGTCACGCAGCGCAATTGTCCTATTGAAAACCAGCTTGGCGGACGTTGAATCGGGGTCGAGACAGAAATACCCTAATCTCTCAAACTGATACCTGGTTCCTACCGCAGCATCCCGTACGCTTGGTTCCACCTTTGCCCCTGACACAGCTTCCAACGAATGTGGATTCAGATTGACCGTGAACTCCTGTGCTTCTTCGGTCTCGTTCGGATTCTCTTTTGTGAACAGAGTCTCGTAGAGCCTCGCTTCGCAATCAACCGCATGCGCCGCCGATACCCAGTGTATCGTCGATTTGACCTTTCGGCCGTCCGGCGTCGTTCCGCCCCTGGTCGCGGGATCATACCTGCAATGGATCTCAACAATACTTCCCGCCGCATCCTTTACAACGCTGTTACAGGTTACAAGATAGCCGTACCGAAGCCGTACCTCCCTTCCAGGCGCGAGACGGAAGTAACCTTTTGGCGGATCTTCGCGAAAGTCGTCCTGTTCGATGTACAGCACCTTCGAAAACGGGACCTTGCGCGCGCCCATGCTCTCGTCTTCCGGATTGTTGACCGCTTCCATCTCTTCAACAAGATCGTCCGGATAGTTATCGATCACCACCCGAAGAGGACGCAGCACAGCCATCACCCGAGAGGCATGCTTGTTCAAATCCTCGCGGACAAAGTACTCGAGAGCCGAGAGCTGAACGGTGTTGTTTGTCTTTGAAACGCTAAGGCTCGCGCAAAAATTTCGCAGAGCCTCCGGCGTGTAGCCGCGCCGCCGCATCCCTGAAATGGTCGGCATACGAGGATCATCCCACCCTTTCACGTGACTCTCCTGGACCAGCGTCAACAGTCTGCGTTTGCTCAGCAGCGTGTATGTAAGGTTGAGCCGATCGAATTCAAACTGTCGAGAGGGAAATATCCCCAGCTGTTCTATGAACCAGTTGTACAACGGACGATTGTTCTCGAATTCAAGAGTACAGATCGAGTGAGTTACTTTCTCAATCGAATCCGACTGCCCGTGAGCATAGTCGTACATCGGGTAGATGCACCACTGATTCCCGGTCCGATGATGCTCTGTATGTAAGATTCGGTACATCACCGGATCACGAAGATTCAGATTCGCTGACGACATATCGATTTTGGCGCGAAGAGTCCGCGAGCCGTCTGGAAATTCCCCTCCCTTCATCCGCTGGAACAGATCCAGATTTTCTTCGACACTGCGTTTTCTGTAAGGACTCTCTCGGCCTGGCTCGGTGAGGGTTCCACGATATTCTCGAATCTCGTCTGCCGTGAGATCGCACACATAAGCTTTCCCGGCTCCAATCAGCTGAACAGCCCACTCGTACAATTGTCCGAAGTAATCCGATGCGTAAAACAGGCCGTCCCATTCAAACCCGAGCCAGCGAACGTCCTCCATTATCGAATCAACGTATTCAGTTTCTTCCTTGGAGGGATTGGTGTCATCGAAACGCAGGTTGCATTTGCCGCCAAACTCCGCCGCCAGTCCGAAGTCGAGATAGATCGCTTTTGCGTGGCCGATGTGAAGATATCCGTTGGGCTCGGGTGGAAACCGAGTTTGCACATGTCCACCGTGTTTTCCTTCCTTGACGTCCTGGACAATGACATCACGAATAAAATTCGAGCGAGTTGAGGATTCAGCCGGTCTGGCGCCGGATTCAGATTCGGAGTTCATTCGATTTTCTTATCTCCTAAAAAATGAGGGCGGGTCCTTTGGGGGTTCCGCGGCATTCATTCCTCAGTCAATGAATTATATATCGAGGGAGACTGACCCTGCGAGGAGCAAAGAGGATGGAACATCTGTGGTGTGATTCGGGGGTTCAGCTGGGTATTTCCTGGTACTCCGGCTCCATTCCTGACACATGCTGGTTCGCTTTTTTTAATGAAGGGGTAAGTCAACTGAGAAGAAATGCAACAACAATAGAATAATTACTACTTCGCAGGTCATGTCTCGAAATCGGTCTGTAAGTTTTTTCATTCTGAGCTGTCAATTTTGACAGTACTTGCCTGAACACGCCGACCAATAGAATCAAAACAGGGCCGGAAGGACTGATTCGCAAGGCTCAGCTGGACTTGCCCCTCGAAGATTTGCGGGCCTGGAATTTGCAGGGTGTGCTCAAGCCTTAGAAAATTTGCACGGACGCCAACTGGTTTGTCTAAACTAAGTAACAACAACGGAGGAAATTAGCACATGCGAAAGCTGTTTTTGCTTCTTTTTGTTTTGTTCGCTGCGTCGATATCCGCGCAAGCCCAGGATTATCCGAAGGGTGAAGCGTGGGCAACTTACTCACTTTTTCGAGCCGATATCGACATCCTGGACAACGAGACTCTGCATGGCTACGGACTCGGTGCACAATGGAACCTGAGCCCGTATTTCGGAATAGCCGGTGAGTTCACTAGTAACCACGGGGCGTCCGGGCCCGTGTCAATCTTTGTGCCCGGAGCCATTGTCGTCATCCCAGATTTGGATACCACAGTAAGAGTGTTTGTGGGAGGACCTCGAGTATCCTATCGGACTAAACCAGTGACTGTGTTCGCACACGCCTTATTTGGAGGAGCGAATTCGCAGCTTCGAGATGAAAAGGGTACCAGCGGGTTTGACGAGAGCAACACCGAGTTCGCAATGGTCTTCGGAGGCGGGATCGACGTGAACCTTGGTAAGCACTACGCGATCCGTGCAGCACAGTTCGATTACGTTCCGATTCACACCGACGTCAATGCGAGGTTCGGGGGCGGTACGAGCAACTGGACCCACAATACTCGCTATCAGGCTGGCTTCGTCTTCAAGTTCTAACCCACCAGAATAATCCGCTACAGAATTTCCCACCATGGGTCGCGTCGGAGAGCACTCAGCTAATTGAACACCGACGCGACCCTTCTCAGATCTCAAACGCTAGCAAGACCAGCATGTGGATCAAAGATGTCGGGGTCGAAATCGGTCCGCTACGATTCCAGCTACGTTGCAATCGTTCCAACTAAGCTGCTGAACGTTCCACGCCGAGAGCTGGGCAAGCATATTGGCCGGGGCAAAATCCAGCACCTCGGAAATTTGTTGTCCACATTACAAAACATTTTTCGCCGCCTCTGCGGCTTGTCGACTTTGCGTTTAAAGATGGGCGTTCATTTCTAAGAATTCGGATGCAGCGATTACACGCACAGTCGCCAAGACGCAAAGTCGCCAAGCCCTGATCTGGAAACGTTCCATCTGCATTTTCTGGAAATAGCCCTTCCTGTATGGCAAGCTAAGCCGTATGTCACAGGAGCAGAATGCTCATGCGATTGACCCTCAGGCCTTGCGCGAGATTGTTGAAGGTACTTCGGCGGAGACCGGAGCCGGGTTCTTCGATGCGCTCGTCAAACACCTGGCGCGGTCTATCGGTACGAAATGCGCCTGGGTCACGGAATGGCTCCCCGACCAACGACGGTTGCGTGCACTCTCGTTCTGGAACGGTGAGAATTACACTCCGGATTATGAGTACCCCATCGCCGACACACCGTGCGAATCCGTAGTTGAAAGCCGTCGGCCGGTGATCATTCATGATCGGTTAATCGATCTCTATCCGAAGGATCCGGATCTCCCACATCTCGGCGCGATGAGCTACATGGGCGTGCCGCTGTTCGATACAGATGGTCAGATCATGGGTCATCTCGCTGTCCTCGACGATAAGCCCACCTCTGAAAACGAGTCTGTCACTGCCATCTTTAATATCTTTGCCGGTCGTGCGAGCGCCGAGCTGCGTCGACTACGTCGGGACCGCGCGCTTCACGAGCGCGAGCAAAAGCTCTCGTTGATGTTCGAAGGCGCGATGGATGCCATCATCGAGTTCGATTCTGATTTCCGGATTACTAATCTTAATGCTGCGGCCATCAGGGTCTTCGGCGGTTCGGTCTCCGATCGTCTCGATAAAGGTCTTGATGAGCTTGTCACAAAAGAGTCGCAGGGGAAGTTGATTTATCTGATCGGAGAGCTCGGAAGAAAAAATGACGGTAAGCAGTCTAGCTGGATTCCGGATGGGCTCGAAGGCGTTGACCCTGAGGGCAAACGATTTCCGGCAGAGGCCACACTGTCGCGTTACGAGTTGGCGGGTCGAAGCTTCTACACGCTAATTTTGCGTAACGTCCACGAGCGTGTCGCTGCTGAGGAACGAATCAGATCGCTCATGGGCGAAGCGGACTACCTTAGGGCCGAGATCGATGCCATCCAAGGTTTTGAAGAGATTGTCGGCGCCAGCCCTGCCCTTCGTCACGTATTGAAGGACGTCGAACGGGTTGCCGGAATGGAAACGACGGTCCTCATCACCGGCGAAACCGGCACGGGTAAGGAGTTGATTGCCCGCGCAATTCATCGTCGCAGCGAGCGCCGTGCGAAACCGCTGATCACAGTCAATTGCGCGGCGATCTCGTCCAATCTGCAGGAGAGCGAATTCTTTGGGCACGAGAAGGGAGCGTTCACTGGAGCGGTGCAACGACGCGATGGGAGATTCAAACTTGCCGACGGCGGCACGATCTTTCTTGATGAAGTAGGCGAAATGTCGCTCGATCTGCAAGCAAAATTGTTGCGCGTGCTTCAGGAGGGTGAATTCGAGCCGGTCGGAAGTTCGCGTACCGTGCGGGTCAATGTTCGTGTCGTCGCCGCAACAAACCGCGACCTCGAGCAGATGTCCAAAGAAGGTTTGTTCCGAGCTGATCTGATGTACCGCTTGAATGTCTTTCCGGTTCACCTGCCATCGCTGCGCGAACGAGGCGAAGACGTGGTTCTGCTTGCCGAGATGTTTGCGCGTCAGCTCGGGAAGCGGAGAGGGCTTACTGTAGCTACGCTTTCGGAGGCTCAAAAGAGCAGGCTGCGGCGATACGATTGGCCGGGCAACATACGAGAGCTGCAGAATGTAATCGAACGGGCCTTTATTACTTCATTGGATGGAAAGACTCTGAATCTGGATCGAGCTTTGCCGGATATTGAATCGACTTCTATTTCTGTTCCTCGGGCGGACAGCGGTGAAAGTCGCGTGCTTACGGCGAAAGAGCTCAAGGATCTGGAGCGAAAGAATATTGAGACTGCTCTTGTTACGGCGAAAGGCCGGGTCTCAGGTCCTGGTGGTGCAGCGGAACTACTTGGTCTAAACGCCAACACGCTTGCGTCGAGGATGAGGGTGTTAGGAATAGCAAAATCAAAGTCTTAATCCGCGCACGAAAGGAATCCCACCAACGGTGGAAGCCCGATGGTATCTTGGCGCTTTTCTCACATTCTATGCGTTGATGGTGGGATTTGACCGCTGCTTCCGAATTTCCAAAGTGGACACTCACGAATTCTCACAAAACCCGAAATCTCGTCAGCGCCTTCAGGCTTCGAAATCCTACTAACCCATTGATCCTTCGCTGCTTCAGCGATAAGGCGGCGTTGGCACGTCTGTTGACCTACATTGTGTCGTGCGAACACTTAATACGAAGGAGACAATTCAAATGAAAGACGCAAATCTAAATGGAATCGATACTGCAAGGATGTCCGAGACCGTTGACGCAATCAAGAATCAGCCGGAGCTTGCCAAGTTCGAATTTCGGGCAAAGAACGAATGGGTCGGAGGAGGAGAAAATCGTTCCACGATTCGCGATTTCTACGGCGTGGGTCACGAAGATACGACCAGGACCGAACCATTTGTGTTCGTGGCTGACGAGCCGACCACTCTGCTCGGGAAAAACAAAGGCGCCAACCCGGTGGAGTTTCTGTTGCACTCACTTGCCGGATGCGTCACGACGACGTTTGTATTACACGCCGCTGCGCGCGGAATACATGTTCAAGAAATCAAGAGCACGCTCGACGGCGACATTGACCTGCAGGGGTTGCTGGGTCTCGATCCGAATGTGACGCCGGGATATCAGGAGATTCGTTTCAAGATGGATGTCAAAGCGGACTGCTCTGATGAGGAACTGGACGATTTGCTCGCATTCACAGCGGAGCATTCGCCTGTTTGTCAGACTCTCCGACGGCCGGTGCCGGTAATCGTCGAGCGTGCGTGAATTTTGCCGCGTGAACGACTAATCGAATAAAGAACGACCGCAGAGTACGCGAAGGTAGCTGACCGTGAACCAACGGTGCGTTACCCAGCGTCCTCTGCGGTTAACCTGTCTCCAACCTCGAAGAAATCCGAGCACACCGCAGCACGTATCAGCCATCAGGTGTCACTCATCACTCTCTGGAATCCCAGGCTCATTTTATCTTTCCCCGCTTCAGGAGTATCAGCAATGATTGTCATCACCATCGGTGCCTCCATTCTTGCCTTCGGGCTGGCTTATGGCCTGTCAAAATTGGCGAGGTTTGATGAGGGAAAACTGAGCCAGCCGCATAACGACCTGATAACCGTAGGAGTTCAAATCATCTGTGGGAACTGCTGTGGCGAGGCTGAAAGCCCCCGCAAAACCTACCTCGATCGCAGCGGAAATTGTTCGCAGTGCGGCGGCCGTAGCTATATCCTTGCGTCAACGCGTATCGTTTACGCTCAGCAAATAATAGACTCGCGGCTGTCCCGCCGCGACACTGGCCCCCGGCAGCATCCCGATGTTTCTACCAGGTTGCATGTTGTACGCTCGCGAGCTATGAGCGCCTGAGATAACTCTTGAAGTCTGCTTCATTGATCTGTGTGAAAGTCCAACTATCCACCCACGGCATCTCATGGGTGGTATTTTTGATCTCGCAAAGCACGCCGCGCTAAATTTCATTAACAAAAAATTCAGCCTGACTTTACTTTAACGTGTCTTGTCTCCCCATTTGACCTGGGATAGAATCACGCGTCGCAATCGTTAGTTAAATTACGCAATCGTCCCATATCGGAACTTACAAAAATTTTTGAAAGGAGAAGCTGCGCCTGGGTCGGCTATCCGTCTGTCCTTCCATGATAATTGCGCTCCAGCTCCTAACCCAGCCGCGGTAAGACCCGCTCATGATTCGTCCAAATAGCCCTCTGGTGTCATCTGGTAATCTATTCCTTTTTTGCAACTGGTCCGCTTCCAAAACGTCTCGCGTCAAAGCGACTAGCGGCAAGAAGCGCTCCCCACAAGCCCCTTCCTTCAGATGGGGAATCGCTGTTGTTGCACTAGCCCTCGGATTATTCGCGGTCAAGGCTCTGTTCAGTCCACGGGGCGTAATGGCAGCCATAAGCGTATTCATAAACGAAATACATTATGACAACACCGGGACTGACACGGGCGAAGCAATCGAGGTAGCTGGTCCCGCGGGCACTGATCTCACCGGATGGAGCATTGTGCTTTACAACGGTTCCGGAGGCGCTTCTTATCGCACTGATACTTTGAACGGGGTGGTCATACCGAATCAGCAAAACGGTTTTGGTACGGTCTTTCTCTCATATCCTTCAAATGGAATTCAGAACGGTTCCCCTGACGGCATAGCTCTCGTGGACCCTTCAAATGTCGCAGTGCAATTCCTCAGCTATGAAGGCACCTTCATAGCGGTCGACGGACCTGCCAACGGAATGCTCAGCACTGATATCGGAGTCGGTGAGAACGGAAGCGAGCCTGTTGGTCAGTCGCTGAGGCTCAGCGGCACCGGCCAGTTTTACGAAGACTTCACCTGGAACAGTCCGGCCACCGCCACATTTGGATCTGTGAACACCGGTCAGAACTTTGGCACCGGTGTGTCGCTATCTATTAATGATGTGACGGTCACAGAAGGAAACTCGGGAACCATAACCGCGTCGTTCACTGTTTCGCTATCTTCAAGCTCGCACTCCGGAGTCACTTTCGATATCTCAACCCAGGATGACTCCGCCACTACCGCCAACAATGACTATGTCGGGAAAAGCTTAGTGGGGCAGTCGATCCCCAACGGCAGCAGCACGTACTCGTTCGATGTGACGGTTAACGGCGACACCGCCTTCGAACCCAATGAAACTTTCTTCGTCAATGTGACTAATGTTGTTGGTGCTACACCTTCGGATGGAACGGGAGTAGGTACGATAACCAATGACGATTGTCCGCCTCCAGCTGCGGATATCGTGATCAGTCAGGTCTATGGCGGTGGAGGAAATGCAGGCGCCCCATTCACTCATGATTTCATAGAGCTATTCAACCAGGGCGCCACAACGGTTAGCCTCGCAGGTTGGTCCGTTCAATACGCCTCATCCAATGGAAACACGTGGCAGGTAACATCACTGTCAGGGTCCATCGAGCCGGGAGGCTATTATCTTGTGCAGGAAGCGCAAGGAACCTCCGGTAGTGGATCGCCGCTTCCCACTCCGGATGCCATCGGTTCGATTGCGATGGCGTTGGGCGCTGGCAAGGTTGCTCTTTCAAGCACCACAACCCCATTCAGTGGAAACTGTCCGACGTGCTTTATAGATTTTGTTGGCTACGGCAACGCGAATTGCTTTGAAGGCTCAGGCTCTACCGCGGCTACCAGCAACACTACCGCGGCTCTCCGCAAGCGGGGCGGATGCTTCGACTCCAACAACAACAACATTGATTTCTCAATCGGTTCTCCTAATCCGCGTAACATACACACACCAGCCAAGTCCTGCGACTTCACGCCGCTCGCAATCCACGATATTCAGGGACAGGGACTGTCAACACCTTTCCTTGGACAAGACGTAAGCACCAGTGGCATCGTCACTGGCAAAAAATCGAACGGCTTCTTTTTGCAGGCCCCGGACGCTACCGTGGATGCGGACCCGGCAACGTCTGAAGCCATCTTTGTCTTTACTTCAAGCGCCCCGGCCGTTGCGGTCGGAAACGCGGTTACTGTAAGAGGAACCGCGAGTGAATTTTTCAATTTGACACAAATCGATAGCAGCCTGCCAGGAGATGTCATCGCAGATCCGGCAGTCAACCCTTTGCCCGCGGCAATCACCATCACCACAACCATTCTTGACCCGGCCGGCCCAAAGACTCAGCTCGAACGATTCGAATGCATGCGGCTGCACGCCGATTCTCTGGTCTCGGTTGCGCCCACAAATGAGTTCGGCGAAACATTCACCGTGCTCCCCGGAGTTCCGCGGCCGTTGCGAGAACCAGGCATAGAAATCTCGCTTCCGTTGCCGCCTGACCCCACCTCCGGTATGGTCGACTGTTGCATTCCGCGCTTCGACGAGAACCCTGAGCGGATCATGATTGATAGCGATGGGCTTGCAGGCGCATCCGTGATCTCAGTCACATCGAATGTTACTTTCTCGGATATCACTGGACCGCTCGACTTTACCTTCGGTGATTACAAAGTGTGTCCCGAGATCCCACCTTCCACTTCGGAAAACATGAGCGCGGTGCCCGTCCCTATCCACGCGCCAGGGGAATTTACGATCGCCGGTTTTAACATTGAGAACTTCAACAACAATCCCGTTCAGCGTCATAAAGCGGCTCTCGCGATAAAGGATGTGCTGCGGTTGCCGGACATAATCGGCACGATTGAGATTTTCGATCTCGCTGGTCTCCAGGCGCTCGCTGCTGAGATTGAAAGCATTTCCGGTGTGGTTTACGAGGCACGCTTGATTGAAGCAGACGGGGTCAGCGGAGACGCCGACCAGGATGTGGGTTTTCTTGTTAAGACGTCGCGCATTCAGATCGACAGTGTTACGCAGATCGAGCAGGCTGGCTGCGACGGCACTGCCGCGAACTGCAATTCCTTTATCGACCCGAACACTGGCCAACCGGCGTTGCTCAACGATCGCCCCCCGCTGGTGCTGCGCGCAACTGTAGATCCATCCGGAATCAATCCGCGCCAGATCATTGTCATCGTAAATCATCTGCGGTCGTTCATCGACATCGAAGGCGTCTCAGGAGAAGGCCCACGAGTACGTGCAAAGCGGAAAGCACAGGGTGAGTTCCTCGCCAACCTGTTGCAGGATTTGCAGATCAACAACCCCACGACGCCAATCATGTCCATTGGCGACTATAACGCTTATCAATTCAGCGATGGCTACACCGATCCGGTCGCAACGATCAAAGGCACGCCGACCCCTGATGATCATTTGGTTGTCGATGAGAGCCCGGATGTTGTGAACCCCGACTTTATCAATCTCACAGACGGGTTGCCGCCTGATCAGCAATACAGTTTCATTTTCGAAGGAACTCCGCAGGCAATAGATCAATTCATTATCAATACTGTTGCAAATCAATATCTGCAGCGGTATACGGTGGCTCGCAATAACTCGGACTTCCCCGAAGGACCTACCTTTGCCAATGATCCGAATCGTCCCGAACGATGCTCGGACCACGATATGACGCTCGCCTATTTCAAGTTCCCTCCGCGGTTGACGGCGCTCAGCCCCGGTATGGTCTGGATCGGGCCAAAGAGCACCGATGATGTCGGGACAAAGTTCGATTTACTCGCCGAGGTTCTCAAAAACGGGTCAGTGGTCGGCAGCGGGGAAATTGACGAAGTTAATGCCGGAAGCACCAATTTTAACGACTCGATGTTGAGAACGATCAATCTCGCGCTATCAAATCCCGTGGAGATCTTCCCAAGCGACACGGTGAGCTTCAGGCTATCGGTGCGCGTAACGGCGATTGGGGGCAGAACCAGTGCGACCGCGAGGTTATGGTTCAACGGCGCTGCGATTGATTCGGGAGCGGGTAGAGATGCGGGTAGCCGCTTTGGCGCGACGATTGACGGGGTAACGTCGGATTACTTCTTAAGAACGCGCTTTGCGTTGGATACTTCCGCGGGGACACCTCGAACCTCGATCGACGTGTTTGTCAATCGCAACGTCGGAGGCAATCCGTTCAAGCCTTTCGGAACGTGGAGTAAGACATTCTAATTTAGTGGAGACTACACAGTCTGCCGCAGAAATGAAACAGGATTTGCAATCGCCGCCTGGTTCATCAGACTCTCCAATTTTCGCCCGTGTGGAGACGGAGTGGCGGAAGGGCAGTCAGCTGCATGCTGGGGCGTAAGTATGAGCAATCCAACTGCGTTCGTTGGGATTCGCGAAAGCGACGCGTGCCGGTTTATCTTCAATGTACGAAGATCGCTTCCGCGCCATACGTAGAATGGATTCAACCGATTTATTGTGTGTCCAGGACGTTGACTACGTCAGTAGTCTCAAACATCGCACATCGTGACCGCTTCGCCGAGTGACTTCAAAGGATCGCGCGTTGGCACAAACTCATGCGCGACGTAACCCTTAAAGCCGGTGTCTACGATGGCTCGACATACTGTCGCCCAATTCAATTCCTGGCTGTCGTCGAGTTCGTGGCGGCCGGGAACGCCGCCGGTATGATAGTGTCCAATGTAATCGTGATTTTCGCGAATGCTCCGGATTATATCTCCGTCCATAATCTGCACATGATAGATATCGAAAAGCATCTTCACTCTTGGAGACGCCACTGTCTTGATCACCTGTACGCCAAAGCCAACGTGATCACCGTGATAATCCTTGTGATCGACTTTGCTGTTTAAGATCTCTACACAGATCGTCACACCGTTATCTTCGGCGACTTTCTTGATTCGGTTTAGCCCAACAATGCAGTTCTCGATTCCTTCGGCATCGGTTATTCCACGCCGGTTGCCAAAAAATGCGATCAGGTTTGGTACTCCGGCCTTTGCTGCCATCGGGATGGCCTTTTCCAACCCTTTGACTATCGCGTCATGGTTGGATCTGTTGTTCAGCCCATCCGGGATTTTGGCGGCATCGGCGTAACCCATTGAACAAACCAGCCCCGCTTGTCGCACGATCTCCCATTGTTCAGGTTGGAGCAGGTCGATGGCTGGAAGGCCCATTTCAGCTACGATTCGTGCAAACTCGGGCAGCTTGAAATACTTCTGGTAGCACCAATATGAAACGGATTGCTTTAAGCGGCCCTTCTTAACGAGCTTCTCAGCGGCACTCTCAGACATTGATTTCGGCAGCAAGAATAAGCCTGCTGCTCCTTTACTCATATTAAGGATCAAATTGCGCCTGCTAAGCGTGTTCATAATCTTTCCTCGAGTATTCACAGCTTGCCGGTTTTGAGCTGTTCAGCAAGATAGTCTGTTGCACGCCAGGCCATCGCAAGAATTGTAAGCGTTGGGTTCTTTTCGGTGGATGTGGGAAAGGCGCTGCCATCAACCACAAACAGGTTTTCGACTTCATGCATTTGATTGAACCGGTTTAGAGCGGACTTTTTCGGTTCATCGCCCATCCTACAGGTGCCGTGTTCGTGAATGGCCGAGCCGTTCCGTCCGGTGCGCCCACGATCGAACTGGAAGACCTCCGCCTTTGCCTCGTGAAGCAGCATCTCAACCGTGTCATACATCTCATTCACCATCATTCGTTCATTCTCGCCAGTTGAGTACACGATTTTCGGAAGTGGCACTCCATATTGATCAACGGGCGTACCTTTGACCGTCACATAGTTTTCCCGGCGCGGCAGGACTTCGCCAAAGGGATGAATTTCGATCCACGCGGGATAACGACGCTTGATCTCCTTTTTGAGCACCGAACCGAACCCGGGCACGCTCCAGGCATAACTTCCGACGCCCTGCTGACAACCTATGCCCCAGAACTGGACGCCAAAGCCTCGGAGGTAATCGCGTTTCCGGCCACGATGATTGAATCTGGGCATGTAGATATGTTCGCCGCCGATGCCATCATCGTTCGTCGTTTCACGGCCGAATAGCTCGGGGAGAAATGCTCGGGCTTCTGCGCGAACCTGCTCACAAAGGTATTTGCCAATTACATCGGAGCCGTTGCCGACTCCATTCGGATACTTATCCGAAGTCGAGTTGAGGAGTATGCGGGTCGAATCAATGCACGAAGCTCCGAGCACAACAACGCGTCCGCGCACTTGATACTCCTGCTTTGAATTTCGATCGAAATACTGTACCCCGCTCGCCCTTCCACGATCATCTACCAAAATCCGCGCTGCGACCGCATTGCTGAGCAACTCGAGACGACCAGTCTTGAGTGCGGGCTTAATCAGGTAGTCGGCTGCGTTAAAGAAACTCGAGGTATCACAACCGCGACCACAGTTGCCGCAATAGTGACACTTTGGAAAACCATTGTGGTCTCGAGTGAGCACCGCTCGCCGGCCGCTCACAATTGGAATGCCTAATTTGCCGGAAGCCTTCTTGAGCAGCATCTCCCCACATCGAGGGTTTGGAGCGGGCAGATGATACTTACTTCCAGGCAAAACATCGGAATTGTCATCGCCGCCGCAAATGCCTATCAGCTGGTCAACCTTATCGTAGTATGGCGAAATGTCTTTATAAGTAATTGGCCACGGTATCTCCCAACCGTCACGGTCTGCCGCTTTGAAATCTATATCGGAGTAACGAAGACTGACTCGTCCCCATACGTTGGTTTTTCCGCCTAATCCCCAAACGCGGGTTAACTCGAACGGTTGATTGTCCGGAGTGAAGTATGGCTGTTCTTTTGTACTGAGGAAAAACTGAGGCGGTAGCTCACCTGCACGGACTCGCTCACGCCATTCATAAGGCATGACGTGTGTCCAAAAACTGTTGCGCTCAAACCGCTGACCGGCATCGAGCACCAGGACGCTGACGCCCTGACGCGTTAGATTCCACGCCGTCATGCCGCCAGATGCGCCTGAACCGATGATGATTACATCGTAGACCTTCGGCTGTTTTATTACTTGGGGAGACGGCATTTGAAAACCTGTGACATAGGACAAATAGGACTTATAAGTCCGATTCGCCGTTAGTTTATGCTCACTGCAGCGTGAACTTGTCCTTCAAGCCGCCAATTATTACTTCGAAATCTCCGGGCTCAACAACCGGTTTGTTGTTACGGCCGATAAATAAGAGATCGGCGGACCGTAACTTGAAAGATAACGTTCTGGCCTGTCCAGGCTCGAGATGTATTTTTGCAAATCGCCTCAGCCGCTTGCCCGCAGGGGTGATCGAAGCTACAACGTCCCGAACATATAGCTGCACCACCTCTTTCCCCGCTCTCCTGCCGCTATTTGTCACAGTTACCGAGACTGTTAATTCTCCATTCTGTTTCATCGCAGAACTATCGAGGCTTAGTTTCGTGTACTCGAAGGTGGTGTAGCTCAAACCAGCGCCGAACTCAAATTGCGGCTTCAACGCCGTGTAACCGAACGGTGTATCGCCGGACTCCCAGATCTTGTGATCGTACGAAAGTTGAGCATTCGCGTACCTTGGGTAGGTGAACGGAAGCTTGCCGTTAGGATTGTAGTCGCCAAACAGAACATCGGCGATTGCCTGGCCACCTTCAAGCGAGGGGTTGTAAGCCATGACAAGAGCATTCACCCTTTCGGCAATGCGTGCAATGATACGAGGCCGGCCCTCAACAAGCACCAGCACCGTCGGTTTGCCCGTGGCGATGATTGCTTCGGCTAGCTTTAACTGAGATTCACTAAGGGTCAGATCATCAATATTACCCGGGGTCTCTGCGTACCCCCCTTCGCCGAGACATATGATTGAGACATCAGAATCGCGCGCTGCCCCGGCTGCTTCAGCAATGTTGACTTCCTTGTCGAGGGACGCGCCGGGCACAAAGGTTACGTTCTGCTTACCGACCTTTCCTTCGATCGCCCTTAGAATCGTTGGCCGATCTTTTGGATACAGGTCTGCTTTCGTTCCCTGCCAGGTGTATGTCCACCCGTTATTCAGAGAGATCTGTGAATCAGCCGTCGGCCCTGTTACGAGTATCTTGCGGGCTTTCGCAAGCGGCAACAGGTTATTAGAGTTCTTCAACAGTGTGATTGATTCCTGCGCAGCCTGAAGGCTCACGGCTCTGGACTCGGGTCTCCCGAAATTCGCCTTCACGCTTGCATCAGGCATAGGGGATTCAAATAAACCAAGTTCGTATTTCAAATGGAGTATACGACGCACCGCTTCATCGATGCGGGCTTGAGGGACGGAGCCTTCCTTAACCAGAGCGATCAGGTGATCGCTGAAACTGTAATCGCTGGGTACCATGCTCATATCGATTCCGGCCATTACCGCCATCCGGGTGGCATCCTTTTCCGTCGCGGCAACGCCATGCTGGCTCACCAGCTTTTTGATATCTTCCCAGTCGCTTACAACCATTCCGCGAAATCCCAACTCAGTGCGCAGCAGATCTGTCAAAATGAAGCGGCTCACGTGAACGGGTTCGCCATTTACTTCGCCCGAATTGACCATAATAGTGTGCGCCCCGGCGGAGATCCCAGCTTGAAAGGTCGGCAGGAAGTATTCGCGCAGGTATATCTCAGGTATCCAGGCAGGCGAACGATCTTTTCCGCTCAATGGAAAACTGTAACCGACGTAATGCTTCAGGCAGGACGCGACCTTATCCTTAGCAGCGATGTTTGAGCCCTCGTAGCCACGCACTGTGGCCACTCCCATTACGGTTGCGAGGTATGGGTCCTCTCCGAACGTCTCATAGAAACGTGGCCACAGCGGTTGACGGCCGATATCGAGCACCGGCGAGAAGTTCCATGGAATACCGCTGGCGCGGGTCTCCATTGCGGCGATCTCGGCAGTCCGCTTCATCAATTCCGGATTCCAGGTAGCTGCCATGCCGAGCTCTTGAGGGAAAAGCGTTGAACCTTGCGTGTAGTTGACCCCGTGAATGGTGTCTATTCCATAGATCACTGGGATCTTCAGACGCGTCTTAAGCGCAGCGGTTTGGATCTGACCAATAATCTGATGCCACTTGTCGACAGGCAATGCTTCATCTTTTACGTTGAGTATCGAACCAACGCCGTATTTCACAACTGCCCTTTCGAGCTTCGCGGGATCGATCTGAAGGGCCTGGTCTTTACCGCTACAGACCATGCCGATCTCGAGCTGGGTCATCTGCCCGACCTTTTCTTCAAGCGTCATCTGCTTAAGCAGCGCGTCAACTTTGGAGTCCCAGTTATTGGATGGGAAACGCACGCTTGAATTGCTTTCGAAGAAGGCCTGGCTGTCTGAGACTTCGGCAGTCACCGGGCCGTCGAGGGCCGGATTAGACAGGGTAGTATGAGGGGAACCGAAAACATAGGCACGAGACATCTGTAAATTTGAGCACATTGTACACAACCCGATCATTATTGTTACTACAAGTCGATTTTTCATGGCGCACCCTTAGCATCACACAAGGTAATTGCTGCTGCGTGGAGTCATTTCTAATATACCAATCAGCACTGACGTGCAAGGAAGCGGGCGAGCCCAAAAGTGGCAGCATCGAACCGCAGGTTGATGAGTCTAATAACAAGTGTTATTAGGTTGGAGCTGAAGTTATGTCAATCTACTATCCGATGCGAGTCTGGTTTTTCCGCACACGCCGAGTTGCCGCATGGACCACCCTTATCGCCTTTATCAGCATGGTTGTAGCGGAAAATACTCTGAGCTCAAAGTTTGGTACGAGATCATGGTCGGATCCGGCGGCCAGGCCGACTTTGTTCGAATGGTTACTGCTCTGGCGCAACTGCAGTCTACTTTTTGCATTGGTGACTGGATTGATCGCATTGCCGCGGTGGCAATCATGGGTTGGCTTGGCTCTGACTATTGGTTACACATACGTCTTGGTGTCTAGCTACTAGCTCTCAAGGCAAACACATCGTTGACAACCACTAATAAAGCGGAGGCTGCCGTGGCTAAGCAAAAGATCTACGACGCGGTAATCATCGGATCGGGTGCATCTGGCGGAATGGCCGCAAAACAACTGACCGAGCGCGGAATGGAAGTGCTCGTCCTGGAAGCCGGCCCTCCCGCCGATCGCAATCGCGATATGAATACCCACAAGTGGCCGTGGGAATCGATGTATCGAGGATTCGGTCCGCCCGGATGGAAGGATCACGATCAGTGGATGCAGGACACGGCAAGCGAGTTCAGCCGCCACTTCTACGTCAAGGATACCGAACATCCTTATACCACTGATCCTGGCAAGCCCTTTATGTGGGTGCGCGCTCGAATCGTCGGCGGAAAGACTCTCCATTGGGGCAGATTTTCGTGGCGAATGTCGAATCTCGATTTCAAAGCTTCCAGTCACGACGGCTTCGGTGACGACTGGCCCATCAACTATGAGGAGATCGCACCTTACTACGATCGAGCAGAAGAGTTCATCGGCGTAAGCGGCAACCAGGACGGCATTTCGTATCTGCCGGACGGAAAGTTTATGCCGCCAATGCCGTTGACCTGCGGTGAGCAGATGTTGCGGCAGGGCGCGCAAAAAACCGGGCGCCGGGCAATAGCTTCACGAGTAGCAATGCTTACAGGCCAGCCGAAACCGCATATGAAAGGGCGCGCCAAATGTCATTACTGCGGGAACTGCGGCGAGGGATGCGACGTAGGCGCGATGTTCAACTCGCTGGTTTCTACGTTGCCCGTGGCAGCGGCAACAGGCCGGATGACTCTGAGGCCGAATTCAATCGTCCGACACGTGATAATTGATACCAACACAGGCAGGGCAAAAGGTGTCGCGTTCGTAGACCGCGTGACTCATCAAGAGCAAGAGGCTTTTGGCCGTGTGATTGTGATAGCGGCATCAACTCTTGAGTCGACCCGGATAATGCTCAACTCGAAATCGCGTCAGCATCCTAAAGGACTGGGTAACTCCTCGGGCGTACTCGGGCATTACCTCGTGGACCATTGGGGAGGAATCGGCGCAGGCGGTTACTTTCACATGCTGGCCGGTCGAGACCCAGTGAACGAAGACGGCAAGGCTTCAGGTTTGTACATTCCCCGTTTCCGCAACATAAGCAAAGAGACCAAACATCAGAAATTCGTCCGCGGGTATGGCTTCGAATGCGGCGCAGCTACCTGGATGTATCCCGGGATGGCTAAGGATCCTTCGCATGCACCGGGCTTCGGGTCCGAATTCAAGAAGCATGTTCGACGCTGGTACACATCGCCGGTTTATATGACTACTCGCGCTGAGATGCTCTCGCGATTTGAGAATCACGCGGAGATAGATCCAAAAGGTGTCGTCGATGCGTGGGGAATTCCGGTTCTAAAAATACACATCCAGCACTCGGACAATGAACGCGAGATGGCAAAAGACGCCGCCGAAACCAGTGAAGAAATTTTGCGAGCTGCCGGCGCGGAAGTTACCTGGAAAGGCGGACAGCTAACCGCGCCGGGCCGCATAATTCACGAACTCTGCACTGCCCGCATGGGAGCCGACTCCAAAAAATCGGTGCTGAACAAATTCAACCAGTGCTGGGACGCTAAGAATGTTTTCGTGACCGACGGTGCAAGCTTCTCATCCAGCGCTTGTCAGAATCCGACCCTCACGATACTTGCGCTGACGATGCGCGCGTGTGACTACATCGCCGATGAGTACAAGCGAGGGAATCTCTAATGAGTACTTCAAGGACTGATAAGAATACCCGGCGTGTGACTGCAAAAGGTCTAGTCGGAGTTCCAGCGAAAAGGCTTTACTCTGTGCCGATCTGGCTAAGCGGGCGATCGTTTGCAGGTGGTTTTGATTACGCGGGCGGCAAATACAATCTGGTGTTTGCTCCGTCGGGAGCGTCGACGCCCGACAACGAATTGGAATTGCTGGGCCGGCTCACGATTACCGATCCGCGAGGCCGAGTGCACAGCCGTAATTCGGTGCGCGCGAAACTGGCAAGCATACAAGGCGGAATCGGCGATGCCCCTGTTCGTCGACGAGTGGTGGCAACCGGCGGCGCGAGGGGGGATGTTTCAACTTCGCAGCAGAAACAACAGACTGCCGCTGAATCTGAAAAAGCGGGACAGAAAGCAGAAGAGAATCGCCAACCCAGAGCCAGCGGCCTTCCAGTGACCGAAAGCACCGGGCCTACCTCATTCACCGGAGTGATGTATTTTCACCTCGAGGCTTTGGATGGGAGGGCGCTTGGGGTTCCGGTTGATCTCAGCCGCGTTCAGCTCAACCTGCGGTTGGATCCGCTTGATGAAACCACGCGTACGATGACTGAGCTATACAGAGATTTGGTAGACGCCCTCCATTTGAAAGCCGATGCGAACGCTGTGGCGGTCATTCTTCGCGAGTTAAACCAGCTGTTACGGACTTAAGGATTTCAGTTAAGGGGGCTGAGAAGATTGAAAGATCTAAACATAGTTACGGAAACATCAGCTTGATTACTCCGACCCAACCAACGCCAACACCGCAAACGCCGTCGCAGAGTCCGACATAAACATTCGCCGCCACGGTTCGCCTTTGTCGCCACCGTGCTCGCGGTCGAAGTTTAGAGAATGGGCGCGCCAGGCGTGCCAGCTGTGTTCACTGACCTGCACCTCTTGCTGGTGTGTTACGAGCCATTTCAGACCCCTGGTAACCGCAGGATGAGTGACCGGCAACCCACCCTTCCGAAGCGCATAGACGACTAGCCCTGTCCCATACCCATCAGAGTTCGCGAGGAGTGACGCGTCTGTCGTGCCGGGTGGACGAAACGGCGCAGCTGACTTGCTCCATCGCCACTGACCCAGCGACTCCAGAGACCATCCACCATCCTCCAGTTGTCGGGCTTGAATCTCACTAATCAACGCTGTCCGTTGCGCACTTGTCAGTAAGTCTTTCAACCGAGCTGATGCAAGAAACAGCCATGATCGATTAAACAGGCTTTGAGCAGAATACTTATCCTTCAAATATCCTCGCAGTTTTCTGACGCCACTCAATGTATCAGCGTCGCGACTGGCGAAGGAATCGGGTAGTCTGCCGACAGCCATGGCGGCGAGCGTTGTCCCGAAATAAACGCCGTCAACCGTCTCAAAGGGCTCAAGCCCGAAATCGAGCCAGTCCCATGCTCCATCAGGCCGCTGCGTTGCCCACAACTGCTTTAGGGCCTTTTGGGTTGCAGCGCTCGGTTCCCGCCGGCTTTGAGCAGCATCGGCACTCGCGAGGATCAGGGCATTGAGCACCGCTTCTGTTCCCCGGGATTCCGTTTTCTTGCTCTCGGTGTGGTCGTAAAGCAACTGGTGCGCTTCGTAACTTTCCACACGTTTAGTTGCTTCGCTGATTATTCTCGATTCTTGAGGAGCTAAATCACTGACGTGTATCGACTGTCTTAGTACAGGTCTCGCGAGCACATAAGGGACTGTCGTGTGGCACGAAACGCAAACGGTCACAGCCTCGCCGGTGCGAAGCTTCTTTCCGTTGGCGAACCATACATCCATTCGCTCATCAAGGTATTTCGCTGCACCCTCGCGATCCCAACTGCCAGGAGCTTCAATAACATTCCTGGAGTGTGCGCGCTGAACACCGAATCCAAGCATCAAAGCGGCGAAGACGACAGCGATTGCAAAACTGCTTTTCAGTTGTGTTCTCGCACAATTCATAGCACTCACTTTACAACAATCAGTTTTCAAGAGCTACTTAGTAATTCTTGAAGCCAGCCCTGATTCCTCCGTGCAAAGAGACTGCGCGAAAAATCCAAATCCCACCCACGGCAGAAGATTTGAAAAATTCAAAAACTCCACCCACGTGCTGTTGATAGCCGAATTGCCATTTCAAGTCGCTCAGGGCAACAATACCGAAATGCGAACACTAAGAATTGTCCTTATCCTGCTGGTTTGCTCTACTCTCGGTTCTCCGGGCACCGTTGCGCAGCAAGATCGAATCAAGCTCATCCTTGATACCGATATCGGCGATGACATCGACGATGCATGGGCACTCGGCTTCGTGATTTCACATCCACCGTTCACACCGCTCGGCATAACTATCACCCATGGAAACACTCCCGAACGCGCGAAGATTGCGTGTAAGCTGCTTCACATTACCAGTAACGATAACATCCCGGTGTTCATCGGACGCAAAACCAACGACAAAGTGTTCCAGCAATATTCGTGGGCCGAAGATTTTACTGCCAAGCAACCAGACAAGCAGTCCGCCGCCGACTTCATAGTTCAATCAGTTAAGCTGTATCCCGGAGAGGTGATCCTGCTTGCCGTTGGGCCGTTGCAAAACATCGCGGATGCGTTGCGTAAAGAACCTAACCTGGGCAAATACGTCAGGCGAGTAGTACTTATGAGCGGTTGCGTGTATGGCACTTCTTCAAACCCTGGAACCCCGGTTCGAGAATGGAATGTCTATCAATCCATTGCAGATGCACAGCTGGTGTATGCGGCTGGCTTGCCGCTGACGATCGTGCCACTCGATTCGACCACCCATGTGCGGCTGAGCGATGAAGAACGGAAGCGAGTCGCAAGCCACGGTTCAGCACTCAGCTACGCTCTGGAGTGTTTGTATCGGCTCTGGCTGAGCAGTCCCACCGATCGCATGACTCTGCACGACCAACTAGCAGTCGCTGAGGCCGCCGCACCAGGCAGATTCTTTCACAAGCAAGAGGCATTGCCGCTGATCGTCGACGACCAGGGTTACACACGGATCGATCGGAACCGCGGGAAGGCGGTTACGGTGTGCCTGGAGCCAAAACGCGATGATTTTATGAAGTATTACCTCGACGAACTCACTTCCCATTAATTAGCCGTACGAAAACAACAACTACGTCAGGCTTAAGAAAAGTTCGTCGAACTGCCCTGCAATAGTGTCCCACGAGTATTTTGGATTCTGAGCTGCGGTGAACGAAAGTTGGGCAAACCGCTGGCAGCGGAGCGGATCTGTGTAGAGACTGTTGAGAGATTGCGCCACCGCGACTGGCGACACTTCGCTCATCTCGAGTATTGAGAATTCCGGTATATAGCTCCTTGCTGGAGGTATCAACTCAGCGCGGCCGCTCCAGAGCTCGGTGCAAGCGGTGTGATCGGGAACAACTTGTGCTGCGCCCGCCGCGCCGTGCTCGAAACTGACCAATCCCCAGCCTTCGCCCATCGAAGTGTTTATGCCGACATCACAGGCGTTGTAAAGGAGGTTCAATTCCTGATCGCCGACAACCCCGCCCGCAAGCGGGTTAAGATAGACGCGCTGTTCCAAACCAAACCGACGAATTAACGAATTGATCTGCTCCTCTTCCGCCGCTCCGATTATTGCGTGATGAAGACACAACCTGACGTTTGGCGGCTTGTCTGCGGCGAAAGCGGCAAAGCCCTGTATGGTCAGATCGATCCGTTTGCGCTTATCGGGACGGCTGGCGTTGAGGACGATAAATGAATCATTAATGCCGGGGAGATCGCGGAAAACTCTTTGTTTTGCTGCGACGCGACTCGACGAATCGAACTCAGCAGCGAGCAACTCCGGAAAAGGATAAAAGCGATCGCCGTCAACGCCGTGCGGGATGACGCTGACCGCAGGGAAATCTGCTTGTCCCTCCTCGCGCAACCTGAGAAAAGCGTGCTGGAATTCCTTTCGCGCAAAGTCGGTGTAAACTACAACGCGATCTGCGTTCTCGAGTGCTGCTGCTTCCTTCTCGCTCGTGATCTTTCCATCCAGCGGAATATAACAGACGATCTTAAGCCTCTCACGATAAGTACCTAGAATGCGAAGATAGTAGTCAAACATCCAGATGTCATGCAGGATAAAGACTAACTGAGGATCTATCTGCTTAATCAGGCTTGCAGCTTGAAACACCGCGAAGACATCGCCGCCATTAGGGTTGGTCGGATAGATAGTGAGGCCTCGATCCCGGACTGTTTCTCCGGAGTAGCCTATTCCGAGGTAGTGAATCTCGTGACGATCAGCGAGCCGTCGCATGATCGCGTGCATCACTCTTGTTAAGCCGGTGCCGGCGGTGTTGAAACCGATTGCGATGAGTTTCACGCGAGAGTTGGACCTTTAAACATAGGACCCATCATGATTTATAGCTGTCAAGCAGTCTCGCCTGGGGATTGAAATCTCGAGTTGCGAAAAAGAGACCCATGCCTTCAGGCGCACCCGTTGAACGCTGATGTCGGACGTAAGTGACGACAAACCCCGCGTCTCTCAGAATCCCCTCGAGCGTTTCGATGGTGTAGGTCATTCCGACTGATTTCCAAAAGATCGGCTTCTTAGCTGGGTGATTCTCGCCTATCTCAATGAACTCTCCACCGATCTCGTGGAACTCGCCGCAAATTTCATCAACCAGGTTGAGCCGCTGAGAAGTAAGCAGGATGGGCCACTCGGCGCCTTCGCAGTCAAGCTTCACCAGCCTTATTCGCCTTGCGCCGCCCGAGGTCACTGCGTCTACTAATTCATCGAAGGCAAGTTTTGGAACCGGTTCTCCCGCGCCCCAGATCACCGAGCCGCCCCCGGTGTTGACAATCCCTTCCATTCCTGGATGCGACTCGGTAAAGGGGAAGTAGCCGTCAAAGAACAACTCGTCATCATTGGGCTCGGAGCGCCACACCGCTGCTCGTATTAGCTTGAAAGACCCTCGTTCGAGGTACTCGCTCAGGTGTGTCGCGGCAATTTTGCAATTTGCTGCGTCGGGCTCGATGCCGTAGACAGTCCCGCATCCTCTGCTCAATACGGCGTGAGCGAATGACCCGATGTGGGTTCCCACATCGATGATAGTATCGTTTGCAGCGAAGCAGGACGGCAGCCGGTACTCATTGTATAAGACGACGTCATTGAAGATCGCCCCATCCAGAGTGCCGTCGCGGAAGGTCCAGACCTCGCTCATAGAGTAATAATGACGACGTGTGACAAGTGCCGAGTACGGGAAAGGCCCGCACTCGGCGTAAGTCGCCAAGACAATCCAGGCTTAGAATGTATAGCTGTTGCAGAGTGAAAACGGCGGCTGTCCGTTGGGTAACGGCATCAGCGACATCATCAGCATCGCTGATGTACTGCCGGTGAACGTACCTACTTCGTAAGTTGTCGGCTTAGGACCCTGCCCCGGCTGGCCACACGGCCCAGTAAGGACGTAGGACATTCGGCCAAAAGAACCGCAACCGAGCACCGAGTTCACCTGTTCGAGCTTTTGCAATTCTCGGCCCGCGCCATATTTGGTGAGGTAACTGAAGAGGGCGCCCTGAGGGACGTGCAGAGTGCTCAGGAACTGAGTCGCCAACGCAAAAATGTATTGCGGGTTGGACATGTACTGATCAAGACCGTTGGGGACGGTCGAGTTGCTTGATCCCGGTATCACAAAATCTGCTACCTTGCCTGTTGGATTCATGCTGTCGATGATCACGATCCAGTAACTGTCATCTACTGGGTTGGCCGGGAACAAATTGGTGCGCTTGCTTCCTGTCCCTATAATGAGGTTAGGGGGATTGTTTGAGAATCCGCTGCTTCTAAGAGTGTAAGCAATCATGGCCGGCATGGCCTGGCTAGCTGGTGTAGACATGTTCATTCCTCCTTTAGGGTTTCGGCGTGAAAAAACTCTAACTTAAAGGGGGGAAGAGACTCCTTAGTTCTCGATTTATTTTATTTATTTTACAAGCGTCCCGGACGGCACGCCGGAACTGGTTGTTATTGTTTAAGAGGAAGCGTCGGGTTAATGAAACCCAGCGCGCAAAAGCCGGCTGCGAGTGTAATGAATATTCTAGTTGGTGTCAATTAGGAATGTAATTAACATTCTATTAAGCTGGAAGATTGGGAATCGAAAAAAGGCATTAACTTTCCCGATTCAAGAGGCTCGTTGAACAAACAAGGTATGCTCTCATTCAAGACGCCAGGTTTACTGGCGACTCAGTCAAAAAAATTGTTGACACATGGAACCGAAGCGCGGAGAATAACGTTTCTTTTCTTGACTGTTGTCGAGGAGATTTCATCAATGATGCTCAGAGGACACAACAGAATACCGGCGGCCGGCCACCTGACGGTGGAGTGGCATCGCTGTGCACTCGCGTCCTCTGGGCAAGACGCCCGCCCGAATACGCCTTCAATATGTTTAGGCATGCACTTGCTCGGCACGAATAGCACAGGTACCACCAAATCGGCAGAACAACGGTTCTCCGATTATCGCCAAAGCGTGCATTGATCCAGCGGGAGCGGTCCTCCCGCTCCCAAATCTCAAGAAGAATCCGTAGAGAATTTAGGAGCGGAGCCGCTTCCGAAACTGTTGTTCAGATTCGGGTTGGCTTCGCTTTTTTGTTGTTTGAAAACTGAATACTCGCATGTCCTCTTGTGCTGAGGTGGCCGAGTGGAAAGGCGGTGGTCTGTAAAACCACTGGTCTGTGTGACCACGGAGGTTCGATTCCTCTCCTCAGCATTCAAGTAGGAGCGTGGTGTAACTGGCACATTGCGGTCTCCAAAACCGCCGGTTTCGGTTCAAATCCGGGCGCTCCTGTCAAAATTTCGGAGGGTTCGCATAACGGTATTGCAGCAGTCCCGAAAACTGCCGGGCTTCGGCCCGTGAGAGTTCGAATCTCTCACCCTCCGCCAGAGTTAACGCGAGGAGATGTCGCCTAACGGTATGGCAGCGGTTTGCTAAGCCGCCGGGTGAAAGCCTGTGCAGGTTCGACTCCTGTCATCTCCGCCACATAAGTAAGTGATGAGTGACGAGTGATGAGCCCGTAGCTCAGTGGATCAGAGCGCTTGCCTCCGAAGCAAGAGGTTCGCAGGTTCAAGTCCTGCCGGGTTCTCTTTGCCGGAGTAGCCCAATTTTGGCAGAGGCGCTGGTCTTAGAAACCAGTTGATGAGAGTTCGAATCTCTCCTCCGGTACTAACAACTGCTGGTGTAACCCAACTAGGCAGAGGTGGCCGGCTCAAACCCGGTTTACGTGACGGTTCGAATCCGTCCACCAGCACTTCGTGGTCAGGAGTTAGTGGTCAGTAGTTCGTAGTTCGTATTCGTAGTAACGAACAGTTACCCGCGAACTACTGACTACTGACCACTAACTACTGACTACGGGCCACTAACAATTAGCCGGGCGTAGCCAAGAGGATCAAGGCGTCGGTCTGCAAAACCGATCATCGTGGGTTCGATTCCCACCGCCCGGTCTTGATGCGGAGATGGAGCAGGAACAAGGCTCGTCTGGCTCATAACCAGAAAATCATCCGGTGAGACTCCGGACTCCGCTACCAGTTCGAAGCAAGAGGTTTGAAGCAGACTCATAGTCGTCGGGTTTTGTGGGCGGCTCATAAACGAGGAAGGGGCCAGGAGAGGTCCACAGCCCGAGGTGTTCAAACAAACAACGAGGCGACACAACGCGCGCCTACAATGCTTCGAGCCGCGGGAGTGGCGCAACGGCAGACGCGCTCGGCCTAAACCCGGGTTGTTGCGAGTTCGAGTCTCGCCTCCCGCATGGTTATTTTGAAACGGGGATGAATGCAAAGCGGTCGCGCGAAAGGTTTTTCAAACCTTTGTTAGCGAGTTCAAGTCTCGCCATCCCTGCCAGGAGATACTGACGAAGTGGGTTAGTGGCTAGTGGGGAGTAGATTTATGGCGGTCGAACCCAAATGGCGCGGGGCTGGTCTGTGGAGCCAGTGTTAGAGAGTTCGATTCTCTCCGATCGCCCTTTGTCGTGGAAGTGACCCTTATGCTCCGAGGTCGTCTAATTGGCAGGATGCCGGCCTCTGAAGTCGGAGATGGAGGATCGTTGCCTCCCCTCGGAGCCAGTTGTTTGTTGTTAAGTTTTGCGTCTTTGCTCGCTAAGAAGACTTAAGCCGGCGTAGCTCAAGCGGCAAGAGCACGCGGTTGATAACCGCGCTATGCAGGTTCAAGTCCTGACGCTGGCACTGTGACGATGAATGCAAAGCGGTCGCGCACCAGGATTCTCAATCCTGCGTTAGCGGGTTCGAGTCCCGCCGTCGTCGTTTCGGAGTCGTGGCGCAAAGGTGGCGCGTTCGGTTGTCAACCGAAAGGGTGCGAGTTCAAGTCTCGTCGGCTCCGCTTGTTGGGCCTGTAGCCTAGAGGATGAGGCATCTGTCTTCTAAACAGATCGACGCAGGTTCGAATCCTGCCAGGCTCATTAACTGCGCCCGAAGCTTTGATGGCGAAGCACACGCCTCTTAAGCGTGGTAGGACGGTTCGAGTCCGTACGGGCGCACCAGTTGTTTGAATCGCTCCGGTAGCTCAATTGGCAGAGCGGCGAGCTTATACCTCGCAAGCACCAGATCAGTGCGTGATCCGAGTTCGACTCTCGGCCGGAGCATTAGAAGTGTAGAGTGATAAGTGACGAGTGACGAGTGATGAATGACTAGAGATGAGTGACAAGTGACGAGTGACAGCCGGGCCGGAAGCTCATCAGGATGAGTTCTCGACTTTTAATCGAGGGGTAGTGGGTTCGACTCCCACGCGGCCCATCAGAGTGCCCGCGAGCTCAGAAGGCGGAGCGCGCCGGTAAGCTCGTGAGGGCGAGTTCGAGGCATAAAACGAGTGGATAGTGTTGACAAGGAAACGCAGACCCGGAAAGACGCTGGTGCGCCGGCAGCTCTCATAAGGCTGCGACAGGGCTGGGTTCGAATCCCCCTTCCGGGATTTGAATTTGAGAGGAGCGGTAGTCAGCTGCACAAGATCCCTAGATTGGTTTTGCGACCACAGGCTTTCTAGGTACTGCCTTCTGCCTACTGCTGTCTGCCTACTGATTTGTTGTGGGGTAGCCAAGCTGGTAAGGCGCCTGCCCGTTAAGCAGGTGATCGCAGGTTCGAATCCTGTCCCCACAGCCTCGGGGTGTAGCGCAGCTGGTCAGCGCACCTGCCTTGGGAGCAGGGGGTCGCAAGTTCGAATCTTGCCACCCAGACCATTTTGAAAAGACGAGAGAATGTTATGAGCGAGTTCGTGACAAAACTGAATATCAAAAACGTGAAGGCATGGACCGGAGGCCTGCCTGTCGAGTGGGAAGCGGCAAACCAGATCCGCAACATAGCTGGTCTCCCGGTTGTCGCCGGACACATCGCGATCATGCCAGATGTCCACCTTGGTAAGGGGGCAACGGTCGGCAGCGTGATCCCCACGAAAGCCGCAATCATTCCTTCTGCGGTTGGCGTAGACATCGGCTGCGGAATGGTTGCTGTGAAGTTGAACCTGACGGCTTCGGATCTGCCTGACAATCTGTCGGCAATAAGAGCGCAAATCGAGCGCGACGTACCCGTAGGGTTCAACTTTCACAAGGCGGCCACGAAGATGGACAACCGCGCTGGCCTTAAGGCGCTCAAGCTTAATCGAGAGATCGAGAAGCTTCACGCGGGGTTTGATCGACTGGCGATCCGTTCGCGGCTTGGCCGACTCGACGAAGGTCGAGTCTGGCGGCAAGTCGGGACCCTCGGTGGCGGAAACCACTTCATCGAAGTATGTCTGGATGAGGATCAGGCTGTGTGGCTGATGCTGCATTCAGGAAGCCGGAACGTCGGAAAGACGATAGGCGAGTGCGCGATTCACATGGCCCGGCAGATCGCACAGAAGGAGAATCGTCATCTTCCCGATCGCGATCTTGCGTGGCTTGATCAAGGGTCGCCTGAGTTCGATGAGTACGTCGAAGGACTCAATTGGGCTCAGAACTACGCGGCGACCAACCGCGAGATCATGCTGACGCTGGTGATTACCGCGGTGAGCAAGGCGATGAAGCGCGAGGTCGAAGGCGTGGAGGAGGCGGTTAACTGCCACCACAACTACGCATCGCTCGAGGAGCATCTTGGAGAGCGGCTTTGGATCACGCGCAAGGGCGCAGTCTCGGCGCGAGACGGCGAGCTCGGAATCATTCCCGGTAGCATGGGCGCGAGAAGCTTCATCGTGCGCGGCAAGGGAAACCTGGACTCGTACAGCTCGTGCAGCCACGGCGCCGGTCGCAAGATGTCTAGGGGAGCGGCGAAGCGGAAGTTCTCGCTTGATGATCTGGCGGTTCAGACGGAAGGCGTCGAGTGTCGCAAGGATAAGGGCGTGATCGACGAGATCCCCGGCGCCTACAAAGACATCGACAAGGTGATGGAAGCGCAGAGCGACCTGGTTGATGTTGTCCACACGCTGAAGCAGGTGCTTTGCGTGAAGGGTTGAAGGCGCGGAAGGCAGTCGGCAGAAGGCAGTAGGCAGAACGCAGGAGGCAGTCGGCAGTCGTCGGCAGGCAGTCGGCGGTAGGCAGTAGGCAGCACCGATGGAATTCTTGCCGTTCTTTGCTCGCAACATTGGCCTCTATGACTGCTGTCTACTGCCTACTGCCGTCTGCCTTCTGCTTACGGGGTGGTGTAACCGGCAACACGCCGCGCTTTGAACGCGGAGATTGGGAGTTCGACTCTCTCCCCCGTAGCTCTTTGAATTAAGGCTCCGTAGCTCAGACGGAATCAGAGCGCCTGTCTACGAAACAGGAGGCCGCAGGTTCGAGTCCTGCCGGAGTCACCAGTCGCCCGAGAAGCTCGAGTGGCCGAGCGCAGATCTTGTCGACGCGTTCGATCACCGTCTCGGGCTTTTTTCTTGCGAGAGTGGTGAAGCTGGAATCACTCCGGTCTTCCAAATCGGCATCGCCAGTTCGAACCTGGTCTCTCGCATTTCGGCCGGATCGCCTAAGTGGTATGGCGCCTGTCTTACAAACGGGAATAGTGGAGGTTCGATTCCTTCTCCGGTCATTTCGCCGGCGTAGCTCAAGGGGCTAGAGCAGCGGTCCCGTAAATCGCCGATATGAGTTCGAAGCTCATCGCCGGCTCCGGGGTGTTGTGATGAGAAAGGTTTTGTTACTGAATGCAAGCTACGAGGCGCTCGGAACGAGCGGCGTCCCGCGAGCTGTGTGTCTGATCTGGAAAGGATCGGCCGAGCTGGTCGAGCCCGATGGAAACCGCGTTCTCCGCTCGCAGCATTTCGAGTTTGCGGTTCCAGGCGTGATTCGTTTGACGCACTACGTAGATGTTCGTGGGCGGCAGCGACGCTCGTCGAGCAAGCGCAATCGAATTCTGGCTCGTGATGGACACCGTTGCCAGTATTGCGGAATGAGAGGGACGGCATTCGATCTGACAGTCGATCACATTTTGCCGGCATCGCGCGGTGGGACTACTTCGCCGGAGAACCTGGTGACGGCCTGCTTCGCGTGCAATCAGCGCAAGGGCGACCGGAC
>DATFWY010000099.1:0-72374 GCA_035258805.1 Blastocatellia bacterium | reverse complement strand
CGACCCTTCTATCCCAACTGCGTTGTCTGCTCCTAAGAATATCGAATAGAATTCGCCTTCAATGAAAGTGAGGGATTTTCGATGTTCATAACAAACGCCCGCATTTTGAAGCCATTGGTCGGGATGATCCTCGTCCTGCTGCTCTCGCTCCCGATCGCGGCTCAGTCAAATAGCAAGCCCGGAACCTTACAAAGCGAAACTCCGCAGAAGTTCGTGCCCACCAATAAGGGTTTCGACCACGTCAGACGCGACGTGATGATCCCAATGCGCGATGGCGTGAAGCTTCATACCGTGATTCTGGTTCCGAAGGGCGCAAAAGGCGCACCCATACTGCTGACGCGCACTCCCTACAATGCGACCGAATTGACGAGCCACGCGCAAAGCTCACATCTTGCATCGAATTTGACCGGCTACGACAACGCAACCGACGTAATCGTTGAAGGCGGCTATATTCGAGTCGTCCAGGATATTCGCGGCAAGTACGGCTCCGAAGGTGACTATGTGATGAATCGTCCTCTTCGCGGGCCACAGAATCCGACCTCGGTCGATCACGCAACAGACACTTACGACACAATAGACTGGTTGGTGAAAAACGTTCCGGAAAGCAATGGGAAGGTTGGCATACTGGGAATTTCCTACGACGGTTTCCTCCCCCTGATGGCGTTGATAAATCCGCATCCGGCGCTGAAGGTATCCGTCCCTATGAACCCTATGGTCGACGGCTGGATGGGTGACGACTGGTTTCACAACGGTGCATTTCGCCAGCAGGGTATGTCGTACATTTACGATCAACAGGCGACTCGCGCGAATGAAATCAAATGGTGGACTAGTCACTTTGATGACTACGATATGTTTATGGAGGCAGGATCGGCCGGCGAGCTTGGCCGCCGTCGAGGACTCGAACAGGTAGGTTTCTGGCGAAAGATCCTCGAACACCCCAGCTATGACGCCTTTTGGCATGATCAAGCCGTCGACAAAATACTTGCAACACAGCCTCTGAAAGTTCCAGTGATGCTGGTCCACAGCCTCTGGGATCAGGAAGACATTTATGGGGACATTGCGGTCTACAAAGCCATAAAGCCGAAAGATAAAAACAACAATATGGTGTTTCTGGTGCTAGGACCCTGGCATCATGGACAGGAAATTCGCGACGGCAGCACCCTTGGCGCTCTGAAATTTAACAGCGATACCGCGCTCACTTTTCGCCGCGATATTTTGCGGCCGTTCCTGGACCAATACCTCAAGGACAACGCTCCCAAAGCCGACGTTCCGCCGGTAGTCGCATTCGAAAGCGGAACAAACGTGTGGCGCCGTCTTCCTTCATGGCCATCGGGTTGCGAGAACGGATGCACCGTACGACCGACTCCGCTCTATTTCAACGATGGTTTAAAGTTGAGCTTTGAGGCCCCGAAAGGAAGCGATGCTGCGTTTGACGAATACATTTCTGATCCAGCCAAGCCGGTGCCCTTTCGAGCGCGTCCCATTGATGGCAGCAGCTGGTCGCGCTGGCTTGTTGACGATCAACGTGAAGCCTCGGGTCGACCGGATGTAGCGGTTTTCACCTCCGAAACTCTGACCGCATCTGTGAAGATTAGCGGAGAGCCGATCGTGAATCTTATCGCGTCAACCAGCGGCACAGACTCTGATTGGGTAGTGAAGCTTATTGATCTCTATCCGTCTGAGGTCGCGGCACAGCCTGCAATGGGAGGATATCAGCTTATGGTGTCAGCCGATATTTTCAGAGGGCGCTACCGTGAGAGCCTGGAAACTCCAAAGGCAATCACTCCGGACAAGCCGCTGCTTTATCGATTTGCAATTCCAACCGCAAACCATGTGTTCCTGCCGGGTCATAAGATTATGATTCAGGTGCAATCGAGCTGGTTCCCGCTGTACGATCGCAATCCTCAGACATTTGTGCCGAGTATTTTCTGGGCGAAACCGGAGGATTATCGAAAAGCAACCCAACGAATTTATCATGCGGCTGGCAACGCGAGCTTTGTTGAGCTGCCGTTGGTGACAACGCCCTGAGGATACGTTGATATGGATATCCATTTGATTGATGGTACCTACGAGCTGTTCCGGCACTTTTTCGCGGTGCCTTCGACTACCGATGTAAATGGACAGGAGGTTGGGGCAGTTCGCGGAGTGTTGCATTCGATTCTGTCAATGATTGAGAGGGGCGCAACGCATATCGGCGTGGCGACCGATCATGTGATCGAGTCGTTTCGTAATGATCTTTACCCGGGTTACAAGACCGGTGAAGGCGTAGCGCCTGAACTGCTGTCGCAGTTTCCAATCCTTGAAGAAGGGCTCGAGGCAATGGGCTTCAAGGTATGGGCCGAAGTCTATTTTGAAGCAGATGATGCTCTAGCGGCAGCTGCGGCAAAAGCGTCACTCGATGAACGGGTTAATAAAGTCATCATCTGCACGCCGGATAAGGACCTTGGCCAGTGCGTAGTAGGTACGAGGATCGTTCAGCTCGATCGCAGGCGGGATGCACTGCGCGACGAAGCCGGCGTGCTCGCAAAGTTTGGGGTGATGCCGGAATCGATTCCAGATTACCTGGCTTTGGTGGGAGACAGCGCCGACGGTTTTCCGGGTGTGTCAGGTTGGGGTCCTAAGTCGGCCGCGCTAACGTTATCTCAATATGCTCATCTCGAGAACATTCCCAGGGACTGGAGAAGCTGGCATCCATCAATTCGCGGGGCTCTGCGGCTCTCTACATCTCTTTTTGATTCATGGGCGAACGCTCTTCTGTTTCGAACGTTGGCAACGCTGAGACTGGATGTGCCGGTCTTTGACACTGTAGATGAGCTTGAGTGGAGAGGACCTGGTGCCGGCTTCGAGGAGTTCTGCATCAGAACTAAGTCGCAAGATCTGCTAAAGCGCGCAACATCGGCGGCCGCTTCGTATATTCAAGCTAACCCTCCGAGATCCTAGATAAGTGCAAGGAGCATCAGAGTACGCTGATATTCACGCTCCAATCTTAGTCTGCGCAACCTGCGTATGAGTAGTACTTTAGGCCAACCAACTCATCCGCAGATTACGCAGAGTAAGATTGAACCTGAAATCCTGATTATTCCTCAGATCGGGGTTCAGTATCCGCAGATCGCCGATCCAGTTCCCATCGATCGTGATCCCGCTTCACCGCGCGTTCCTCCAATGAGTGCAATTCACCATCTTTTTCGTCGAAACCAATGGCATGTCCAAGCTCATCAACCACGCTTTGATCCGGAGTTGGAGCGTGACCGCCGACCGCTTCGTCACCTACCGCTTCCGCAGCCTGCCAGTCAGCATCCAGATCGCCACCGGTCAACTCCGGGCCGGTAGGCTTGTGTTGTTCCAGCGTTTGCTGGGTTCGCCGTGCACCGATTTCGGCAAGGTTTTCCAGAACAAGCTCCTCCTGGTCCGGAATCGTTAAACCGTCATTTGGACGTGGGGGAATCTCATCATCCTTCTTTTTTTTCGTTACTCTGCCATTCCTTTGTCGCTTGGTGGCTGTTCCTGATTTTCGTCGCGTCATCACTAAGATCCTCTTGAATCTAAAAGACTAGTTCGTTTGCCAGTTTGATGTAGTCAAGAATCGGGCCAATCGTGATTCTTAAGAATAGCGTTAAGGACTCCTTAACTATTCTGAGATGTACAGGAGTCGGACGCCTGGAGTGTATCAGCACAATGCATTAAGAATGGTTATTTTTTGAGGATTACCGTCGTAATCTGCGGCTTCTAAGTAACGAGGATTATGTCGCTAAGATAAATGATGAGGTACATGTTTTGCGTTCAATCAACTGAATTAATATGTCAAATAGAAGTGCGACAATACACAAATCTGATGCATTCGACGCCAACCGCGGATTGCGATCAGTCCGCCGGCGACGACCGGCGTCGATTTTGGGTTGGATCGCATGGCTGCTCATCGCAATACTCTTCTATTTGATCATCAGTTATGTTGTACTACCCTGGTGGTATAAGCCGGTCCCGAGTGATATTCCCCCGCCCAATGCCAATTCGACAACGACCTGAGTTGGCTCCGGCGCCTCACTTTTACTACGAATTAATTAAGGAGGAGGAGGCTATGAAACATCAATTCTTAAAATTTGCTGCTGCACGCGTGGTTTGGTTGACTCTGATATTGTTGCTGTCAATTCCTCTGTATGTCTCAGCACAAGGACGTGGTCACGGACGAGGACTAAATAAGAAGTCAACAAAATTTGTAAACGGCCACGATGCGCGCAATGGCAGGTTTGACGGGCGGGGCCCTCGCACGAGTGTCGTGCGCACTCGGCGCGGCGGTTTAAGTAAGAAGTCAACGAAATTCGTAAACGGACATGATGCAAGCGGTCGTCGTCGGGGCGGACGCGGCCCTAATGCGGCACAAATCAAACCGAAAAAGATCCGCTAAACTCCGACTTTGATGGTCCGTGTTAGAAGTAGCCTAATCAGTTATTCGGCCCGAAGCGTTATTGCAGGATCGACATTCACCGCGCGCCACGCCGGCACCGCGCAAGCTAATATCGACACGACAGTCAAAACCAGAACCACACCAAAATATGTAACTGGATCTAAACTCGTTATCCCGTACAGCATCGATACGAGCGCCTGACTGGAAGCAACCGCTCCCGCGAGACCTATTGCTATTCCCAAACCGGTAAGAATTAATCCTTGTCGAACAACCAGAGAGAGAATGCTTTCGCGTGATGCGCCGAGCGCGAGACGCACGCCGAACTCGCGAGTTCTCTCCGCCACGCTGCCCGAAAGCACACCGTATAGACCCGCCGCCGCGAGCACCAATGCCGCCGCCGCGAAGGCTTCAAAAACTATCAGAGCGAATCGACGCTCCTCAGCCGACGCCGCAAGCAGATCGTCCATCGTACGAACGCGCAAGACCGGCTGGTCTTTGTCGACTGACCAAATTGCGCGACGGAGGTCCGATACCGAAGGCATAGCTTCGTTCCGTGCTCGCACCACCAGCGACATCGAATTGTCTGTTGATCTCCACTGGCTCGCGGTTGTGTACACCGCGTCTGGTTCGGATAGCGCCAGGGATACCTGTCTTACATCGCCTACTACACCGACAACGGTGTAAAGCGGCCCGGTGCCTATGCGAAGACGCTGCCCAAGCGGGTCCAGTCCCTTCAGCCGCCTCTTGACCAGCGACTCACTAATCACCGCTACAAGAGGAGCATCCGATCCATCGTGCTCTTCCAGATACCGTCCGCTCTTTAAAGGTATTCGCATCAGTTCCAGATAGTCGGGACTAATCGCGTAGCGAAAGGTTCCGCGAATCTCTCCCGGATCATCTAAAGGGACAGGGTCGAACTGAACCCCATACAGATCGCTGTCACCGCTCATGGGTAACTGGCTGGTGAACGCCGCGGCGGATACACCAGGAACCCGTTTAACCGCCTCAAGCGACTGTTCGAAAAATCGATTTATCGCATCCTTGTCCGAGAAACGGATGGTTGAGGTTTGAACAAGCATGGTGAGCAGCCGCGAAGAGTCAAATCCTGTATCAACAGCAAACAATCGTTGGAGACTTCGCAGCAACAGTCCTGAGCTGACCAGCAGTACGAGCGCCAATGCAACCTCCACGATTACCAGCGAGTTGCGCGTGCGCCTGTGTCCTCCGGCGGAACGTGGCGATCCGTACTGAAGATCGCCATTAGGATCACGTCGGGATGCGTGCAGCGCAGGAATCAATCCGAACGCGACGCCAATCAGAGTTGTAATCGCGATTCCAAATACGAATACCGCGTAATTGATCGCTATAGCGTTTACTCGCGGTAATCCGGGCGGGCTCAAAGAAACCAACGCGTGCACACCAAAATCGGCGATGATTATTCCGACTAACCCGCCGAATGCAGCAAGCAGCAAGCTCTCGGTCAGGAGTTGTCGCAAAAGGCGGCCTCGTCCTGCGCCGAGTGCGGCGCGCAAGGCGAACTCGCCACGCCTGTGCACTCCCCGAGCGAGCAGCAGGTTTGTTACGTTCACGCAAGCGATCACCAGGACCAATAAAACAGCTGCCATAATCGCCATTAGGGCCGGCTTGACCCCGCGAATTACATCATCGTGCAATGATATCGCCAGGAACTTGACTTCCTGACGATAGGTTTCTGGGTGTTGCTCTTCAAGAACGGCCTGACCTATTTCATTTAATTCCGCAATCGCCTGGGACATCGTTACGTCATGACGAAGCCGGCCAACAGCTCGCAAATGGTGACCCCACGCTCGACCTTGAGACATATCGTATTGGAGCGTCGTCCACAATTCCGCGGTTGGATCTAAAACGTTTTCAAAACGATTCGGCATCACTCCGATGATGGTAAAACTCTTATCATCAAGTCTTGCCTTACGCCCGACAACATCGGGATCGGCGCCAAAGCGCCGTCGCCAAAGCGAATCGCTCAAGATCGCCACCGAGGCGCCGTTGAGTTGATCTTCGCTTTGTTGGAAGTCACGGCCGAGGGCCGGCGCAATTCCGAGTACCTTGAAATAAGTAGCGCTTACACGCTGACCATCCAATCGCTCGGGTTGGTCGACCCCGGTCATAGTAGGTTGCCACGGCTTAATCTCTGCAATGGAGTCGTATGATTGGTTTCTCTCCGCGAGCTCGCGATACATTCCAAAGGTACCCTCGTCACGCTTTCCCTCGCGGCCAATCTCCCAGATCATAGTTATGCGATCTGAATTTGGGTACGGCAGCGGCTGAAAGAGTATGGGATAGACGGCGCTGAATATCGCGGTTGTCCCGCCGATGCCAAGCGCCAGCGTCAGAACGGTGATAGTGGCGAAACCGGGTGCGCGAAAGATTGTACGAATGCCATAACGAACGTCCTGCACGAGCTGTTCGAGCCATCTCCAGCCCCATGCATCTTGGCTTTGCTCGCGCAGTGACAAGACGTTCCCAAATTGCCTTCGAGCGGCAGCTTGAGCGGCTTTTTCAGAAACGCCTTCTTTGATCTGCTGGTCGACGCGCATCTGGATATGCAACTTCATCTCTTCTTCGAGATCGCTGTCGAACTCATCGCGCCGGAGCAACATCTGTAAGCGTCTTCCCAGTTCGCTTAACCAATTCATTGGGCACCTCGCTATGCGGGACGCAGAACCTGCTGTATGGCTTCGAATACGCGTTGAAATTGGGAGACCTCGAGTTCAAGCTCTTTTCGCCCGAGTGTGGTCAGTCGATAGTAGCGAGCGCGCCGATTTTCGGGTGTGACGCCCCATTCGGCCCGGACCCAGCCCTTGAGGAGCATTCGTTGCAGGGCGGGGTAGAGTGATCCTTCTTCGACCTGAAGCACGTCGCCGGACATTTGTTGAATGGAGTTGGCGATTTCGTAACCGTGGAGTTCGCCGCTGCGCGAGAGAGTCTTCAGGATGAGCATGTAGAGGGTCCCGGGAGGAATTTCGTCTCGCTGACTGATCTCTCGTCGAACTGGCATAGGGAAACTATGCCAGAAGCGAGTTAGGGATGGCAAGGAGGAATGCAGAAGGCAGGAGGCAGTAGGCAGAAGGCAGTCGGCAGAACGTAGGAGGCAGGAGGCAGTCGGCAGTAGGCAGTCGGCAGAACGCAGTCGGCAGTAGGAAAGCACCGCCGCCTTCTGCTTTCTGCCTACTGCTTTCTGCCTTCGTACAGTTTTATGAGTCCCTGAGTGCCTAGTTCGCCGAGACCGCTCGTTACTGCTTCGCTGAACAACGAATACGAAAGCTCCGTCGCAGGGTATCTTCCTTCCATTTCCTGCAGTGCCTCACGCACTAGCCTCAAATCTTTATGCTGAAGCTTGATCGTGAAGCCGGGTGCAAAGTCGTCGCGCAAAATCCTGGGCGCCATATTGGTCAACATCCATGACCCGGCCGCTCCCCCAGAAACAACCTTCAGTGTCGTCTCCAAATCGAGCCCCGATTCTCTAGCGAAACGCAATCCGTCGGACATTGCCACGATATGCTGTGCGCACAGAATCTGGTTGACCAGCTTCGTTCTCTGTCCGGTTCCACTCTCGCCGGTATACACAATCGTTCCGCCCATTGCCTGAAGAATTGGAAGACCTTTGTCGAATATCTCTCGGCTGCCTCCAACCATAATCGCAAGCGTGCCTTCGATTGCGCCTTTCTCGCCTCCAGTAACTGGAGCATCGAGCATCTCGACTCTCTGTTCCCGCAATCGCGCCGCGTATCGTTGAGTGGCCGAGGGAGAAATAGAGCTCATATCGATGACGATCTCTCCTTCTTTCAAGCCGGAAGAAATCCCATCATTACCGAACAGAACCGATTCGACGTCAGGAGTATCCGAGACGATTGTAATAACGACATCTGAGGATGCGGCGACTTCACGCGGCGAGTTGACACCGACTGCGCCCGCGTCGACCAGAGGTTTGCACTTCGCGGCAGTGCGGTTGTAGACCATTAGCGAAAAGCCCGCTTTTATCAGGTTCAGTGCCATTGGTCTTCCCATGATGCCCAACCCAATAAAGCCAATCCGCATAATCTCCTCCTGTATATTCATTAATTGTCTGCGCCTTTGCGTCTGAGCGGCTTTGCGTTACACGAAGATCTTTGGATATCGAGACGTCATAATAACGCAGAGACGCAAAGCCGCTAAGACGCCAATAACTCACACGATACGTCAGTTCGCCTGAAGCAACCGTAATATGATATATCCTTCGAGCTCTCTGCACTCCAAGAATTTGATCGCAATGCTTAAGAAAGTCCTATTGCTATCGGCAACATCCGGCGCGGGTCACGTCCGAGCTGCTCAAGCCATAGAAAAAGCATTTCATGAGTCAGAAAATGAAGCCGCCGCTGCCTGTGAGGTTCGTCACGTTGACACCCTCGAGTTCACCAACCGAATTTTCCGACATCTCTATTCAAAGGCCTACATCGATGTTGTAAACAAAATGCCCGAGGTGTCGGGATGGTTTTATGACCGGTTGGATAAGCCCTGGGAGAATGAACGACGACGTTTGGCTCTCGATAAACTAAACACCCGTAAGTTCGTCAAGTTATTGCGAGACTACAGGCCTGACGTCATCATCTGCACGCACTTTCTGCCGGCGGAGATTGTTTCGTGGCCCAAAGCCAAGGAGCGCATTAGCAGTCGCCAGGCAATAATAGTAACGGACTTCGATGTTCACGCAATGTGGCTCTGCCATCATTACGAGCAGTATTTTGTGGCGGTTGACGAAGCGCGTGCTTATCTTGAAGCTCTGTCGATTCCTGAGAGCAAGATCACGGTCAGTGGAATTCCGATCGATCCGGTTTTCTCACAGCCCAAACACAAGCACGAAATGCGACGTAAACACGGTCTCGATACTGATCGCACGACTATTCTATTGTCGGCTGGAGGATTTGGTGTGGGCGCGTTTCAGCCGATCTTAGCCGCTCTAATGGGTATGAAACACAATGCACAGATCGTCGCGATCTGCGGACGCAATGAGAATCTGAAGAAACGCGTCTCCGACCTGGCAACAACCATCAGCAGCGAAGGAAGAATAAACATTAAGGCAGTCGGATACACCAATGAAATGGATGAATACATGGCGGCGTCCGATCTTATCGTGGGTAAAGCCGGCGGTCTCACAACCTCGGAGGCGTTGGTAAAAGGCCTGGTCCTGGTGATTACCAATCCTATCCCGGGACAAGAAGAACGTAATTCGGATCACCTGTTGGAAGCGGGAGCGGCAATTCGCTGCAACAATATGCCGACGCTGGCATACAAAATTGATCGACTTCTGGCCGACCCTGCGCGTTTTGCTGCTATGAAAAGAAATGCGTACGCGCTTGGACGGCCACACGCCGCGCGCGACATAGTCCGAAAGGTGTTGGAATTAGTCTGATGGAGTTGGAATTAGTCTAAAGGAGTGAACTCCTCACGTAGTAACGAATTTATTCGTTTCTTCCCTTGCGAGCTTTGCGGTTCTTTGCGATTTTGCGGGAAGCCTGAATTGCGGTGTGAGCTGCGCGTAAGCACTCAAACACCCGCAAAGCCCGCAAAGAACAAGCACCGGCACAAGAAAAACAACTGTAGCGTACTCCCAGAAATTCCTTCCTGCTCGGTACGACCCGTTTAACAACGGTATACCCAACATCGTCGAATAATATACGAGCAGCGGAAGGAAGCACCGTCGCAACACACTGTAGAGTCCATCTGAACTGTTCCGTTCGCTCACCAGGAACAACAATGTCAGAAACAGGAAATAGATGAAGATGCCCTCTAATCGATGTAGCTGGTTCGAATCCAGCGAATCAATCGCAGAAATTCCCTGGAGTTTCAGCGCGATCAAGATCCGAGTCGTGTTTGCAATCAGAGTTACAACATAGGCTGCGAATAATGAGACCGGGATGAATGACCAGGTCGCGCTGGTCGGCGGCTCAAACAGCAGCCTCCTTGCTGAAAGCATCAGAAAAGCGGTGATAAGAAAATTAACTCCCGCACATGACGACGCGATCAGGAATCGATGATCCGCGCTTATGTAACCCGCATGAGATTCAAACCGGAACGACTCGCCGCTGAACAGCTCAACGCATGCGGTCGTAGGCGTCAGGATCCATTTAAGCTGATCTGCGCTCGCGGTTGAATAATATTGCTTCAAAGCGAAAACGCAGATCAGCACCGCCGCACTCTGTGCGACCCAGCGCGCACTCATTTTCAGTTTCATACAAAACGCCGCCGGTAGCGAAGGAACATAATCAACGCTAGAACGAGGGAAGCGCTTATCAGCCAGATCAACTCAGGTTCACTTCCTACCGCCATATCAGTCACTCCGAGGGGAAGCGGAAGAGGTTGATTCACATCCTGCGCAGGCCTGCCTGTATTTGTGACACTTTCAAGCACGGCAATGAATGATGTGTATTGCGTCAGCAGATTGTATTTCAGCCCGAGGTTTGTGATTGTTTTGACTCGCTCGGGTTCGACATGGCTTGCGCCGTAGTCTGAGAGCTCAGCAATCTGCGATCGGGCCCAAAGATCACGCAGCGCTCTATTGGCATCGTCTGGTTGAACACCGTTGACATCGACACGAGTTACGTAATCTCCATTTCCGTTCTTTCCTTTCAACTCGAACGTACCTGTAGCCTGACCGCGCCACTTGCCGAAAACAATTATTGGCCGCTCAGCGAACAGATCAGGGGTGTGGGCGGGGTTCACGTCATAAGCATCGAAGCCGCTGGTTTTGACGTTAATGTCCGTCAACACCGGCGTCTGGATGTATTCCTGAAACTTAGCCGCTATTGCAGGAGCCTCAGCCTCGCTTGTGACGATGAAAGGTTCTCCCAATCCCGCTTTTGCAACACCCTCGATGAGATAGCGGTTTACTGCAGTTCCGATCCCAAACGCGAAGACATTGCATTCATTCAGATTCTCGTGAATGTAGTCAAAGACTCCCTGTTCACCCGAGATATAGCCATCGGTGACAAGCACCACACTGCGCGACACGCTGGAATGAGGTGGGATGCTCATTGCTTGTTTTACCGCGGCGAGCAACTCGGTTCCTCCGCTGCCTCGCTGTTGTTCGAGTAATCGGATTGCGCTCGAGATGTTTTCCTGGTTCGCATACAGCGATTTTGGCGACAGAACGGTGGAGTCTCCGGCGAACAAGACCACGTTGAACAAATCGGTAGGTCGCAGTTGCCCGATCAGGTCACGCAGTAACCGTTTACACGTATTCAAGGGGAACCCTTCCATCGAACCTGACACGTCGACGACAAAGATATACTCTCTTGTGGGTATCTCTGTGCTCGCAACTCGTCGCGGCGGTTGTGCCATGTAGAGAAAGAAGTTTTCATCTTGACCCTGGTAAAGAATCAACCCTGACGCGATCTGATCGCCAGTCAGGCGATATCTCAAAATAAAGTCACGGTTTCCCTGCGACGAATCCTTATCATCCGTTTGCAGCTGCGCAATCGTCGGGCCCTGCCATTGGGGAACGATCGAATGCGATGGACAGGTCAACTCCTGAATAGGAATTCCCGCGGAAACCCTGGCGGAAATATGTAACGCACTGGTTGGCTTCTGTCCCTCGCGGAGATAAGGATTTTTAACCCACTGATCTGTTTGGGCCGCCGGGGATTCAGGTTGCGAAGAATAGCGGGGCCCAACAACTGTAGGAAAGACCACTTCATAAATCCCATCCGTGGGTATCAGCAGTTCGGTATAACGAAGTTCTATTTCAACCTGGTCGCCGGGCATTATATTGGCGAGACTCATCGAGAACACGTTTGGTCTGTTCTGTTCGAGCAATGATGCGCTCTTGCCTTCTTGTTTGGCTTTTTCGAATTCCTGCTGCGCTTTTTCTCGCTCTTTGATTTTGGCTACTACAACCTGGTCGCCGATGCGCATCCGCATCGAATAAACGGCGGCACGTGTAGAGGCGGGGAAGACATAGCGGGCGTTAATCGGACGCGAGCCCTCGTTTCGGTATGTTTGCCGAACCTCGACATCCGCGATCACTCCCGAAACATCGATCTGCACGTTAGTATCTTTCAGAGGCAATTGATCAACGCTGGGATCCCCTTGAACAAAGAAATAGGGTGAGAGAGTTTTGTCTTTTTCTGTTAGCGCTTGAACAGGAGGTTGATTCTGTTGGGCGCCGGCAGACTGACTCTTCGCAGAGCTGAGAAATGAGATCGTTGCGATTGCAACGAGAAGCTGACAGACGTACCGCCAATTCCGTTTCATTTGTACCTCCTCCTTACTGGGCCATTCAGATGCAAGCTGTAAGAAGAGGTTGCCCTGCGCAAATATCATTTGAATTCCGAACCCATTCGGCACTACCTTGGTCTGGTGTGCCCGCGCGATGACATCGATCGCAGATTCGCCACAGCCGATCAGGAGTAACAACCGTGGTCAAACCTATCTCGGAATGGATACGCGTCGCAGGCCTGAGCGAGATTCCTCCAGGTGAAGCTAAAGCAGTAAAACTCAACCAGGGACGCACGATTGCGCTTTTCAACGTCGATGGCAGGATTCACGCCACCGACAACCAGTGCCCTCACATGGGTTACCCGTTGACCCGAGGCGCCATTCGTCATGGCATCCTCACCTGCGACTGGCACGGACGGAGTTTCGATTTAGAAGGCGGCGGATGCTTCAACAAGGAATGTGACGATCTTCAGATTTTTCCGGTGGACGTACGCGATGGTGCTGTCTGGATTAATGTCGGTGATCTCCAGTACAAACGCCGAGACGAACACCTTCGCCTGCTCTGGGAGGGGCTGCTGAGCGAAGATCGTTGGACTATTTCAAAAGCCATCGCTCTGCTGCTCAGAGGCAATGTTCCTGAGGAAGAGATCGTGCAAATGATCCTCCGACACCTAGGCAGACGCATTGCAAGCGATGAAGATGCGGAAGGAGGCTCGGAGCTTTCAAGATTGATCAACGGCCTCAAGGTCGGGCGCCGTTATCAAGACGCCGATCGGCTGATGGTTTTGGCGACGGCTGCCTGCTCGGTTGCAGGGAAATCCGCTGAACGCCTCAACGTGGTGCCCATGCCTGGATCGGTGTCCTGGGAAAGCATAGATAAATGGACGCGGATGTTTTCTCACGATGGTCAGTCGGGCAGGATAGAGCGCTGCCTCTTCACAGCGCACAATCTGCATTATCAAGACAAGATTCTTCGATTGCTATACGAATGTGCGGTAGAACCGCACTTTCTGGGTTACGGAGATAACCTGCTCGCGCTCGGTTACCTGGCTGAAGCCGTCGAGAGCTTCGGCTGGGAGCGATCGTCCGAAGTAGTCTTCAATCTCGGCGCAAAACTTATTGGCCGTCGCCGAGGCGAGCCCGAACGCTTTCTTCGAGACGCCGTTCAATTGATGGCGGCTTCTGTTCCGGCGATCGAGTCCAGCGATTACTCATCGGGCCAGCCCGATCACGACGAAGATGGTTTGGTTCGCGCGCTGCTTAGCGGAAACATTCAGAAATCGTTTGAGGCTGTTACAGGTGCTCTCAAAGAAGGCGTGAGTTTGGATCGCTTGATCACTAGCTTTGTACTTCTTGCTGCGGATCGGATGGCTCGCACGCCGGTGAACGTCGATGCGGGGTGGGGACCACTGACGATGGAACTCAACCTTGCAGCGTCACTGCGTACCGCTAAGCGAAACGGCGGAGTTTTGGTGGCGGCAAAAGCGACATTCCAGGCGGCCTGGCAGATGTTCTCCGATCGCTGGCTTAATATACCGCTTCGGCCTTTGTCCGAACCGCTCGATGCGACCAGGCTCGAAGTAGCCGACGAAGATACTGGGGTGCGAACAATTCTCAAATCAATCGCGTCCCTTAACGTTCAGGAGATCGGCGCGCAGGTCTTAGGTTATCTGAATGCCGGATACTCAGGTGATCGCCTGGCGCACGAAATTGGACGATCGATGCTGTGGGATGACACCAACATCCAGGTTTTACCGACGCTGCGCACGGTGTTTGAGGAGTGGGAGCTGTTAAGTAAGTCAGAGAGCGTTCATCCTGCGCGGTACCAGTTGCTTGTGGGGCTCGCGCGTTACGCTACTGATATTCGAACGAACAAGAACAGCGGATCTGCGACTAACACCGCGATGCGCTTTGCGGAGGGAAGAACAACGGTGGAGGCGTTTGAAGATTAGCAACAATGGTTTTCTTAGGAGACTGCAATGTCGAATAATTTTGTTAGGGTAGCGGAAATCAAAGATGTGCCCGAAGGCACTCCAAAAGCCGTCAAAGTCGACGGCCGCAGCATCGCGCTTTTTCAACACAAGGGCGACATCTATGCCACAGATAACCAGTGCCCGCATATGGGATATCCATTGACACGTGGACGAGTCCGCAACGGCGTTCTTACTTGTGACTGGCACGGATGGAGCTACGACATGAAAGGCGGCGGCTGCTTCACCGGAGGCTGCGATGATCTCGACACATTTCCTGTTGAGGTTTGCGATGGCTCGATCTATATCGATGTGAGCAGCGGCGGATCCAGGCGCAAAGATGCGCATTTCCTCCTGCTAAAAGAAGGCCTTTTAAGCGCAGATAACTGGACGCTGTCTAAAGCCATCGCCATCATGCTGGCCAAAGGAGTGTCGGAGAAGGACACGCTGAAGCTTGTTGTTAGGCATCTCGGCAGACACGTTGCCACTGGACGTGGCCCAAACGAAGCGGGGCGCGAGCTGGCGATGATGGTTAACGGGGTCAAGGTTGCGCGTCACTACGCGCCTGACGACCGGCTGATTCCGTTGATGATTGCGGCGACCGGTGCTTCCGGTACTGCAGGAGACCGCCCGGCAGTTGAGCCGTTGCCGCCTCCGACTACCTGGGAGAAGCTTGCAAATTGGATTCATGTATTCACTGCGGATAAGGCGCCGGAGGGGATCGAGAAATGTTTGATCACCGCTCGACGTCTTGGTGGACACGATGCTGAGATTTTTCCGCTGCTCTATGAGTGTGCGCTCGAATCCTTTTTCTTAGGCCATACTCAAAACCTTCCGCTTTTCGAATTCCTGGCAGAATTGCTGGAGGAATTCGGCTGGGATAATTCGGAAGAACTGGTCTGCAACCTTGCTGCAAAGATCCTCGGGAGAGGTCGCGATGCTCCGGAAGAACTCCGCCTAGCTGCGATGAAGATGTTTGAACCGATCGACGCGTTCCTCCAGGAGCTGGACGATGCTCCCGCCGCTGACGGAACTGCGTACGATGAGGACGCCATCGCCAGAGGTCTGGTAAGTGGGGATTTGAGCCAGACGTTCAATGCGATTTCGAATGCTCTCAAGGCAGGCGTTGGGATTGAGCGGATTGTAACAACGTTGGTTCTATTGGCCGCTGATCGAATGGCGCGGACACCAGTGAACCTCAACCCGGGATGGGGCAGCCTTAGTCAGGAGTTGATAGTCTCGTCATCAGTTCGAACCGCATATCGGTACGGCGGGTTCAAGATTGGCGCGAAGGCTCTCTATCACGCTGCGTGGCAATTTTTCAGCGATCGATGGCTCAACATTACTCCGCGTTCTCTGACCGATCCGCTAGCGGCCACAAAATCGGATGCGCCAGATGAAGACACGGCTTTGCGGACCGTTCTTGATTCAATTGAGACGGTCCAGGTACGCGAAGTTGGCAGGCACACACGCGAGTATTTGAACTCCGGGTATTCAGGCAATCGCCTGTTGTCGGAGATGGGCCAATCGATTCTCAAAGACGACAACGGCTGGAATCTTGTGCACACATTGAGGTTTGTTTTTGACGAGTGGAAATTGTGTGAGGGCCATCCGGCGCGTAACCAGCTGTTGATCGGTTTGAGCCGTTGGGCGACTGATGCGAGAAAGCGAGCGGGTAGTCAGTCAGCGGCACAGACTGCGCAGCGTTTTGCGAGGGGACAGACGGCGGTGGATTTGTATGAAGCGTGAGTAGCTCGAAGTCTTGGCGGATGATCGAAGCAACTATTGTGGCTGCTTCATCTTTTGGCGTCGTGGCTCGCCTATATACTTCTTATACGCACTCACCCAGTCAGTAGAAATCTCTCGTTGTGCGGTTGCCAGCTCGAGCTCACCTCCGCACACCATCCTGCGAAGCCGCCGTTCAAGCTCGTTCTTCTTATTGTAATTCCATTCGCCGGATAGAGGTTGCGGCCAAAGATTCGCAATGTCATTGGAACCGCCTAAGGAGACGGGAATCAAGTGATCGATATTGTGAGGTTCGGTCGCTTCGGTGCGGATTTTGTATAGCTCGAAAACTTTAGTTTTTAGACTGATAGGTATATTTCCTTCAACTTCCTTTCGGTTTGGTCCACACAAATCATCCTTAGTAAGCTTGAGCGTCGCACCCGGCGTTAGGTTTGGATTGGGCAAATCATGGTTACCCTGTTGAGCGAGAGCAACGGATAACAGAAGGAATGTGATGCTCACCGCTAAAGTGGCAATGGATTTTGTGAACGGCTGCAGTTTCATCATCGTCTTAATACGCTCATTCTCTTGTTTGTTGCAAGGGGAGTGTAGTGTCCTAAAGGCGTGTTGCCATGGTTTACACGTTAGGTGCCTCGCAAATCTTAACCGCGTAGCAGTGTCCTATCGAGTCTTTGAGACTTTGTGGCAGTGACTTTCAGCAGAATGCTATCTGGACCATTAAAGCTTCATATATTCGACCCGCCACTCGCCCGTGGAATCCCACGCAAACGGAGTCTGTACTGTAGTCCGTGGAAATCGGGCCGTCTCCACGAGGTCAAGCGCCATTCCAACAATCGCCCTTTGCATCGTCGCGTCGTACGGTTTCCCGCAAGAATTGCCAAGCGGAAAGTCGCTGAATACAAATCGCGCCACACCACATTGCTCGACGATGTCTTTCGCCGACCCGATCACCACCGTCGGTATGCCGTTTGTCTCAAGATGCCGAGATACCAGACTCACGGTCTGATGACAAACAGGTCACAAAGGAACGAGGAGCACAACATCCACACAGTCAGCGCGACATAGATCGAGAATCGACGGCGCATACCCTTCGATCGTGCGCCGCTGACTAAAGTCAGTGGGCGCGCCGTAAAAACGAGGCGAAATGCTCGCGATTCGTCCGTCGGCAGCGAACTCGGATACCCGACGAACAGGTAAGAAAGACTCTACGTCGCGAGTGTGTGTCGCTTTCTTGTCCCAGGACCGGTGTTCTGTGTACATCTCATCCGGCGGCGGAGTTGTGGTAGAACTGTAAACTCGTTTTATCTTCGCAGTCTCTTCGTTTAAAGCTGCGGTAGTGACCAGACCTACTCGGCATTCTCTGAGCGGTTTCATCAACGTAGCGAACGGGGCATCCTCATAGTGGGCCCACTGGTAAGGATTCGCATAGCCACGAGCGAGATAGTATTCGCGCGATTTGTCGATATAGCTGACGAAAATGCGATGTGCTCGATCAAATTCAGCCATCTGATGTTCCGGGTGAACCTGGCAAGAAATCGCTTCGGCCTGGCTCAGGAATTCAATTCATTGCGGATTGAAACTGGTCGCGCGACGAAATGCCTCAACGTATTTGCCGTCCTTCTTTGTTGCGCGGCCCTTGAGGTATTCAACCAGCTTTGCCAGATCCTGCGAATCCCAATCAGCGCGATACTTGTTGATTGACGGCTCGAACTGACTGACGTGCTTCGTCACCGCCTTGATCTTCTGTTCGGCTACTTCTGTTATGTCGACCCAGTAATTCGCATCGTTGGCGGCATAATAAAACATCATCAGAGGTACTTTGTAAGGCTTCAAGCCGTCCACCAATAAATGCTCGGGATAATAAAGATGAAACTCCGCCGCACGAATTGCATCAGCGGTGTTGAACGCGGCCATTCGGTGATCTGTCTTGTGCCAGCGCTCAAACCATTCGCCTGGATCGATGCTGAAGACTACGTCGGGGCGGTGTTGTCGAATCAGCTTGGTCGCCTGTCCGCACAATGCCTTGGGCTCAGCGTATTCAAGTTCACCATCGTCGTAACCCATCCAATAGATGTTCGCCTTCGGAACTCCGAGTACTTCCATCGCAGCCTCTTCCTCGGCCTTGCGAATGCGGGCTAGGCGTTCGCTGGTCATCTCGAGATCAAAAGAACCTTTATTATCGTTGGTATAAATCACAATGATGATCTTGTTGCCGTTTTTAGCCAGCAACGCCAGCGTTCCTCCGCAGCCAAACAGATCGTCGTCCGGATGCGGAGTAAAGACCATTATCGTTTTGCCTTTCCACTGCTCGATGCGGTCCTGAGCCTGAGCTTCCAGGTTCATGATGAGAAAAAATAACGGCAGGAGGAACACTCTCTTTTTCATCATCGACTCCATCGTAGTTCTGTTTAGTCCTCAAGCTCGGAATAAGTTTTATTGCTTGTGCCCGCACTGTCCGGCTTTGACGGCGACATTGTAGGATTAAAGACAGGTAAATTCGAGTGCCGTGTGCTGTCACGTAGTAACGAATTTATTCGTTCTCGCTCGTCATGCCGTACAAAACAGCTTGGCCCTCTCGCCTGCAGGCTACCGCATCAAGACTAACTAGGTGTGTATGAACCGAAATGGCAGGCACGATGAGGGATATAGACAGAAACTATAAGCATCATCAGTGCGATTGCGATCTGCTCATATGTGGCGTAACCTTGCGTGGCCGGGAGGGACCTTCCTTTTCTGCACTCTCCCGACATGAAAAGGACATGCCGAGACGACAGATATCGCTGGTTGGAATCGTTGTAACGGCGATCTGCTGTGCAGTCCTCGCACAGGATAAGAAACAACCTTCCGTCGACTTCAATCGCGATATCAGCCCGATCCTCTCTGACACCTGTTTCGCATGCCACGGTCCCGACGACAGGCAGCGAAAGGCTGGCCTTCGTTTTGACACCAAGCAGGGCGCATTCGCCAAGGCTGGCGTAATAAGTCCTGGCGATTCTTCGAACAGCCGTTTGATCAAACGTATCACCGCAACTCAACCAGAGATGCGCATGCCGCCTCCAGGCTCTGATCGAAGCCTCACCGCCAATCAGATAGAGCTTCTCCGACGCTGGATTGATGAAGGCGCTAAATGGGAAACGCATTGGGCCTACCTGCCTCCAAAGCGCGTTGAGCCTCCACGAGTTGCAAACACCGCGTGGCTTCGCAACCCGATCGATAATTTCATCCTGGAACGACTTGAGCGCGAGGGTCTGAACCCGTCACCACAAGCCGATATGGCGACGCTGCTTCGCCGCGTTAGCCTCGATTTGACCGGCCTACAGCCGACGCCGGCAGAGATAGATTCTTTTTTGAAGGACACCGCGCCTGACGCGTACGAGAAGCAGGTCGATAGACTGCTGAGCTCATCGCATTATGGTGAGCGAATGGCCATGCAGTGGCTTGATCTGGCGCGATACGCCGATACGCATGGCTATCACATCGACAGTCATCGTGATATGTGGCGGTGGCGCGATTGGGTCATCAGTGCATTCAACCGAAATCTACCATTCGATCAGTTCACAATCGAGCAGCTTGCAGGCGATCTCTTACCGAATGCGACTGTCGAGCAACAGATAGCTTCCGGGTTCAACAGAAATCACATGATCAATTTTGAAGGCGGAGCTATACCAGAAGAGTACCAGGTCGAATATGTTGTCGATCGCGTTGAAACGACCTCAAACGTATGGATGGCCACGACCTTGGGTTGCGCGCGTTGTCATGGCCACAAATACGATCCGATCACGCAGAAAGAGTTCTATCAATTCTTCGCATTCTTCAACACAATTTCCGAAGAGGGGCTCGATGGAAGAACAGGTAATGCAAAGCCCTTTTTGGCGCTTCCAACATCCGAGCAGAAAACCAAATCAGACCAGTTGAGTTCAGCCATAAAAGGCAAGGAGACTGCGCTGGACGGAAAAGAAGTTGTGGCGTCTCAGGAACAATGGGAGAAGGGATTTGTTGACAAATCGGCAAAGTCACTCGTAAGTGGAATCACTGCCCACTACGAGTTAGACGGCAGTCTCTCGGACGTGTCTGGCCGCTATCAGCAGGGCCGGACTCTGAGTGGCGACCCGACGTTCGGTGCCGGACAAGTCGGAAAGTCCATCAGCTTCGATGGCTACTCACATATAAGTTTTGGCCGCGTTGGAAACTTTGCTGAGAAGGATCAATTTACTATCGCGTTTTGGATGCGGGGGAACGGCAATACTCCCATCGCAGTTCTTCAGAAAATTGACAACCCTTCAACTCGGCGAGGTTATGAGTTTCTTTTGGATGATCACGAGCTCGTAGGTATTCAAAAACGCGCCGCGCATCTGACTATCAGATTAACCTCTAACTGGCCCGATAACAGCATCCAAATAAAAACGACTGAGCGGCTTACGCTGGGAGACTGGTATCACATTACTTTGACTTATGACGGCTCCGGGAAAGCGGCCGGTCTGCACCTTTACCTAAACGGCAAGCTCGCGAAAACCCATGTGGCTCAGGACAGTCTCTCGGGCACGATTGTGAACGATGCCGAGCTGCAGATTGGCAACAAGAACTTAGGAGGACCATTCCGCGGGAACATTGATGATTTACGGCTGTACAAGAGATCGCTCGATAACAGCGAAACTGAGGAGCTAGCGATCCGGTACCCGATTCAGACGATTCTTGCTGGCGTGTCTGGAAAGAGATCAAAGGAAGACGATGCGCGGGTCCGCGACTACTTCTTAACGTATGAAGCGCCGGCTGCATTCCGAGAAGCCTATGCAGATTTGAAGGACCTGCGACGACAAAAAGAGTCTCTGGAAAAGACGATTCCAACCGTAATGATAATGTCCGAACTCGAGAAGCCGCGGGAGACATTTGTTCTTGGTCGAGGCGATTACCGCAACCAGAATGAGAAGGTCTCTCCTGGCGTCCCCGCCGTGCTTTCGTCGTACCCGCAAAACGCACCCATCAATCGACTAGGCCTGGCAAAGTGGCTTGTATCACCAGATCACCCTTTGACGGCGCGCGTCACCGTCAACCGTTACTGGCAGATGTATTTTGGCACCGGAATCGTAAAGACCTCTGAGAACTTCGGCATGCAGGGTGAGCCGCCGTTCCATCCGGAACTGCTGGATTGGCTCGCAACGGAGTTCATTCGCAACGGCTGGGATGTGAAATCGATGCAGCGCCTGATTGTAACTTCTGCAGCTTATCAGCAATCATCACTCGTCAGTCCGGATTTGTTGGCGAAGGATCCAGAGAACCGGCTGCTCGCACGTGGACCGCGAATGCGACTCTCTGCGGAAACCGTTCGCGATAACGCCTTAGCAATAAGCGGATTGCTTAACACGGATATCGGTGGACCTGGCGTATTTCCTTACCAGCCGAAGGGATTATGGGATGAGCTGGCGTTCGGCGACGGGTTCTCCGCTCAATCGTTCACGCAGAGCACCGGCCGAGATCTGTACCGCCGGAGCATGTACACATTCTGGAAGCGAACGGTTCCACCACCTCAGCTTGTCACCTTTGATGCACCGGATCGTGAGAAATGCACCGCGCGTCGAGCGGTAACCAATACTCCATTACAAGCTCTCGTTCTGATGAACGACCCCACTTACATCGAAGCGGCACGACACTTAGCGCAGCGCACGATGACTGAGGGCGGAAGAGATGTTCAGAGCCGCATAAATTTTGCTTTTCGACTAGCAACATCAAGACTTCCGAACGCGAAGGAGCGCCAGGTACTCCAGGTTTTGTTCGACCAACAACTGAGCCGCTACCGTGGAGATAAGAAAGCCGTGTCGGATTTGTTGTCAGTCGGCGAATCGAAATGTGATGCACGTCTCAACCCGTCTGAGCTCGCTGCCTGGACGATCTTAGCGAGTGCCATCTTGAATCTGGACGAGACAATAACCAGAGAGTGATCTAAGGACTGATCTATCTTTATATGGATCTCAAACGGGAGCTCGAACTCACGCTGACGCGGCGGCAACTCTTTGGACTTGCCAGCACTGGCATTGGTGTCGCCGCATTCGCTTCACTGCTTAAGCCGGCAGTGTTTGCAGATACTCAAAATGACAGAGATCCGAAAACTGGCGGACTGACCGGCCTTCCACACTTCGCCCCGAAGGCGAAACGGGTCATCTTCCTTCATCAGTCCGGTGCGCCCTCACAAATGGATCTGTTCGATTACAAGCCGGCGCTCAGTCGCTTTCACGGTACCGAGCTTCCAGCATCGGTTCGGATGGGTCAGCGAATTACGGGCATGACTTCGGGGCAGAGCTCGCTGCCGGTGGTCAACTCTCTTTTTAAATTCAGCCAGCACGGGCAATCAGGATCCTGGCTCAGTGAGCTTCTTCCTCACACCGCGAAAATCGTCGACGAAATTACGATCGTGAGAAGCATGAATACCGAAGCGATCAATCACGATCCGGCGATCACCTTCATACAAACCGGGAGCCAACAGCCCGGGCGTCCAAGTCTCGGATCGTGGGTGAGCTATGGGTTAGGAAGTGAAAACCAAAACCTGCCGTCATTCGTAGTGTTGCTCTCGGTTGCCAATGCGATTAATACGGACCAACCGCTTTTCTCGCGCTTATGGGGAGCAGGTTTCCTGCCATCGAGCTATCAGGGAGTCAGGTTTCGCGGGAGCGGCGAGCCAGTGCTTTATCTTGCCGATCCGCCCGGGATCAACAAGACGACCAGACGCCAGATGCTGGATGCAGTGATGAGCTTGAATAAGATCAAAGCCGAATCATACGGTGACCCCGAGATCGATACACGAATCCAGCAATATGAGATGGCATATCGAATGCAGACATCAGTGCCAGACTTGATGGATCTTTCGAAGGAGCCGGAACATATCTTTGAGATGTACGGCCCAGATTCGCGGAAGCCGGGGACTTACGCCGCGAATTGCCTGCTTGCGCGGCGCCTGGCGGAGCGCAACGTTCGGTTCATCCAGCTGTACCACCGAGGCTGGGACCAACACAATGATTTGCCTCGCGACATTGCTCTGCAGTGTAAAGGCACAGATCAGGCTTCGGCGGCGCTGATACTTGATTTGAAGCAGCGCGGCATGCTGGATGGCACGCTTGTGGTGTGGGGTGGTGAGTTTGGGCGAACGGTTTACTGTCAGGGTAAGCTAACTGAGAACAACTATGGTCGCGACCATCACCCACGATGTTTTGCAATGTGGCTCGCGGGAGGCGGGATCAAGCGAGGTCTGACATTCGGCGAGACCGATGATTACTCGTACAACATTGTTAAGGATCCGGTGCACGTGCATGACTTGCAGGCTACGATTCTGCATTGTCTTGGCGTGGACCATAAGAGGCTCACGTTTAAGTTTCAGGGGAGGCATTTTAGGCTGACGGACGTGCACGGGGAGGCGGTGCGGGAGATTTTGGCGTGAGGGTTTGAGGTTTTTTGAGAGGGCAGAAGGGAGATTTCAAATTTCAGATTTCAGATTCAGATTGCAGGTTCAGATAGCATACGAAAAATTTCAAATTTCAGATTGCAGATTCAGATTGCGGATTTAGATTGCAGATTCAGATTGCGGATTTAGATAGCATACGAAAAATTTCAAATTTCAGATTGCAGATTCAGACTGCAGATTCAGACTGCAGATTCATATTGCAGATTCATATTGCAGATTCATATTGCAGATTCAGTTCGGCCATCCATGCTCAAGCTCGTCATCTCCACCACATTGTGCCTCTGCCTCGTTCTTCACATCACGCTCCAAGCGCCAAGCCGGACACTCCAAGCGCCAGGCGTAGTCCGGACGCTCCAAGCGCCGGGCGCAGTCCGGCTGCGAGTCACGCCTGCCGCAGTCCGCCTCCGAGCAACGCCTCAGAAATTTCGTACTTTCTATTCAACTAATAACGTGCTCATTCCAGAGAACATCCTACGTTCACTCGCAAACCCGTCTAAAAAAGCGCGAGGACGTGGTGTGGAGTGGTCCGTCGAGCCGGACGCGTTGGTTCAGTCTCCCGCTGAAGGTCCGTCACCGCGTCCAGCAACCGGAGTCGGACGACTCTCATACGCTGAAGGTATGACACAGCGTCCAGCAACCGGAGTCAGACGACTCTCATACGCTGAAGGCTTGCCCGTTGGAGATCTTAGCGTGATAGCTGTCGCGACTGACGGTGCAGTCTGGGCGGGCGGCGATCAGGGGCTGGTGCGATATGTTGACGCAGAGTCTGCATCGCCTAATTTCTTCCCGCCTTGGGACAGGTGGCAATACTTTGGTGGCTGGCGTTACTTAGCGTCTGATCAGGTTACTGCGTTAGCGGCCGGTGAAGCAGGGTCAATGTGGGTTCAAACAACTGCCGGCGTATCTCATTTGGAGTTTCGATCACTCAGCCTGGCAGACAAGGCTGCTTACTTTGAACAACGGATCTCAGAGCGACACAAGCGATATGGCCTGGTTGCAGATTCGCAGCTCGCCGAACCCGGAAATCTTGCAACAAGTCATCAATATCCGAATGACAATGACGGCCTATGGACCGCGATCTATGTAGCTTCACAAGCGTTTCACTACAAAGTGACGAAGGAGAATCAGGCGCTTGAGGCTGCACGAAAGTCCTGCGAAGCAATGCTGCGTTTGGAAGCGATCACCGGTCGGTCAGGGTTTCCGGCGAGGTCATTCCGAAGTAAATCGGAGCCCCGTCATCAGGACGGAATCTGGCATTTCACGCCAGACCAGGACTGGGAATGGAAAGCAGACACAAGTTCTGATGAAGTTGTCGGTCATTTTTTCGCCTTCTCGGTTCTCTACGACCTTGCTGCTGACGAAAATCTGAAGCAACGGTTGCGGGGAGCGGTCTCTCGAATGGCGGATCACCTCATTGATCACGGTTACAACCTGACAGATCTACACAACGGACCGACTCGATGGGGACGCTACGATGAAGCGTATTTTGAAACCGACGATGGAAGGGAAGAGCGGGCGCTGCGATCGCTCGAACTGCTTTCGCATCTGAAGGTTGCTTATCACATGACTGGCAATCCTCGTTATGATCGCGAATACAACAAGTTGATCAAAGAGAAAGGCTATCACAAGAACACCACTACCTATTTGAAGTTGCGTCAGGAGCTAAACTATTCGGACGAAGAGCTCGCGATGCTCTCTTATTATCCGTTGTTTCGCTATGAACAGAATCCCGAGCTCTTGTCAGTTTACCGAGAAGGTTTGGAGCAGTGGTGGGTGAACATCAAGCGCGAAGACAATCCACTGTGGATATTCATCTATCAGGTTTGTAATCCGGGCAAGACGGCACCATTGGAAGCAGGTGCGCGAACCCTCTACCGAATACCGATGGACCTCATCAAGTGGTCGATCAGGAATTCCCACCGCCGCGATCTGCCGATCGATTCTTCTCCTGAGCGGCACAATCAACAGCAAACGACCCGCTTGCTGCCGCCCGATGAGCGTCGAGTAATGAAGTGGAACAGCAATCCGTTTCAACTTGATGATAAAAGCGAGGGGAGGGGCGAAGATGATGGTTCGTTCTTTTTGTTACCGTATTGGATGGGGCGATATCACGGATTTCTAGTCGGCAAATGATCACGTGTCGAACGCTACTAAGCCTTAGTAACGACTTCAGTCGTTTGATTATCTGCGGTCTGCTCTGTTTAGCTGTTTAGTTTGTATAAGTGGATGCTGTGCACTGAGCAACTCGTCGACATTACTTTGAATCTTCTGCACAGCCTCCACGATCTCATCTACATCCTGTTCGCTGCCAAGCAACAATTGATGAGGTATCCACACAGACTCGAAATACGCCGCGCGCTCTGCCACCGGACACTGTGTCCGGGCCCAGGGAAGGTCCGAGGTCCTGAGAACTGATAGAGCAGGGAAGTCTCCGGGGTCGACGCGAAAAAGCGGGCTACGGTAGACCGGTTCATAGAATCGGCCTTCGGCCGGAATACCTTCAGCTTCGAGGGCTGCAACGAATCGGTCTCGTGATGCGCCCCCAAATGCTTCGGCGTTGTACTTGAAGACGAACTGGTAAATCGCTTGAGTGGTAAGCCGAACATCTCTTGCAACAAGTGAAATCCCGGGAATGGCCGATAGTCCATCCGAAAGCCTTTTTGCTCTGGCGGCGCGAAGTTCAGTTTGTGCAGGCAATCGCTCCAGCTGAGCGAGAAGTATTGCAGCCTGAAACTCAGTCATTCGGTAGTTGAACCCCAGTATGCGATGACCATAATTATCGGTTTGACTCGCCCGTCCGCAATTCACGTAAGACTCACATAGCTCAAAGATTTCATCGCTGTTAGTCGTGATTACTCCGCCTTCACCGGAAGTCATCAGCTTACTCGATTGCATGCTGAATGAGCCGGCATCTCCGATTGAACCCGCTCCTTTGCCTCGCCACTTGGCTCCGTGAGCGTGCGCACCATCCTCCAACAGCTTCAAACCGTGTCGCTGGGCAACTTCAGTAAGGGAATCCATATCCGCCATGCTCATTGCCAGGTGAACCGGGATTATCGCTCGTGTACGGGATGTGATTGCATCCGATGCTGCATCGGGATCGATGCAGTAGGTATCTGATAGGACATCTACAAATACAGGAATTGCGCCGAGCCTTAGAACTGGTGCGACGGTGGCTTCGAAAGTGTAGGCCGGAACGATCACTTCGTCGCCAGGCCCGATGCCGATTGCCTTCAAGGCAATTTCAAGCGTCACCGTACCATTGGCCGCGCACAGAGCGTGTTTCGAATCTTGATGCGCGGCGAATTGCCGGCTAAATCGCGAGGCGATTTCGTTTGGGAAGGGATAGCCTCCCCAATTGCCGCTCTCGAGCACCGCTAGGATGGCGTCTCGCTCTCGATGGTCAAACTGTGGCCACTGAGTAAATGGTTTTGTTCTGAGCGGCGCGGCGCCGGCAATTGCGAGTTTTCCCATGTGCCTGTTGATCAGTCAGCGGCGGTGGACACCGGCGCGGCAAACGGCCAGCGCGTTGTGCGCCAGGACCAGACAAAGAAAAATGCCACCCCGAACACGAGTGTGCCGAGACCGAACAGAATTATGTAGAGATCCGACGTGGCAAAGATAAATACCCATCCAATCAGTGCGATTATGCTTGGCAGAGGATATAACCAGATCCGATATGGACGCGACATATCGGGCCTCGTTTTCTTCAACAAAGCCACCGCGAATATTTGGCCAATGAACTGAATAAGAATTCTAGTCGTTATCAACGCATCAATGACGATGCCGAGAGAGAAGAAGCTGCAGCCAATTGAGATGATTCCAATGACGATCAACGATGTGTAAGGAAAGTTCTTTTTCGGATGAATGTAGCTGAAGAATTTGAAGAAATAGCCGTCTTTGGCGGCGGCATAAGGTATACGAGAATAACCGAGCAACAGCGCAAAAACCGACCCGAAGGCGGTCCAAAGCACCATTGCCGTGAACACAGTCGCTACCTTCGAACCGTAGACTTTTTCCATAAACGTCGAGACAACAAAATCGGAACCGGGACGCACATCATAAGGCACAAATTCGCGCCACGGGACTACTCCGATTATCGACAGGTTAATCGCAAAATAAATTGCGGCTACAGACAACACGCTTATGATTATCGATCGCGGGATCACCCGCCCAGGATCTTTCACTTCATCGCCTATATAACAGATGTCGTAGTAACCAAGGTAATCATAGACCCCCACTCGGGCGGCCGCGCCTAATCCAAACAAGAAACCAAGAGAAAAATTAAAAGCGCCCGGCGGAAAGTCGAAAGCCAGTTTTGCGTCGAAATGCAGCGCGCCGGTCACGATTACCGCGCCGGTTGCGAGCAGAGTGCCTACCCAGAGGCTGACAGTTATTTTGCCTATCGAGGTAATCTTGCGATACAGAAGCGCAATGTTAATTACTCCTACGACCGCAGCGACTAGTGCTGTTTGTAACGGTGTGACCGCCGGCCAGACGTAGCCGGTGTATTTTGCAAAACCGATGTACCCTGACGCGATCTCCAGTGGTCCGCTGAAGACGAATTGCCAGATGAATAGGAAAGCCATCAATCGCCCGTATGTTTCGCGCCCGTATCCTTCGCGCAAATAGACATAAGTTCCTCCCGATCCAGGCATGCTGGCGCCCAATTCGCTCCATATCATTCCGTCAGGTATGGCAATCAGAACCGCGATGAACCACCCAAGCATCGCCTGCGGACCCCCAAGCGCCGACATCAGCAATGGGATCGTGATAAACGGCCCTATGCCGATCATATTCGACATGTTGAGAGCCGTAGCCTGCAGAAGGCCGAACCGTCTAAGGAGATGCGACGGCTGCTCCTGATCTTTTGATGGTATCTCTTCCATATTTTGGTTCGAGTTTCGCGAGTGATTCTCCGCACCTGAGAGCGGGTTTGAGTGGTCTCAAATCACTTTACATCAAACTCATATATATTCTCAGACAGGGTTTTTCCTGAACCATCGATTACTGCCGCACGCAGTTCGTAATGGCCAGACTTAGCTGTCTTCCATCGAAGTTCGTCCAGCTTGACTGACGAATCTTCGGTGATCTTCACACTCAACTCGCCACCGGTTGCTAATGTGCCGGCCGAGTCAACTATCTTCCACACGACCCGTGCACGAGGTAGCGAGAACCAATGATCATTGATTAACCAGAGCCCACATCGGAAATCTTCTCCCACCTTCCAAACGTCGCGATCATACTCCAGGCTCGCGAGGACCATCTGAAAACTCCGTTGAACAACGAAATAGGACTTAGTCGGCTGCCGAAAGTAATCCAGTGCAGCCATCGTGACAGAAGGCCAGAAATCGATTGCATGAAAATGTAAGATCCCGCCCGCTTCATATTTACGGCGTCTCATGCGCTCTATCGCGAGCTGATGCAAGCGCGCTACATAAGCCTGAGTTTGTGGGATGTATTCCTTCAACGACTTGCCGTCGGGTGAGCCCCACGCGCGCATTGCCTCGCCGATCTGCAGCTTTCGGAATATCCATTCGTCTTTGTGTTCCGCGATCGGCCAGTGATTTGGGAGAAATTTCATTAGGGTTTCGTAATTCGGCAGCGCGGTAGCCCCAAGTTCGGATATAAATTTCTCTTCGGTTGTTGTGTACTGCCAGATATTGCCGCCGTACCATCCGTAATAAATGTGACCATCGCCAAATCTTCCTGTGGAGCGTACTACGGGCCGATGTTCCTGGTCCCAAACAAACAGTCTGCCGGCCAGATGTTTTGTCATGACGCGGTAGTTCTCCAGATCTTCTTCATCGCTGGTGGCCCAGATCGCAATGGACGGATGATTTCGAACCATTCGAATATGCCCGTCATATAGCCGCGACGCCTTCAAAGCAAACTCAGTGTCGTGTGGATACCAGGCTTCCAGGAAATCCTGCCAGACCAGGATGCCCAGTTCGTCGCAGAGATCGTAGAACTCAGGATTCTGAAAGTGACAGTGCAGACGAATCATGTTGATGTTCATGCTTTTCATCAATTTCAGATCGCGAACATACTTCTCGCGATTCATCTCAGACATGAACAATTCCAGGTAATATGAATTCGTTCCCCGGATGTATGTTCGACGCCCATTCAGATAGAAAACCCAACCAACTTTCTCAATTTCTCTAATGCCGACAGCCTGAGATCTAGAGTCGGACAAATTATCGTTAACTAATACCCGAGTGAAGAGCGTGTAAAGATTGGGCGAACCGTGATCCCACGTCCACCATAATTGGGGTTTGTCCAGATGAAATCGCACCTGGACGTGCCGCTCGCTTTGATCTGCGAGACGTGAAAGGTCAACTTTCGCCTCATATTGTTCACCGCCCGAGAAATTCCGCGGCTCGAGAGTGAGTTTCAGTGTCCCCGTCATTACGTTCGTTGACAACGTCACTTCTACTTCCAAATCCGCGGAGCCATCTGGATTAATCAAAGGACGAGTGACGACGTCATCAATAATGATTGAATCATTGGCTACAAGGCGAACACTCCGAGTTATGCCCACGGCGGTTATGTCGTCGGGTTTTTGATCAACCGCTCCATAAGATCCCTTGATTGTGTAAGGGCGATGTCGCCAGTAATAATCGACCGGAGTCCAAACGCGTACCACGATAACGTTGTCCTGCTCCAGTTTGACTCGATCGGTAATTTCAAACTCGTAAGGATCGATGTAGCCCTCATGTCTACCAAGTGGTTTCCCGTTTAGCCAGATATCGGCATAGTAGTCCGTCGCTCCGAACTGCAAACGCAATAGCTTGCCCTTCATTCCCGCAGGCACTTGAAAGTGCTTGCGGTACCACCACTCCTTAAAGCTGATCCACTCGGCTTCGTGCGAATAGTAGACGGGATATTTAAGGATCTGAGTGTGAACGGATCCCGGGACCGGGACTGATTGCCAGGAGGAATCGTCGGCTTCAATCTGAAAGAGACCTTCCTTTGCGCCTTCGCCCTTTTCAGCAGATCGTATCTTCCATAGCCCATCAAGCGAGAGCGTAACGCCGACAGCTGGTTCGTTGCCGACTTGTCGCACCGCCTTCGTGGTTTCTATTTCGTAACGCGTTGTTTTCTGAGCCGGGGTGAAGGCTGGCAGCGTTCTCAGCGACTGAGCCTCTAAGATGTGCCCCACGATCGGCTGAGCGAATTTGCGGTAACAAGCACGAGCGTCGAGGAGCGTTTCATTTCCGTTCCACTTTGGGAAAGCAATCGCGATCTGGGAAGACCAGTCCGAGATTTGTTCGAGGATATCTGGTCGCTTGATTGCTGAAATCCCAACTTGTTGTACCTGTGGAGGTCCGGCTCCGAGGTCTCGTGTGGCGTAGAATTGTCGTGAGCCTACTCCTAACCATTTCAAAGTGGTGTCCAACTCGATGAAGTCGAGCGCACCGTAGTCATATAGCGGGTTGTAGTAAAGAACGTGCCCACCCGGAAGGTCCGCAAGATCTGGCGCGCGAACTAAAAAATTCTGGGGGAGAATCTTCTTATGCGGCGGGTTGTTGGTATCGCCGTCGGGCCAGCTCACTTCCGCGCCGCCGGCCCAATGCGTAAAGGGTTCGTACGGAAAGGCGGACACCGAGGAGAAAAAGAACCCGTAGCTCCCCGTTTTAGATTCAATGCGAGTCCGCCAAACCAGGACCGGACTTCCCGCGTAATATTCAAATTCCCATGTTTCTGCATTTGCGCCAAAACGTGCTGCGCCAAGTCGCACCCGTGCGCGCAGCGGACCGGACTCGATGATTTCGACTTTGGTGAATCCTGAGAGTCGTGTTGCGTCAGGAACATTGGTTACGGCGGTTCCCCAGCCGGCGCTTCGGACTCCGAACCGGAGATCCTCTTTCACGTCTGGTGTGGTTTCGACAAGGTTGAGCATTCGATGCTCACCAGATGCGCGGTTGTAGGCCTCAACGATGGCCGGGGTCGTGTTGTCGTTGCCGAGATTGATGATGACCCCGAAGCGGCTATTGCCCAGTTCGACGCGACTCGTCCCAAGCCGGCGAGCGATCAGGTCAGTCAGATAGTTGCCGCCGCCTTCATGGAGTTGCCGCTTGTCAGAAGCGCTTGACGATGAGAGAAGGCGATACCGAGGAAGCTGACCAGGTATCAACGTGGCGGGGAAGAGAAGTTCGGCTGCTTTGATTGAGCCATCCGGATGGGATTCACGGACAATTACTTGAATCGGTAGTTCAAGGTTCTTTTCGTTCAGGATCCGTAAATCGCGGCTGATGGTTTCGCCGGCGGCGAAGCGGGTTAAAATCCTGACAATTTCATTATCGCGTCGTTCGATTCCGGTGGGTTCTTCGAGCTGTATGACCCAGCCGCGGTCCTGAGCTGCGGTGGTCGCTGAAAAGGTTAGTATGGTGAGGATCAGCACCAGGAGCTTGATCATCGACGCATACTAGTTTGTAAACGTCTGATGTTCAAATCATTCTCCGTTGGAAGCATGTGGATCTTCGAGCCGCGCATTAATCCCACGAATGCGGAGAGCCTGGAATCAGATTATCGTTCTGCGTAATCTGCGTATGGAGGCTTTTGAAAGGCTATGATCGATTGATCCATCCGCAGATGACGTAGATTACGCAGAACGATAGGCTGGACGAAATACGGATCGCTCTCCGAACGCGAAAAGAGCCAATTAACCCGTCGCTATATAGCTCTGATGTGAGGCTTGTACTAATGTTTCCGGAAATCATTTCTCACAACCGTTGCGCCTTTCATCACGAATTGCACGTGTTGAAGCAATCCTATGTCCGCAACGGGGTCACCATGCACCGCGACGAAATCCGCGTATTTTCCAACCGCTATCTCTCCAACTCGATCGCTCCAACCCATCAAGTCCGCGGCATCTATAGTGCAACATCGAATGATGTCGATGTTTTGCATTCCCTCATCCTGAAGCTTCTTTAGATCGAACAGACTCGCTTCACCGCGTGTCTTGCCGGGCATCAAGGCCCACGCGTCAGAGCCCATCGCAATTCTTACCCCGATCTTCATCGCTCTTTGCAGTCGTTCCTTTGGCGGCTTGTTTGTGTAAATCTCGGTTGCGACGAGAAAGATTCCTTTGGCTTTCATCTGCTTCAGCTGCTCGTCGGTTGCGCTCCAGGCGTGCTCGATTGAATCGACTCCGGCATCGATAGCGATCTGGACCGCAAAATTGTCCGCCGCATGAGCGGCTACCTTCATTCCAGCGCGATGAGCGTCATCGACGATCGCTTTTGCGTCTTCTGGAGCAAGATATAGTGTCTTTCCGTTGCGTCCGAGTTCTGAATCAATCGCAATCTTTATCACGTCAGCGCCGCTGGCGAGGTTTTCCCGAACCGCTGCGCGAGCCTGATCGGGCCCGCTTACCATAAGAAATTCCTGAGACAGGAGTTGAGTACCTACTCCTGGCGGCAAACTCATTCCGCCGAGGGCTGTAATCTTGCGGGCGGCCGCCTGGAGCCTCGGCCCCGGAATCCAACCCGCATTAATCGCGTCTCGCAATGCTACGTCGCCGTCGATGCCGGAGTGACCCAGAACGCGTGCCGAAGTGATACCCGCATCAAGCACCTCTTTGGCATTACGCGCCCCCAACAGCGCGCGGCTTGAAACGCTCATCCGCGTGAGCGTGGTTACCACAAGCTCAGCTGGGTCAAGGCGGCCAAGATCACCGGAAATGAGAAGGTGTGCGTGACAATCTATGAGTCCAGGCAGCAGTGTTGCGTCGCTTAGATCAATAATCGAAACATCTTGCGGAGCTCGGCGCTGAACTTCGGACCACGATCCGAGCTCTTTGATCCTTTCCCCCTCGGTAAGAATCCCCTGATCGAGCGGGTACCGTCCGTTCTTTATGTCGAGGATGCGGCCGGCCCGGATCAGCTTGGGCGAGGGAGGTGGCGGGGCCTGAAAACGCAACTGCGCCGACGAAGTAACAGCAATCGCAAGCAAGAGAAAAAGTAAATTTAACCTTTGCATCCGCCCTCGCTGAGCTAATGTGGGGCTGCTCGTTGATTTAGCGGTCTTTGGACGCTTACGAACGGTGCATGGGGAAGAGCATCGCACAGGTCAACATCAGCAGTCTTCTAATCGGCGACGCCGAAACGAAGCGTTGATAAACGTTCAAGCACATTCCGCTGTCGTCTCCGCCCGCTGATTGCTCGGAGTCGGGCGTAGACTCAAAAAAATATGCTTCTCGAGCGACTCCGGCCGGCCGCATCAGTAGTCGATTAGGCAGGCAGCTTCTGCTTAGGTAGCTGCTTGAGTGATAGATCGAGTATGTGAATCTGTCGATCCATTCTGTCAACGCTCCTTTGAGAATGTTCACCAGCTCCAAGAATAGAAATAACAAGAGACTTAACGCGCCGCGCCGGCTGCGTTCCAGCAAAACTCCTTCAACGGTATCCAGCATCTCGTGAGCAAACATCTCGCAATACTCTGGCGGGTAGATTTGAAGCAGAGCTTTATACGCGCGAAGCATATCGACTTATATCGCCTCTCTTATTTTCAGCCGGGCGTTTGCCGTTCGCGTCAATTGTTTCATTCGATTCAATTCGGACTTGAGCTGGCTGAGTCCTTCAGCAGTAAGTTTGTAATCCTGTTTCCCTCGCGACCGGTCGAGTTGTTTTGAGCGCTGGATCCAACCGTTCTCAAGAAGCCTGCGAATCGCTCCGAAGAGGGTGCCGGTGCTGAGCCGAACTCGACCATTGCTAAGAGCTTCGATGTCTTTTATGAGCGCATATCCATGTCGGGGCTGATCTGCGAGGCTCATCAGGATGAGAAGAACAGGCTCTGTCAGTGTTTTAGGTTCTGGAACGACAGATTGTTTATTGACATGTCGCATGGCGACATATTAAGCAAATCCGAGTTTGGACGCAAGGAGGTTTGCGGGCTACACGGAGTCAGAAACTAGAGTTCTATTTTCGTACTTCAATACGACTTGGCTCTTAAGGAAAGACAAGACTTAGAAGTACATCTTTCAGCTACATTTTATAACGCGAACCTCGAACAGAATGCGAACCTAACCTCTGTGCCGCCAGATGGGGCAATCCAAGGTCGTCGTTTTCCGGAAGCGCCCAAAATCCAGGGGCGGCTTTTTTCTGATCATTTGTCTAGGGCGTTACTGCCTTCTTTACAGTCTTCCCAGTCTTCTTGGCAGCGTTGCCGGTGGTCTTTGCAGCTTTTTCGGTACCCTTTGCAGTCGCGCCTGCGGCCTTTTCGGTCGTGTTCGCGGTCGTCTTAGCTGCCTTTTTTGTGCCTTTCGCTGTTCCTTTGGCGGTATGTTTGGCAGCGTTGGCAGTGTGTTTGCCAAACTCCTTGCCACCCTTGGCAACCTCACCTTTTTTCACATCTGTTCCGAGACTCTTACCGGCGTTCTTCGCTTCCTTCCCGCCCTGCTTCATTTCAGTCTTGGCGGACTTGTTTGCATTCGATTGGCCGGTGAAAGCCAGCGTCGGTATCACCCCGAGCATCATTGATGACATAACCAGAAAACTTAAGGCTGCTATTCGTTTTTTCATGAGATTCCTCGATTTAGCGTGGATTCTGCCTCTCTTTTAAGACTTCCCTCGCGGTTTTGATCTCCGCGGTCCCCTTGGCCGGGCGGAACTTTGGTTTTTGCTTCACGCCTCGTGTCCTGCCCTAGAGATCGGCCTACATCAACGACCTCGTCGAAACGGCCCTTCTCGTCGCGACGGACAAAAACGTTTGTCCCTTCCTGTGTCAACGAGTTCTCGTTTGCTCGATTTGGCTTGATTGCCCGAAAACCCACTGTTCGATCTTTCCAAGCTGTCCGCATTCGAGACACTCAACACCATATTCCTCAAATAATGCTGCTGCAAATGTCAAACCAAATTCATTAGGCGCGCTTGCCATTCCTTTTAAGCAAACGCAGCAAAGCGCGCTCAGCATTATGCAAATGCACACCGCGGTGGTTGACCAGATCATCGAGAGTCTCAAAGTGCTGGTCGATTACATGCCCGCGATCAAAGCTAGTCAGAATCTCAGGTGAAATGTACGCAGACCGGCAAACTGCCGGCGTATTTCCGAGAATTTGCGATGTCTCCTTTATCGCCTTAACAACTTTATTCTTCTTGCTTCGAGCAGGCTCTCGGGGTTCGCAGCCGGCGCGCGCAAGCGCACACGCGCAAACCAATGTTCCGGCCCACGTCCGAAAGTCTTTAGAAGTAAAAGGACCGCCCATCACTTCTCGAATGTATTGATTAATTCCCCTTCTTCGTACATCGACGAAACCGTCGCCGTTTTCGTAATTGAAAACTCTGTGGTTGCGCCGCCTTAGAAGCTGTCGAATTACGCGGGCGACTGTAGGATCCTTTAGCTCGCGATGTTGGGAGATTTGTCGTTTACCGGGAAAGTTGAATTCAACGACGTCGCCTCGCACTCGCACGTGCTTCGGGCGCAGCGTAGCCAAACCGTAGCTTCCGTTCTCATTCGCGTAAACCTGGCTCCCTGGACGCATAAAACAGGTCGACAATATTCGGAGGATACAGGCCATGACGCGCTCGCGTCCCAGATCCTTTTTTCTCAAGTCCTGCCGCACGACTCGGCGCATCTTCGGAACGGCCTGACCAAAGTTCAGCAGACGGTTGAATTTTTTCTGTTGGCGCTTCTTTACATGGTTTTGGTGGTAGACATATTGCCAGTCTTTGCCGATGGCCTGGAGCATCCCACCAGCGGCTCTATTGATGGCTACTTCAGCCCAGGCCGGAGGAAGCCGAAGTGCATCGATTCGAGCAAGATCCGATTGAGTTACCTTACTGCCGTCGGCGGCAACATATCGGAAGTGGCCTTTTCTCCCGACTCGCCGGATCCCTGTTTTTTGAAGTCGTTCAACATGAGTCATGAAAACAACCGATGGTTCGTAAGAATTTAAGAATCATACTGTCGGATTGACCGACTGCTGAAACGACTTGAAGCTCAGAGTATTGAGGACTTCGCCTCGTCTGACTCCGCCTCGTCTCGCAATGCCGATTCCGAATCTTAAGTTCTCCAGATCTGCTGTTGAATGGGCATCAGTAGAGATTACGAATTTGAGTGATCGCTTGCGCGCTTCTTTAATCCATTTAGGCTCGAGATCGAGCCTGTGGGGGTCGCCACTAATTTCGATTGCTGCTGCAGACTCCGCAATGACGTCCAATATCTTTTCGAGGCGACACGCGATCGGAGGCCGCCGCTGGACTAGTCTTCCCAACGGATGTCCCCAAATCTTAAACATTGGATTCTTCATGGCGTTTATAACCCGCCGGGTCATTTCATCCTCGTCGAGTTTGTAGCGGTTGTGAATGCTGGCGATGATAACGTCGAACTTTTCAAGGATGCTGTCTGGATAGTCGAGTGCGCCATCCCGGAGAATGTCCGACTCGGTTCCTCGCAGAAGCTTGATCGAAACCTTTTCCTGGACTCGGCTGATCTCGTCCCATTGCAGTTTTAGCCGATCAATCTCGAGGCCTCTTGCATAGTGCGCCGTCGGTGAATGATCGGTGATTGTCATGTATTTTATCCCCATTGCTTGTGCGGCCAGGGCCATTTCCTCAACTGTGTTTCGGCCGTCTGAGAACGTTGTATGACAGTGCACCATACCCTTGATGTCGTCGATAAGTACGAGATCGTCGGGAATCCTGCCGGCTAACGCGTCCTCAATCTCACCCTCATCTTCACGTAATTCGGGCGGAATGTATTGCATTTCGAGATGCTTATAGATATCGGTCTCGCTGGTGATTCTTAGTGGGGTTCGTTTGCCTGCCACCTTCATCTTCGTAGGCGTGATCTCGAATCCCTTCTCCCGAGCGAGCTCGCGGACTCGGCTTACGTGACTTTTTGATCCGGTTTCGGAATGGAGCAGATTCCAGTACTCGTTCGAGGTCACTGCTGAAAACGAAACCCTGATCCCCTCCATTAACTTTACCGTTGCGGTGGTCTTTTCATGTTTCTCGATATTTGTAATGGGAGGAAAGCTCAGGAAGTGATTCACAGCGTTCTCAGGGTCACTCGCAACACTACCGGTGAGTTTTATGTTTGAGACTGTTTCCTTCCAGCGTCGTGCTGATCCCGCGAGATCGACTCGCCGCAGGTTTGCAGCGCTGCGCATATATTCAAGGATGCTATCGGCGGTCCTAAGGGCGTGCAGGAGTAAAATCCGTTCATCGCGGGTTTCATAGCCAGCAATCTTTTCACGAAGCGAGATTTCACTCTTTGCGCCGAAACCGGGCACATTTCGCAACTTGCCGGCTTCGAGCGCGGCCTTCAGATCGCTGATGCTGCTGATCCCCAGTTCGCGATTAAGCGCCTGGATCTTCTTTACGTTCAGGCCTGGAATCTTAGAGAGAGTCAACACGCCTTCGGGTAATTCCTCTCGCAGCCTTTCGAGCAACGATGATCGTCCAGTCTTATAGAGATCTTCAATCAGACCGGCCAATGAGCCGCCGATGCCTTTGATCTGCGTCAATTTCTTTTCTTCGACGATCTCTCCGAAATCGCCGCTCACTTCTGCAACAGACTGCGCGGCCCTTGCGTAAGCTCGCCAGCGGAACTGATCCTCGCCCTTAATTCGCATCAGTGCTGCAATCTCTTTAAGCGTAGCTGCAACTTCAAACTTATTCATTGATATTGATGCTCCCACCGAGTGTAAGAGTTGTGCGTCTAAAGGTTCTTCAGGCGGCACTCAGCGCGATAAGCACTGCCCTTCGAAACATATCAGTGGTGAAGCCGTAAACCAAATGCGCCGTGAATGATATCGATGTTGCGATAAATGGTACTCCGTCGGAAACTTTGACAGCCCAAGAGCCGGAACCAAAATTTCATCGGCGATTAACCAGACCGCAGCGCCAAACGGTAATCCGGCCGCAACGGTTGCTTCTGGAATAAACTCGGATGCCGCACCATAAATCGCTCCGGTAGTTGCCCCGAACGCATAATGCGCAATCTCACCACCCAGGTGCTTTTCGTCCTTGGTTAATTCGTGATTGAAGACCTTAGCGGCTACGATGTTGACGGTTCGTTCGGCGGCGTTGTCCCTGGGATCATCAAGTCCGAGCTCTGCCAATTCAGCTGCGGCCCCGTGCTCAGGGCCCGGCTGAACTGATTGGCCGCCATGAGGCTTTTCCTCGTGTTGAATCGCCTTGCTCAACATCGTTTGGCATTTGTTCATAAACCAGGACGCAGCCAAGCCGCCGACGAGACCTGCCACAAGCCCTTTCGCAATTCTTTTTTTCTTTGCGGATTTCATCTTTGCGTCTCCTCTTCTGTAGGCTTCGGATACACAAGGCCCATCTCTCGCGTCTCGCATCTAATCAGCTCGGAGGACCTGCATCCGAGTTAATTGCTCAGTGCAAATGTCAAACCAGATATAAAGTACCGCAGACTGGACAAGCTACGGTACAGTCGCGAAACTACCTGTGGAGTACTTCCGCTAACCTGAAGAGCCTGAAATCAAAGATGCTAAATCGTATTTTTATACTTTCTCCGGCATTCTGCGGCGGCAAGCGTGGTCAGATGCTCATGTCAGAGCACAGCGCGTTTCCGCTGGCGATGGAGCTACGAAATAATGGAGCTAGTCTTGGAGCAATATTCACGTTTATGAGCGGTCTTTACTTTCGTGGCAAGCTCGCGTATTCACAGGCGTTCGCGCAGCCCCCGGCCGGGCTGCCTGGTACCCTGGTTGTGACGCCGGGAAGAGGGCTTCTACCGCCTGAAGAGATGTTCACGATTCAGCAGCTGAGGGAGATCGCAGAGGTCGAAGTTCATGAGCAGAATCCGAAGTACCGTGAGTCCCTCGAGCTCGATGCACAAGAACTCGCCAAATCAATTTCTGAAGGCTGCGAGCTCGTGCTTCTCGGAAGCGTCGCCACATCCAAGTATACGAGCGTACTGGCCGATGTTTTTTCTGATCGCCTTTGCTTTCCGATCGATTTTGTTGGTCGAGGCGATATGAGCAGGGGTGGGCTTATGCTGAGGTGCGTAGAGAATGGAGAAGAACTGAGATATGTCGAGCTATCCGGGTCCTCTCGACACGGACCACGGCCGCCCCGACTTCCACCAAAATCAAGATGATTACTTACCTCTCGTGGGCGATGTAAGTCAATTGGAGATCTCCTGGGTGTTTCCAGTGTATGCGTGTTTTCGTCAACGGCGGAAGGTTTTTCCAACTCGATTCTGGAATACATGGCTGCAGCGCGGGCGGTGGTTGCAACAGACGTCGGCGGCGCGCGTGAAGCCGTCGTGGATAGTCAGACGGGTTATCTCGTGCGATCGGACGACGATGACGCAATGACCCAGCGCATCAGTTACCTGTTGAATCAACCCGCCCTAGCTCGAGAGATGGGCAAACGCGGCCCGCCAGATAGTCGAAGAGAAGTTTCCCTGCAAGACGCAGCTCGAGAGAACACACCAACTCCGATCAACTTCTATCGCAGAGACATTCGTTTTATTCGCCGAAACAAAAGAATCGTTAAAGGGTGTCGATCGCGGCGCCCCCTCGCAGATGAATGCACTCTACGATTCTGCCGACATTTATCTTAACAGTCCCGATATAGACAATATGCCATGCTCTATAATTGAGGCGTTTGCATCTGGTTTGCCGGTGGTCACCACTGATGCAGGTGGGATTCCTTACATCGTGGAGCACGGCAGAAGTGGCCTCGTTGTTAGATGCAGGGACTACCGAGCGCTGGCGGAGAATGCTTCGAGGTTGCTCGAAGACGGACTGCTCGCACAAAAACTAACTGCTGGCGGGCAGCGGGAATGCGATAAGTACAGATGGTCCGCGGTGAGGTCAGATTGGCTGAAGCTTTATTTTGGTAGGTGAAAACTCGGTTTTACCCAGCCGCGACGCGATGAACTTAACTCAGGTAACGGTCGCAGCCCCATTGTTCGACTTTAGCAAGTCGTTTACAAACTCAAGCATCAACTCATTCCGAACTGGTCGTGCAAGCGCTCTGTTAGCTCCAGCTCTCAGGGCTTCCACCGCCCTTTCAGTTCCAAACGAGGTAATCGCAAGAATGGGTACGCTTTTGTAGTCCGCTGTGGATCTTATCGCCTGTATCAAACCAAGACCATTCAAACGAGGCATCGCCACATCCGTGACAATCAGGTCGGGACTCGCCGAAGGCACTTTTTCGAGGCCCTCCTGACCATCAGCGGCGAGTACTACGTAATAACCGGCTTGGCTTAGAACTGAGTTGATAAGTAATCTGGCGTCTGGGTCGTCTTCAATAACTAATATTGTACGTGGCAAGACTTTCCTTCCTCTCCCCACAATTATTTTTTACGCCCCTCACCACTGTTTTGCAAGCCTGCACGGCTGGGACTCAGATAATTTGAGCTTTGACGGTCCGATGCTAGTGAATCCACCTTGTCTCCCAAACTTCCATTCATCGATTTTTGTTTGGAAAAAAATTGTCTTGCGGATATGATTCTCCGGCCGCTGGGTTGGATGGCATCGTTGGTAGCAAGGTGGTCTCGCACCATCGGGTTGTCGACGCTCCGTCCTCGAAAAGTTCAACTGTGATAACAAGACACATTCCAGATCCTCATCGGCTAACACCAGCATAGCACCTTACGGCTGGCATCACCGGGCCGCGAGTTGATACCGGGAAATGCCCTTGTTAGGCGGTCCAATCAAGCAGGGTCGATCCCGCTTCCAACGCAGTTTAACCTGGACCTCCTTATAAAAGAATAACTACGGAACTCGATTACGTCATAGTAAGAGAGCAAAAGCCTCGACATTGTGGGATTATCGTGTCCAGGTCGAAAATGCCATTTCAGAGGACCTCGTGATGGCCAACATATTTTCAAATACTTTTGGACGAGTTACCGGGTTATTCACCGGCTGGATCCCCTGGTATAAACTCCCGGTATTTCTAGGATTGGCGCGCGTCTTCCGCATCCGCGAAAAGCTGAGAAAGGACAACCTTTACGACGCAGGGAAGATTGAATCCATTGAGCAGCCTCCATTGGGCAAACCCGGTGTCCCGCAGCGGACGTCGCGCACCGTTGACGGAACCTATAACGATTTGGACCAGCCAAGGATGGGATGCGCCGGGGCCCGCTTTGGTCGAAACGTCCCGCTGGATCGGGTGATTCCGGATCAAGACGCGCTGCTTACTCCGAGCCCCCGAACAGTGAGCCTCGAATTAATGACTCGCAAAGAGTTTCAGCCGGCGACTTCGCTCAATCTATTGGCGGCGGCATGGATCCAGTTTGAAGTACACGACTGGATAAGCCACGGGAACAACGAAAGAAACGATCCAATGGAGATCCCTCTCAGCGGGGACGATCCGTGGCCTGAACGACCGATGCAGGTGCGCCGTACTCGCCACGATCCGACCCGACCGCCCAGCTCAACCAGTCCGGTGCCGACCTACACCAACACCGAGACTCACTGGTGGGATGGCTCGCAAATCTACGGGAGCGACCCCGAGACTCAGACAAGAGTGCGCCTGGGCGTCGACGGAAAGCTCAAGCTTGGAAGCGACAACCTTCTTCCGCTTGATCCACACAGTGGAGTCGATATTTCTGGCGTTACCGGAAACTGGTGGGTTGGACTTGCGATGCTCCATACGCTGTTCACCCTGGAGCACAATGCAATCGCCGAACGCCTCCGCTCTGAATTTGCTTCCTGGACCGACCAGGAACTCTTCGATCGCGCCCGGCTGATAAACGCCGCGCTGATGGCTAAGATTCATACGATTGAGTGGACACCTGCCATAGTCGCGCACCCAACGGTCGAAGCGGGGATGAATGCAAATTGGCTGACCATCCGTCGCTCGAAGGCCGAGCACCACGCTGCGCCTTATTCGATCACCGAAGAATTTGTGGCAGTGTACCGGATGCACCCGCTGATGCCCGACGACTTTAGCTTTCGGTCGTTCTCCACGGGCCAGGTAGTTGACCAGCGCACGCTGCCCGACGTTGCAGAAAAGCGCGCTCGCGAGCTTATGACTAAGTTCTCGATGGCGGATCTGTTTTATTCGTTCGGGCAAATGCACCCGGGCGCGATCAAGTTGCACAATTACCCGCGGTTTTTGCAGCGTCTGGAACGTACGGATGCTCCGACGATCGATTTGGCGACCGTGGATATACTTCGTGATCGTGAACGTGGTGTCCCCCGCTACAACGAGTTCCTCAAACTTATCGACAAGGAGCCGGTAGAGAAGTTCGAGGACTTGTCGAGCAATAAAGAATGGGTGGAACAGATCAGACGTGTGTACAACGGCGACATCAACAAAGTGGACCTGATGGTCGGGATGTATGCCGAAGATCCGCCTGAGGGTTTTGGCTTCAGCGAAACCGCGTTTCGCATTTTCATCCTCATGGCCTCTCGTCGATTGCAAAGCGATCGCTTCTTTACTACTGACTACAACGAAAAGACTTACACTAAAACCGGCTTAAAGTGGATCGAGGATAACAACATGAGAACCGTTTTGAGACGGCATATTCCTGCTCTTGGTCCAGTCGTGGAACAACTGGACAATGCTTTCAAGCCGTGGCCTAAGAAGTAAACGAGCTGGGATGCACTGCCAATCTGCGCAAGTATCACTGTCCAAATTGCAGAATGATTCAGTCAAAGAGGGCTTATGAATTTCGACAACAGTTGGGACGCGGTGCTGAAACCAGGCAAGGCAACGTTGTATTTTGACAAACTGAGCGATTTGAAATTTGAGGCTGATGCTACTTCGTACAGCAAGATCAATGCCTGGTGGCTGGCTGAACTGTGCCGGCTGATCTACCGAGAGGACATCGATGAATCCGGTGACGCGACCGGGCCGTCGCGCCAGGAGATACTTGAATCCGTGAATCTCCAGGAGGTGGAGTTTTTCAATGAAGGTGATACCGAAGCTGCGCTAATAAAACCTATGAATTCGTCCAGCTTCGCGGCGCTGATCTTTCGCGGAACAACCGATTTGATGGACTGGCTGACCGACTTTAGAGCATTTCCAGTCTCGTGGCCCGCGGGAGGATTCGTGCATGAGGGATTCGCCGAAGCGATTGAGCTGGTCCAGAGCAGAATTACAGCATCGCTCAAACAGAATGTCCCGTCGGGCTGTCCTCTTTTCATCGCCGGTCACAGCCTTGGAGCTGCTTTGGCTACCTTGGCAGCGTCGTTGTTCAAGCCTCGTGTGCTTTACGATTTTGGGTCTCCGCGCGTCGGGGATAGCGAATTTGCCCAGTCGCTTAACGGCATCAGCATCTATCGAGTAGTGAACAATCGCGACGTGGTCACGGTTGTCCCTCCACCGGTACCGTTTCATCATATTGGCGAATTGCACTATATAACTCACGATGGCGATGTGTTGACCAATCCGGATGACGACACAGTGGCGCGAGATCGGTTGAAGAGAGATCGCCTTGCATTTTTCCCTGACTGGCACAAGCTATTTACCGACGCACCGGAACCGATCGCCGATCACGCACCGGTAAACTATGTTGCGCATCTCGAACGAAGTGTCGAAATCTGAAAACAGTGGACTGTATCAGAGATTTCGCTAGTGTGTCTGCTTTAACGCCTCCACCGACCCTGCCGTGGGTGGATTTGGACTTTTCGCACAGTCTCCCTGTGTCGGTGGAGGCGTTGAGCAATCACTAGCGAAGTCTCTTATACAGCCCACTAGTTTTCGATAGACAACTTCGCGCAAAAGCGCGGTTTACGCTAAGCCGCAAGCCTTCCGACGGCGCCTCGAAGCGTTCAAGCAAATGGTGGCGGGCTGAACACCGACATAATCTGCTGGATCATTTCATCCCGTGACTTAAACCGGGACTCTTCGTAGCATCCCAGAGGATTCTCAACCACATTAACCAGGCACTTATTGCAATAGGTGCAGGGCTGCGGCGCCCGGTCCATTCCTTGTTCAAACATCTTCACAAGGTCGTTATTGGCGATCAACGGGCGGGCGATCGACACCGCATCACAAGACCCGTCGTTGATCGCGCCCCTAATCACCGAAGCGGTTTGGAAGCCCCCGGTACAAATGACCGGCACGCCAACAGCCTTCTTGATGGAACGAGCGTCCGGCAGGTTTATCCCTTCGATTTGATCTCCGGTGGCACGGTCCCATCGGGCTTTAAACAACTGGTTCGCAGGCCATGTGCGGAACAGAACGAAATTGCGATAGGTGTGCTGACCGCTCGAAATCATAGTGTCGTAAGTCTTGATCAGATCTTCGAGCGGAAATGGACCCGCCGGGTTGCGCGGATGCGGAAACGAACTGCCTGTTGAGACGTGTATCGCATCGACCCCATCTTCCTCGAGCCACTTGCACACTTGTATCGAGTCTTCGATGGTGTTCCCCTTTCCTTCGAACGGAAGCATCGCGTCGTTGTATTCGGTTGCGCTTATTTTCATCTGCAGATGAAAGTCCGATCCGACCTTAGCGCGAATCGCGCGCACAATTTCGCGTACAAACCGGGCGCGATTGGCCAGCGTGCCGCCGTAGTCATCCTTCCGGTCATTGATCGCTGAACTGAGGAATTGTGTTATCAAGTAGCCGTTCGCGCCGTGCAATTCGACCCCGTCGAGCCCGGCCTCTCTCGCGCGTCGCGCGCCCTCGGCAAACGCGTTAACGGTGTCGTGGATTTGCTCGACCGTCATCCGCTCGCACTCGAAACCGTGAATCGGCTCTGGTTTGTCAGTCGAGCTCAACCCCTTTGGATACTCGATGCCCTGAATGTCCCGCTGCCGGCCTCCGTGGCTGAGCTGCAGAATGTATTTGCAATCGTATTCGTGAACTTTCTTCCCAAGCTCTCGCCAGAATGGTATGCGCTCGTCCCGATCTATTGTCGCGTAATTGGGTACGATCCGGCCCCGGAGTTGCACGGGTACGAATGATGACACGATCGCCCCAACCCCCCCGCGCGCGAATTTGACTTCCCAGTTGATTCGCGCCTGATTCCCCGAGCCGTCATAATTGTCAAAGCGGCCGGAGACATTAGAACGAAAGATGCGATTCTTAACGGTCAGGTTCTTGAACTTCAAAGGTTCGAATATGATGTCCGCACACATTGTTTTCCTCCTTGGTCAACGCGGTGGGCGCGTAACCGCTGGCGACTTCGTCAGACATATCGGCGCCAAAAAATACGTCGGAGCTGGTTTCCTCCTTTTATTTAATAGACGCAACCTCGGTGGGAACTAATTCAGGATAGAGCGCAGGTGTGTCCTGTAGCAGGCTTGAGCCTTTTGCATTCTTTTACTAGTTATGCATCATTCGTTGAGTGACTTTCGTCTGTAGCATTGGGAACATATCAGCGGCTCGACAAAGTTCCAGACATCTCTCGCCGCACTCAGAAGGAGAACTCCAGGATGAGCACAGACGAAAAACAAGGGCAGCTGCGATTGGACCTGGTTAACGTTAAGGACGAGCGAATTGGAGGAAAGACAGACATCAGCCTGCGTCACCAGGTTCTCAACCACGCACCCAGGTTTAATGGCCTGGATGCATCAAAAAGAATACTGATTAAGGAACTGTTTGGCGCGCCTCAGGGTCTTTACCGTATTGAGATAGATCCCTCCGCGTATCTGCCGACCAGTCGTTTTGTAAATCTCGAAGCAAGTGGAATCACTGACTTAGAGATCAGTTTCGCGATTGACCCCGGGAAGGTCATCGACGTGACCTTTCCGCCATTCGCGGAATTGCTGCCTGCCACGAGTAATCTCCTCAATAACAGCAGTAACGTTTTTTCTTTTGCGGGAAAAGAGGGAGCGGGTCTTTATGACGCCCTGGATGACGTTCGCAAGTCAAATGTTTTGAACCTTACCGCAAAATGTGCGGCGACTCCGCTTGTAGGCGGAAAGACGGTCTTGCCATTCATCCAGAGCATCATTGAGATCCGCGGCGATCGTTTCTTTGCTTTCGTACCCAGGGAGTTGAGGGAAGAAACCAAGAACGCGGCAGTAGCCGGGCTGTTCAAATCTGCGCCGGAAGGACTTCACCATTTGCCCCCACAATTCGTTGGATTTGAACATGCCGGTAGTTTTAAGACGCCAGACAAATTCGGCAACCTTCAGCTCACCTACTTCCTGAAGGGGGATGAGTGCGTCGTCGATATCGACATAGATCCGGTCTCGGGACTGGAACATCTATTCCAGGTGATTGAGCACAAGATCACTGGAATCGAAACCCATCCGTATGCGGTACACGACATTTTGATTGCCCATCAGGCGATCGACCCTGGATATAGTTTTGTCGTCTGATCCAGCATCGAAGAACCTTCCGGCGAGTGTAAATGGACATACTCTTATACCCGAGAGTGGCCCCTGCTGATCGCTTGCGAGTCTGGATTGGTGTCTTCGATGTCACGGCGCCGCCGTTGATTACGTGGATTATTGATGATTCACCCGCAGCTCCGATCGCGCTCAGAGAATTAAGCAGCGTGCGTCCCGACAATTTACTTCCGACGGATACCGCTCCCGAGAATATGCCCCGAGCCTTCGCTGGAGTCTACGAGTTTTCCGGGCTTACACCGGATACGCTGTACAGAATTCAGGTAACAGTCGACAACGAATCCAAAATGCTCGAAACCCGTACGTTGCCGGATGTCGTACCGTCGCAGCTCGACCGGACGTTCAACGTGTTGCTTGTCTCCTGCTTTCACCAGGCAGAGGATCGTGGCGGCCTTGCCAGCACAATCGTCTCGCAACTTAAAGCTACATCGTTACCTCATATGACGCTTCTGGCGGGAGATCAGGTGTACCTGGACCTCCCCACTCTGAAGGACTTTCCTGATAATGCAACGTGGCTGGCAGCGAAGTTTGAGCAAGACTACACGATGAACTGGCGAGGGCCTCTGGGATACACGGGCGTCCTGTCTGCGGCGCCTGGCGTCTCGATACCAGATGATCACGAGTACTGGAACAACTATCCGCACGTGAGTCCGTTCATTCAAAACAGCTTCAAGGAGGAAAGCAGAACGAGGTGGCGGAGTGCAGCTCAGGCGGTTTATGAGGGCTTTCAACTGCCATACCCAGCGAAGTTGGGTGAACCGACGATCGTGGAAGTCGAGCCTCTTTCGTTCTTCGTGGCCGATACACGTAGCAACAAGGACTTCAACCGGCGCTTTACCATGACCGACGAAGTTCACCAGCAACTTGATGATTGGGTGTCTCAGGTTATAGAGAGGCAACAATTCGGCGTATTTATCTCCGGTCAATCGCTTCTTTCGCCGGCAGCCGGGGAACTTAGCGGGGGCATCGGGGACTTTGAACTGGCGAACTACGGCGACTACAACCAAATCATGGCGAGCCTTCAGAGATTGGCCGATGCGGGGCGTCCAGTGCTCTTGCTCACGGGCGACGTCCACTGGGGACGAGTAGTCACGTCGATAGATATACACACCGGCCGAATTGCCTTCAGTGAGGTCATCTCATCACCCGCCTCGCTGGTCACCACGATCGGCCATGATCAGGCAAGGAGGGTAGGGGCATTCTTCGGGGGACTGTTCGGATCTACAAATCCCTGGCCGCGGCATTCGGAGCCAGCCAACCCGCCGACCTTCCTGGCCTCTGATGTTTTCGGAGGTCGCTTTCCGTGCTCAAAGATCCATGGTCAAAAAGGCAATCACGTCGTTCTGTTGATGTTCCGTCAGAATGGGGGTGGCCTCGAATTGCGAATTAAGTACTGGCCGATCTCGCTCGATCAAAACGTAGGCAGACCCGAAGAAGTAGGCCCCATTGATCTGAGCGTTGCCTAAGGAGGATTTATCAGTGATTAACATCATCAGCTCCAACGCCGCCGCGCCCAGCGACTTACTGAAAGAGGTTGATCGGCTTAAAGCGGAAGACAATCTCCAGTGGCTAGCTCGCAACGCTCCCACCGTAGACGATGAAGTCATACTCGTAATGGTTGGCGGCAAAAGCCCGGCGGCTATCCGCCTGCGAGTGGCGCAGTCCCACGTTCGGCACGACCTGGTGCCGAGTCACTGGTCGCACGTGATGTTATTGGGTAAGGCTGCAAAGAATCCCGCATCAACTCCAGTCACAGAGATTTCGTTGGAGCCGACACAAGGATTTGGTTTTCCACCGCCGACGAACGGCATGCAAAAGGGGAAGCTTGGTCAATACCGTGACCCCGAGGAATACCCGAACATTGCAGTGCTGAAGGTGCCGATTACTCAAAAAGCAGTGTTGAACGCGTTAGACCGGTTTCAGAGGCAGCGCGCCGTTCTCGACGCGGTGCATCTGGTTATCCGCTGGATGGAATATGTTTGGGGTGTTGCGCGGAGCGCCAATCCACTGCTGGATGGAATGGGTATCCCGTCGGCAGCGATGCTGGAGATTGCGATTGGCGCTGCAGGCTTCGATTTGACGCCAGGGCTCGAAAGCCGGTCGAGCTGCCCAGAGGCGATCTGGCAGGCGGCAAAATGGTGGCATCAATACTATGAAGATCAGAAGCGGTCGCCTATCACTGGAGCCTACCACACAGAGCATGTGCTGTGACGCTTCAATATAGGGGGCTTTTACGCCGCAGTTTCATCAACAAATCAATGCGTAAGGCATAAGAAGGTTAGTGATTTTTTCAAAGTTAGTTGGTAGCAGGGAGGATCAGAATGGGTGTCGTCAAAGCCACAAACGAATACGATAACTGGCTGCGCTCGATAATGGTGATTGATGAAGACGAACTCAACATCAAGCACAACAAGATGACATGCAGCGAGTTCCCTTTCCTTCGAGCCACTTTTTACCGCTGGTCGCACTTGTTCCCGAAGCACTTTCCGGAGTTATGCGCTGCTCCGAGAGTCCTGGGCGTTGGGGACCTGCATATTGAGAACTTCGGGACCTGGCGGGATGCTGAAGGGCGTCTAACCTGGGGAGTGAATGATTTCGATGAAGCGTGCTTTCTGCCCTATACAAACGATCTGGTTCGCTTAGCGACAAGCGCCTGCCTCGCCATACAAGATTCCTCTAACGCGCTCAACCTGGACATCAAGGAAGCGTGTGCATCAATCCAGGAGGGGTACGTAAAGGGAATGCAGGAGTCCCGGCCCTTTGTTTTGGCGGAGGATCATAAATGGCTGAGAGACGTAGTCATGAGTAAGCTCATTTCCAACGACAAGAAGAGTGATGATCATGACGATCTGTTCGCAAAGTTCTGTAAGAAATACAGAAATCTGGAAAAGGTCAAAGGCACAGTTTCAGCCGAGGCAGTGGCGGCACTGAACTCTTGTTTTCCTCAACCAACCCCGGATTACGTGATCAGACATCGGGAAGCCGGCTTGGGAAGTCTGGGTCGCCCGCGCCTGACAGCAGTTGCAGAGGACTGGCGAGGGGGCGTCATTGTTCGGGAAGCAAAAGCGCTTGCACCTTCTGCGTGGCTCTGGGCGAATCAAGAGGAGGACAAGTCGTCTGCCACGGAATTAGCCAAAAGGACCATCTACTATCGTCAGATAGTCGCGCAGGCAGTACGGTCAAGCGATCCCTGGCTGATGATAGCGGGCAGTTGGGTTGTGCGCCGTATTGGGCCGGATACTTTCAAAGTTGCTATAGAAGATCTCGACCTTGGAAATAAAGGAGACGAGCTCCAAAAAAGACTGCTGCGTGCAATGGGGAAGGAAACGGCCAATATACATTTGTCATCACGGGACGCGGCGGCTGGTGTGCTCCAGCATCTGGGGAAACAGTCGAGTAATTACACCTCGTCTAAATGGCTTTTAGATGCCTCAATTGCTATGGCACAGCAGACGAAGGACGATTTTCAGGAGTGGAGAAAACTTGATTACCGGTGCCCAAATAAGGCGCACTCTGCTTAGCAGTTCGGAGTTCATACACATCACACATGTCCCATTCCAGGATCAGCTTGGCCGTCTACTCCGGAATAAAACTATTGGGCGTAACCATTCGGATGGGTTCGCATCCACCTCCAGGCCGACTCAATTATTGAATGCAGGTCCTGCTGTTCGGGCGACCATCCAAGTTCCTCTTTAATTTTTTCTGAACCCGCTATTAGAACCGCAGGGTCTCCTGCCCTTCGTTTGCCAACTCGAACGGGACATTCGCGGCTGGTAATCTCATTTCCGACGTTTATTACCTCTCTAACGCTGTAGCCAGCGCCGCCGCAACCGAGGTTGTAGATGCTGCTCCTGGAGTCGAGTATTCCGAGTGCGAGAACGTGGGCACGCGCCAGATCAGCAACATGAATGTAGTCTCGGATGCATGTGCCATCGGGCGTTTCATAATCGTCGCCATAAATTTCGACGAATGGCCGCTTGCCAGCTGCCACCTGAAGCACTAGTGGAATCAGATGAGTTTCCGGTTCATGAAGCTCTCCACATTGTTCGGTCGCCCCTGCAGCATTAAAGTAGCGCAGCGACGAATAGTGAATGCCATAAGCCTTTTCATACCAGTGTAGTGCGCGTTCGAAGGCAATCTTGGTCTCGCCATAAGGGTTTGTTGGATTTAGAGGATCCGACTCCTGAATCGGCTGTTTCTGAGGCTCACCGTAAACCGCGGCGGTAGATGAGAATACGATTTTGGAGACCTCATACTTGCGCATTTCCTCGAGAAGCACCAAACCGGCTGTTACGTTATTGCCGTAGTACTTACCCGGATTGAGAACGGACTCGCCTACAAGCGAATCGGCGGCAAGATGGATGACTCCGTCAATTCTGTGCTCCTTTAGCGTCTGACCAAGCGTCTCACTATCCGTGAGATCGCCGGTTATCAATTTCGCGTCTTTGACCACCGCCCCACGATGACCCTTGTAGAGGCTGTCGTAGACGACGACCGCGTGCCCCACTTTAACGAGTTCTTCAGCAACTACGCTGCCGATATAACCGGCTCCGCCAGTGACGAGTATGTTCATTTTTGTCCTTTTTTCTTAGAGCTAATTTCTTAGCAACGAAGCCAACAGTCCTGCAAGTGAAATGCCAACAGGCCCAAATATCTCTCTCTTCACTTTTTCTCCAGAAAGGGAGGCAAGAAAGGCGGCAAAAAAGGGGTAAAAAAGCCGGCAGAAAGAAGTAGTTCACAGTTCAGAGCTCAACGTTCATTTTCAGTGTTCAGGGTCGTCATTCAGTATTTCGGGTCGAGATTCAAAGTTGACTGTTCAGAATCAGTGATCAGAATCTAAAGTTTGAGATAGAGAAACTCGAATTCGACGCAAAAGTTGCTAACCGAAACCTCAAACGCTGAACGCTAAACGCCGAACTCCGAACTAAGATGATCTATGACGCGATTGTAATCGGCGCAGGGCCGAACGGCTTAATGGCGGCTATTGAACTCGCGAGCGCGGGGAAATCCGTCCGCATCTACGAAGCAAATCCCACAATTGGAGGCAGCGCCCGATCCGCCGAGCTTACACTGCCAGGATTTGTTCACGATATCTGTTCGGCAGTTCATCCGATGGCCGCGAGCTCAACCTGCTTCGCCCGGCTGCCGTTGGATCGGTACGGCTTGCGCTATGTTTATCCGCCCGCCGCTTTAGCTCACCCTTTCGAAGACGGTTCCGCAATTGTCTTGACTAAGTCTATCGAGGAAACCGGCACTTCCTTTGAAAATGATTGTCAAGCATACAAGGAGCTGATAGCGCCGGTTGCGGAGCATTGGTCGGAGTTAGCGGTCGACGTCTTAGGACCACCACGATTTCCGAGGCACCCTTTACGAACTGCCCGTTTTGGGTGGTCTGCACTAAAGCCTGCGAAGAGTCTTGCCAGTGCCATATTTCGTAGTGATAGGGCCCGGGCTGTCTTTTTGGGTCTGGCGGCCCACTCTGGCTTGGCAATGGATCAGCAGGGAACTTCGGCGTTTGGATTAATCCTAGCAGGATTGGCGCACGCAATCGGGTGGCCAGTAGCGGCCTGCGGATCGCAGAGCATCAGTAACGCGTTGGGAGCACATCTGAAGGCTCTCGGGGGCGAAATTGTAACTGAACGTCGTATTGTTTCGGTTGATGAACTTCCACAGGCCAAGGCTATCCTGTGCGACCTTACGCCTCGGCAGCTCGTCAGCATCGCGGGCAATTCATTGCCGGCAGACTTTAGCCGGAAATTAAGTAGCTACCGGTACGGTGCGGGTGTCTTCAAAATGGATTGGGCGTTGAGCCAACCGGTTCCGTGGAAAGCAAAAGAGTGTTTCACCTCGGCGACTGTGCACCTCGGTTCATCTTTCAGCGACATTTTGCTATCCGAGCGCCAGGTAATCGACGGGTTACATCCCGAGCGGCCATTCACGATACTCTCACAGCCGACTCTTTTCGATCCGTCGCGAGCGCCCGGTGGCCGACACACGCTGTGGGGATATTGTCACGTTCCAAACGGCTCAACCGTGGATATGAGCGAACGCATCGAGAAACAGATTGAACGATTTGCTCCGGGGTTTCGGGACTGCATTCTCGCGCGGAGTGTTATGACCACGGCCGATTTGGAAGCTCACAATGCAAATCTTGTTGGGGGTGACATTAACGGAGGCTCGGCAGAGCTTAGCCAGTTGCTGGTGCGTCCAACTTCAATGTGGTATTCGACACCTCGACAGGATCTCTACCTATGCTCGTCATCGACTCCGCCAGGTGGCGGGGTCCATGGGCTTTGTGGCTATCACGCGGCCCAGACTGCTCTAAGAAAATGGCCCTCATAGGTGTGAACTATACGTTCTGATTCACGCTCACGTAGTAACGAATTCATTCGTTACTACGTGAGCATTCGTTACTACGTGTGGCTTGTTCGTGAACAGTTCGTCTCACTGCCCGCCGCGATAGAAGTAATACTCTGCCGTGTAAGGAACCTCTACCGATTCGTTAATGTACGAGCCTTGAGCTGTGGGCGCCAATCCACCGACGGTGTTGACCCTTTGAATATAGGTCACCGCACTGAACACTCCGGGACCACTGGTAGATGTCGCCTCGAGTTTCAACCATTGAATTGCAGACGCATCTGGTGAACAGCCTTCCCTTCGTGTTGCTTTAACAAAGCTACCACTGTTGCTTTCCCAGGTGGGACCAGCGTAGTGAGTTCCGACCTGCCCGTGATAGCCGGCGTCCGCGTAAAGAGTCGCCGATGGCGTCACCACCCATGCTGTCCCGGTCCATCTGTAGATCTGTAGGCCACGGGCGTACACGTGGAAGAACACTTCGTTCCCCGCGGGTACTCGTACCTCGTCGCACAGGGGGGAAGGCAAGGTTGGCACCGTGATGGTTTCGCCGTCCGGAACGGCAGGACTGGCAGATGATGCTATTACAAAAATTGCGAGCGTAATGATTAGACCGATTATACGTTTGGTAATCATATGATTCATTGACTTTCTCCTCATTGAAATCCTACTTCGATTTAGATGATGGCCGATTAATAGTCTTTGCGGCGGTTGACCATGCGAGGACCACTTTTCGAAAGGGTTTATCTCGCACAAATCAGTTCCGCGAAGTTGCTTAGAGAGTTAAAGACGGTTTGGCTGGCAACTCCCTGCCAAGAGTGAGGCGCAAGAAAACATCTCCTCACGCCTCACTCTGACCTTCTAGGCAGATTTTACATTTTGATTCGGGAGCAAACCGGTGGCTACAGGTTTACGAAATCTGAACGGCAGGATCATCGGTACTCGTTCTTGATATCGCCGGTACTCATCTCCAAATGTCTTTACAAGATCTCTCTCCTCAAACTGGATAGCGATGAAAATGTAAAGCGTAGTGGCTATCGAGAAGACCAAATGCGGCACTCTCATCGTTGGCGTTGCCCAGAACGCAAACAGCCATCCCAGATAAAGCGGGTGACGAACGTGACGATAGATCGCCGGAGTGTTGAATACCAATTGCGCATACTTTTTCCCACGAAGGAAGAGATAAACCTGTCTGAGTCCGAACAGATCAAAATGATTCAAAAGAAAAGTGCTGATCAGGACAAGAAGCCAGCCTTTCGCCCAAAGTCCGTAAGTGATCATACGCAGCGTCGAATCTTCGATGTTCCATACCACGCCGCCGATCGGCCTCCACTGCCAGAACAGTAAGATCAGTGCCACTGATGATAGAAGCACGTAGGTGCTGCGCTCGGCTGGTTCAGGAATCAGTCGTGTCCACGCACGCTTAAACCAGGGTCTTGCCATCAGACTGTGCTGAAACGCAAAAAGGGCAAGCAAGCCCGCATCGATCAACAATGACTCACCAAGAGGACCCGTCGGTCCTGAATCAATAGACTTCGGAACCACAAGATTGCCAATGAACCCTGCAGCGTAAAGAAAGGTGCCGAAAAAGATCACGTAACACAAAACACCGTAAATAAAGATCGCAATTCTAGTAAGCATTTAAATATCTCCTCCATAATAGGTTTCCAGTCTCTGGTTGTTGGTTCAGTTCTTATGCGTAATCGTTTAATATGCGGATAATCGATAATCCGCAGATTACGCAGCCGATAAGAACCACAAACTTCAAAGACCAGAACCAACAACTAAGAGCCACAAGCCACAACCAATAAACCCAACCAAATTAGAACCACTTTGTAACAAGTTGCCGAACGCACGGGCATATTACTGCCTGCAGAAATTTTCTTGTGGGAAGGCTAATATTTCGTCTGAGAAGGAAGGGGTCTTATTGTTATCTCGTTTTGAAGTCGGTATTTGGATAGGCGCCAGCGTCAAAAAGCAATCAACAAGTACAACTGCCTACTGCCAGCTACTTTCTGCCTACTTGCTTTTCCGCATAAGTCCTTGAATTTGCCCTAGCAGAGTGCGAGCTATCTCGGAATCAGGGTTTGTCTTTTGTAACAATCGCAATTCTTGCTCGGCCTCCGTCAGCAATCCAGCATCCGCGTACAGCATTCCCAACATCAGATGAGATGACGGGTAGCTCTTCATCGCCTTTGTAAGCTCGCTCGCTTTCGCCTGGTCAAGAACTCGAAATCTTGCTTGTGGAGCAGGAGGTCGTGGCGATGTAAATTCCTCGCCGCTCTTTATCGCTTTCACCTGCCAGGAATACACCTGCCCTCGAGGGAGAGGTTTCGTAGCAGTCCAACTGGGATTCGTGAGCTGTGGACTCGAGGCCATCAGGTTGAAATCGGAGTCATAGACCTCCGCCACATAGCTCGTCGCTCCTTCCATTGGCGACCAGCGGAACGAGGGCCGATCGGTCATTAGTACTTTTCCAAAAGGCTCAATTACTGAAAACTCTCGTCGTTCTTTATCTGAGCTCATCAGGGAACTGGGCGAACGCGCAAGACCTTTCAATTGCGCCGAGGCTTCCAGCTTTTGCCGAGTTAGCGCTTGTTTCAATAAGCTCTGATAAGACTCCGGCAGGCCCCCGGCGCCTGACAGATTGCCCTCCTGGTCCAACGTCAATTCCCCATTGTTGTCATTCAGCCGGGCGACAATTTGCGCTGTTGGTCGAACCGCTTCAGGCGGCGAGGGGGAAGGGGATGGTGCGACGACAAGCTCCTCTTTTGGTGGCCCGGCTTGCTTTGTTCGCCACAATAACCATCCAGTAATCGCCAATAAGATGATCATTAGGGCAGTGCCATACGCGACAATCGGATAGCCGCGAAATGGCGCGAGAAGTGACGCTACCACCTGACCCCACCAGCCTGGACTTTTCGCGGCTGTTGAGGCAGGACCATATTCGCGATCCAGTGTCGATCCGACCTGCTCCCTGAATACGCGCAGATCGTCAATCGCCCTGGAGCATTGAATACAATGGCTCAAATGATCGACGACCATTTGATGCTCTTCACCAACAAGGTTTCCATCAACATACTCGATCTGTGATTTAGTTAGATGAGGGCCATCGAGCTCGGGCAGATCAATTGATTCGCCAAAGATTTCGGATCTGAATGCGAAGAATGTGGAGTCGCGTTCAACGGCAATTTCGATCCGCCGGCGGCAGACGTCGCATTCGTGGAGATGATCAGATACGGACAACAGTTCCGCAGGGCGCAGCTGTTGTCGACGATAATCATCAACCTGATTCTGGGTCAGGTGTTCAATCAATTTGATTAATCCTCGCAGCCAGGACTTCGACTGCCCTTTGTCTAATAAGTTGACGAAATGTCCAACTTATTGGCGTCGCACTTCAAATAAATCCTTTCAACCGGCGCGTCAACCGTTCGCGACCCGATTTGCGCGCGTTTATTACCTGTTGGCGCGTCAGGCCGAGTAGCTCGGCGATTCTTGTATCCTCGAGCGGCAATTCGTTCCAGAGCCCCGCAAGATCCTCGGCACTTATCTCCAATGTTTCCGCGAGTTGGCGGACTGACGCGATCCGCGTTGTTGGAAACAGTGCAATGCACCCGCGCCCTTCGGCATCCTTTAAATTCAAAAGCAAGGCCGAGCGCTGATTCCGAGGAAGTTGCTGCAATTCCTCCCAAAGCCGCTGAAGGAAAATTCTTTTTTCTGCCTGCCAGGAAGGGTCTGGGTCTCCGGATGTCGCCTGGAAAGTTGCTGTGTCATTGTCCTGGTCGAGCGATTCGAGCGGCTGATCACGGATTCCCAAATGCGGCGCCAGGATTCGAACAAGTTCATCGAATTCAATTGGAGTACCCAGACGGTTCAATACGGCGGCAACCGCGTCAGCCAGTTCGCGCTGTTTGCCATCTTTCAGTGATTGAACTTCGGAAGCAAGGCCTTCATCGACCGCTACCTCGCTCACAAGGGATGCGTTGGCTATGGGCTTGTTTCCTTGCCAGACCGCAAAACCGGCCACGAGTCTCCCGTCCTTATCCTGCCACAGCGCTAAGCCTCGCTGTCGTGTTAACAGATACTGGAGCCGGTTCTTGAACGCGTGGCGCTCCGGAAACTGCCGTCGCATCCATTTCGAACAGGTACGATGAGCGATCACCGCCGCGATGCCGCGGACATCGGAAATGGGATTCTCCTCGGGTCGCTTGCGCAGTTTGTCAAGCTCAGAGAGAAGCTGAAGCAGCACTTCCTGATAAATATCGTCGGCCTCGGCGCGCTGGTGCGCTCGTTGAAAACTCAGGTGCAGCTTGTAACGGATAATCCCTTTTATTAGAGGCTCAGCGTGCTCTGAGATAAGACGCAAGAGAAGTTCATCGGCCTGTTGCTCGTTGGTTACAAGCAAGAGAGGCTCGAGCAGACTGTCCATCTTTAGGACTTTTTCGCCGCTCATCAATTCTTCCCTTGTTCAGCAAAAGCCGTGCAAATGGCAACAAATTTAGAGCAGCTATTGGAAATCGGCAATAACTTTGCGTCTTTGCGTTCTCGGCGCCTTTTTGTAAATGTCCGGTTCTAATTGTTTGGAGATTGGGGAGTACTCTTCTACCCGTCAAAAACAGCCCGTAGCGGGAAATGATCAGAAGCGCGTCTAGTTAAAGCGCCATCATCAAGAACCTCACACGATTTGAGCCGATCGGCGAATGTAGTTGGCAAAAACACATAATCAAGTCGAATGTGCGGATTCCATGAAGGAAACGTAAATCCAGGCTCATCAGGATGAATGCTTCTGAATCCGTCCGCATAGTCGGCGTCTAACAAGATTTGGATGGTTTCCCATCGGATCCGACCGCCACTCAGCCACAACAACGGACGAAGTCGCAAGGGCAACTGCCTTGCCTCCAGAAGGGCGCCAGGCGCGAGTGTATTAAAGTCACCAGCGAGGATGTGAAATCCCTTTTGGAAATGTCTGATACTTTCGAGCAATGCGCGAAGATCGCGCACCCGGCGACGTTCAGTCCAGTTTGCGTGCATTGCCCTGAGATGAATGCCAAAGACTCGAGTTTCAGTACCGGCCAGGACTACTTCCAGGAAAGCACGTCCCGCAAAAGGAATCTGATGCCATTGATAGTGGCTGATAGCAATTCGACTCATGAAAGCAATGGACTGACCTTCGCACGCTGCCCAGATTGGCATCACAGCGTTATGCGCCAGGCGCTCGACAACACGCGGTTGAGTAGCTTCTTGAAGAATTATTACATCAGCCTGGGACTCGCGTATCGCTGAAGCCAAATAATCCTCTCGGCCCACTCCGCCGTAGCGGATGTTGTAGCTGAGAAGTGAAACCCTCAAAGCGCTTCCTTTCTCTCGATGATGGCCAGCTGTGGCTGGCCGATCAATACTTCTCTGACAAACCTCACGAAATCACGTGTTGCTTGTATGTTGACCGGCCGCTTAACAATGCCCTGAAGTCTTTCGCGCAATGGAACTAGGTCGGGTGCAATGTGATGATCTTCGTCGCAAAGGGGTTTCGTGTGTATTAGCGGAATATAAAAACCGTCCGAATTGTAAAGGTTTATCACTTGATCGCCAATGAGAGTCAGGTCAACGTCGCTAGTTCCTTCGCCTTCTGCATCAAAAGGCGCGCCATCTTCCCAGCGCTCTCCAGTGACTGCGCTGCCTCTGATAACTACTCCGGTACCACTTGGCAGATCTTCGCGCAGCACATTAATAAAATCGTCGAACTTCGCAGTGTCGCCTCCAAAAACTAACTTGATCACGCGTTCGCGCATTTCATCGTTCGTTTGGTCAGCCATGTCCAAAGACCTCAAACCCGTTCATACGGAGATCAATGTGTGGTGTATCAGTTCTTTGCGTCTTTGCGGTTCTTGGCGTCTTTGCGAGAAACTCGACTTCTAATACAGGTTTCCTCGCACTCAGAGAATGCCTTTCAATGGCAGATCTGTACTGATCTCGGCTCTGAAGTGTATGTTTCGTTTACATCGACAAAGCCAGAATTACTTAGTGCAAAAAAGAAGCCAATGCGGAGGAGAGTTGGAGAATGAGATTTGGAGAATCGGAGTTTGAAAAATGAGAGTGAGAATCACTGCTGTGCGTGGGCAGCAACAAATTTAGCGTCTGGTTACGTTTCAGATTTCAGATTCAGATTGCAGATTTCAGATTCAGATTGCAGATTTCGGATTGCAGATTGCAGATTGCAGGTTTCGGATTGCAGATTGCAGATTTCGGATTGCAGATTGCAGATTTCGGATTGCAATCTGAATTCGTCCGTACGAGGGAGTTCTCAACACGACGAAATCCTCACAATAAAAAAACCCCCCTCGCAGTTTCGTTCTCGGATCACTCACCCAATCCCGACGCCCGCTTGCTCGATCGAACCGGAGATTATGCTCACCGCCTCGCTACTCATAGCGAAGCGCGACCAGCGGGTCCACCTTCATCGCCCGCCGTGCTGGAAGATAACATGCGATTGCCGACACCAGTGTTAGGAGCACAACGATGCTCACAAAGGTGACCGGGTCCGTCGCTTTCACTCCGAACAGCAGCCCTGACATCAGACGTGTCAATGCCAGCGACCCAGCCACGCCGAGCCCAATTCCCAATAGAGTCAACGTCAGTCCCTGTCTCATTATGAATAACAGAACCTGGCCGGGACGTGCACCGAGCGCCATTTTGATACCGATTTCACGAGTCCTTAAAGTTACGGCGTAATTCATCACACCAAAAATCCCTACCGCTGCCAGCAGCATCGCCATTCCTGCGAATAGTCCCAGCAGAAGCGTGTTGAAGCGCGCCCGGCTCAACGTCTCGCCCATCACCTGATCCATGGTTCTTACATCGGAGACAGGCTGATCCGCATCCGTCTCTCGCAATACTCCGCGAACTGAGGGAGCGATGACAGCAGGATTGCCTGAGGTGTGGATCGCAAGTGTCATAACGCTATAGGTGAGTTCCGGCATCGGATAGTAAACCGTCGGTTCCGCCTGATCTGTAAGACTGTCATACCTTACGTCGCCGACTATCCCAATGATCTCGGTCGGGGGGTTCGGGTTTATGAACATATCAACGCTGATGCGCTTACCCAAAGGATCCTCGTTAGGGAAGTACTGTCGCGCAAACAATTCGCTAACGATGATGACATGCTTTGCCTCGTTGCATTCCGCGTCGTTGAAGTTCCGGCCTCGCAAGAAAGGAATTCCCATTGCAGCAAAGTAGCCTTCGTCGGTAACTCGTACGTTGGTTGAAGGACCTTCACCCGGAGGTGGTTGGGGTTCCCCTTCTATGCTAAAACCGGTCGAACAGCCCAACCCTCCGTAAAGAGGCAAATAATTCACCGCACCTACTGCAGTGACACCCGGAAACGAGCGTATACGTTCTGTTGCACGACGGAAGAAACCAATGACTTGCGGATCAGTCTGGTATCTGGCACCTGCCAGAGGCACGACCATCGTAAGCACGTTGTCTGTATCGAAACCGGTATCAATGTTTCGCAGACGCGCAAAACTCTTAACCAGCAACCCTGCGCTGACGAGCAGTACCACAGCCAATGCGACTTCCGCGACGACCAGGATATTCCGAAGCCGGCTGCTGCGAGCTCCTTGTCCGGCGTCGGTTTTTCCGCCTTCTTTAAGTGCGTCGCTCAGGTTAAGCCTCGATGATTCCAGAGCAGGAACTAAACCGAAAAACACTCCAGTTGCGAGCGAAAGAGTCAGTGTCCAGGCCAGAACCGGGAGATTTAACCCGGTACCCTGAATATTGATAAGGTCGCGCGGACTTACGGCCACCAAGACACGAATGCCCCACAGTGCGAGTCCAACTCCTAGACAGGCGCCTAACAAGGCAAGCAACAGACTTTCAGTTAGTAGCTGACGAATGACTCGCAGGCGGGAAGCGCCAAGCGCCGCCCGTAGCGCCATTTCCTTCTGACGCGCTGCGGCGCGTGACAACATTAGATTAGCGACATTCGCGCAGGCTATGAGCAGCACGAAGCCAACAGCGCCAAGAAGCACCATTAACCCCGTTCGGACCTTGCCAACGAACTGTTCGCGCACCGGCAGTATCTCAACACCCCAGCCTTTATTATATTGCGGATCCTCTTGCTCAATCCGCGCCTCTATCACTTTCAATTCAGAAGTTGCCTGTTCAAGCGAGACGCCAGGTTTGAGAGTCGCTGCTACTGAAAGAAATCGACCCAGCAGCGCCGGCCCCTCCTTCGGCATCGGTAGGACGATCCACATTTCCGCAGGCTTGCCGGTGCCGGATCTGCTTCGGATATGCCACTGAAAATGCGCCGGCATAACTCCGACTACATCGAAGGGAGTTCCGTTGAGTATGGCTCGTCTGCCCAGGATCTGCGGATCTCCGCCGAAGCGACGTTGCCAGAGCCCGTAGCTGATTACCACTCCGGCTGATTTTGCGCGTCCGTCATCAAGTGTCAGCGTACGCCCAAGCAATGCATTAACACCGAGGACTTGAAACAGTTCTGGCGTAGCCATTTGAACCGAGACCTCTTCAGGTTCTCCATCACCGGTTAGATTTAGTCGTAGATCAGAAAAGGCCGCCATTTCCTCGAAGGCGGTACTCTGTTCACGCCAGCTTCGGAAATTTGCTCGCGATGTCGTATTCTGATGACGACCGCTGGGATTAACCTCCCACAGCATCACCAGACGATCTGCATTTCGAAAGGGAAGCGGCCGCAAAAGCAATTCGTTGACAACCGAAAAAATAGCCGTGTTGGCGCCAATGCCCAAAGCCAGGGTAACCACGGCTATTGCGGTGAAAACCGGATTGCGAGCCAGCATTCGAAGACCGTAGCGTAAATCCTGAACCAGGTCTTCGATGAGATGCACTCGTCTCGTGTCGCGGCACTTCTCCTTCTGCTGTTCAATTCCATTCATTGCTTGCAGTGCTGCAAGACGCGCTTGTTGTGCCGGAAGTCCTTTCGCAAGATTCTCTTCAATTTGTCGCTGAATATGATATTGAAGTTCTTCGTCCAATTCCCGCTCGACTTGTGCTCGACGTAACAGCGATCTAAGTCGAAGCGGAATCATGTACAGGAATCTTCCTATTTGCACTTCTAAATTCCTTTCAGATCTACCACCAAAGATATGGCCGCGGATAAGCGCCGCCAGTTTTCCGCCTCTGCTTTCAGCTCTCGTCGCCCCGCGCGCGTCAATGAGTAGTATTTCGCGCGGCGGTTGTTGTCACTGGGTTTCCATTCAGCTTTAATCCAGCCCCCCTGTTCCAGTTTGTGTAGCGCCGGATAAAGCGATCCATCACTGACCTGCAGGACGTCGCCGGATACCTGTTTTAATCGTTGACTAATCGCCCACCCGTGTTGCGGCGTCAAAGCCAGGATCTTCATAATCAGTAAATCCAACGTGCCCTGAACCAGATCAGATGGTTTGCTCATATCTTCTCCCCTCGCTTACCGAGATATAGTACTTGACACACCTCTCGGTAAGCAAGGGGAAGGCTTGTAGGATTGGGGTAGAGAAGAGAGAGAATCAGGCGCGGAATCTTCTTTGCGAACTTTGCGTCTTTGAGTGAACCTAACTCGATCCTCTTCACTTAAAGGTTCACGCAAAGTCGCAAAGGCACAAAGTTGGGAAAAGAAGACGATTAGGTGAGGCCACGCTTCTTACTGCGCTACAGTGGCGGCGATCCGTCGCGGGTCCAGGCGCCAGACATTGCCGGCGCGAATATTAGAAAGCCACACAGAACCCAAGCCAACCCTGATGGCATCGCCTCCCTCGCCGGCAAATTGCTGCACGACTTTTCCGGCAACCGGATCGATCCGCGAGATCGGAAACTCGAAAGACGTAACCCATACCGCGCCCTCTCCAAAGGCTATCTCTCCTCCTGGACCCGGCACGCCGACTTCGACCGTTTCGACGACCTTGTTTGTTTTTGGGTCCACCTTGGATACGTCACCGCTGATCTGATTGAGGGTCCAGATAAACCCGCCGCCGATCGTCAAAAAACGTGGCGCTTTCCCAACTGGAATGCTCTCGACAACGAGATTGGTTTCGGGATTCACTCGCGTCAACACATTAGACTCGGTTCCTGTAATCCAGATCGCGCCTTCCCCAAAGGCTACGGTGAACGAGCCTGGAGGAACCTGGATTTCAGCCACAACTTTGTTTGTGGCTGGATCGATTCGCGCGAGGGTTCCCTTCTTGTCGGTCATCAGCCAGATGCTTCCGGCGCCTTCTGTCAATCCGCCTTCGGAGTCGCCGATGCTGACAGGAATGGTGGCGGTCACCTTCCCTTCCTTCAGATCGACGCGAGCGAGGGCCTGATCGCCGCAGAGAGGAACCCAGAGACTCCCAAATCCGGTGGTCAGGCCGGAGCAAGGCTTGTTGCCGACCTCGACCATGGCAAGCACTTTGTTAGTTTTGGGATCGAGGCGGGCAACGGTATTCTTTGGGAAATTAGAAACCCAAACTGATTCATCGATGGCAATCCAGTCGGGTGCGCCGGGAACTTCAAACACGGCGTCAGGTTTTAGAGCGGTCATCGGTACCCTTACGCCGGGGGTCTTTACGCCGGGTCGTGGAGGCCGCTTAGTTGTTTGCGAGAATGAGGAGAAGAGAATGGGAATGACAAGAAGGATTCGAATCATGGGACGGCATCATAGCAAAAAGTTGGTTAGTCAGGTATAGAGGTGAGACGTGCACCCACAAGCCGAATACCTGTGGTCGTCGTTGCAAAGTCTTCGCCCTCGAATGTGCTGTTTCGCGCAAAGTCGCAAAGAACCGCAAAGGCGCAATCGGTTCATTGACATTGATCGTAAGCCGCTGCTGCGCTAGAGTTTACGAGCTACGAATTCAAGGGAGCAGGAAAGCCTCCTCATGATCGGCTGTTGTGAAGAAAGAATGCCCGCCAGCAGTTCTCGTTATCGTGCTGCTATGACCTATCAACGGTTTGTTTTTCTTCTCGCGCTTTTTGCAGCCGGAGCCTGGCCCGTCTGGTCCCAAAATCAGAACAAGGACGATTTCTTTGAGACCAAAGTCAGGCCTATCCTCGCCACCGAGTGTTTCTCCTGTCATACCGATTCACAATTGGGCGGTCTGAGACTCGATTCCCGCGACGCTTTGCTGAAAGGCGGCAAATCGGGCCCGGCGATAGTACCGGGAGATCCGGACAAGAGCCTGCTTGTGACCGCGATTCGACAGACCGGCTCCCTGAAAATGCCCAAAGGCGGCAAGCTCACCTCCGATCAAATCGAAGCGATCTCGCAGTGGATTCGCAATGGTGCCGTATGGCCGGATACTGCGAAAGCCCCAGCGGTGTCGAAGGGCGAAATGGTGATCGATCCCGCGCGGCGCGCATTCTGGTCCTTTCAACAATTACATCCGACGCCCGCGCCGGCAGTTCGAAACACCCACTGGGGCAAAACTGAAATCGATAGCTTCATTCTGGCACGACTCGAGAAGGAAGGGCTCGCCCCGGTTGCGCCAGCCGATCGCCGTACGTTGTTGCATCGAGCAACGCTGGATCTAACCGGAATTCCGCCCACCGCAGAGGAAATTGAAGCCTTCGAAAATGACAAATCGGCTGACGCTTTTGCCAAGGTTGTGGATCGTTTGCTTGCCTCCCCGCAGTACGGAGAACGGTGGGGAAGATTGTGGCTGGATGTCGCACGCTACGGCGAGGACGATTACCGAAGTCTCGATCCGATGGGCCGAGGGTTCGCGCCTTATCAACACGCTTACTTGTACCGCGACTGGGTCGTGAAAGCATTCAACGACGATCTCCCTTACGACCAGTTCGTGCGCGACCAACTGGCTGGTGATCAAATTGACGAGAAGTCTCGCGTTAGAACAATACCAGCACTGGGGTTTCTCGGGCAGGGACCATGGTTTTATGACAACGGCGCGGTGGAAGTGACACGAGCCGATGAACGACACGATCGAATCGATGTTGTCAGTCGCGGGTTTTTGGGACTGACCGTAGGTTGCGCACGATGTCACGATCACAAGTACGATCCGATTCCGACGAAAGACTACTACGCGATGGCCGGAGTCTTCGCCAGTACAACCTACAAGGAGTACCCACAGGTTCCCAGCAGCGTCGTTGATCAATATAAAGAGCAGGAAAAGAAGCTTAAGAATAAAGAGAAGACCCTTGGAGAGTTTCTGCAAAATGAAGGAAGACAGCTCTCAGAGAGTCTTACCCTGCAGGCATCGAAGTATATGCAGGCGGTTTGGCGGGTCGCGGGTGAACCCAAAGAAGATCTCAACGACGTCATCGAAAAGAATAAGCTCGATTACGAGCTTATGCAGCGATGGGTCAGGTTTCTGCCGAAGCCTCCGCGCTACTACCCATACCTGAAGGATTGGCAGGCGATGATGGCTAAGGGCGGGACTGCGGCGGAAGCTAAAAAGCTGGCCGATGATTTTCAGGCTCTGCTGCAGGATGTCCTCTTCGAACGCAGAGATTTGAAAGAACAGAACGAAATCATAATCGCGAAGTCGCTGACAGGTACCAAGCCGAAGGAACCTCTCTTCAAGCCTAATGAATTCGTAACGAACGACGATTTTTGTCCAAGTTGCGCCGTTGAAACGAAGGCGATGACTCTGGATAGAACCAATCTGTGGATGGATGTCTACGTCCGCGATCTCGACGATCCGATGCTGCCGGGCGTGATTCAAAAGTACAAACCGGGGCTCCTCGCATTTCGAGGATGGGGCCTGGAGCGTCAGATTAGCGCCGAGGGACGCGCGTATCTGGCAGCGCTACAAGCCGATATCGAGAGCTTCAAAAAATCAATGCCGGCTCAGTATCCGTATGTGCACGGCGTTGCCGATCAGGAGAAGCCGGTAGATCTGCCGGTAAGCCTGCGCGGAAATCCCAACAACCTTGGAGAAGTCGTTCCACGCGGGTTCTTATCGATCCTTTCTCCGGACAAACGAATCTGCTTCAGCAAAGGAAGCGGTCGGCTCGAACTGGCGGACGCAATTCTGGCCCAGCCGTTGGCGATGCGAGTCATCGTAAATCGGATCTGGAAATGGCATTTTGGATCGGGAATCGTGGATACGCCGAGCAATTTTGGGTTCAACGGCGAGCGTCCCGTCCATCCCGAGCTGCTCGAATACCTGGCCGATTTCTTCAAGCGGAACGGCATGTCTATCAAGAAACTGCATCGCGAAATCATGCTCAGTTCCGTGTACCAGCTTGGCAACGAAATGGTCAAAGCTAATTATGATAAGGACTCAGCGAACCGGCTTTACTGGCGAGCGAATCGACGCCGGATGGACGTTGAACAAATTCGCGATTCGTTGCTGGCGACCTCCGGAGCGCTCGACAAGAAGATGGGTGGGCCAAGCGAACCGTTGACGCCGCAGTCCACTCGCCGAACCCTCTACGGTAAAGTCAGCCGCTATAAGCTCGATGACTTTCTCCAGTTGTTTGATTTTCCGAGTCCCAATATTTCAGCCGAACAACGCTACACGACTAACGTGCCTCTACAGCGCCTGTTCTTCATGAACAGCGATTTTGTTCAGCAGCAGGCAGAGTTGATCGTGAAAAGAATAGAAGGCGAGCCAACGACGGAAGCTCGCATACAAAAAGCATATCGGTTTGTGTTTGGGAGAGCGGCGACGCCTGAAGAGGTTCGGCTTGGAGTAGATTATCTCCGCAACGAACCATTGAAGGAATACGAGGAGCGGAAGAAGGCTGACGAAGAAAAGGAAAAGAAGAAGGCCGAAGAGGAAAAGAAGAAAGCTGAAGAGGAAAAGAAGAAGACAGACAAGAAGGAAATGGCCGACAAGCCTGCGGACAAACCCGCCGATGCTGTTATTGCTCCTCCAAAAGCAGAAATGCCTGAGGCTCCGATGATGGATCCCGGAGGAATGATGGCTGGTGTCGTTCCCGGGGCAGGGGCGAAGAGCGATGAGAAGAAGCCGCTTCTGCCCGTGACTCACTGGGGGCGCTACCTCAAGATATTGCTTAGCTCGACTGAATTCATGTTTATTAACTGATAATGAATCTTTCATTGGAAAAGACCATGACACACAAAGAACCCGCCCCAATCACTCGTCGCGAAGCGCTCTGCCGTATGGGCAGCGGATTTGGAATGATGGCTTTTGCAAGCCTGGTGGGTGACTCGATTGCCCGCGCTCAATCGCAAGTTTCCGAGCAAGCCGCCAAATGGCCGAAGGGCGGAGTTCATCACCCCGCGCGCGCCAGGCACGTCATATTTCTTTACATGAACGGTGGTCTGTCTCAAGTAGACAGCTTTGATCCGAAGCCGATGCTTGACAAGTATCACGGCCAACCCCTGCCGGGCGGCACGATCGCAACCGAGCGAAAAACTGGCGCCCTTTTACGTTCGCCATACACCTTCAAAAAATACGGCCAATGCGGAATGGATGTCAGCGAGCTCTTTCCGAATATCGGCGAGTGTGCGGATAGCATCTGTTGGATTCGATCGATGAACACGGACATTCCGAACCATGAACCGTCGATGCTGATGATGAATACTGGCTTCAGCCAGGCGGGACGGCCGTCGCTTGGTTCGTGGCTGACCTACGGCCTCGGAGTCGATAACAAGAATCTACCGGGATTTGTAGTGCTCTGTCCGGATGTTCCGACAACTGTCGGTCCGCCCCTTTGGAACAGCTCCTTCCTGCCCGCTATACACCAGGGAACATATATTTCCGATAAACCAGGGGAGAAGCAGACCGCTGATTTGTTAGTCGAGCCCGGTTTCGATCCTCAGAAACTAATTTCGTACATTCACAATCAGAAGTTTGCGTTGCCAGAACAGCGCCGCGAGTTGGATCTTTTAACTCGAATCAATCGAATGCAGATGGAGCGCGAGAAATCATCTGATCCGCAATTGGAAGCTACCATCCAATCGATGGAGACAGCGTATCGCATGCAGACCGAGGCCCCGGAGGTCTTCGACATACGAAAGGAGACTCCTGCCACGCTGAAACTTTACGGTCCTGGAAGTACTGCCCGCGGCTGCCTGCTTGCCGTGCGAATGGTGGAAAAAGGCGTGCGGATGGTGCAGGTCTACTACGCTAAGGGGGATCCGTGGGATGCACACATTGACATCCAGGCCCACCGTAAATGCGCAAAGGATTCGGACCAACCGTTTGCGGCGGTGATCAAGGATCTGAAATCGCGCGGGTTATTTGACGACACGCTTGTCATCTGTGGGTCGGAATTCGGTCGCACACCGGTAGTAGAAACCGGCGGCGGCAACACTATTCAGAACGGCCGTGATCACAACCCGTTCGCGTTTACGATGTGGATGGCGGGCGGCGGAGTCAAAGGCGGAACGATCTACGGAGCAACGGACGATTTCGGCTTCAAGGTGGCCGACAAACCGGTCCACGTCCACGACCTGCATGCAACCATTTTGCACTTAATGGGAATTGATCACACCAGGCTAACCTACCATTACAGTGGTCGAGATTTTCGGCTGACGGATGTCGCCGGGAAAGTAGTTAACGACGTGATCGCTTGAGCCGGAACGTTTAGTTAGTGCTTAATTCGTTGCGACTTTGGGTGAACTCTGCGTCCTCAAGCATCTCCGCATTGAAGCTCACCAACTCTCACTGCTCCGCAGAGACGCTGAGGACGCGGAGGTCTGCATGGTTTTTCAGTACAACGCGATTACAAAGAATTCAATTGGTTGATCCTTCCCCGTAACTTGCGCGAGTACACTTCTACTTCAGCTGGACTGTAACCCGCGGCTCGGAAAATATCTTTGATTTGATTATTTGAAAGTTGAGCTAGTTGGTTCCCGATCCATTTCGCGTGACCGCGCGGGATGTCTTCAGCTACCTTTTCCATCTCAACTCGTTTGGCGTAATAAGGAACCGCCACTGCATATAAGAACGGTGGCCGGTCATGCAAAACAAGATCAACATCCCTGTTAGTGACTTTGTGAATGAACTTTGACTCGCTGTAATCATCGACGTCGCCTTTTGATCTGGTCCAACCGCCTCCCGTCTTTCCAAATGTACCACCCAGATCGCTAACGACATACCGAAGCTCGCGATCATTCACGTTGTAAATTGCGTTGTTTTCCTGTTTAAGATCCCAGTTGTTGATGAGCGCCATCATCACTCGCAAACCGTTGAACTCCCGGCTGCCGATAAAAGGATTCTCGAACCAACTCCAGTCGTCGATCTTCTTGAATGACCGCTCGAAGCGACCACCATGAATCGTGCCGTCAGGCGAGACATATTTCATACCTCGGTTTAGTTTTTGCAGACCACTGACATGAAACTGCGGGAGATAATAGTCAACGTCCGTGAAATACCCTGCGGCCCAGAGCAGACGGGTTGACGCAGTTTCGGGTCTCGCCTCTTCGCCAAGCTTTACTTTCCATTTAACGCCGCGCGCGTCTGTGACAGTGAATTTAGGGTTGCTGCCTCCGCGGTCTTCTTCGACGAAGTGGAAGGGGGCTTTAGGCTGACCTTCTCGTCCGCCTGCGCCGTAGAAGAGGTTGCGTGTTCGAATGTCAGACGGTTGCCGCCAGAGGGCAGCAACTTTTTTACCGCTGCCTTTCGATGAATGTACAGCTTTCGCTTTACTCTGTGAATGGACTGATATGTTCAGGATTAAGCTAAGTGATACTAAGGATAGAACTATGCTACGCATTTCAAATCCTCCTTGGAGGCAAGTGATCGTGTTTTGAGGATGACGGTGCAACCACGGTGCCACTTCAATGTCATCTGGTGGCGAATTTATTCGTTCTTTGCGTTTATTAATATCCAGACTTTCCCATAAAGGACGGATGAATTCGTTACTACATGAGGGTGAGTCTCGTTATCATTTTTCACACATTTCTCATCTTTCCTTCACATTTCTGCGGTCGACTGCGAGTATGGTGATAATGCAGAACTCGAATAACGGTGCCACGGCGTCGAGTAGGATCTTGAATTCGAATGACATTTAAGACGCAGGCGGGCTTTATTCAGGTGGCTGCGAATAACGAAGGAATCTCCCTACCTTCTTTTTAAGACAATCGTAACAAAGAGAGGTAATTTCATGTCTGTTAATCAGGAAAAGCTGAATCAATTGCTAGGCCAGTTCGTTGCCGATTTTGGCGCCTCTTTGCACGCTGGGATGGTTGTAATCGGCGAAAAACTTGGGCTCTATAAAGCCATGGCAAAAGCCGAACGCCCTGTTACGTCAGGCGAGCTCGCGCAACTCACCGATACGAACGAGCGTTATGTTCGCGAGTGGCTGTGCTCCCAGGCGGCAGGTGGTTACGTAAGCTTTGACGCAAGCACACAAGAATACTTTCTTTCTGAGGAACAATCCTTCGCTTTGTCTGATGAAAAGAGCCCGGCTTATCTGCCAGGGGCTTTTCTTGTTGCGGTATCAGCGCTGCGAGCGGTTCCTAAAATCTCGGAGAGATTTCGAACCGGAGAGGGTTTCGGTTGGCACGAGCACGACGCAGGGTTGTTTCACGGCACTGAGCTGTTCTTCCGACCAGGCTACGCTGCCAATCTTGTAAGCTCATGGATTCCGTCGCTATCGAAGGTGGAGGCGAAGTTAAAGGCGGGCGCGAAGGTGGCGGATGTCGGCTGCGGCCTCGGTTCTTCTACAGTTTTGATGGCTCAGGCCTATCCTAAGTCAACGTTCGTCGGATTCGATTACCACGATCACTCCATCGAGCTGGCGCGCCAAAGGGCAGCCGAGGGCGGCGTCGCTGATCGTGTGACTTTTCAAACCGCTAGCGCGAAAGATTATCCAGGGGACGGTTACGACTTTGTCACGTTCTTCGATTGTTTGCACGATATGGGCGACCCGGTTGGTGCAGCGAAGCATGTACGGGAGTCGTTGTCGCAGGATGGCACATGGATGATCGTCGAACCCTTCGCCAATGATCAGGTGAAGGATAACTTAAATCCGGTCGGGCGGATTTATTATTCCGCCTCGACGCTGCTTTGTACTCCGGCATCTCTTTCTCAGGAGGTCGGTCTGGCATTGGGTGCGCAGGCGGGCGAGGCGCGGCTTCGTCAGGTCGTGACGGATGCGGGTTTCAAGACATTTCGGAGGGCAACGGAGACGCCTTTCAACATAATCTTTGAAGCAAGACGTTGATATTGGCGTGTATTTGTGTTTGTAGCACGACCTGAAAGATTCTCCTGCGGCCTCGGTGACTCTGCGGTGAACCTTAAGTGCAATTGAAGGACACCGCAGAGTTCGCCGAAACGTGCGCTAAGGCGTTCTGACAGCCGGTGGGAAATAAGAGCAGTTAGTCTTTTTAAAAGTTCAGCTTCAATCCGAACTGAATAACTCTACGTTATCAATTTTGGTGGGGGAACTCGCCCTGCCAAGTGTTGTTTGCCATCACTTTACCGCCTGGTTCGAACTCATTCCCCCAAACTCGGCTTCCGCAAGACCGCCGCGCCGCAGGCTCCCGATTAGCTTCCGTCGGAACTGTCCCCATTCGGCGTAAGTCTACACATCCTCGTAAGCAACATTAGTACCGCATCTTCGGCAAGTCCCATTACAGAACTTTCCGGACCGTGAGGATGACGCCAGCTTGCTCCCGAGCGTAGATCCTCCCCGGTTGTGAGATTTTCGATGATCAACCGGATACGATGTGTTTTGAAAAACTACAGTAGACGGAACTATCAGCTCCTCTTTTGCACCGGCAGAAGCAACCATCATTGAGGAGCGGCCATTTGCTCGCTCGCTTCGACATCGACCTTTTGTTTGTTTTCCTTTTTGTCTTTATCCTTTTTTTTCTTTTCCTTCTTTTCCTTCTCTTCGCCTGTGCTCATCCAGGGTTTTCCTGGTTCGAGGTGAAGAAGGTCTGCCTTTACCAGCGCCGCGACACGATAGGAAATGTGCGGCTGTTGACGGGGCAGATCAGAAATTACCGCCCAGATCCCCCCATAAGGTCGAACATTTTCCAGGTATGTTTCCGGTCTCACCTGAGATACCAGTCTGCGGCCTGACGCCAGTATCAGCAGCCCTGGCAAA
>DATFWY010000098.1:0-6745 GCA_035258805.1 Blastocatellia bacterium | reverse complement strand
TACCTCCCACTCAAATCCTGGAGCATTTCCTTCATCCTTTCAGAGATGATCAGCTCTGCAGGATTTGGGGGAACCGGTCCGCACGGCAATAGCGAAAGATTTGGTATCGGCAGCTTATGTATCAGGTCATCTATTGGCACGTTGCGGGACAGGTAAGTCGACAGTCCCTGTGCGTGATTCACGCCCAGAACTTTATGAGCCGCAGGCCGCCGCAGGTCGCAATCCACAATCAATACCGAAGCACCCATCTGAGCGAGCGATATTGCAGTGTTTACGACGGTGGTAGTTTTTCCTTCTCCAGGCTGGCCGCTGGTTACGAGTATGGTTTTCGGCGGGTTCCCGGCGGCAGACAACAGCACTGAGGTTCTCAATACTCGATAAGCCTCGGCTGCTGAGGAATGGCTGTCGAGCGTGGCGAGTTTATATGCCGGGTCCGACTGAGGACGTCCGGAAGCTCCGTTACCGAGCGCCTTTCTTCCTTTTGCAGCGAGGCTTCGGCGCGCATTTCCGGCCACAGCGGGCACAACGCTCAGCGCGGGTAGCTGTGCATAGCGGCCGACGTCTTCAACCGTCTTAATCGTGTTATCGAGATAATCGAGCAGAAATGCTAAACCGACTCCCGCGGCAGTACTTAAAAGCAGGGCGACCATGATGGTAAAGAACCTTCGCGGTCCCACCGGCACTCCAGGCACTTGAGCAGGTTCTATCACCCGCAGGTTGTTTTGCTGCTCCACTACCTGCGCCTGTGCCTGATTACTCTTGTTTAAAAAGTCCTGATAAAGCGCCTTGTTGGTGTCGACATCTCCCTTGAGAAGGTTGTATTGGATGGCGTCCTGGTTCTGCTGAATTGCTTCACCTTTCGCCTGCGCAAGGGCGGCCTTCAGCATGTTCTCTTCACGAACGGCGCGCTCGTATTCGTTCTTTACCTTCTCCTCCAGCGACTTTCCGCTCTCGGCGATTTGGCTTTTGATTGAGGCGATCTTCTCTGTTACTTCGATAACCTTGAAATTCTCGGGACCAAATTTCACTTTCAGTTCCGCGAGCTGCGTTTGGAGTTCGCTAAGTTGTTTCTGAAGATCGGCGACTTTTGGAGCCGTTTTGAAAAGCAAATCAGCGTAAGCCTCCGGCAGTTTCTCAACTCGACCCTGTCTCACTTCCTCATAGAGAGACTGCTTGAGCATTCGCTCGGTCTGAGCTCGCAGGACCTGCGCGTGCAAACTCGATAGCTTTGCATTAGTAAGCGTACCTTCTTTATCCGTAGCAAAAATCCCGTGTTCCCGCTCGTAATTCTTCAGAGCCTGATCCGCTTCTTCCACCTTAGCCTTTAGCTTGCGTGTCGAGTCGTCGAGCCACTTCGCAGCCCCACGAAACTTTTCCGTTTTGTTTTCGAAGTTGCGGTCAAGGAAAGTATTGGCAACTGCGTTTGCTACTTCAGCGGCGATCTTCTTGTCAGTGTGGGTGAAAGATATTCGTAGGGCTCGAGTTTCCTTGACGGGCTCGACCGTCAAGCCTCCATCGAGCACCGCGATACAGGCCTCACGTCGCTTAACCTCTTCTTCGGCGCTATCGGGTCCTTCGGGAACGGTTGTCGCTATTTCACCCTCGGGGGCTGGCTCTTCGGTATTCTTTATTCCTACTTTGGTGCCGATAGTTCTCAGCGCCTGCCACAGCGATCGCTTCCCACCGGCTTGCAAAAACTTCTGATTCTGATCGAGGTGGTTTTCTTTGACTACTCCCTCGAGCAACGAGTGACTCTTTACCATCAGCATCTTTGTTTTGATGTTGACCATATAGAACGGGTCATAGTCATCACCATAGATGCTACCGGGCCTGCCGAGGGTCGTCATTTCCTTGCCAATCTCTATCAACGTGGACGCCTGAAACGTTTCCTTTGTTCGATACATGTCGATAGTAACAAGCGTAGTGATGATGATAGTTATGGTAGCGATGAGCCATTTCCGCTTCCGAACCGTACGCCAGAGTTCTCGCAGATGTATCTTCTGATCGTCTGGAGCGCCGTACCCGTAGCCGTAGCCATAGGAATTTGGATAGTGAGGTCGCGTGCCTGACGATTCTCGCGCTGTTATGTCTATTGTTGTTTGATGCGGAATCGGTTCCAGCTCGGACTTCTCATCAGACATTACAGATGCTCCTGACGATAGCGGTGGCGTATTCGAGGCTGGTACGCAGGATCCTGGGAAACCTGTGGCCTAATAGACGACGCCTCGTTGAGCGGCTCCCATGCCGACAGCTTTCAAGATTGAATTGCCGATTGTCTTTGATCTGCTATTCGGGACAATTACGATATCGTTCGCGAGGAGCGGAATATCCTCTTTCTTCGCTTTCATAACCTCGCCGATGTTGACTGGTATCTCCACTCGTTTTCCGGTCGATGCGTCCTGTCGGAAAATCACGCCGCTGCCGAGCGCAGCGTTCATTGTTGTGCCCTGTGAGAGCGCAATAGCTTGTCTTAATGTAGTTCCCTCGCTTAACGGAAAAGATCCCGGCGCATTGACTTCGCCCGCAACATAGAAGACGTCCGCTTGAGGTATGTTTACGATGTCGCCAGGCTCCAGATAGGAATCTCGGCCGCCAAGACCCAAACCTTTGAACATACCATTGATGTTCACCATCTTGATGTCGTACTCAGGCTCCTCCGCAGAAGCTCCGTCATTATTTGCAGTAGCTGGGGTTTGGTTGGAATTTGCAACCGGCTTTGCAGTTCCAGGGTCGGAAGGGGGTGTCTTTTTGATTTCCCGAATAATATAGGCAACGGTGCCGTGGGTTTCGGCGGGTCCACCCGCAAGGGTGATGAGTCTGAGCAATTGTGGTTTGCCCTCGATCTGGTAGACCCCCGGCTTCTTCACCGCACCAAGAATAAAGAAGGAACGGCTGTAGAACTGTTTCACTAACACAATGACGTTCGGATCCTTCAGGTACCGGCCGCGCAATCCATCGGCGATTTCCCGGCTCAGCTCTTCAGGAGTCTTTGATAGTGCTTTCACTCGTTTGAGATACGGCATTAGGAAAGTCCCGTCGGCATTTACCGAAGTGGTGACTGAAAGTTCCGGAGCGTCGTCGACACGTATCTCGATCACGTCGCGAGCACCGATTCGGTAGTCCTCATCAGGCGAAACGAGAATAGCTGGAGCACCAGTTGGCTCGCCTCCGCTCTGGGTTGGCGGTTGTAACTTCGGTTGTTGTCGAGTCTGCGCTGCGGCCGGGACAAACCACATTGATAGAAACAGTACGACCGTCCCGATCAAAGTGACTTTGGTTCTGATCTTGTTGCTCATAACTCACTCCGTTCAGAAAGCCGGCGCCTCATACGACGCCACTCGGGTGCTCGACCGTGGGAAGCTTGAAGTTTAGGGGCCGAATTATACACCCGACTCTCACCAGTTACTACTGCTCCTTCATAGAGAAGTCATCGAACCAGACTGTCCCGCGCGTCGGCTCATCGTAGCTGAATTTGGGCTTGCGCTTTATCGAAACTGCGACTGCTGACATTCCGCCGTTGGAACTTTGAGGTGCCACAAAATCGACGGCGAGGCGTTGCCAATCACCCGAACCCTGTGGGACGGGCTCGGAAGCGGCGATCCAGGCGCCGCTGACCATATTCGCAACTACTAGTCGCGGGCCTTCAGGAGATTCGAGGCCGTTAGGTTTGGCGAAACACTCGAGCACATACCGCGCTCCGGCTCGAAGCAACACGAGTTGCCGTACTTCGTTGTCCAGTTGCGTAGTATCCCTGCCCGCGAATTCGATCTTCAGGGATCTTGAACCGCCGTGCGCAACACTGGGGTCTATCGAGATGCGCGCATACTCGCTGCGCCCCAACTGCCAGTCAAACTGTCCGAAATCTTTCAGAAGATCCAATTCAAAACCGCTGTTACCGATGATCGTGGATTGGCGTTCGCCGCCGGCAGTCTCACTCCACAATTCTCTGGCAAGCTGCACCTGGCCGGCAGCTACAAGAGAATTTAGAAAAGCCGAGCTCTCGCTGGATGACGCAAGTCTGGCAGCGCGATCTATACTGCCAAAGGTTGTTGCCGCTTCCGATGGACGTGAGACACTCATTAGGAACTGGGCAAGCGTGAGCTTTGCTTTTGCCCTGTCACCTGCGATCGTCTTCAATAATCTGATGTCCCCTTGCGAGGCACGCCAAAACAGATCGAGTGCTCCTGGCAGAAGCTTGCTGTTTGCGGCAGCTGCGATTCGGAACTCGTCGACAGCCGGTTCGAGTTTACCTTCGCGAACAAGAAGATTCCCCAGACGATAGTGAACGTTCCAATAGTGAGGAGCCAGATCGCGGGCTGCTTCAAGCGATGTTTCCGCGGCCGCTCGATCGCCGCGGGCCTCTTCAATTGACGCTAACGTAATCCTCAACCGGTAGTCGAAGGGCGAAAGAGCGATTGCGCGCTCGGCGTGAGCTTTTGCACTGGCGAGATCTCTGTCGCTCTCCGAGAGTTCGGCCGAGGCCAGGCGCCAGTTCAATCGAGCAGAGTTAGGGAAATAAGTCGCCGGCACCGCGACCATACCCCTGGTGACTGCAAACCGATCGTCAGCAAGGGTACCGATGACGAACCTCGACACGATAATTACTGTCAGCAGCAGGACACCGGCCAGAACCAGTATCCCGAACGCTAAACGCCATCTGAGATTGCGCAGATTCAACCGGACTACCATCTGGCTTTTCTTGTTTTAGCGTTCTTCCACGTACAGAATTCGTTCGTTGCGGTCGTCCCTCCCGACATAACGCCAGGATCGAATAAATCTGTTATTACTGGGCAGGCCACCGCCCGGAGGAATTTAAACCCAAAGGGAAACCGCGGGGCGCGGCGACAGCATTTTCAACGGAGCTGTTATTCCTTGCTTTGAGTCGACCCGACGCTGAGCTCCTCAGCGACGGAAAGGTACGTGCACGGGATCAGTTCTATGCGTGTAATGTTCTGGCTTTCGTGCGCGTTCGCGCCGTGTGGTGGGAGCCGAACTTCCCCTTCAATTGACCCACTCCTGCGTCACCCTGCACTTCTTTTCGGTATTCGTTTTCGACATTCGGTTTTCAATGTAAGAATACCGGGAGCGCACAAAGCATACTTTCGTGATTTCAAGTTGTCAACACAATCTAAAGAAACGACTTCCGGCCCTATTTGAGCTTCTTGTGAACCCGATTTCTTCGATTAGATTGCCTCCCTGAGCAACGCAAATCCCCTTCGTCAGATGGTGGAATGCGAAACCGGAGTTTACTCGGAAGGATGCGCAAAATTGGCATACGCAACCGTAAAAGGTGTTTCGCAAATCGTTCGATAGACAATCTGGATGACTACCGAGGTTACGGAGGTGGATTTAAGGGATGCCAAAACAGAGAGATTTGGAAATCAGGCAGCGTAATTGTTTTGCTTTCCCCGTACCGAGCCCCCAGGTTTAGTGATTTTACCCGAGGATCGTTAGCCATCACACAGACTGTGTCAAATCGGTTTGCCGCGAGCCATTCGTCGGCGCGCGAAAACGGATTGAACCCGTTCTCCAACCCTGGGGGAGGCCGCCTCTTCGCTTCAAAATAGACCTGCTCGAAAGCCAGTATCCAGCCATCCTTCGGAGTTTCTTGATTTACGATTGTTGCGATCTCTTCGATGGCCTTATGGTCAGTGTGAAGGATTTCACGTCGCATCTTGTATGTTTCCCACGCAAGGCCGGCCAGGTACAGGCCAACCAGCGCTGTTGTGAGCCAGATCCTTCGATTCGAGAACCAGCTTAATCGCGAGATCGACTCCAAACCACTCGACGCCAAAATGGTTAGAAACGGCGTAATCAGCACAAAGTAAAATGAAAATGTAGGCTTTGGGATAGCCAGAAAAAGGCTCAGAGCAATTGCTAACCACGCACAGAGACACAATTCGGGTTCTCGTTCAGGAAAAAGGTCCCGTCTTCTGATAGCAACCGTTAAGCCCGTTACTGCAAAAGCGGCCAGCACAAAGCCCTGAATAGAACCGAACCAATCTCTGATCTCTCTTAAATTCCAACGCAGCATGTTTCCCTGAGAACCTGCGCGATGAAACAAGTGGTATTCGACGAGGTCAAAAAATACTTCGTGGGGCGCCTGAGCGACTAAGAAAAAAAGCGGAAGGAAGGGAACCGCAACACCGCTCAGGAAAGCAAGGCAATTTCTAATTCGATTTGATTCATGGTATCGCGCTAACCAGACGACCAGTACCAACAGCACTGGCACTGTGAGAAGCAGGGAAGCGGCAGCAGCACCAGCGGCGAGCCCCGCAACAAACAGTCGCAATTCACTTGAACGTTCACCCCTGCTCGCCACAAGACGAAAAGCAACCACGATCAGGAATAAGCAGAGGCCATACGGAAGTCCGATCGTGCCAAATGCAATCACGAAAAAATTCAGCCCCAGCAGCAGTGCAGCTACGAAGATCGATAGATTAGAGATCTTCAGGCTGTATTTTAAATATCCTGCTACGACCATGATACAGCCACCGGTTAGAAGCGCGGATAGTATGTGAACGCTACGCCAGTTCTCGCCAAAGAGGCGCATCCACACCGCCAGCAGATAGGCGAAGAAAGGTGGATGCTGATAAAAGAAATCGAGATAAGGTGATTCGCCGGATTTAATCAGCTGGGCGGCGAGCAGGTGAAAGGGTTCATTTCCGAAGTAGGCGACTGATTGAGAATATGCAAGTAGCCCAACTGTTAAGGCGCCAGAAATGAGCCGGAGCTGGATCATTGG
>DATFWY010000097.1:0-8101 GCA_035258805.1 Blastocatellia bacterium | reverse complement strand
CCATCCAAAAGTCTCTGTATCTGGGAATCATTGGCTTGCTGCGCGCTCAGAGTGCATCCTCGGTACCGCTTCTGAAGCGCTACGGGTATGTCAAGGACACGATTGCTACTCTCGACCAGGCAAAGCAGTTGTCAGGCGGCCAGGTTTTCGTCGTGAACTGGATCGCCGGTGTCGTGCGTACGGAGCTTCCAGGCTACTTTTACCAGCGAACGGCTGCACAGGAGGAACTCGCCTGGTGCGTTGAGCACGCCGATAAAGCGCCTCATCCTGGATGGCTGCGCGAAGTCTACTATCATCTCGGCAAACTCGCTCTTAGCGAAGGTAACCAGGCTAAGGCGCAGGAATATCTCGGTCGCAGCGGCTATCCGGACTTCAATCATCCGATCACGCTTGCAACGCCGTTTTCCGAGGACAAGGCCTCCGGTCACGCGTTTGCGCCGAGGCGCATTACCGAGATCGTTCCCGGCCGTGTCTACGCGTTATCCGGCTTCGAATTCACGGAATACTACTTCGTAGTTTCCAAGGACCGGCATCAACTCATTGGTATTGATGCGGGCACGCGCCCGGATTTCGCAAAAAGCGCATACGAAGCGCTGCTGGCCTTTGCGCCTGGGCTGCCGTCGCTGACAACCGTCTTGATTACTCACGCACACTGGGACCATGTCGGCGGTCATTCGTATTTCGGCGGCCTGAACCCTCGTCCCAGGTTTTATGGGCGAGGCAACTATCAGGAGGAGTTCGAAAAGGAATTCAACGGGCCGGACATCTTCGCGAAACAGTTCTTCGGAGAGCGATTCAGCTCCGAAGATGTTCTGAGCTACAAACCGGACATGACGATCGACAGTCGAACGGACTTGAACATCGGCGGATCGAAATTCGAGCTGATCCCAGTTCGAGGGGGTGAGACGCATGATGCCATGTTGATTTATCTTCCCGACGAAAGAGTGATGTTCATGGGGGATGTCATCATGCCGTATCTGGGGGCGCCGTTTGATGAGGAAGGGGATCTGCAGGGACTGCTCGATGCGATCGATGTGATAGTGAGCAGGGATCCCCAGCACATGTTGCACGGGCACGAGCCGCTCACGCGGAACTTCACCTCACCGCTGATTCTCAGCCATCTCAAAACGGATTTGACATGGTTGCGAGACCAGGTGCTCACGGCTATCCGCCGTGGTGACGAGCGTGCCGTTATTCACGAATCAAACCTCATCCCGCCGGATTTCCTGGCCACTCAGCCCGATGCTTACCAGCCTTACTACATCCTGCGCGAGCATGTGATCGACAGAATCTACGATCAAAACGTCGGCTACTGGGAGGCGAACCTTCAGGGTCTGGCTCATCCTGGCCGCGTGGATCGCGCGGACCTTCTCGTTGACTATCTGGCCCTCTCCGAGGCGCAAATTGCCAGAGCCGCGGACCGTCTCGCCGCAGACGGGAAGTATGAGATGGCAGCGGATCTGATCGAATCCGCAGAAGCAAAGTTTCCCCGCAGCGATTCTCTCAAACGCACTAAGCGGTTCGTCTATCTGAAGCTGATGGAAAAGAATCAGAACACGGATCCCTTCAAATTCATCATCTATTCGGGAAAAATCGGCGAACAGACGCCACAGATTAATGCGGAGCACGTTAAGCAAACACGGGAAGCGACGCGATGAAGAGCTGTCACGCTTTCGAAGGGCGTCAGCAGTCACGAGGCAAGGAGCGTTTTATCCGCAAGAAAGCTGCTCGTGTGTCATGCGAAATCCTCCGTTTCGACACGTCGAAAACTTCAAAATCGCTATCGCAAGAGATTCCGCTGAGTTTTCCGCCGCCCAGTGATCGAGGCCATTGAAAGCCAGGCGATCCATAAACGTTCCGCGTATGCCGATCACTGGCAGCGCACAAGCCTGAGCTTCGAGCGTGACCAGCCCAAACGTTTCATGGATTCCGGGATGAACGAAAATGTCGGCGGCCCGATAGTTCCGCGCGAGCTCGTTCGGATCCGAAACATAGGGCTGCACCGTGACGCTCGGCTGGCCCCGCGAAATGCGGATCAAATCGGTTCCCAATGAACCTTCCCCGATGAAGTGGAGGCGGTACTTGCCGGGCCACGCATCCTCGATCAATTCAAACGCGCGTACCAGTGTATAGAGATTCTTTTCTTGAGCGAACCGGCCCACGTAGAGCAAAAGAATCTGTTCCGGCCTGATATTGAGCTCTCGACGCCGTTCCTCATTGCGAGCTCCGACCCTGAATATGGTTGTGTCCACTCCTAAAAATGGCTGTCAACGATTCGTCGCATTCACAGAATTCTCATAATCTGTGCTAAATTTGTGGCCTCATCCTGGGGAGCTGGAGATTTCTTTGTTGAAATGTAGAGTGCTATTTTTGTGTGCGACCGGTGGTTTGCACGGCTCAATGGCTGAGGCAATCCTCAACTGGATCGATTCTGAACACTTTGAAGCCACAAGCGCAGGCATAATTTGTGGACGATTGCATCCGCTGATACCGGAAGTATTAAAAGAGATCGGTATTGATGTGGAACAGAAGGCACCAGAATCACTGGAGCAATTACCAGACGAACAATTCCAATATGTGATTACGCTAGGCGAGCGTGCTCCATCTTACGACCGAAACTTTCCTGGCGCAGAAATCGTTCACTGGAGATTCGACCACCCCTTGGGACTGGCGAATGACCTGGAAAAGCAATTGCGTGGGTTTCGAATAGTTCGCGATCAGATTGTTCAGCGGCTGCGCTTATTCGTCCTTGTACATGCCCGACCGCGAGCTGCTGGAACTTCCTTATCGAGGGTTCAGAAGGTTGGATGATTTGGCTGTGTGGCTGGTCGGAGCACAGAGTCAATATTCAGATTCACCACACCTAGAGGGTATACGCCGTAATTCCCACGTCTTCCGCGCTCAATAGTTCGCCGGCCACAATCATGGTCAGGCCTGGCCGTGTGATCGTCGCAGCTCCGTTGTAAGTTTGGCGCCCAGACGTTCATGCTTCTGGACCACTCAATACCTCCAGTCCAGTCAAAGCCAGACGGAAATTTACAATTTCCGTCCGACTTTGCAAAAAGACAGACAACTTTTCACATTTCCGGACAACTTTACGGAAATCCGTCCGGAAATCTCAAAAGTCGTCTGACTTTTTCCAAGTCGGGACAACTTTGTTGAAATCCGTCTAACTGAGGCGGGATCTGCCGGCACGCTTTTACAAATCGGTGACATATAAAGGTCGTATCACGAAAATCGTCGTGTTCGCAATAAAGCCCAGGAACCTGTCTTCATGTGCTCTCTCCGACAAGAACAGCCCTACGGGATTCCGCCTTTTGGGGTCATGGACAGGTCGGCGCTGTTCAAAAAACGCGTTTTTAAGTGCGCGCGAACACCTTTTAAAGTCCGACCAGGCTGCTAGATTTCAGAAATCCTCCGCGGGAGAAGGCATTTGCTGCATGGAATTTTCCTTTTTCCTAATCGCGAAGCTAGCCGGAAAAACAGCCGAGCAGCAATAAGTGCCTGATGAGAGCGATAGATAGCTCCCAGCAGCGACGTTCTGACAACGAGATCACCGGATTTCACGTATCCAACGGCGATCCCACGGTCCAGGGGTTGCTCGGCGCACAATCACCGCGTCTTTTCAGTTCCGGGTGGCGCGTGTTTTACACAGGTCAACATGGCGACAACATCACGTGGGAAATTCTGCCCTCGCGCAACGTCAACCGCGAGAACGACGATTAAACACAAAAAGCACATGGTTCTCAGAGCGACCTGAACCCGCCTTCTCTGATCAAATCAGTGGAAGTTGGGTTTTGGCTTGCCGTGCCTGAACCACGCTTGCGACGCGGGGGGCCAATACGAAGTCCGACCTCTTTCGGACCGTCGATAGCGATACCCCATCGGCAACACATTCTGGATGTCTCACCAAACATATAGTCCCGGGCTTTAGCCGGTTCTAACTGAAAGTGGGCTGAGCCCGCGACTACATGCCTTCCACTGTTACTCTCGAAGATTCAGAATTTGACCACTGCCCGCGACGCACTCGCCGCGCAGATGAAGGCTGTGCTGTCCGGTGCCGCAAACGGACACCAGGAGCAATTGATCCGTGAATTGTTTCAGTTAACTGCAATTCCGAGCTGCGCGCTTTTTCCGTTGGGCTGCGCTGCCCTTTATGTCTCCGTCCTCCCAGTGCTAAAGGGAGCGCAGGAAGTTGATGATGTTTTGAGCTAATCAAGCGTTTCAATCGTCTTACGGCGGCACAACAGCATATTAAGATCCCTTCAAAATGCCGAGCCCTTGCATAAAATCAATTATTTGAAAGGCAGCTTCGTCGGCAGTGATTAGTGTTGTATCGATCCGAATCTCGGGTTGATCGGGGGGTTCGTAAGGCGAATCGATGCCCGTGAAATTTTTCAGCTCGCCTCGACGCGCCTTCTCATATAGACCCTTTGGATCGCGCTCTTCTGCTACGGCCAATGGGGTATCGACAAACACTTCAACGAATTCTAACGGCTCAAGCATATCGCGTACCATGCGTCTCTCGGCGCGAAACGGTGAAATAAAGGACGCGAGGACGATCAGCCCAGCATCCACCATAAGCTTCGCAACCTCGCCGACACGGCGAATGTTTTCGACACGATCCTGCGCGGTAAAGCCGAGATCTTTATTAAGGCCATGACGCACGTTGTCACCATCGAGCAGGTAGGTATGCCGGTCCATTGAGACCAAACGCTTCTCGACGAGGTTGGCGATGGTGGACTTGCCTGCCCCCGATAGCCCTGTAAACCAGAGGACACAGGCTTGTTGCTTCTTGAGTTGAGCGCGTACGCCTTTGCTTACATCTAGAGGTTGCCACTTCAAGTTCTCGGCCCGACGCAACGCAAAATTTAAAAGACCAGCTGCGACAGTGTCATTGGATATCTTGTCAATCAGGATGAAGCCGCCAAGTGCGCGGCTAATCTTATACGGCTCGAAAGCGACTCGTTGATCGAGTTCAATCTCGGCGACGCCAATATCGTTTAGTTCGAGCGTTTCTGTGGCGATATGCTCAAGTGAGTTTATGTTGATCTTGTACTTGAGAGGCGCAACCGTTGCTGAGACGGCGCGGGTGCCGATTTTCATTCCGTAGGTTCGGCCGCGCAACATAGGCTGCTCATGCATCCATATCAAAGTAGCCTCGAACTGATCAGCAACTGGAGTCGGATCAGAAGCGGAGACCAGAACATCGCCGCGACTGACGTCAATATGTTCCTTCAGCGTGAGGGTGATGGATTGCCCCGCAACCGCCATATCCAGATCGCCAGTCGATGTGACGATTCGCCCCACTTGTGATGTGGACCCCGACGGCAAAATCCGTAGCAAAGAGCCTGGTCTCACCGTACCGCTTGCAATGAGGCCCGTGAACCCGCGAAAGTGGTCATTTGGTCGGTTGACCCATTGAACACACATTCGAAAGGGCCGACTCGATGCCTCATCGCTTATTTTCACGGTTTCCAAAAAATGCATCAAGGTCGGCCCCTCGTACCATGTCATGTTCGCACTCATCTCCACGACGTTGTCCCCATACACCGCCGATACTGGAATCGCCTGGATATCATCTAAAGCGATCCGCTTAGCGAATTCTCGATAGCTTTTCTCGATGTCGATGAACGTATGCTTGGCGAACGCCACGAGATCCATTTTGTTGATTACGAGCGCTACCTGCTTGATACCGAGCAGCGAAACTAAGTAACTGTGACGGAGTGTTTGAGTGAGCACACCCTTGCGAGCGTCAATCAAGATCAGGGCAAGATCCGCAGTTGACGCGCCGGTTACCATATTGCGCGTGTACTGCTCATGACCCGGCGTATCCGCTACGACGAACTTCCGTTTATCGGTGGAGAAAAATCTGTAGGCAACATCAATCGTGATACCTTGTTCCCGCTCCGCGGCGAGACCATCGAGCAGGAGGGCGAAATCGAGTTCATCTCCTCGCGTGCCCACTTTTTTCGAATCAGCTCTAAGTGCGGACAATTGGTCTTCAAAAATCATCTTCGATTCGTACAGCAGACGGCCGATTAAGGAGGACTTGCCGTCGTCCACGGAACCGCATGTTATAAACCTCAACAGGCTCTTCCGCTGCTGAACTTTCAGATAACCTTGAATGTCACTCGCAACATCGGTTTGAACCACTTAAAAGTACCCTTGCTGCTTTTTCTTTTCCATCGACGAGGCACAATCGTGATCGATTACACGACCCTGGCGTTCCGAATAGGTTGTGAGGAGCATTTCTTGGATGATCGTGGGGAGGCTGTCGGCCTCGCTTTCGATTGCACCGCTCAATGGGTAGCAACCCAGGGTGCGAAACCGTACCCTTTTCCACATTGGAGTTTCGCCCTGTTTCAACGGCAGGCGATGATCGTCGACCATGATCAATGAACCATTTCGGAGAACTACCTGACGCTCAGCTGCAAAATAGAGCGGCACAATTGGAATGTTCTCGAAATAGATGTATTGCCAAACGTCGAGTTCTGTCCAATTTGAAAGTGGGAAGACTCGGAACCCTTCGCCTTTTTGCTTGCGTGAGTTGTATAGCGACCACATTTCTGGGCGTTGGCGTTTAGGATCCCAACGGTGTTGTGCCGAACGAAACGAAAACACTCGTTCTTTAGCTCGGCTCTTTTCTTCGTCGCGTCGTCCACCGCCGAACGCCGCGTCGAAACCATGCTTCCTGAGCGCTTGTTTAAGTCCTTCAGTCTTCATAATATCGGTATATATGTGCGATCCATGTGTGATTGGGTTGACACCTTGGCGCAGGCCTTCCTCATTAACATGGACGATCAACTCTACTCCCAACTTCTTGGCCATTGCGTCGCGGAACTCATACATCGCTTGAAATTTCCAGGTAGTGTCAATGTGCAATAGTGGGAACGGAGGCAGTGCAGGATAAAATGACTTCATAGCTAAATGGAGCATCACTCCACTGTCTTTGCCGATCGAATAAAGCATCACCGGATTGTCGCACTCGGCGACCACCTCCCGCATGATATGAATGCTCTCTGCTTCAAGTCGTTGCAAGTGAGTTAATTCGTTCATTGTCGGTAACGCTTCTTAACAGTTGAGTAATTTACCTCCGTCCGAACCAAGTCGACGAAATCTTCGTATCAACCTGAACAAAATCCTGGATTAATTGTTGAAATTTGCGAAATGCAGCAATCTCGCACTGTACAAAAACTCGATTGAGCTCGGTTTTGACGGAGATAGCGTGTGCACCGCGAATTGCTAAGCCTGTCTTGAACCGTAGTACAGTGCCGCCGAGGCCTGCTCACGGTAGCGGATCAATGCATCGCCCAAAGCGTCCTTTAGCGGGCCTAGCCAGGGCTCGTAGTTCTGCCACTGCAAGAGTCCCTCGCGAAAAATCGGCTGGCGGACCTGCTCTGAGCTTGCTGTGTAAACGGTGCGTCTTGTCTTGTAGAATTCAAGGCAAGCAGGCTCAAATTCCAGGCCGCAGAATTCCAGGATGCGCCGGACGTTTCCCTCGAGATCCTCAACGACATCCTCGTACCGGACTCGCAGCACCCGTCCGGGAAGCACAGCGTCCCAGTGCCGCATCAGGTCGAGGTAGCTCCGGTAGTAGCGAGCGATATCGTCAATGCTGTAGGTGAACTCCTGCCCGCCGGCAAACAACTGCTTCAGATTGCTGAGGCAGCAGGCCATGGGCTCGCGCCGCGCGTCGACTATTTTGGCGTTTGGCAACATGAGGTGGATAAGGCCAATGTGGCGGAAATTGTTCGGCATCTTGTCGATGAAGAACAGCTTACCCTTTCGGTAAGCGCGTGTGCCGGTGATGTAGCGCTCGCCGAGCCTGCGGAAGTCTTCAGGCGCAAGATCGGCAAGCACGCCCGGGTATCGTTGTAAGCGCGGTACGCGCGGATCGTCCACGGCCGATCGGGTTCCCTGTAATTCGAGGACGATGCGCTGGATGTCGGAGAGTTCCTGCGTCCCCTCCACCTGCGAATGGGAGGCGAGGATCTGTTCGAGGAGTGTCGATCCGGAGCGTGGCAGCCCGACAATGAAAATCGGATCCGGGTCCGTGACACCGACGCCTGCGCGCTCGGCGAAGAACTGCGCGGTGCAA
>DATFWY010000096.1:0-27446 GCA_035258805.1 Blastocatellia bacterium | reverse complement strand
CAACAAAGTCAAAGTTAATGCTCATTTCAGTACTGATCACTGCAGCCATTGTGTATCTGGTGCTGATCCGCCCGTATTCCTTCGGTTCTTATCATGACGATGGTATGTACGCAGTATTGGCCAAGTCGCTTGCATCGGGAGAGGGTTACAGAGTCATCAGTCTGCCTCAGGAACCCAACCAAACTAAATCTCCTCCACTCTATCCAATTTTGTTATCGCTCTTGTGGAGAGTTTTTCCGAACTTCCCTCAGAACGTACCGTTGCTGATGCTTCTATCTATAGCAGCATCGATCGGCTTCCTGGCGATGTCATGGAGGTATTTGACGGCTCATGGATACGTAAGTCTCGGCCAGGCGTCGCTCGTGATTACGGTGGCTGCGCTGAACTGGCGCACGATTCTTCTGTCAACCGGTATCTACTCGGAAATGTTGTATGCGCTTTTGTCTGTCGTTGCTCTTTGTCTAGCAGAGGGACCAGAAAAAAAGAACGGGCGGTTATTGAACTCGGCCGGTTTGGGAGCGGTAATGGGGCTGGCCTTCCTCGCCAGGAGTTCGGCTATCGCCTTGCCAGTTGCGTTCGTCTTCTATTGCGTGATTCAACGACAATGGAGAAGGATACTCATCCCAGTCTCCGTATGCGGTATTTTCGTAGGGTCCTGGCTTTTATGGGGCTATTTGCATAGACCACCCGCTGATAGTGTGAACGCCGGTTACTACGAGAGCTACCTCAGCACGCTTGGTCAGGTGTTCGGAGGAACGCCCGGCCGAAGCATATCATCGATCCTCTTGAGCATTCTGAGATTGATTGCGACCAACGCGATTGGGCTGGTTGTCGTTACCATTCCGGTAATATGCCTAGGCTTGAGTTTTGGGACTCAAGGCCTACCAGGTTTTGTGTTCGGCATCGGTGTTTGCCTCTTCATTATGACATTGATGTTAACTATCGCAGGCTTCTTCAGATTCCGCGAGACTGGGTTCCGTATGTTGCATGCTTACGTGGCAGTATACATACTGATCCACGTCTTCTGGCCCTATGCAGCTTATGATCGGTTCTTGATGCCGTTGCTACCCTGGTTCTTGTTATTCCTTGTGATCGAGACGAGTCGCTTGTTTACTGCGGCTCGAAACAAGCTTGCGTCTGGCGAAATTAGTAAGAAAACAGGGTCGTTGGTGATTGGAGCAGCGCTCTTATTATTAACAGGTCTGATCGCATATAACATTGTGACAGGGATTCGCATGCTGCACGATTCTGCGAAAGCAAAAGTCCGCTTTGAAGAGGACCAGGAAGCGATTCACTGGCTCAGTGCCAATGCGTCCGCATCCGATGTAGTAATCTGTTATCGAGATCCAACTTATTATTTGTACACCGGCCTCAAGACAATTCGTTCCATCTCAGCACGGGAAGGCGGACTCACCGAGGACTCCGCAGGGTCTCCGGATGAACAGGTTCGAATCATTTTTCGAATTATCAAAGAGAGCAGTGCACGATACTTCGTGTCGACGGCAACTGACTATGAGCAGGAAGACCAGGCCGAGCTCAAACGGGATGCCCTGAGGGCGCTAATCGAACAGAATCCAGATCAGTTTGTTTCAGTATTCGAGTCGGCGAGTGATGGAAGCCGGATCTATCAAGTGAAGAACTGATCTGAGCTAATACAAAGATAAGGAAGGCTGCGCAGGGCCCGAACGATACCCATGATCAACCAATCAAGGTTGTACAAGGAATTGAAGTTAAGGCTTAAAACACAGAGTCGATGTTTAAGAAACGATTGCTGACAGAATGGTGCATACCGAAAACGCAACGACTCGAAGACGGAGCCGATTAGTAAGCCTGTTCCTATTCATTATCCTCGCAGGATCAGGCTTGCTCTACTACGTTGCAATCATTCCCCAGCGTTTTGGCCGGGGGCATGACGACACCGTCTACGTGACTACCGGCAAAGCGCTCGCAAACGGTGAGGGGTATCGGATAATCAGCTTGCCTTACCAGCCGGCCCAAACTAAGTATCCGCCGTTCTATCCAATGCTACTTTCAGTGGTGTGGAGGCTTTACCCATCCTTCCCGGAGAACCTCCTGTGGATGATGCTGCTATCGTCGGTAGCAGCCATTGGTTTTCTGGCGATCAGTTACAGATATCTCGTAGAGCACGCCTACGCTCTTCCGTGGCAGGCGCTGCTTGCAGTCGGACTTGCTGCAGTAAATTGGCGGCTTGTTACTCTGGCGACCAGCGTCTATTCGGAGATGGTGTACGGACTGTTATCCGTAGCGGCGCTGTACCTGGCGGAAAAATACGAGAAACAAAAGCGTGCTTCGATCGGTGTAGCTTTAGTGGCGGTATTGGCGGGACTAACATTTTTGACTCGCAGCATAGGCGTCGCGTTGATTGCATCTGTATGTCTTTACTATGCAATGCGGAAAGAATGGCGAAAGTCTCTTCTGGTAGCCGGAATAGGTGGTGTGTTCGTCATTGGATGGTTCGCTTGGTGTCAAGTAAATCGCACCACATTTCATGGGGTTAATGTCGCCTATTACACCGACTATTGGCGCGATCTCACTGAAACGATCGACAGCATGCAAATCACCAGCAACATGCCAAGATTCCTGGTCTTCGCCAATGTGCTCGGTAGAAATGCGTTACTCCTCATATTGCTATCGATACCTGTAGTGTGCCTCGGCATATCTTATGAATCGGTTCTGTATTTTGGGTTCGCATTTATCTTCGTTGCCGCGGGATTCATAAGACAGGTTCGCAAAGGTCTGCGATTACTCCATATTTACATCATTCTTTTTCTGCTCATAACCCTTCCAATACCTGGCTCCTATGATCGCTATCTAATGCCGCTCTTGCCGTTCTTGTTGTTGTATTTCGTCACTGAAATTGGTGCGCTCGTCTCTCTTGTACGCAAGCAATTATCAGAAGGAAAGATAGGTAACAGGATCAGCGCAGGATTTATCGGTGTAGCGCTGGTGGTTGCTATCAGCATCGCCTGCTACAACTATGCGTCGGAAACATATTGGAGACTCGATGCGTCGTCATTAAGAAAGACGGCGCACCCCGCAAGAGAGGATGCCGAGGTAATTCGATGGATTGGTGAAAATACGAATCCCTCGGATGTCCTGATCTCCTATCGCGATCTTCTTTACTATTTGTATACGGGTCGGCAGGGTGCTCAATCGGTCTTCTTCAGGTACGGCGGATATATCCAAGCAGATAAAGAAACGGTCGATAAAAGAGTTCAAGAGATTCTACGAATCCTATCTGAAAGCAATGCTAGTTATCTGATTACAAATCCCAGCGACTTCGATTCGGAATATAGTCCCGCCCTGCAGCGCGCTAGTCTCACGAATTTCATAGAACAGCACCAAGAGATTTTTGTCCCTGTTTTTAGATCGTCAGACTTAAGTAGTGCGGTATATCGTTTCGAAGGTAACAGTTCGCCAATCAAGAAATGAGCTTATGCCGCAGACGCAATCTCATTATCCAAGATCCCAGTAACAGCCCGAGCACCAAAACGAGAGAGCACGAGCTGATTAAAACACCGACACGTCTCTGCGGAGTAAGGATGTAATCAAGGGTGACGCGATGAATGCCGGGATTCAGTTGGACTTCAATGTCACCCAATGGTTCCGTTTCAATTATTTTGCCCGGCATGCCTTCTACGCTTGGGGCGCCACCTCGAAACGTGGCTGCGCGTATCAGCACCTGGTTCGAGTTTTCCAGCTCTACGCGCAACGCATTTCCGGATTGGATGGGTACGACCTCGCCATCTACCATTGCTTGCCATCCCGGAAAGTTGAATGTGCGGATCAATAGTTTGTCAGGTGCACTCAGTTCCAGGTTCAGGACGCGGTGCTCCGGGCGCCAGTCCTCAACGTCAACGCTGCCGTGACCGTCGGCAAGCTCAGCTCGCTCGACTTTCGGCAACTCGAGTGGTTCTACGGGTCCTGTTTTCGGCATCATCGCCAAATTGATATGCTCGTCCGCAGTAGCAAATGCCGGAGCGCCATAATTGCCCGCAATGATTCTAAGCGCTAAAAAAATCGATCCGCCCACGATTGTCACTGTAGCCAGTGAAGCGAGCGAATTACCTGCCCGTTGGGTTCGCCCGCGACGCGCATTGAGAGCAGCCTGCGCGCACGCTCCTGCGACTAACGCCGCGATAAGCGTGGTTATGCCCAGCATCCGCCACGCAAACACTCCTATTTCAATCCTGGGAATAAGGCGGCTAACAAGAAATGATGCTGGAGTGATCATAAAACTCGCATAGCATCCGATGATTACCCACACCCAGATTCGCCCGCGCAGTCCGATGCTCGTCTTTATCAATTCCGGCTCAAGAACAAGCAGGACCACTCCTCCAATCGCGACAGCTGCAACATTGACAATCCAGGCAAATGCGAACAGATCATAGGTCGTGCCGCGAGCGAACAGGTAGGTTGAGTGATAAGGCCACGTGTTGGAAACGAATTCATGACGAATTAGTCCCTGTTCGACAAATGCTGGATAAAGATAGGCACCGGAAAGGGCCAGGCCCAAAGCGACGGCGATCATCACTGCCATGACTCCCTTCCAGCGCTTGTGAATCAAAGCGGAAAGCATGACAAATAAACCGAAGGCGAGCATGAACTGGTATGCGGTTGGCGGATGACACCATACAAAACACCCTACCGTCAGCGATAAGCAACCGATATTGAGCAACACTCGCAACGCGGCCGAGTCACTGCGCTGCAGATCGGCGTGTTCGCTCTCTTTTAAAGTCGGACTCGTTTTGGCCCTGATAATCGGTTTCCTCTCAGCCAACAGTTTCTCAGCAAACAGCAACATGAAAGGCATGAACAGGAATGCAAGACACTCGGCAAGCGCGCCACGGTGATATTGGTCGAGCAGGTGGTACGGAAGAAAGACATAGCAGACCACCGTTGCTATTGACGCGGCCTGGCTCAAAAATCGTCGAACAAAAATATAGATCGCAGCGCCGGAGGCCGCCATCATTAGGAAATACGCCACCAGCAGAGTCACCATCCAGTTCCCGGAAATCGCATACAGCGCGGACGTCAGGTAATACACTCCTGGCGGATAATAGCTAGTGGTTGGGGCTCCAAAGCCTCGATTGGTGTCATCCTCCCATCGCGGATATAACTCGCCGGCTGCCAGGCCACGATAAAACGATTTCATCTGCTCAAAGTGCAAAATCATATCGTTGGTAATCGGCATCCATAGGCGGGGACTGGCAGTGGCGTTTGGTGACCGGCTTATGAAAAAGAACGGAAACGTCGCTGCGGCAGAAAGGGCCAAACACAGGAGCGTCACCAATAGGGGCTCCTTCCAAGTCTGCGGCGAGTCCGCTTCAGTTGTTTCAAAATTCCGACTCTCGTGCTCCGTCGGCCCTACTCCAAGATTCAGATCCAAAACGCGACAACCTCGTTCTTATGCAAACTCATAAAGCAATTGTGATTATTTAGGCTAGACGAACTCTCGCTCGACACTTATACAATGCTCTCAGTAGAATCCGGCTTTCAAAGAAGCGACAGCATACAATGTCAGAGTTGCGGAAACCAATTGATGATGTTGGGCCTGGTGACGAGGCCGGCAGCTGGTTGCTGCCTCAAATCAGGATCGAACACATCTGGCTGAGTATTCCGGTAGTCCTGGTGGTCTGCTTTGGGTTCCTCCTGAAGCTCAGGCTCATCGATTTTTGGTGGCATCTCAAAGCCGGTGAAATAATCGTCAATACGCGCTCAATCCCAAAGACGGACCTCTTCTCCTTCACGTCGACGGGCCAGCCGTTCATTCTTCAGAATTGGCTTGTCGAAGTGATTTATTACGCGACCTATCGTATTGGCGGACTGGCGCTTCTCGTTTTTCTCAACGCGATGTTACTGGTAGCGGCACTGCTGCCTGTCTATAACCTCTGTAGACAGGCGACCAATAAGATAAGGCTCTGCGCAATTATTGCATTGTTGCCCGCCGTCCTCCTGCTCTACTTCGGCAGTGTCCGTTCTCAGGTTTTCTCGTTTGCGCTCTTCTCTGTCTTCTATTGGGTGCTTTCCAATTTTCGGCAAGGCAAATCGGATCGATTGTGGTTGCTGCCACTGCTGATGATTTTGTGGGTTAACTTACATGGAGCTTTTGTACTAGGGCTGGGCCTTATTGTTATTTTCCTCGGTTGTGAATTGCTGCGCCGCATTGCTCAAGGTGAAGGACCGGAGACGCTATCGTTTGGCCGGCTCACGAGGTTGTCATTGTTTCTGGTTCTTGCGGTCATTGCCACTATCGTGAATCCAGAGGTGCACCGGATCTATGCGTACGTCCGTGCGGTAGCAACGAATCCGGCGTCTCAAACACTCGTGCTCGAGTGGCAACCGCCACGAATTAACGAAGCGGTCGGCATAGTGCTGTTCTATGGTCCCTTTTTCATTACGTGGCTTACATTGCTAGGGGCCACCCGCAAGCCTGACCTTGTTGATCTCGTGCTGGTGCTCACTTTTTCGGTACTGGGACTGAGCGCGCTTCGAAACGGAGTCTGGTTTGCGATGATAGCCGCTCCAATGGTGGCCCGCTATTATCCTACTATTGATTTCTCTCCGCTAACACGGTCAATTCAACGCTTCGCACTGGGTCAACGTCTGGCGGGTTGGCTTGTGGCCCGAGGAAAGAACGCGGCGCCGATAAGGTACCGACTAAACCGACAGATCGCAGTTTTATTGCTTACAATCGTAGTGCTGGTATCTCCCTGGATATATCCAAAACTTGGAAATCCCGCTTTCGGAAATACTCTATGGGAGAAAAGCACGCCGGTCAGCGCAATGGATTACATCGAACAAAACGGACTCAAGGGGAACATATATCACCCACAGATCTACGGTGACTATTTGATTTGGCGATTATGGCCGCTCCAACGATCATTTGTTGATGGCCGCGTCCATCTTTTCGACAATTCTGTTATACGTGATTATCGACTCGCGTTTATTGATCCGCACTGGGACGAGCGCCTCGCGTGGTATGACATCAAGTACCTGTTGCTCAGCAAAGAGGAAGAGGAGAATCGGGCAATGATAGAGAGCGCCCGGAACGGCGGCGTCTGGAATGTGCTGTATGAAGATGCGACATCGATCTTATTTGATCGAGTCAACGATAATTGAGAACTCAATCACAGAAAAGAAATTCTTCTTAATCGGATTTAACACTTGTAGACTCGCACAGCCGCCACAACAGCTCCTTGTGCGAATTCTCATCGCACGGCTCCTCGAGCACTTCACTCCCAGAAAGATGAAAAAATGCCCCATCGATTTTTATGGAAGGTTCGCATCATTGGTAGTTTCAACATCGTGAGGGTTCCATTTCAGAGCTTTTCGATCTTCCTGGTATCAGGCCTAGATGGGTAAGAAGACGCGGAAAAATATTAGATTTGGGTTATTGACAAGGTTGCAGCCTTCGTGGTACAAGCTGGACCTAGCTTTGCTCGCAACGAGCCTTCCGCGTGTTGCGCCTGCGGAGTTGTAGAGGTCGAGATTGTGAACACCCCGATATAGCACTGACCACCCGCCCTCGTGATGTAGACCGACACCGGTGTGGAACAGGTACCAGGTTTAGGGGAGATTTTGCTCGTAATCATTAGTGGGAGGACGTCCATGAGACATCTGAGAGGCTTCATCACGGACCAGTCGGGTCAGGATGTCGCAGAATATGCTATGTTGCTGGTTCTGGTTGCTATCGCCATCGCGATAGCCTCGCCGACCATTACCGATGCAGTGCTGAGCGTATTCAGCAGAACCAAGAGCGTCCTTGGTGTTTAAAGAGATCACGGCGGTTGGAGACGATCTCTTGCCGCCTCGTTTGTTTTGAACTAGACGATCGATCGCAGCCCGTGCCTGGGTCACGGCAGACACCGCTGGTTGGAACAGGAAGTTAAAAAGGGCCTTGTAAAGGATTGCTCAGAACCGATTGCCCCGAGCCACCTCAAGGTCGATAGTTAGCGCGACGTGGCAAGTCGCACTGAAGCTCCCAGACGATGATCTACCTCCTGGACACAGGACCCGCTACCGGTTTCTAGACCGACTTTATTTTCGCTGGTATCCGAAAATTGTTTATTTAACCTGCTGTGCTGAGCAGGACTTGTATTACAGCCTTCTACGTGGGAAGGGGGCGCGAATGGCGGTTTCCCGGCTGATTGGGATTGGGTAGCTGCCGGGGTTCGCTCGCTCGTTAATCAATATCCTAAGGAGAAAGGTCGATAATGAAGAATCAACTGAAGAATTTCATCAAGGACGAATCAGGCCAGGACGTGGCAGAGTATGCTATGTTGCTTGTACTGGTAGCCATCGCTATCGCAATCGCATCGCCTACGATCACGAACTCGGTCCTGAGCGTTTTCAGCAGAACTAAGAGTGTTCTTGGAGTTTAAGGACGCGTGAACGCTTGTCGTTCAATAATTACTGACAAAAAACATTTAAGATACAGGGCGGTGTCCTAGGCAACTCTGCCGCCGCCCTTATCCTGTTTTATGTTGACGGCCTTAACTCTGCTGAGCGCGACCACCGCCGCTTACTTTGATTTTCGCTGGCGGCGCATACCGAACTGGCTGGTTGCAGCCACAATCGTGCTGTCGCTGTCGTACCACTCATGGTCAAGCGGCCTGGAAGGATTCAAAGCGAGTGGGGCCGGGTTATTGGTTGGAGGCGCGCTGCTTTTTCCCCTGTATCTATTGAAGGGAATGGGAGCAGGCGACGTTAAGTTTTTCGCCGCCATCGGAGCGGCGGTTACGTTTCAACACATTATTGCAGTATTCGTGTTTGCGGCACTGATTGCCGGAGGCATGGCTTTGTTTCGAGTAGTGGCGGCGCACGCATTTGTGGCGACGTTGTCGAACATAGCTGACATCCTGAATCGTTTTTTTCATGGACGAATCGGCCCGCACCCTGTCGCCCGACTTGCCAATGAAAACGCACTGGTAATTCCATTTGGAGTATCGGTAGCGGCGGCTACTTGGCTTTTTGTGTTGTTGGGGTCTAAATGAAGCGGCGATGTAAAGAATGCTCCGAGCGCAGCGCGCTTCAAGACAGTTCCGAGCGTGGCGCGGCTCTTATTGAAGCAGCGGCAACTCTGCTCACGCTTATGATACTTTTGTTTGCGATCTTTGAAGCAGGCCGAATGATCAACATTCAACACGCCCTCACAAATGCCGCGAGGGAAGGCGCACGGTTCTCGGTTTTGCCATTACAGTCCAGCGGCGGAGTTCCCACGGATACTTTACCCGGTACCAGTGCTGTGCAGGCACGAGTCCAGGATTACCTGAATGCAAACGGGATGAATGGGGCAGCAGCGACCATTGACGTGGATCAGGCGTGCTGCGACATCACACCTGCCGGATGCCAAACGTGTGGCGGAACTTCACAGAAGTACTCTCTAGTGACTGTGAGGATTCACTATAATGTAGTAAGCCTTTCGATGTTTAGCTTCGATGCAGGAGTTGATTTACGGGGAAAGGCGGCAATGAGAAATGAGACAAATCTCAAATAGATTTAGATTATTGCGCGCCGAACAAGGTGGCAGTGTTATCGTGGAGATGTGTCTGATGCTTCCACTATTGGCAATGCTTATCCTTGGGGCAACCGATGTTGGGATGATCGTTCGCGAGCATCAGACCCTCCAAAACGCCGCGCGTGAGGGGGCGCGATTCTCCGCGCTTCCTGCGAATCAAATTGACTCCGTCCTCAACCCCACCGCAACCCCAGAAGCTATCAGAGATAAGGTTATTAATTATCTGTCGCAGGAAAGAATAAACATCGCAACGTCGGCTTGCACTGCCGATGGAACCGTTCCCAAACAATGGAATTGCGGTGCGATCACTATTCGCCAACAATACCCTATTCCGATGGTGGTCAACGGCTCCAACTTGACGGATTATGGATCTTCAGTAGCGGTGACTTACAACCGAGCTTTTCTATTTTCCGGAGGCTCGCTATTTCAATTTAACTCGATCAGTATCAACGGAAACTCGATTTTCCATAACCTGTATTGAATGCCCTAAGGCGAGGAGACGGAGGTAAAATATGAACCGAACTCGAATGCTGGTGTTTGCGTTTTTTGCCTTGGCCCTGAGTGGGTTAGTCGCGTACTACGCTTATAAAATGCTAAGCAATCGCCTTGCACCACCTACTGAGCAAACCGTAGCGATAGTAGTGGCCTCACAAAAACTCAACTTGGGTGATCGGGTCACCGAGCAAAACCTTAAATTAACGAACTGGCCGGCTGCGAGCCTGCCCGAAGGTCGATTTACGGATCCAAAAGAAGTAATTGGTCGTGGAGTAGTGCTTCCGGTATCAGCTAACGAACCAATCCTTGAATCAAAACTTGCAGCCAAAGAAGCCGGGGCAGGACTGGGATCAGCCATACCGGAGGGTATGCGGGCGGTGGCGGTCAGGGTCAATGACATAATTGGCGTTGCCGGCTTTGTCGTGCCGGGTACGCATGTGGATGTAATGATCATTGGCTCGCCTGGGACTAGCTCCGGCACGACCTCCAAAATATTTCTTGAGAACGTTACAGTGTTGTCAGCAGGCCAGAATGTCGAGCGCGACGTGAATGGCAAACCTCAAAGCTCGCAAGTGATCACGTTGCTTGTTACTCCCGAGGATGCTCAGAAAATAGCGCTTGCCGGGGACTCTCGCATACAACTGGCTCTACGAAACCCAATCGATCTGGCGGTTGAGAATCCAAAAGGCGTGCAAATGGCGGCGCTTTATGGTACAAGCAGTGTGGCGACACCTACGGAAGCTCCCAGACCAAGGCCCAAACCGACCGTCGTCAAGTATGCGCCGAAGCCAAAGCCGGAAGTCGCGCCCCCGGTCAACGTCGAACCCGCTGTCCGCTCGGTGACAATAGAAGTTATTAAGGGAGACAAACGCGAGACTTCGACGTTTCAGATGAAACCAAAATAACTGACAGCGCTTTTGCAGTCGCGCTAGCAGGAACATCTTAGCGAAACGGACAATTAGAATGAAGACCACACTCGTTTCTCTACTCTTCGTCCTGCTGGTTGTTAACGTCGGGGCGTGGCCGCGATGGGAAATGCCTTCCTCGGGGGTTGCGCAAGCCCCGCTGCCGGCGACTGAGCAAAAGGCCGTAAACGCCGCTTCAAGCGCTAACCTCCAGACGCCGCAGGAGCCACCCGCAGAGCTCCATGTGCTTGTCGGCAAGTCACTGGTTTTAAACTCCCCTCAACTCCTCAAGCGCGTTTCAGTGAGCGATCCTGCGATTGCCACCGCTGTGACAATTTCACCGACGCAGGTCTTATTGAATGGTTTATCTGCCGGCAGAACCAGTCTGATTCTGTGGAACGAACAGGATGTCCCGCTCGCTTACGATCTGCATGTGGAACTTGATGTAGTCGGACTTCGCGATACGGTTGCTCAGTTGTTTCCGAATGAGAATATTCAAATAAGCCAGTCTGGAGGATCCATCGTACTCAGCGGAGCAGTATCTTCGAAAGAGGTTGCCGACCGGGTTGCGGCAATAGCCGGGACGCAAAGCAAGAGCGTCGTAAATCTGTTATCGCTTACACAGGTGAGTATTGGAGGACAGATCCTCTTGCAGGTGCGATTTGCCGAAGTTGATCGGGCCGCTGTCACACAGCTTGGGATCAACATATTCAGCACCGGAGCCGCGAACACTCCGGGCGCAATCTCCACGGGTCAGTTTAGCCCTCCATCGGTAGGGCAGGTTCGGGGCACAATCCCGGGTACGCTCCCCGGAACCGCAACGACCTTCACTCTGGGTGATCTGTTGAATATTTTCATATTTCGGCCTGATTTAAACCTGGCGGTCACCATCCGCGCCCTCGAGCAAGGTAACGTACTACAAATCCTTGCGGAGCCCAATCTGCTTGCCTTAAACGGGCGTGAAGCGAGTTTCCTTGCGGGTGGCGAATTCCCGTTTCCGATTGTTCAACCCGGTGGGGGCTTTAACGCCGTCACAATCCAATTTAAAGAGTTCGGAGTACGATTGAAATTCACTCCTACACTCCTCTCGGACGGAACGATCAGATTAAAGGTTGCGCCGGAAGTTAGTGCCCTTGACTTCACAAATGGCTTGACTGTTTCCGGATTTGCCGTTCCCGCGCTATCTACACGGAGGGCTGAGACCGAAATCGAGTTGAAGGACGGTCAGAGTTTTGCGATCGCAGGTTTGATCGATAACCGTCTCACCGATAACGCATCCAAAATCCCGGGCCTGGGTGATATCCCAATAATCGGCAAGCTCTTCAGAAGCAGGGCAATTAATAAGAGTAAGACAGAACTACTAGTCATGGTCACTCCAAAACTGGTGAGACCGTTGGCGCCGGGACAGGTACCGACGATGCCGGATTTCAAGAAGCCTTTTCTCGATAACAACAAATTCGATGGCAAGTCCGGAGAAACGCCGCCGAAAAAGAAAAACTGAGTCGAGCAGGAGAGGAGCCCCAACAATGCCAAGAAATAATAATGAGCAAGGCTACACCATATTCATAGTTGTTTCGACGATTGTGGTGTTCCTTGGATTCGCCGCGTTATCAATTGACATTGGAGTGTTGTTCAGCGCGCGCGCATCTGCGCAGCGAGCTGCTGATGCTGCCGCTCTTGCAGGGGCCTTTGTTTTCGTAACCAGAGGCGATCTTGATGAAACTACAACTCCGAAGCAGAGCGATGTAATTATTGAGAACGCAATCAAGACGGCTGCACAGAACAAGATGTTGGGAGCCCCCGTTTCTATCGGGACCGGTGACGTTTCGGTCGACTCGGCCAATCATCGTGTGACGGTAAATGTCAACCAAAGCCAGCCGACACTTTTTGCCCGAGTATTGGGTGAGAACTCTGCGAACATCCACGCGACTGCAATCGCCGAGGCCGTAACAACAGCAACCGCTACGGGGTGCCTGAAGCCGTTCTTTATACCTAATACGGCGCTTTCAACTCAGGATCCGTGTACGACGTGCTGGGGGCCTGATAACACGGCCGGCACCGGCGATGATCCGGTAACCAAGCATGTGCTGATTGAAAAAGTGGGTAGTACATTTGAAGTCACGAGTTGGGCCAAACAACAGATTCGTGACTCGACGCTAGCAAACGGGCTAAATCAATTTGTACTCAAGCCACAGGATCCGCACCAGGCACTACGCCCTGGGGACTTCTTCTTGATTGACATCCAAGGCGATGACAACGTTAAGGTCCAACAATCAATTGCGACCTGTCTTATTGGAGCCTCCTGCTTAGACGACTATTCAATACTTACGGGTAATAAGGTAGGGCCCGTCAAATCCGGTGTAAAGGATCTGATTGGCTGTCCGGCTACACCGGATGTTTACCTTGGCCCTGGACGTTATCAACACGCCGGGACCCCAACTACGATCTCGTCTACCAGTCGAGCGCTAGTCGCCTGTCCGGTTTGGGATGTCTGTTACGCAAGCTTTGGTACGCCTCCCCAAACTTTTTGTCCTACCGGCGATGTTCCAGGCGGGACGAATCCGCGGGTAGTGGTTGTCGGGTTCGCGCTCGTCTTTATCGAGGGATTGAAGAGTGGAGGGACGATTGATTGCAATGGTAACGATGTCGTCGGACGAATCATTAATATAGCTGGGTGCGGAGACGCCGGCGGCATAGCCCCGGGTGAAACAGGCCCGTTTGGCACCCCAATCCGCTTGGTTCGTGCCCCCTGAACCTCAACGGAGTAAAGCGAAAGAAACGAAAGCACGAGCAAGCACACAATGCCATCAGATCTACTATCCGTCGGAATTATAGCGCCTTCTGCCGAAACCAGAGAGCTACTCCGCATACAAGTCAACGCAACTGCCCTCGGATCTGTCGAAATCGAATCAGATCAGTACTGCTCCATCTATGGTGATCGTACGACGCGAAAGTTCGCCGAGTCAGCGCCGGATATCATCATCATTGACATGCACGACCAGCAGATGGGTCTTCAATGCACCAGCATCCTTCACGCCGCACTACCAGATGCCTGGCTGTTCCTGAGCTCTGATTCGACTGACCACCAATTTGTCATTGAATCGATGCGCGCTGGTGCGCGTGAGTTTCTGCCCAAGCCCATTCCGCCACGCACCTTAAGCCAGGCGCTCAGCCGCTTCGCTACCGAAAAACAGAGATACGAGGAAGCACGATCAACCGGGAAGCTCTTCTGTATTACCTCTGCAAAAGGCGGTTCCGGCGCAACCTCGCTGTCAATCAATCTCGCCACCGCCCTGGCAGATGCGCACAAGGCACGAGTTGCCCTCGTCGATTTGAACAGCCCGGTTGGCGATGCCGTTGCACATCTCAATTTGAAGCCTCAGTACACCGTCACAGACGCTCTCGATTCCGCAGGCCGACTTGACTCTGTGCTGCTCGACAGCTTCACGATACATACTCACGGCGTAGCGGTTCTGCCCGGGCCCAAGGAATACAAGCAGGGAAATAAGTTCAACATCGATGCCCTGAGCAAGATGCTCGAGATAATGGTGCGCGCCTATACCCACTCGTTCGTGGACCTGCCTTTTTCTTTAGACAAGGAACAATTGCAGCTGGTGTGTGAAATGGCGGCGAACATCGTAGTTGTATCCGTTCCAGAAGTTCCCGCGTTGTGGCGAACTGAGCGGTTGATCAGGTTCCTGTCAGCCTGTGGCAATATAGATAAGGTTCGACTGGTGATCAACCGATCGAATAAGCATGACGAGATCACCGATGCTGAGATTGAGCGGGTGCTCAAGCTGGGCGTGCACTGGAAATTGCCCAACAACTACAAAGGATCGATAAAAGCGATCAACTCAGGTCAGCCACTAGTGTCGCAGAATCATTCGGATTTGGCTCGCAGTTATCGGGAGTTGGCCTACGAGCTTGCTGGGATTCCATTGCCGAGCAGGCGGCGCGGACCATTCGGGTTATTTTCTTAGCAGTATGTTTTTCGTAGTACTGAGCAATGTCGCCGGTCACTGGGTGATCTAATGCCTGAATTTTGAAGGTTGAGATCATTAAGATTCTGTATTTTTGATGGTTTTATGTTTTTCATGGGATCAAGGAGCACACGATGTTTGATTCAGATTATCGCGAATTAAAAGCAAAACTGCATACAAAGGTCCTTAATGAAGTACAACTTGAGAATCTTTACCGGCTTGGGGAAGAAAGCGCTCGAGACCAGATCGCCCAGCTTATCCGCGAGATGCTCCAGCGGGAGAATACCCCCCTTGCTCTCGCGGAACGCGAAAAGATCTCTCGTGAGATTATTGACGAGGTCTTTGGTCTCGGTCCCCTGGAGCAGCTCCTCACCGACCAGACAATCTCGGACATATTGGTTAACACGTCAAAGGTTGTCTACATAGAGCGGCGCGGTATGCTCGAACGTACCGATGTCAGCTTCAATGACGACGCTCACCTGATGCGCATCATCGAACGAATCGTATCGCGTGTGGGCCGAAGAATAGATGAATCGTCACCGATGGTCGACGCGCGCCTGCCGGACGGATCGCGTGTCAACGCCATTATTCCTCCCCTCGCTCTCGATGGCCCGATGCTCTCAATCAGACGTTTTGGTCGCGATCCGCTGACAGCCAACGATCTATTGGATAACAAATCATTGACAAAACCGATGCTCGAGCTGCTGCAAGCCTGCGTTAAGGGAAAGCTAAACGTTCTGATCTCCGGCGGAACTGGCGCCGGTAAAACTACACTCCTTAATGTTGTATCGGCTTATATCCCGGAAGTCGAACGCATAGTGACGATCGAGGACGCAGCCGAGTTGCAGCTGAAACAGGAACACGTGGTCAGACTCGAGACTCGCCCGCCAAACATCGAAGGCAAAGGCGCTGTGAGGCAACGTCAACTGGTTATCAACTCCCTGCGTATGCGACCGGATCGCATAATAGTCGGTGAGGTCCGCGGCGAAGAAGCCCTCGATATGTTACAGGCTATGAACACCGGTCACGAAGGTTCGCTTACCACTGTTCACGCAAACAGCCCTCGCGACGCCTTGAGCCGAATCGAAACGATGGTAGCAATGGCGAACCTTAACCTGCCGGACAAGGCTATTCGATTCCAGTTGGCATCTGCAATAAACGTGGTGATCCAGGTTAGTCGGTTGACAGACGGAACCAGAAAGATCACCAGCATCTCCGAGATCACTGGAATGGAGGGTCCCGTCGTTACAATGCAGGAGCTGTTTGTTTACGAACGAAAAGGATATGACGCGAACAACAAAGTTCGCGGAGTGTTTAAGCCAACCGGCATAAGACCAAAGTTCAGCGAAAGATTGTTCGGCTTTGGCATCCGTCTGCCTCAGGATATGTTCGAGGCGAGCGTTTCCTCAGCGGCAGATTAGTAAAACGAGAGGTTATGTTATGGCGTTGTACGCTCTCACAGGGATGATATTTTTGGTCACACTGGCACTGACGATAAGCGCAGTCTATTTTCTGGTCGCTGCGCCGGCGAGCAGAAAGAGAATACAAACTCGCTTGGCCGCTATCGAGCAGGCGTCATTTGATGCACCTGCCGAGGAGGTTGGAATCCTGCGCGCAGAGGTGCTGAGTCAGGTACCCTGGGTGAATCGGTTTCTCCTTCAGATCCCACCGGTTGTTAGAATTCACATTTTCATACAGCAAGCCGGTATGGAGGTAACAGCCGGATTCCTGATGATGATCTGTGTTGCACTCGGATTGTTGGCTTTCCTGATAGGTTTGCTATTCAATCTTGCGAATATCTTGCTGGTTATCGTGGTCCTGGCTGCGATGGCAGCTCCTTTAATGTATGTAAGTTTCATGAGGTCGCGCCGCTTCTCCAGATTCGAAGAGTTGTTTCCGGACGCAATTGATCTATTGGCACGTGCGGTCAGAGCGGGACATGCATTCACGACCGCTCTTGAACTGATCGGCCACGAACTACCCGAGCCGGTAGCGGGCGAATTTCGAATTACTTACGAGCAGCAGAACTTTGGCATGCCTCTGCGCGAAGCGCTTCACAACCTGACCGTGCGCGTGCCGCTGTCGGACGTGAACTTCTTTGTATCGGCGCTTCACGTACAACACGAATCGGGCGGGAATCTCGCCGAAATCCTTGATAATCTCTCATTTGTCATACGCGAACGGTTCAAGATTCTGCGTCAGGTCAAGGTGCACACCGCACAAGGCCGAATGACGCTCTATTTGTTAACCGGACTTGGACCCGCGGCAGTGTTGCTTATGATGCTGGTCAACCCGGAGTACATTGGTCGCTTTTTCGCTGACCCGCAACCAAAGGTTTCATTTTTGTTTTTTGGAGAACTGCCCTTGGGAACCGTCATGATCGCCGTCGCGATCATGCTGCAGATCATAGGGTATTTTGTGATACGAAAGATAATTCGGATCAGGGTTTGAAGGAGTAGCAGCGATGGTTAACTTACCTCTATTGGCGGCAGTGATCGGAGTACTGGTTTTCATAGCGATCTTTACGCTAGCTTCTGCTATGTTCGGCCGTTCCAGGAACCTGGAGCAGCGAGTTCGGCAAACCGACCCAGAGACGGCTTCCGGTTCGCGCTTCAGCTTTCGGAACCTGATCAAGGGCTCCGAGCAGATCATCAAGCCGCTTGGGGAAATGATTCCGCGTTCGCCTGAGGAAATGTCGCGCCAGGAAAGACGGCTTGTTACTGCCGGTTTCAGAAGAAAAGACGCTCCAGTTTTGTTTTACGGAGTGAAAATTGCGCTTGCGATCCTTTTGTTGATTGCTTTCACTGTCGCGGGCAAGCTCGCCAACAATCCCATCCTGTGGGTTCTCATCGCAATTTTGTTCGGTGCTATGATCCCTGATTTTTGGATGAGCCGCCGAATAAAAACACGAAAGGAAAATATCCAGCTTGCGATTCCGGACGCGCTCGATTTAACTGTCGTGTGCGTCGAAGCGGGACTTGGCCTGGACCAGTCGCTGATGCGGATCGGACAGGAGATCCGTCCAATACATCGTGATCTGAGCGATGAGCTGCGATTGCTCAACCTGGAGGTGAGCGCCGGTAAGGCCCGGGCGCAATCATTGCGCAATCTGGCGAATCGCACGGAGGTCGATGATCTAAAGGCGCTTGTAGCCGTACTGATCCAGACCGATCGTTTTGGAACTAGCGTAGCGCAATCATTGCGGGTATTCTCGGATTCGCTCCGTGTAAAGCGCCGTCAGCGTGCCGAAGAGCGCGCCGCCAAGACCACGATAAAGATGATTCCGCCCTTAGTTTTCTTCATCATGCCGGCAATTTTTGTGGTAGTATTGGGCCCGGCCGTTATCACGATAGTGCAGAGTTTCCTTCCGAGCCTCGGGAACCAATGAGGAGATAACAAATGGATGCTACTACGCTTCGAATAATTCTTGGTGTAATTGGAGTGATCCTCATAGTGATCATCATCATGCGCCGCAGAAGCCGTAAGGGATAGGTAGTACGCAGTCGAGGCAGTCTTTGAAGTATCAATTGTTGAATCGCAGCAAGGAAACCCTGCTGGCCTCTGAGGTGGAGCTTGCGGATACCTCGTGGACCAGAATGAAGGGTTTGCTCGGCCATCGATCCGAAGATTTTCAAACGGGCAAAGGCCTTTGGATTACGCCTTCGCAGGGCGTTCATACGATCGGGATGAAATTCGCGATCGATGTTGTCTATCTGGATTCCAAACATCGAGTGATCCACCTTTGTCACTCGTTGAACCCCTTCAGAATTGCCGCGGTGAAGCTCCGGTGCCGCAGCGTTGTTGAATTACCAGCAGGAACCCTCGCACAAACCCAAACTTCAGTCGGGGATGTGCTGGAAATCAGTGCAGTTTAGATTGGGGAGTGTGGAACATGCGCCGCTACTCGAGTGTGATCCTCATCTGCGTCTTTCTGCTGACTATTCCTGGATGTAGTCGCCATCGCTCGGTTAATGTTCAGGTCGCACCAAATGCGACCGCACCGGAATCAACCGGGACACCGACCGCGCTCTCGAACTTTATCCAGGCAACGTTAAAGATCTCTCAGGAGAACACCGCTGCCGCCGAAGACGCACTCAAGCAGCTACTAAAGCGACGGCCTTATCTCGCCGAACTGTCATCTAGAGCTGCCGCAAATGGCAACGACATCGACTCGCGGCGACAATTGGCTGACACTTACATGGAAGAGGGACTCCTGCCGTACGCTTTTCAGATGTACCAGGAGATCCAGTCGATCAAACCCGGCGACTCGCTTGCAGAGGTCGGTGTTGCGCGAGTATGGGATCGATGGGGCGACTTCAACCTTGCCTACCAGCACGCCGAACGCGCAGTTCTGCTTGATCCAAAATCCGCCGACGCACTGGAGGCACTTGGCAGAGTTCACCTGCACAGGAATGAGATCGATCAGGCGTTGTCCGCATTCTTGTCTGCTGTAGAGATCAAACCAAAGAGCGCACCGTTACTGTCGAATACCGGCTACGTGTTCCTCAAACGAGGCGACTTGATTCAAGCCCGTACCTATCTCGAGCGCGCGGTTGCTGCGGACAACTCGCTCGTAGAAGCTCACAACAATCTTGGAATCGTACTGGCACGCATGGGCGAGCCTGATCAGGCGCTTTCGGAGTTCCTCGCGGTGAGTGAGCCGGCAGCAGCCTTCAATAATCTGGGTGTGGTCTATATGGAGCAGAAGCGTTGGAGCGAGGCAAGGGACGTGTTTAAGAGAGCTGTTCTGCTCGATCCGACGTATAAGAAAGCGCAATCCAACATGGTCGAGGCCGAGGCGCATGTACCACGGCCGACCGTCATAAACTTGCCGGCTTTCAAGGACAGCAGCGTTGCTGTAGCGCCGAAGAGTGCTGGCCCGGCAAAACAAGCTGCCAGTCGCGCTGAGGCAAAGGCATCCGTTACCAAGAGAGAGTCCAGAATATCGACCGCATACCGGGACGCACTCGACCGATTTCGGCAAAGGAACTACCAACAAGCGATCGATATATTCGACTGGCTGTTGGATCAGTACCCGACTGACACGCTTGCAAGCAATTGTCAGTATTGGCTTGGCGAGAGCTATTTCGGTCTCCAGGATTACAAAAAGGCCTACACAGCCTTCAAACGCGTGACTGAGTACACCGGCTCAGCGAAAAGAGTTGACGCGTTGACTATGATGAGACGCGTGCAAGCAAGACAGCGGCTCGGTGACCGAACAAAAGGGGTTTCGTAATAAATATATGAAGTTCAGCCTCACGTTGTGTATTGGTCTATTATTGATTTGCGCGATTGCTCGACCCGCCGCGGCACAACCCGATGCAGGATCAACGAGTTGGCAAGCAACGGTTAGGCTCGATTCGGCAGAAGTCTATTCGGGCGTTTCCGCATCAAGCCGGATCGTGGGAACGTTGAAGCGAGGCGACTCGGTCTTTATCAACCTGGAAATCACCAGCTCCGACGGTACGTGGTATGCCATCACAACCGGAGGAGAAGCGGCAATCTCGGGATACCTGAGCCGCAAAGCACTCGAAGTCTCGCAGCCGACCGAAGTTGCGAGTTGGGAATACCTGCCACCGCCGGAACCTAAACCGGCTGTTGATGAAAAATCCATCCCAACAAAGAAAGGCGCCATCGCCGCGTACTCCAAAGGGCAGATCGAGCGCGACATAAAGAGCTTCTTTATATCGAAGTTTGGGCGGACTTTGCCTGTGAGCGCATTCGGTCAAACGCGTCTGCATGATCGATTAGGATTCGACCACCGTAATGGCATCGACGTGGCTTTGAGTCCGGACAGCACAGAAGGTCGCGCGGTAGTGGATAGACTCCGAGGCTTGGGCGTGCCGTTTATTGCGTTTCGGAGAGCGGTCCCAGGCGTTGCGACAGGAGCCCACATCCACGTAGGAAAACCCTCGCCAAGGAAGTAGTCCGAGACGACCCCCCGGAGGAAGTACTCCGAAGTAGGCAAATCACCCAACGGTGCCGGTTGGGGATCATTCACGCCGGCCTACAGCAAGAAAGGCGAGCAGCTAGGATGCAAGGAAATCCCCCAACCGGCCGGTTGGGGGATTTCCATAACGTGTCGTGCGCGGGTTCTGTTGTAGGTTGGCGTGAAAGATCCCCAACCTGGCGTTTGGGGGATTTGCATAGCTGCTCGCCAGTTTCTGGCGCTCGTGTGAAGGTTACAACGTGCCCCTTCAGGATTGGCTCAATACCCCTTCGGTCTCATCCCTCCCCAGGGCTTGGCCTTCTCAAGCTGGCCCGCGAGCCGCAGCAGCATCGCATCCTCGCCGAATCTTCCCGAAAACATCACCCCGATAGGCAAACCATCCCTCGACCAGTGCAGAGGAACAGTCATCGAAGGTTGACCAGTTACATTGTATAGCGCTGTGTAAGGACCAAATTCCGTCACGGCCTTTGTATACTGAGCGATGTCTTCCGGCGACAGGCTTAGCACGCCAAGCGCCACCGGTGGCTTCGCAAGAGTGGGGCTCAAAATCACGTCGTATTTCTGCTGAAACTTCGCCATCGCAAGCCCCACCTGGTGCATTGTCGCAATCGCGCGCGAATAAGCGACGACATTGGCAGAGCGTCCTACCTCCGCGAGTATCCAGGTGACCGGTTCCACATCTTTTTCGTTAACTGGACGTCCAAGCGTTTTTCCTGCGTCGTCAAGCGTTCGCGCAAGTGAGACCCGCAGCACCGTCAAAAAGGCCTCCCGCATCCACGCGTCTTCGATCGGAGGCCTTGCTTCCTCGACCTTATGCCCAAGACTCTCGCAGAGCTTCGCCGCCTCAACCGCCGCCTTCCTGCACTCCGGATCGAGCGGAGTTCCCGCGGGAGTCGCTATCGCGAGCGCGATTCGGAGCTTGCCCGGATCGATGCCGACCTCTTTCACAAAAGGGCGTTCCGGTTGTGGAGAAAAATAAGGCGAGCCGAGCTCGGCTCCGGATGAAACGTCCAGAAGCGCGGCGCTGTCGCGCACTGAAATCGTCAGCGCGTGATGATGCGAACAACCGTTCCAGCTTTCGAACTGCGCGGGTCCCATCGGGACTCGCCCGCGCGTCGGTTTCAAGCCGAACAGTCCGCAGCAGGAAGCGGGAATTCGGATCGAGCCTCCGCCGTCGCTGCCATGAGCCATCGGAACGACGCGACTTGCGACCAAAGCACTCGAGCCCCCAGAGGACCCTCCGCTTGTTCGCTCGAGATTCCACGGGTTGTGTGTCCGGCCGAACAACACCGATTCTGTTGAAGTGGTGAGACCAAACTCGGGGGATGTGGTTTTAGCAAAGATCACCAAACCTGCTTGTTTGTAGCGAGTCACAAGGGTGCTGTCGAAATTTGGAATGTTGTCTTTGAAAACGCGGCTGCCGTAGCTGGTGATTGTACCGGCCATTTGTTGCCCGAGGTCCTTCAGCACGAATGGCACGCCTTTAAACGGACCGTCAGGCAAGCCTTGTTTTATTTGTGCTTCGGCTTTTTCGAAGAAGACTTGTGCTGTGGCGTTTAGTTTCGGATTTAAGGCTTCGAGCCGCTCTCGCACGGCATTCAATAGCTCGGAAGCGGTAACCTGGCGTTTTGCGACAAGAGCGGCGAGGCCGAGCCCGTCATACTTGTCGTACTCCGCAGCGAGACCGGACAGTGGCGTTGTTTCGCTCGGAGCTTCAGCGTTGTCGCCGGATGATTCAGTGGCTGCATTGATTGAGTGTTGATCGATTGTGTTCACCATAGCCCCCACAGTTGCGGCGGCACCAAGCTCGAGCAATTGCCGCCTGCTTATTCGAATGTCTTTCATTTCACCCTGCCTATCGCCCACTCGTTTCTACCTATCTTTCATCATTTTAATCTGTGTTATCTGCGTCATCTGCGGATGGGTCCTGATTGAAGGCTTTGAGCTGACCGCCGGTCTCATCCGCAGATGACGCAGATTACGCAGAAGAAAGCACAGGGGAACCAGAGACTCTTAATAAGTTCCGCGAGAGGTTGATACTAACCCCAAAGCGGTTGGTTGGTACACAGGTGTTACTTGGCAGGTTCAGCTACGTCTGTTCTAAGAAATTGATCGAGCAGCTCGGCGTACTTGGCGCTTCGTTCCGCAATCTCATCTTCGGTCTCTTTCATTTCGCGCCGGGACTGATAATACTCATCAGCGATCTGAATGGCGGCAAGTATCGCCACCCGCAATGAGTCGACCGTCATAGTTGCTCGAGCAATCTCATTCATTCGTTTGTTGACGTGCTCGGCCAGCTCCTGAATGTAATCGGATTCGTGCGTGCTCCGGAGGGTATAGGTCTGATTGTAGATCACGACCTTGTGTGACTGGCTGGGATTGTTGTCCATATTCACCCGTTGGCCGAAAGTGCTTCAATTCAAGCCGCCAACGCCTCCCAATTTAGCTGCTCCCGCTCTTCGCTGCTTCGACCTCAAGAACGGAGATCGCATCCAGCATCCCTTCGACCTTTTGCTTTATGGCGTCGCGCTCGGTAAGCAATCGCTCAACCTGCTCTTCCAACCTCTGCCGGTCGTCGGTGGCCCGCGTCATCTCGCGGCGCAGATTCACCACTTCGCGCTCAAGTGCCTCGCGTTCCTGTCGCTCCCGTTTGAACTGCTCAATAGTTCGATAGATTTTGTCCTCGAGATGCGAGAACTTTTCAAGACCGTAGATTCCGCTCACCTGTCCTCCGAAAGATTATAGGACCTATAGGACGAATAAGACCTATAGGACCTATTCGTCCTATCTCAATTGCGCGCCGAAGCGGTTTTCAAGCAGCATCCTGACTCGCTCGTGCATGCCGGTTAATTCGTCATCGGTTAGAGTGCGGCCCTTGCCTCTATAAGTCACCCTGAACGCCAAAGAACGAAAACCTTCCGGCATCTCTTTGCCTTTGTAGGTATCGAACACCCGCACCGAAACTATTTCGGGAATCCCGAGATCGCGAACCGCCGCCTCGATATCGCCCCACATCACGTCGTCAGGCACCAGCGCCGATACGTCGCGAGATGCGGCAGGAAACCTGGCAAGCGCGCTGTATCGCACACGGTCCGGAGGCAGTTGGAGCAGTCTTCCAAACTCGAGCTCACCGATAAAAACAGGCTGTCGGAACTTATAGAAAGAGGCCACTCGCGGATGAAGACGACCAAACCTCGCTATCTCGTCCCCGTCTTTATTAAGCACCCCCGACTGTCCGGGATGGAGGTATTCTACACTGGCTCTTTTAATTGTAAAGCCTGAGATGTTTAGCGTGGACATCGCCACCTCAACCGCACCTTTCAAATCGTACAGCTCGACTTGTTTCGAACCCCGCCAGTCATCCGGCAAGACCGAGCCGGTCATTACAAGCCCCAGGACTTCTCGTTCGACAGGGCGCTCGTCACTTTCTGAGGGCTCAAATATGCGGCCGATTTCAAACAGCTTTACGTCGCGAGTGCCCTGGTTGAAATTGTTTTGAACTGCGTCGAGTAACCCCGTCACTATGGACGAGCGCATCTCCGACTGGTTCACATCGATTGGGTTCGAAAGAGTTGCCGGCGGTCGCTTGCCTTGTCTGAATAATTGATCTCGCTCGCCGCTAACAAAACTGAACGAATAGGCTTCATCAAAGCCGAGAGCTATAAGCGCTCGACGCACATTACGCCGCTGCTTGTCTCCGGTTAGATAGCTCCCTGCGCCGCCCCACTCCGGAATCGTCACATCTACGTGATCGTACCCAACGTGGCGAGCAACCTCTTCGACGAGATCTTCCTCGCGAGATATGTCGATACGAAAAGACGGGGCAGTTGCGGACAACTTGCCGGCTTCGGTTAGCTCTACATCGAATTCCAGCTTTCGGAGGATCTCTGCGGCCTGCTGGATTGTTACCTTTAATCCCGTAAGGCGCTCAATTCGCAATTCTCGCAGCGTAACTCGATTGCGCGTGACCAAAACAGGATGCGCATCAATCACTCCACTCAGCACCTGACATCCGGCGATCTCAGCGATCAACTCGGCGACTCGATCGGCCGCCTTTACCTGAGCGTTGGGGTCCGCTCCTCGCGCAAAACGATATGAAGCTTCGGTGTCCATTCCCAGCGCGCGTGCGGTATGCCTGATGGATGCTGGATTGAAGTAAGCGCTTTCGATTAGTACGTCTTTTGTCTGGTCATTGATCTCGGTGTCGGCGCCGCCCATCACGCCAGCGATTGCCACCGGCCGGTCTGAATCGGCGATCACCAGCATCTCGGAGGTCAACTCGCGGGTGGATCCGTCGAGCGTGGTTATTTGTTCTCCTGGCCGAGGACGCCTGACAACTATTCGCTTGCCGTGCAACAGATTCAGATCGAAAGCGTGGGTGGGTTGATTCATCTCGAACATAACGTAGTTTGTTATGTCAGCGATGTTATTTACCGGGCGTTGGCCGATCGATTCCAGTCGCTCGGCGAGCCATTTGGGTGACGGGCCTACTTTGACGCTTCGAACAATGCGCGCGGCGTATCGCGGGCACAGGTCGGAATCGAGAATCTCCACTGCGGCCGCCGACTCTGCGCTTTCGCTCGATTCATTTAGCTTCATCGCTCTTGGGGTCAGCGACGTTCCACACACCAATGCCGCTTCTCGGGCGATGCCGAGATGGCAAAGCGCGTCTGGGCGATTTGAAGTAAGATCGAAATCCAGAATATGGTCGTCGCGAATGGGTTCAATGCCTTCAACCGCGAGACCAGCCATCGTCAAGCGTTCCGCAAGTTCCGTTGGTTTAAGCGTGAGTGTAACCAGCTCGCCGAGCCAGTTGTAACTGATCTTCATCTAGTCACCATAAACAATCCTGATTCGTACAATCGAGCTGCCGGATTGCACCAATATCGTATTGTAGTAAAACCACGGATTTTAGCAGCGGGTTCGTAGCTTAGGCAAAGCGCATCGATTTGGACTGACCAGCAAACCCGTCGTTTGTATGATTGGCAAACGATTGACTCCCCTTTAAGCGGCGTGTATTCTAGGTCTCGTTGACAAACCCATCGTGGCGATTTAAGCAAATTGCTCCACGTAAAAAACTGCTAAACGGCCCGGATTCGACCCCGCGCGGTTTAGCGCGGGGTCTTCGCTTTTTTAGAGGAGTTCTGACGTACCTGGCAAAGCATCGCCTGCGAGCCCTCCTCGGCAAGCTGGCAATGCGTTCGAGATGGTAATCGTCAGACGGGACCAGCCATGAAAGATTTTCGCAATGCAGTTACAGATGATCGGGTGTATGTCTTCGACGGCGCCATGGGAACGATGCTCTACCAGCGCGGCGTTTACATTAATCGTTGTTATGACGAGCTGAACCTCAACGGCCGCGATCTTGTGCTTGCAGTTCAGCGCGAATACATCAAAGCCGGCGCTGACATCATTGAGACAAACACTTATGGCGCCAACCGTATGAAGCTCGCAGGTTACGGACTCGAAGATAAGACCTACGAGATAAACCACGCAGGCGCGCGTATCGCTCGTGAAGCAGCAGGTGAACGGGCCTTTGTGGCAGGCGCCCTTGGGACGCTCGGAATTCGCATTGAGCCTTACGGCAAGACCGCCGCGGAAGAAGCGCGGGAGATTTTCCGCCAGCAGGCCGAGGCTTTACTCGAAGGCGGCGTCGATCTATTCGTTCTTGAGACATTTTCAGATGTCTCTGAAATCGAGCAGGCCTTCTTAGCCGTCCGCTCACTCACCGACCTTCCTGTCGTCGCTCAAATGACTATCCAGACCGATGGCAACACGAGCTATGGTACAGCGCCGGAGACATTCACTAAACGGCTGGACGAATTGGGCGCGGACGTTATCGGATTGAACTGTTCAGTCGGCCCACACACAATGCTTGAAGCCATCGAAAAGATGCGCGACGTCACCAAGCGTAAGTTATCGGCGCAGCCAAACGGAGGCCTGCCACGCCAGGTCGATGGTCGGATGTTTTACATGGCCTCGCCGGAGTACATGGCAAAGTACGCCAAGCGGCTCATTCAAGCCGGCGCCAAGTTCGTGGGTGGCTGTTGCGGTACAACTCCAGAGCATATCAAGCAGATTTCTAATGCGGTGGCGGCGCTGTCTCCAGGGCGCTCTACCGTTAGGGTGTTTGTACCGGAGGATAAGCCTCCTGATGTCAAAGTCGTCCCCCGCGCTGAGCGCTCTCGCTTTGCTAAGAAGATCTGCGAGGGCGAGTTCGTGACATCGGTTGAAATCGTGCCTCCGAAGGGCTGTGATCCTTCGAAGATGCTGGAAGGGGTGCGGCTGCTCAACGATGCAGGGGTTGATGCCGTTAACGTCCCTGATGGTCCACGCGCCCAGTCAAGAATGGGTGTGCTTGCGGTTTCAACGCTTATAGAACAGAGAGTCGGAATTGAAACGGTCGTTCATTACTGTTGCCGCGACAGAAATCTTCTTGGCATGACAAGTGATCTGCTGGGAGCAGCCGGTCTGGGGCTGCGGAATCTTCTGATCATAACCGGCGATCCGCCGAAGATGGGTCCGTATCCGGAGGCTACGGCGGTTTTCGATATCGATTCAATTGGTCTTGTTAA